>CAYNEY010000024.1:0-83823 GCA_964396375.1 uncultured Polyangiaceae bacterium | reverse complement strand
GAGCTGGTGAGTGGGAAAAAATGGTGGATTGCATCCAGCGGATCAATGAGCTGGAGACGCGCCCAGAAGTCAAAGCGAAGTATCTCTACACTCAAGCGCAGCTTTATCGTGACAAGCTCAATGATACGACCCGGGCGATCGACCTCTTCAATGCGTCGCTCGATCTGAATCCGGCCTACCTAGAGGCTTTCGAGCGAATCAACAAGATTCTGACCCAGGAAAAGGATTGGAAACAGCTGGAGCGAGCTTACCGAAAGATGATCCTCAGGATCAGTGGGAAGGGCAACGCCGAGCTGGAGCACCAACTATGGCATCAGCTCGGCTTGATCTACCGTGACCGGCTGCAGCAAGGGAACGAGGCGATCGAGTCCTTCAAAATGGCGGCCACGCTCAAGCCGGACAATGGCTTGGAGCGGCAGATCCTGGCCGAGCTTTACGAAACCGCGGAGCGGTGGGACGAGGCGATCGCTGAACAGAGGGCGATGCTTCTCAGCGATCCCTTGAAGGTGGAGGTGTACCGCGCCCTGTACCGGCTATTTCTGTACAAGCAATCGTATGATGAAGCTTGGTGCGTGGCGTCAGCCATCTCTTTCTTGGGTGAGGCTAGCGAAGAGGAGAGGCAGTTCTACCTGGATTGGCGTCCGGAAGGCATGCTGCCATTCCGAGGTCGGATGAACGATGACCTGTGGAATCGGCAACTGTTCCACCCGGATACCCAGAACCACGTCTCGAGCATCTTCGAGATGATCGTGCCGGCGGCGCTGCAGGCGAAGAGTGCGGAGCTGAAGGCAGGGGGCAAGTTGCCGTCATTGGATGCAAGATTCAGGCAGGATCCTGCGACGTCCACCGTCACTTTCGCGAAGACCTTTGGACTGGCGGCACAGGTGCTCGGAACGCCAGCACCCGAGCTGTACGTGCGGAGTGACGTTCCAGGGTGGATTGTCCCGGTAGCTACGGTGCCGCCGGCCTCAGTGGCTGGTCAGACTGTGCTATCAGGTTTCCAACCGCAGGAACTCGCGTTCATTTGTGCGAAGCACTTGGCCGGCTATCGACCGCGTGCCTACATCAGGAATCTGTTCGCGACGCAGTCCGAGTTGACGATTATGTTCTTCGCGGGTGTGGCGTTGGCGGTTCCCAGTACTCCGCTCCCGGCAGAGATTGCCAACAACGTCAAGGTGTCGGCACAGGCGCTTCGTCGGTTCATGCAGCCCGTGGAGTTCGAACACCTGCAGGCAGCCGTGAAGCGCTGGATGGGAGAGGGCAGCACGGCCAACATGCGGCGGTGGATTCAGGGGATTGAGGTGACTACCACCCGTGCGGGTCTCCTTTTGTGCGGGGATCTCGAGATCGCGAAACGAGTGATCGCGGCGGAGACCTCTCTGCCTGGTGATCTCACCGCAGCTGAGAAGATGAAGGAGCTGCTGCTCTTCAGTGTCAGCGAAGAGTATATGGCACTGCGCCGTTCGCTGGGCGTGGCCATCAAGGTTGAGTAGCGGAGTTAGGCACCAGGCTGCGCTTCGAGTTGTTGGGCAAGCTCTGGTGCTGTTCCGCTGATAGTGGTTCAGTCGGCTGGGAGCGTCACGGCGAGATTTCGATTGGCGCGACGCTCTCGCGCTCCTACCGGAGCGGCGGAGCGTCGTCGTGGAGGCCTGGCAGTCCTGGTTGCCGGCGCTCGTGTGCGCTTCGCCGATGGGCAGTTAGAAAGCCAAGACGGTGGTGTGGATGATGCCCCTCAGCGTCCACTCGAGTCGATAAACAACTCGAGACCTGCAAGCAAAGCAAACGAAGAGGCCTGTTCGTGGCCATCGGGAACGGCAAGCGAGCGAGACAGGTTGAAGGTGAGGGTTGGACCGAATCCGAAGTGGCTGCTTACCGCGTAGTTGCCACCGAGGGTGACCGAGGCAAGATCGAGACCCGTGTAGACGTAGTCATTTCCGTCTGGACCGTGGGCGCTCGTGGCTCGATAGCCGAAGGAGAGCGCAACAAACGGGTCGAAGCGGGTGCCCTTCACGATGTGATACCCAAGCAGCGGGCCCATCCCGTACGACAGGAGGGAGCAATCACTGCAACCGTCCGGTGCGGAGAAGAAGGTGATGTCCCCGGCTAGCCCAAGAGCGAGGTGTGAGGTCAACCCATATTTGAGGCGGATATTGGTGCGCAGCGGCGTCTCACCAAGATCCGAAAGTGGCGTTGCGTCGTCCAATGAGCCGAAGAACCAGCCAGTCTCGGCGCCGACTGTAAGCCAGAAGTGGTTGTGGATCGTATCAACCAGCGGCAGAGCGGAGACCAATCTTGTCGGCAGCTCTGGCTCAGGCTCGATCAATTCCACATCGGCCGGGCCTGAAGATGGGGAATCCTCAGCCTTCGGTGAGGGGAGGGACGAAGATGGCGTCACTGTCTCGGGTGTGGTCGATGCAACAGTGTCGACCGTTGACTGTCCAAAGGCTGGCGCACCGACACTCCCCAGGACAGAGAGCCCAAAAAGGAGCGAACAGAAGTATGGGCCGAGAAGCCGGGGTGAGTTGCCCAAGCTTGGTAGGGGTTCAGTACGGGCCGGAGCGAGCATCGCCGGGTTCTTAGCATCGATTTTGGGAGCTTGGGCACTCTGGCCGCAACTCGGTGCCAACTCGGGCCGATGAGAAGCATGACCCAGAAATCGTCGAGGATGCAGCATAAGTCAGGTTGTCCGGTGATCCCGTCCACCACCGAGGAAATCCTCTGCGAGGGTTCAAAGGGACCGTGGGTGATCGAAGTAGGTGGACTTGGTGCCACCATCCGCAGAGTGCTCGGTCCGGGTGAGAAGCTGGTGCTGGGGAGTGGTCGCGCGGCGGACCTCCGCATCGACGACCCGTGGGTGAGCCAACAACACTGCGTGCTCGAGCATACCGAGAACCGAGTTCGAGTGCGCGACCTCGACTCGAAGAACGGTGTCTTCGTCGGAGCTGCGCGGGTGAAGAGTGCAGGCTTCGCGTCTAGGTCTGGCGGGTTCGTAATTGGTCGCACGGCGGTGATCGTGCGCAATCAATTGGAATGCCGAGCCTCCGCACAGGGCGCGCGGCTGCCGGGGATGGTCGGTGATTCGGAGCCGATGCAGCGTGTGGCCGAGCAGGTGAGTCGTGTTGCACCGCTGCGCGCCCCAGTACTGCTGCTTGGGGAGTCGGGCGTGGGCAAGGATGTGGTAGCACGCGCGCTGCACACGCTCTCCAAGCGTGAGGGAGCATACGTGCCTCTCAATGTGGGGACGATTCCGGACACGCTGGCTGATTCCGAACTCTTTGGTCATGTGCGGGGGGCCTTCACCGGGGCGGTAGCAAATCACAAAGGTGCCTTCGAATCCGCGCACCAGGGCACGCTGTTTCTGGATGAGATGGGGGAGGTGTCTCAAAACGTGCAAGTTAGACTGCTGCGCGTGCTGGAAGATGGGGTTGTCAGACCGGTTGGTGCGGGCAGTTCGAGAGTTGTCGACGTCAGAGTCATCTCGGCGACCTGGGCGCCGCTCCTCGAATACTGCGCCAAAGGGCGTTTCCGCTTTGATTTGTTCCAGAGGTTGTCGACGGTGGTGATCGCGATCCCAGCACTCCGTGAGCGGCGCAGTGATATTCCCGCTCTCATCAACCATTGGTTGGACCGAATCAAGGATGAGGTGGGCCTGAAGATGCTGACGAGCGCGGCATTATCGCGCCTGATCGCCCACGATTGGCCAGGTAATGTGCGTGAGCTCGGCAGCGTTGTCTATCGCGCAGCCATTATGGTCGACGGCCCCACCGTCGATCTGATGCATGTGGAGTTGGCGCTCGGTACACGTGGGGGTGCGAGAAGAACTGACGTGAGTGAGCCGGAGCAAATGCTCCAGAAGGCGCGCGGAAACGTCAGCCTTGCGGCGCGACTGGCAGGTGTTCCTCGCAGCACGTTTCGGGCTTGGTTGGCGCGCGAGAAGTGCACTGAGCCCCTTTCCAGCCCCCCTTCTGACCGGCAGACGGCTTGATGACCATCCCGCCTTTCGGTGTGTTGCCGGGCATCGAGGTGTGCCTAGGACCCATGCTGAGGATGGGCCGAGCCCCGTGGTGTGGGTGTAGGTTGGCCTTTGGCCACGATGTCTGACAGACTGGGACCGTGCCGAAGAGTTGCCGCCAAAAGGACCGACGATTACCGCTTGGGAGCCGCCGTCGTGTTGCGCATGGATTGGTGAGCGTTCTGATCGTGCAGCTGGTGGTATTGGGTGCAGCCTGTGGCAAAGCCAAGCGTAGTGTTGGTCCAGCGGGTGAACCCACGAGCGGCGCAATGGTCAAGGATTCCACGGCTGTGGCTGCGTTCTCATCAGTTCGCCTCGAGGGTTCCCAGCCGCTGCCGCCTCGAGTTGAGGTGGTGGCACTGGCGGATGATGCTGCCCGGCGCGCGGCCGCGCTCCCGGCCGCTTCGGCGATCATGGCTTTGGAGCGTGCAGCCCGCTATCGAGAGCGAATTTGGCGACTCGAGGGGAGGACAGGTGACGGTCTAGAGGCAGTAGAGCTTCGGCGTGAAGCGGACAAGCGTGGGAGCTGTGAGGCAAGGGTCGAGGCTTCTTTGCTTTGGGCTGAGGTGGAGGGAAAGACTGAGCGGACGCTTTCCTCGCTCGAGGAGGTCTTGGACTCGAGCACAGCAGCTCCTCTGTGTCGCGCACGTGCCGAGCGGGCACTGGCAGTACTTGCCGCGTTTCGGAACCCGGAAGCCCGGAGTGTACCGTCTGACCAACCCGATGAAGCAACCGAGGAGGTGGTAGCACCGCTTGTTTCCGTGCTGCCAAGCACGGCCGAAAGTGTGGTGCAGAAAGTGGAACGCTATGGTGCCCGCGACCACGCGCGAATCGTGGTGTTCTTGACTCATCCGACCACGTTCAGCGTCGGATTGATAGAGTCTGACGACGGTGGAACCGAGTCACGACTCTACGTGGACATCGATCGCGCGCGCAGTCAGGTGCCGGCCATCCACGCGGTAGGGGGGTTGGTTGAGAGGGTGCGCTTTGGGGCACAAGCGGACGGGGTGCGTATGGTGCTCGATCTGAACGGAGCCGTGGAGCGCAGAGTGTTCTACATGCCCGAGCCATTCAGACTGGTGGTGGATGTGGTTCGACAGGGGCTGACGCCCAAGTTCGGAACGCGCGAGCAACCCGTGCTTCGACGTCTTGTTCTCGATCCAGGACACGGAGGCCACGATCCGGGAGCTATTGGCCCTCGTGGGTTGAGGGAGAAAGACGTGACCCTGGATATCGCGCATCGCGCCGCCCCCTTGATTGCGAGGGAGCTCGGGATCGCCACTCTGCTGACGCGTGACTTGGACGTGAGCGTGGGTCTAGATGAACGCACCGCGCGTGCCAACGCGTTCAACGCCGATCTTTTCATCTCTATTCACTGTAACGCGGCTGAGAGCACGGGAAGCGATGGCGTGATGACCTTCGTGCTCGACGACTCCAGCGATGCCGCAGCTTCCCGCTTGGCGGCCCTCGAGAACGCTGCGTCGGCCGCCGCGGCCCGAGAACTGGCAAGTGTGTTCGTGCGGATGCAAGATCGGCAGATTTTGAGCAGAAGCGTGCACTTCGCAGAGTTGCTGCAGCGCTCGACGACCGCGTCGCTCGAGCCCAGTTTCGGCAAGGTGCCCGATCAAGGCGTTCGGCGTGCTGGTTTCTATGTTCTGGCCGGTGCGCACATGCCTGCTGTTCTTTATGAGGTCTCGTTCATCTCGAACCCTGACGGAGAAGTACGGTTGAACATGGGTGGCTATCGCCAGAAGCTGGCTGATTCCATCGTCAATGCGGTGCGCGCCTACCGCGATGGTCTCTGATGTCTGGATGGCTGCCAAAAATCAGGGGTTGCCGCGTTCAGGCTTTGCGGAACAGAGTGGAAAATGGGGCTACTCTGTCAGGGTTGGAAGGTAAGTGCCATCCGTGAAAGCCGAGAAGCCTGTGTTGAAGAGCGTACAAGCACCGCCCATTAGGGCGACGGGTCGGCCTGTGTACATCGGGAACACGTTGACTGAATAGGCAATCATCGACTAAAGTATTTCCCCCATGCGTTCTGCCCCTGGGGACTCTCTGTGACGGATCCAACGCCATGAACAAAGCCCAAGAGAAGAAGTTTCGGGATCTTCTTGAAGCGAAGCGTCGTGACATCATTCGGCGCGCTCAGCAAACGCTTGATGAAGACATGACCTTGGACGTCAATGAGCTTCCTGACGAGATGGATCTGGCTTCGAGCGAATACCTTCAGTCGTTCACCTTTCGGCTGCGGGGACGTGAGAAGGTCTTTCTCGATAAGATTCAGAAGGCGATCGAGCGCCTCGACAACAACACCTTTGGTGCGTGTGAGGAATGTGGTGAGAAGATCTCTGTGAAGCGCCTGGAGGCGCGCCCCGAAACCACCTTGTGCATCCGTTGCAAGGAAGACCAGGAGCGTGTCGAGAAGGACTTCGGCTGAGCCAGGGGTCAATCGAGCGAAGTCTGTGGCAACGGTGGGCCCGCAATGCTGGAGAAATGCAGAGCGAGCGCCTGTCCTGTGTGGCTGTCGGTAGCGGCTGCGATGGTGCGAGGTGGACCAAGGGCGCAGAGTTGACCTCCGGCCGCTCCGCCGTCGGGTCCCATGTCGACTATCCAATCTGCGCACGCGATCATCTCAATATTGTGCTCGATGAGCACGATAGTGTTGCCAGCATCGCGTAGTTCGAACAGCGCGCGGAGCAGAAGCTCTATGTCTTGGAAGTGGAGCCCCGTGGTGGGCTCGTCGAGAACGTAGAGGGTGTTGCCGGTTGCTTTGCGGGCTAGCTCTCCTGCCAGTTTGACCCGTTGTGCCTCCCCGCCCGAGAGCGTCGTTGCCGCCTGCCCGAGCTTGATGTACCCAAGACCCACCTTTCGCAGCGCTGCGGTGCGTTGGCGGACGCGAGGAATGCTCTCGAAGACTTGGTCGGCGTCGTCGACGGTGAGGTCGAGGGCATCGGCGATTGACAAGCCACGATAGCGGATCTCGAGCGTTTCGCGGTTGTAGCGTCGGCCGGAGCAGGCATCGCAAGTTACGTACACGTCTGGCAAGAAATGCATCTCGACGCGTCGAACTCCGTCGCCTTGGCAAGCCTCACACCGACCCCCCTTAACGTTGAACGAGAACCGTCCTGCTTTGTACCCACGAGCGCGCGAATCAGGCAGGCCTGCGTACAGATCTCGCAGATGTGAGAAGACTCCAGTGTAGGTTGCCGGATTCGACCGAGGCGTGCGCCCGATAGGCGCCTGATCGATGCTGATGACTTTGTCGATCTCGTCAAGTCCCTCGATCCGGTCGCACGGACCCACCCAACCGGTGGATCCGTAGAGTTCAGCGCGTGCGGCGCTGAGCAGGGTGTCCACCACGAGGCTGCTCTTGCCGGAGCCACTGACTCCAGTCACTGCGGTGATGAGGCCAAGTGGCACCTCGAAGGTCACATTCTTGAGGTTGTGGGCACGCGCGCCGACCACGCGCAACCAGTGCTTGCTGGGTGCGACCGGTTCTTTGGGAAGAGGTAGGGCCCGGGCGCGGGTGAGATAGGGTCCGGTGATCGAACGGGGATTTTCCATGATCTCGGCCGGCGTGCCCATCGCCACGATCTCACCGCCGTGAACGCCGGCCGCAGGCCCCATGTCCACCAGGTAGTCACTGGCCAGAATCGCATCGCGGTCATGTTCGACCATGATCACGCTATTTCCCTTGTCGACCAGTCTGCGCACCGCCTCCAGAAGTCGGCGGTTGTCGCGGGCGTGCAATCCGACACTTGGCTCGTCCAGCACGTACAATACACCGACCAGCGACGCGCCGATCTGCGTTGCCAGGCGGATGCGCTGCCCTTCTCCTCCAGAGAGGGTATGGACAGGGCGATCCAAGGAGAGATAGTCGAGGCCAACGCCAATCAGAAAACCTAGTCGCTCGATCACCTCGCGCAGCAGTGGTTCGGCGACCGCTTCGTCGCGCAACGACAACCCGCCTTCGCTCTGGAGTTGTTGGAGGTGGTCCCGAAGCTCACTCAGAGAAAGAGCCGAGAGTTCACCGATGTCGTGACCGCCGAGTTTGACCGCGAGGGCCTCGGGACGCAGTCGTCGACCTTGACAGGCTTCGCAGGTGCGTTCAACGACGAAGCGGTGAAGATCTTCGGGTCCGATCGAGCCTTCATCGGAATCATGGTCCTCACCCTCGCCGACCTCACCAGTCTCGAGGATAGCGAGCAGTCGGGGCACCACGCCGTCGTAATGCTGAGAACCCCGACGACGGCGCGGGCTACTGGTAGTCGTGCCGTACAAGATGTCGTGGCGGATCGACTCGGAAAGATCACACCAGGGCATATCGGGATCGATACCGAACAGGGACACAAGTCGGGAAACTTCGCTCGCCAGGGCAACCGAACCCCGCCGACCGAAGGCGGTCACGGCTCCGCTTCGGAGGCTGCGGGTGTCATCTGGGACGATCCGCGAGGGGTCGATGGTGGTGCGCATGCCGAGCCCGTCGCAGGCTGGGCACGAGCCGTGGGGACTGTTGAAGGAGAACAGACGAGGGGCCAGCGGGGGAAGCGTAATCCCATGCTCCCAGCTGATCAGCTTCTCGCTCATCACAGTGGGTGGGTTGCCGTCCGCCCCGGCGATCAGTATCGTCCCTTCGCCTAGCTTGAGGGCCAACTCAACAGAGTCGGTAACGCGGCCCTTGAGCCCCTCACGGACCACTAGTCGGTCAACGACCACATCGAGATCGTGAGGACGCAACGGATCGATCTGTGCGTCCTCACTCAAGTCGAGTTGCTGACCGTCGATTCGCACACGTACGAAGCCATCGCGGCGCAAGCTCTCGAGCTCGCTTCCTAGGTCGCCCTTTCTTCCGCGCCGGATGGGTGCGAGCAAGGTCACGCGCGCTCCATCGCCGGCGAGCAGGATCTGGTCGACCATCTCCTGAACGGTGTAGGCACGGAGCACCTTGCCGGATTTCGGACAGTGGGGGACGCCGACTCGCGAGTACAGAAGACGCAGGTAGTCGGCGATTTCCGTCACTGTTCCGACCGTCGAACGAGGGCTCTTGCCGAGCGCGCGTTGTTCGATGGCGATCGCCGGACTCAAACCTTCAATGCTCTCCACCCGAGGTTTCGGCAGCTGATCGAGGAATTGTCGGGCGTAGGCTGACAGTGATTCTACATAGCGTCGCTGTCCCTCGGCGTAGATGGTGTCAAAGGCGAGCGACGACTTTCCGGAACCGCTTGGACCTGTGATCACGACCAGCTGATTGCGCGGGAGATCGCAGCTAACGTTCTTCAGGTTGTGCTGACAGGCACCTCTTACCGTGAGTCGATCCATAGCGAGAAGGGGCAACATGTACCATACGGCGCCCGTTCGGCGCTTACTACCGTGGTGGGTATTGGGCTCCGCCGCTGGTATAAGGGGTCAATTCACCGAATGATCCATCAGGTTTTGAATTTTCTGAAGATATGAGGGATGATCAGGCTTTGGGGAGAGGCTGTGCGGGCACGATTCTGGCTGATTTCAGGTTTGATGGGCCTACTAACCGGTTCGGCGTTGGCGATGACCACTCCCTACGGTTGGTGGCGCACACTCAGCACGGCCACGGTGGGTGCGAAAGGGCTGTGGCGCCAGCGTGATCGTCTTCGCCCGGTGACGGAGGGGGCGGATAGCTCCATGTTGGAAGCGCGGGATACGGACCGAGCGGTGCCACGCTGCGGCACCGAAATGCAACTGGTCGAAGGGTCTTACTGCCCAAACCTACGCCATCCGTGTCGTGTTCATGTCTCCGAACCCCCTGGGCGCTGTGAGGATTTCGTTCCCGTAAGCGGTTGTCCAGGTCCCGTGGTTGGCATGCGGTTCTGCATCGACACTTATGAGTATCCGAATCAGCGTGGGGTTCGGCCAGCTGTTATGCTCGACTTCCATCAAGCCAGCGATGCTTGCGCCCGAGAGGGAAAGCGGCTGTGCACCGCACGTGAGTGGACGTTGGCCTGCGAGGGGCCGGACTGGTGGCCGCATCCTTATGGGCACTCGCGGCAAAGCGAGCGGTGCAATGTGGATCAGCTTCACCGTTTTCCGGATGCTGCAGCGCTCTACGCGGAGCGCACCACTTCGAAAGAGTTGACAAGGCTCGATCAGCGTGAGGTGAGCGGAAAACGGGCCGGTTGTGTGAGTCTGTATGGTGTCTTCGACCTTACCGGCAATGTCGATGAGTGGGTGGTTCCCGATGGGCCGGAACACTCAGCCGGGGAGAATCGTTCGGCAGGGCTGAAGGGTGGATACTTCGGTCGGGTGCGTAATCAGTGCCGTCCTACCACCCTTGCCCACGGTCCGGACTTCCGGTTCTACCAGGTTGGATTCCGCTGTTGTCGAGACGTGAGCCGCCCTAGAGCTGCCTCAGACAACAACTCGGATGGGAGTGGCAGTTCTCCTGCTGTTCATCCCACCACCAAGAATTGTGGATCCGCGGTTGCCGGACTTCATCGCTTCGACTAGCTTTCCGGGCGTGGAGCTTGCATGCGCCCGCCCCCCACTAGCCGTTCCCACACTGATGCGTGGTGATAGAGGCGACGTGCGACAAGGGCTGTCTCAGGCAGATCGCAGACGTCGGGCCCATAGCTCAATCGGTCAGAGCCCCCGGCTCATAACCGGGTTGTTCCTGGTTCGAACCCAGGTGGGCCCACAGCCCCCCGTCGAAACGTCTTCGCTTCGGGCAAGTAAAAGGAGTTCGTCGAAACGTGACTATCGAAGCTGACATTGAGGCACTCGAGAGCTTGGCTGTGGTTGATGCCGAGCTTAGCTCGCTCTTGGAGCAGCTTGGCCGTGAGAGAGAAGGCTTAGAGGGTAAGCGTGAGCGCATGGAGACGCTTACCGGCAAAGTGGAGGTTGGAAAGAAGGGTGCGTCGGACATGGAGCGCACCCGTTCCGAACTCGCGGTTGAGATGCGGCAAATGAATGCGCAGATCGAGCGTTCGCGCGACAAGATGACCCGCTGTCGGACTGAGAAGGAAACGCTGGCGGTACAGCGGGAGCTCGAGGAACTCCGGCGCCTGGTGCGCGATCGTGAGATCGATCACGAGCGTTTGGGGCAGCTGATCGACCAGGCGCGAAACGAGATCGCCGAGTCCGAGGCTGAACTCAATCGAATTGCCGTCGAACTTGGGGCGGTGGAGGGTACAGCTCTGGCCAAGTGCAGCGAACTCGAGCAACAGGTGGCTGGGGAGCAGGCCAAGCGCAAGGCAATTATCGGGCGTCTGGGGCGGCAGCTGCTGAGCCGATACGAGCTGATCAGGAAGAAGCGTGGGACAGCGCTGGCTTTCACCAACGCTGGGAGTTGCAGCGCCTGCCACATCTCGCTGCCTCCCATGCTCTACCAGCAGCTCATGCGCCGTGAAGAGCTTGCGCAGTGCCCGCAGTGTAATCGCATCCTTTATTATCGCGCTCCGTCGCTGGTTCCTCCCGCGCCGAGCGAGCAAGGCGAGCAGGCTGAACACGGAGCGTGATGGGGTCGCGCCCCTGGCGCGGCTAACATCTCGCATAAGAGCCATCACACTGGCAAGCTGTGAAGTCCTGTCCCGAGTGTCGTCGGATCTTCCCTCTGGATGCGCAGTTCTGCCCGGTCGATGGGGTTCTGCTGTGTCGGGTAAGCCAGGCTCCTCCCTCCTCGTCGTTTTCGGATCCGCGGGTTGGCGAGGTACTGGCTAACCGTTATCGCGTGGAGCGAGTGGTGGCGGATGGTGGCACCGGGAGGATCTACGAGGCGTATGACACGGTAGCGGTCCGTAACGTTGCCATCAAGATCCTACACGCCGATCGGGCCGACGACTCTACCGCAGTAGAGCGTTTCCGGCGCGAGTTCGAGCTGAACAGGTTGCTGCCGCACGAGTATGTGGTTCGGGTATTCGATCTCGTGACCACGACGGACGGGAGCCAGGCTCTGGTCATGGAGTACTTGTATGGTGAGGATCTGCGACACACCCTGAATCGTGTTGGAACCCTGCATCCCGCGCGGCTCATCAGGATCGTGGCGCAGCTGGGAAAGGCTCTCGACGGCGCGCACGCACGTCGTCTGGTCCATCGCGACCTCAAGCCCGACAATGTCTTTCTGTGTCAGACCACCACCGGCGATGTGGTAAAGCTTCTCGATTTTGGCTCGGTCAAGGATCGGGGTGACAAAGCGAAGAATCTCACCGTGGCCGGTACCACCATTGGGTCACCTCATTACATGGCTCCTGAACAGGCGGAGGGACGGGCGACCCTTGATGGTCGCGCCGACGTCTGGTCGGTGGCGGCCATCGTGTACGAGTGCTTGACGGGTCACCTGCCCTTTCCGGGACCTAGCGGCCCTCGGATCCTGCTTGATATCTTGACTGCGCACCCTCAAAGGCTCTCGGAGGTGGCAGGAACGGCTGCGTACCCCATCCCGCCCAAACTTGAGCAGGTGATGGAGAACGCCTTCGAGAAAGAGCCCGCCAGGCGGATTCCGAGCGTTGGTTAGTTGGCCGACAGCATCGGTTTCGCCTATGGCCTTGGTGGCGACCACGAAGGGTGGATCGCACTGACCGAACATGAGCTTGCCGCATTGCTGCCGTCGACCAGCTTCCCGGCCGCCTCACCCGTTGGGATGATCTCCTCGGCCATTCCCGAAAAGGGCATGCGGAGCGGCTCGGTGGTGCGCGCACGGTGGATGGTGCTGGTGGTGATCATCGTGCTGTTCGTCTCGCTGGGTGCCGCTCTGGTTGCGGCGGTAGCCGTCACGGGGGCGTGGTGAGATTTGTCCCGAGGCACCCCTCGGAGGCGGCGTGCTATGAAGCGTTCTGATTATGGTCTCTTTGCCGCCCTTGGTCTGGCTTTCGCTGGTGCTCATTCCGCTGTGTCTCGCTTGTGAGGACTCGAAGGGCACGGCGGGGAATACCTCATCTGTCACCGTGAGCCCAAAGGAGTCGGGCCCCATCAGCCATCACCCAAGTGGTGATCCGCTGCCAGCTCTCGCCCGAGTCGAAGATGCGACCTTTCATGCCACGATCGACCGCGTGGATGCGGTCTACACACCCCAAAGGATCGGTCAGCTCCGTATTACCGTTGCCGCCAAGCCGCCCTATCACGTCAATGCAGAATACCCTCATCGTTTTACCGTTGACGAGGAGCGGGGACTGCGTGCCTCCTCGCGTGTCATCGCTGGTACGGCACTGCAGATCAGTTCCGAACGACTGGTGGTTCCGCTCTCAGTCACTCCCGACCATCCCGGCGAGGCACGGATTGCAGGTGAGCTGAAGTTCTCGGTGTGTACCGACGAGCGTTGCGTGATGGAGAAACGGCGGCTGGGCCTTGGGTTCCCGGTGGGCCAGTCAGAGGCTGTCCCACCAGCAAACCCCCGCTAGCTCGAGCCAGCTGGGTGTCAATCTGCGGTTTGGCATTGTGCTTGACAGACCACACTTCATTCATCATATTCTCCGGCCCGAACGCCGAAGTAGCTCAGCTGGTTAGAGCACGCGCTTCATAAGCGCGGTGTCGACGGTTCAAGTCCGTCCTTCGGCACCACCCAATCTTGATTTCCAGCCAAGGGAGATCCTGGGAAGGAAATTGGTGTGGCGATCGTGCCATGAATCGCCGCCGTAACGCCGCCACGCCGCGTTCGAGTCCCGTAACTCGAACGCGGTGGAAGTGGGGATGGTTGCGGTGGTGGGGAAAACCACCACCCTTCAGTTGTCGCCGAACAGATCCTGAATGCGGGTGTCGAGCGCCACGGCAATCTTGTAAAGACTCGAGATGGACGGGCTCGACTCGGCGCGTTCGATCTGGGAGAGAAGCGAGATCGACAGGCCAGTGCGCCGGGACATCTGCTTCAAGGTTAGCTCCTTCTCTTTGCGCACCAAACGGATGGTATCGCCGATGATACGGTGGAGTTGTTCTTCAGGAGTACGGGCGAGCCCTTTCTTCTTCATGACTCGGGACAAAACATCCCGAAACTCATCAACGTTGAAAGGCTTCTTGATGTAGTCGACCGCGTCGAGCTTCATGGAGGCGACAGCTGTGTCGAGGTTCGGGTGGGCCGTGAAGATGACCACGGCGATGTCGCTGTCGATGGATCGGATGCGGCGCAGTACCTCGATCCCATCCAGCTTCGGCATCATCAGATCGAGGATGATTACGTGGTACTCGTTCTGTCGAACTTCTGGCTCGACGAGCGTCGGATCGCTCAGCGTCTTCACAAAGAAGCCGTCCTTCTCGAGGAGCGATTGCATGAAGTCACAGATCTGCTTGTCGTCATCGACGATGAGGATGCGCACAACGGGAACATCGATCGGCACGGTTTGCCTCCCGCACTTCCGTTGACTCGGGACACCATCGCAGACGAGGCGGAAGTGCTACAGTGGTACTACAATAGCATCCTTCCGATTGCTCCTTCAATGGCACTGAAAACAGTGAATGAAGGAATATTGGAAGCTGGCCGTCCAATTGGTCGGTTGCGACAAAATAGAACACGGCAGTCCGGGCTTGGGGTGGGGAGGGGAGGGGATGATGCCCAGACTGCCGTGCGGAAGTTTTTTGCTCCCGGAAGAGTCTACCCTCCAACATAAGCACAGGCCATGCCATGGCAAGAGGCACCACTTACCGTCGCTTGGGCCACACCTACCCAGTTCGTGACCTCAGATCTGAAATATCGCATTTCAGACAAGGCTCTTCCAGTGGAACAAACCAGGCTGACCAAAGCGACAACCGAGGCTCCCCAACTCGCCCCTGATTCCCCCAAATCCCCTTGCGGGTTGGTATTTGTCGGGGCGGGCAGATTCGAACTGCCGACCTCACGGACCCGAACCGTGCGCGCTACCAAACTGCGCTACGCCCCGAACGAGCAATGGCCGGCGGAGAATGGTCCGGACACGGCGCGCTGTCAAGCGCGCTCCCCACGAAATGGCGAACGATCGTCGTTTGTTCCCAGGGTTGGGGATCGGTAGAATCCGCTGAGGCTAGCTCGCCGGATGGTGGCTCCAACCATGGCTCCGAACCTCGGTTCGGTCCATTAGGCCGTGGATTTGCGGTGGGCATCCAGGGCCCCCACCAATTCCGGAACGACCTCGAACAGATCGCCCACCAGAGCGTAGTCGGCCATGTCGAAGATCGGAGCAGTCGGATCCGAGTTGATGGCAACGATGGTCCGAGCCCCCCGCATGCCGGCAGTGTGCTGGATTGCCCCCGAGATCCCCACCGCCACGTAGAGTTCAGGGGCTACCACCCGCCCCGTCTGTCCTACTTGAAAGGTCGAAGGAGCGTAGCCAGCGTCACAGGCCGCCCGGGTGGCACCAAGGGCTGCCCCAAGGGCATCGGCAAGCGGGCCAAGAACGTCGAAAAACCGTCCGGATAGGGCTCTTCCGCCGGAAACCACCACCCGAGCCTCGCCAAGATCCGGACGGGTGTCCAGAGCAGCTTCGTGCGCCAGCCAGCGGACCCTCTGCGCCGAACTGCCAGGGTTGCACGGTGGCAGAGGCTCCGTCGGTGAGGCGGCGAGGGAGGGGTCGGGTTCGAGCGGGGGAAACTCGGTGGGGCGCACCGTAAGCACTGCGCGATTCTCGAGGATCTGGCAGTGAGCTAGGATGTTCCCTGCGTTGATCGGCCTGAGGAAGGAGAGCTCCGAGCCCAGAACGTCCACGCCCACGCAGTCCCCGAGGTATGCCGCGTCAAGCTGTCCCGCAAGTCGAGGCATCCAGTCACGGCCGATGGCGTTCGCTGCACCGACCACCCATCGACATCGGCACGCGACCACCAACTGCGCCAGGCTCGGAATGATCTCTTCAGGGAGTGGCTCCGCGGGTGAAGGAGGCGTGTGCACGATGATACGGCCAGCTCCAACTTGGCTCAGGGCGTGAGCATACTTCACTGCACCCGCACCCAGAACTACGATCGAGAATGGAACCGCGACACGGGTGCTGAGGTCTTTCGCGAAGGCCAGGAGTCGGAGTGTGGCTGGTCGCGGCTCTACGGGCTCAAACGCATCGACGATGACCAGAATCTCTTCTGCATTGATTGTCATGAGCGTGCGCCGTCTAGAGGACCTTGGCCTCGCGGGTTAGGAGTTGGACGAGTTCGGTAGGGGATTGCACCACGCGCCCAGCCATCCTCGCTCGCGCAGGTCGGAAAGACTCATAGGCGATGAGAGAAGGGGGCAGATGGAAATCGCTTAGCTCCAGACGTTCGAGCGGCTTCTTGCGAGCAAGCATAATCGCTGGGAGTGGAGCGAATCGCACCCCCTCGGGGTAGCGGTGGGAGGGTGGCGTCGCGAGCGCGCGGACGGAGACGGGAGCCACGGCCCGGAGGTCAACGCTGACCACTGCGGGCAGATCGAGTTCCATGCGCACCAAGCCGCCTTCGACCTCTCGCTCTACGCGGAGTGTCGCGGGTGCGGTCTCCACCAGGCTTCCCACTGCGGTGGCCTGAGGCCAGTCGAGCAGAGCCGCCAGCCGCTGGGCAACTTCGTTTCCGTCGCCATCGGAGGTTTGCTTGCCGAGCAAGACCAGATCGGGCTGCTCCCGCCTGACCAACGCGAGGAGGGCGTGAGCGACGCGTCGTCCATCGAGTTCCGCATCGTTCGCGTTCACCAAGATTGCACGGTCGGCTCCGGTAGCGAGGGCGGACCGTAGCATGGTTTCCGTTGCGGGAGGGCCGAGGGTTACGACCACCACTTCTCCAAGACGCTGGCGGGGGGTGGTGCCGTTTTCGGTAAGCCGAAGCGCGGTCTCTAGCGCTACTTCGTCGAAGGGGTTGATCTTGCGTTCGAGGCCGGAGGTCAGAAGTGCCCTACCATCATCAGACACCCGCACCCGCCCAGCGTTGTCGGGATCGATGACTTGTTTGATGGCGACGAGGATCTTCATCGTCGAATCTCACGCTCTGTGCGAAGCCAGATGAGTTAGCGAGCCGTCCAGGCACGACAACCCGCTCGCTAGACTTAGTGGAAGAACCCCACTCGTCAACGCCCGTTTGTGGGGCGTAAGGTTTGCGCAAGGTGGGCTCAGAGATGAAGACGGGTGTTAGTGAAGGACCGGCCGAACGGTCATCGCTCAAGTGGGCGCCATTTGCTGCCCCAAAGGAAATGGTGTGGCTTCGTGACGCATCGCGTGATGCTAGGCTGGCCGTCGCCGCGCGGGCCGATGCCCCGAGGCACCTGTGAGCGATGACCCAAGTTCATGACATTCTGATCCTAGGAAGTGGTGTGGCTGGTCTGTCTCTGGCGCTCGATGTGGCGGACCATGCCGAGGTGATCGTGGTCACCAAGCGGGCGGCCGACGAGGGCTCGACAGCCCGTGCCCAAGGCGGGATTGCGGCAGTGCTGTCGGTCACAGACTCGTTCGAGAAGCACATCGAGGACACCCACGCCGCAGGTGCCGGACTGTGCCACCCAGTCGTGGTGGAAATCTGCGTCAATGAGGCACCTACCGCGATCCGCTGGCTCGCAGAGTTGGGGATGGAGTTCACGCGCAACCAGCAGGGTGACTGTGACCTGGGACGCGAGGGCGGTCACTCAGAGCGCCGTGTAGCTCATGCTGGAGACATAACCGGCGCTGAGCTGTCCCGAGTCTTGCTCGCTCGAGTCCGCGAACACCCCAACATTCGGCTGCTTGAGTGGCACATGGCGATTGACCTCATCACTATGAGCAAGTTCGGTGGCCCCGATCGCTGTGTGGGGGCGTACGTCCTCGACGAACGCAGTCAGCTTGTGGAAACTGTCTTGGCGCACACGACGGTCTTGGCTACCGGAGGGGCAGGCAAGGTCTATCTCTACACGTCGAACTCGGATGTCGCTACGGGTGATGGAGTGGCGATGGCATTTCGGGCTGGTGCCGAGGTGGCCAATATGGAGTTCTACCAGTTCCACCCTACCGTGCTCTACGAGCCACGCGCCAAGAGCTTCTTGATCAGCGAGGCTCTGCGCGGCGAGGGGGCGCGGCTCTGCCTCTCGAACGGAGAGCCCTTCATGGCGCGGCATCACCCGATGGGCGATCTTGCGCCGCGGGACGTCGTTGCGCGCGCTATCGACTACGAGATGAAGCGGACCGGTTCCGACTTCGTGCTGCTGGATATCTCGGCTCGACCGGCGGCGTTCATTCAGGAACGGTTTCCCGCCATCTATGCTGAGTGTCGTCGCTTCGGGATCGATATTGCCACTCAACCTATTCCAGTGGTACCCGCCGCGCACTATCTGTGCGGTGGTGTGACATCAGATCTGCACGGGCGCACCACGCTTCCGCAGCTGTATGCGCTCGGAGAGGTCTCATGCACCGGGTTGCATGGTGCGAATCGGCTCGCCTCCAATTCTCTCCTGGAGGGGATCGTGTTCTCGCGGCGCGCGGCACGCCGCATTGTCGAATCGCTCCCCGAGTTGCGAAGGGAGACTGGCTTCGAGGTTCCGGATTGGGAAGTAGGCTCGGCGCGCTCCAGTGAGGAAGAAGTGGTGGTGGCGCACAGCTGGGATGAGATCCGACGGCTGATGTGGAACTATGTGGGGATCGTTCGCAGTGATTCTCGGTTGCGCCGCGCAGCGCGGAGGATCGCTGTGCTTGAGGAAGAAATTCGCGAATACTACTGGCGTTACGTGGTGACTCGTGACCTGCTCGAGCTGCGCAACATCCAGACCGTCGCGGAGCTCATGATCGCCTCCGCTGCGAGTCGGCGCGAGAGTCGGGGCATCCACTTCACTATCGACTACCCCGACACCTTGGCGCGCTGTGCGCGTGACACAGTGGTGAAGCGGGGAGTGATGCCGCATCTCAGAGGAAGCTGATGGGACCGGATGGCTCTGGGGGACCGAAGAGCGAAGGAGTGTGAAGTATGCCGAGGATAGCGCTGTGCTTGGGTGGTGGAGGCGTGGTGGGGGCCATGTATCAGATTGGAGTTCTGGCCGCGCTCGAAGATGGGGTGGAGGGGCTCGAAGCTCATGGTTTCGATGTCTACGTTGCAGCATCGAGCGGGGCCAGCGTGGCAGCAGCGCTGGCCGGTGGACGGCCGATTCAGCGGATCTATCGGGCCATCCTCGATCCCGCGGATGACTATTTTCCCCTCGAGCGCAGGCACCTCTTGCGCACAGACTTGAGCGAATGGCGGCGCACGCTGGTCTCGGCGGTGGGTGCCCTGCGTCACGGTGTCGGGAGTCTGCTGGACCGGGCACCGACCAGCCCAGCCGCGCTCTGGGAGGAACTTGACCGGTTCAACGACTCACTTCCTGCCGGCTTCTTCTCGTTGGATGCGTACGAACGGTTCTTGGAGGAGTTCTTCGTGCGTCGTGAGGTGCCGAACACCTTTGGAGCGATGCCGAAGCGGCTGAGGATCGTGGCTCACGACCTGGACAGCGGCCAGCAGACTCTGTTCGGGTCGCCGGGTCAGGATCACGTGCCAGTGACGCGCGCGTGCATAGCATCAATGGCCTTACCGCCGCTCTTTTCGCCGGTGCGCATTGGGTCGCGTCACTACATCGATGCCGGTTCGGCTCAGGTTGCCCACTTGGACGTAGCCATCGGCCAAGGCGCGGAGATCGTGGTGGTGATCAATCCCATGGTGCCCGTGATCGGCGAGGAAATCCCGACTGGCCATGGACCGCGCTCCAGCCTCCGGGACAAGGGGATGCTCTGGGTTCTAAGCCAGGCACTGCGTATCAGTGTGCACAAGCTGATGAAGGAGGCCTCTGCGCGCCTGAGTGCGGAGGGACGAGTCGACGTAGTGCTGATCGAACCGGAACCCACCGATGGTATTCTGTTCATGCACAACCCCGCCAGTTTTTCGGCGCGCCGCGCCATCCTCGAATATGCCTACCGAAGCACGCGGGCGAGGATGAACAGGTGGTTTGCTGCCGGCTCACCTGTCGCGTCCAAAACTGGGTGGCGCCCGCGCGGTGAGGGCTCGATCTACCCTGGAGTCAATGGTGGGGTCTAGCGGTGTGTGCGGCTGCCTGGCGCTGAGCCTGGTGTTGGCAGGTGTGCTCGGTGGCTGCGATAAGCCGCACCGGATTGGTGAGCACGTGTGGGTGCGTTGGGACTCGGGGCGCTATCGTGCTTTTGTGGTAGCTCGCATGGGGGAGGCGCGGTACCGGGTCCAATTCGAGGGTTGTGATGGAACCTGGCAGCGTGACGTTCCTGTCGAAAATGTCGAGGGAAGGGTGGAGGACAGTGAGGCGGTCCGTTCGCCCGAGCGGGTGGCGTGTGCCCCGAACGGTCCAGCGGCTCGAAGCAGCGCTCAGGGGCGGAATTCTTCGTACAAGGTCGGGGACCGCGTGCGCGTGCGCTGGCGCGATTCCGTCTATCAGGCGAGCATAGCTCAGGTGGTCTCTCCGGACCGGTTTCTGGTCCACTACGACGGCTACGAAAGCGCTTGGGACGAGGTGGTGTCGCTGGACCGGATCGAGGGGGTTCGGTGAATGCGGCTCAGCGTTCACCAGCGAGCAAGCCGAGGCTCCGCCAAGCGGCAAGCAAGGAGCCGCGCTCTTCGCTCGTCAACCGTGTTTGGTCAGCCGTGACGAGTTCGAGACTGTAGCTGAGCCACGGGCGCGCTCGAACACCGTCACCCAGAGAGAGCAGTGTCAGTCCGCGGAGGAGCGCGTACCGCGCGCGCTCCTCAGGCGTGCCATCCGTGAACTGCTCGGTGGTCATGTCGAGTCGCTCGAGTTGTGCGGGGAAGCGCCCGCGGCCAAGATCGCGGTCGGCCGCGCAGCCCTCCAGAAGCTGGACGGCGACCCAGACTGTGACAAGGCGGGTTAGGGAGAGCATGCTAGGGTGTCGGCCGGGTGCGGCGAGCGGTTGCGTGGGAAGTGCATGGCGTGTCACGAGCGCCTGGGTGATGAGAGATTTGGGGCGGCCGGGCGACAGTGATATGCTCGGAGCCGCGCATGGTCGGTGAACTCGTCGCACAACAGCTAGCCACGAATCTCCGTAGGCTCCGGGACGAACGCAGTTGCACTCAGCAGCAGCTCTCCGAGCTGTCGGGCGTCCCCCGTGCTACCCTTGCACACCTGGAGTCAGGTGAGGGAAACCCCACCTTGACTGTGCTGATTCGTGTGGCCACAGCCCTCGGGGCAACCCTCGAACAGCTCGTGGAGAGCCACACCCCGCAGGTCTGTGTCCAATCGATGGCCAGCCTGACTGTCCAGCGTCGGGGCCAGGCTGCGTGTCGGGCACTCTGGCTCGAACGTACCGGACTTTCGTTCGAGCGAACCGAGCTTCCTGCACGAGGTCGCCTCCCCTTCGCAGTGCGGCTTCCGGCCAATAAGTTGGTGATGGCCTGTGAAGCAGGTCGTGTGGAACTGGAGATCGATGGTGTGGTGCACCGGCTGCGTTCTGGTGATCTCGCGGTTCTGCAGGAGGGGACGGAGGGATTTTGCCTCAATCCGGGAGCACGGCTGGCCGTTCTCTACGCTCTCCTGGTGCCAAATGCCTCGACCCTTGGCTAAGCTGAGGCCGAAATTGGCGTGGCGAATGTGACGGGGCGACCCTTCGTGCTAGGGCACGCCCGCTCATGCCCGAGACTATCCGCTCTGACCTGCGAAATGTTGCCATCATCGCCCACGTCGACCACGGCAAGACCACCCTGGTCGATGCGATGTTCCGCCAAACTGGTGTGTTCCGGGACAACGAGGAGGTAGCCGACCGGGTCATGGACTCAGGGGAGCTCGAGCGCGAGAAAGGGATCACCATTCTCGCTAAGAACTGCAGCATCCGGTTCAAAAACACGGTGATGAACATCATCGACACCCCCGGGCACGCCGACTTCGGGGGTGAGGTGGAACGAACCCTGCAAATGGCGGACGGAGCGATTCTGCTGGTGGATGCGGCCGAGGGTCCGCTCCCCCAGACCCGATTCGTGCTGAAGAAGGCGATCGAACTCAATCTGCCTATCATCGTGATCATCAACAAGATTGACCGCCATGATGCGCGCCCAGAGGAGGTGCTAAGCGAGGTGTTCGATCTGTTCTGTGACCTCGAAGCCAATGACATGCAGGCGGATTTCCCGGTTCTCTACGCCGTGGGAAAGCTTGGCATTGCCAAAGTAAGGCTGGAGGATGAGGCGCGGGACCTCTTGCCGCTCTTTGAATTGATTGAGCGTCGCGTTCCGCCTCCCCATGGCGATGCGGAGGCACCTTTGCAGATGCTGGTGCACAACGTCGAACACGACGATTATGTGGGTCGGCTGGCAATCGGGCGGGTGGTCCGGGGGCGGCTGGCTACTAACCAGACGGTCATGTTGATCCAGGAGTCGAGCACCGTAACCCAGCGGGTCAGCGTGATCTATGGGTTTTCTGGGATCAAGCGGGTGAAAGTGGATGCCGTAACCGTTGGTGACATCGTGGCCTTGGCTGGTCTCGAATCAATCCAGATCGGCGATACGGTGTGCGCTCCCGATGCTCCGGAAGCGCTGCCTCGGATCGTGGTTGAGGAGCCGACCATCAAGGTGAGTTTCTCGGTCAGTACCTCACCGTTTGCAGGCAAGGTTGGCAAATGGGTCACCTCGCGGCACATCCGCGAGCGTTTGGAGCGTGAATCCCGCCGTAACCTGGCGCTGCGCCTCGAGTTCACGGCTGAGCCAGACACCTTCATCGTGCACGGTCGAGGCGAGTTGATGATGGCCATCCTCGCCGAGACCATGCGGCGCGAGGGATTCGAATTCTGCCTGGGTACGCCTGAGGTGGTGGTGAGGGAAGTGGACGGGCAGAAGCTGGAGCCGGTGGAAATAGTGGTGGTGGATGTGCCGGACGAATTCGTCGGCGCGGTGACCATGCGCCTCGGTGAGCGCAAAGGCCAGATGATCCGCATGTCGAACCTGGGGTTTGGGCGGGCGCGGATCGAGTTTCGAGTGCCTTCGCGGGCTCTGATCGGTTTTCGCTCGCAGTTCTTGACCGAGACTCGGGGAACTGGGCTGCTCAACACGGTCTTCGAGGGCTGGGAACCATCGCGAGGCCCGATGTTGCGGCGCTCCTCCGGGGCGATGGTAGCGGATCGTCCGGGTACAGCCACACCCTATGCCTTGTTCCATCTTCAGCCGCGCGGGGTGCTGTTCATCGAGCCTGGAACCCCAGTCTACGAGGGCATGGTGATCGGGGAGCACAACCGAGACAACGACCTCGACGTGAACGTGACTCGCGAGAAGAAGCTCACCAATATTCGCGCTGCGGGGCGGGACGAGAATGTGATTCTGGCACCTGCCCACATCCTCAACATCGAGACTGCCCTAGAGTTCATCGATCGCGACGAGCTGGTTGAGATCACTCCACAGGCGATTCGCGTGCGGAAGCGCATTCTCTCCTGTGCTACCCGCCCTCGTCGCGATAACCCGCGTTGACTCAATCGTGCGATATGGAACCGGCTGGTCGGGTATTCGGCTCACTGACCAGACGACCTTTGTGATTGTTTTCGTGACGCGGGCGACGAGGTCGACTATGTGACGGCCCAAGGCTGGAACGGCTGCGGCCGTGTCGTCTCCCCCTAGCCACACGCATCATGGGTCTACGAATCATCGGTACCGGGCGCTACCTCCCAGGGCGACCATACACGAACCACGATCTTGCCCGAGTCATGGATACGACCGATGACTGGGTCACCCAGCGCACCGGGATCGCAACTAGGCACTACGCTCCGTCTGGAGTGGGTGCCGCCGATCTCGCCGTTGTAGCAGCGGAACAGGCGCTGCTGTCCGCAGGTCGGACCCCGAAAGACGTGGATTACATCATCTTCAATACCATGACCCCGGATCACGTTTTTCCGGGCTCGGGTGCGCTGCTCGGGCAGAAACTTGGATGCCGTGGGGTTCCAGCACTGGACCTGCGTCAACAGTGCGCGGCGCAGTTGTTTAGTCTGCAGATCGCAGACTTGCTCCTGGAGAGTGGCCAGGCTCGGTGCGTGCTCATTGCTGCGGGGGAGACCCACGCTGGTTTCATGCCTTGGGTCGACTGGGATATTCTCGATGGACGGCGCGAGGGACGACCAGAGCCCGCCGACTGGGAGCGTGCCACTAGACACCGGGGATTTGCCGTGATCTTCGGGGACGGTGGGGGAGCGCTCTTGGTGGAGCGCTCGACCGACCCAAAGGTTGGCGTGCTCGGAATCGACCTTCATACTGATGGTCAATATGTCGACCAACTTCTGTTGCCGATGGGGTTTGCCTCACATCCGTTCGTGAGCAAGGAACTCTTGGAGAACGAGAAGTACTTGCCCTTCATGGAGGGGCGCGACGTGTTCAAGCACGCCGTGACCAAGCTTCCCGCCTCGATCAAGCAAGTGTGCGACACCGCTGCTGTGGACCTCTCAGATGTCGACTGGTTCATCGCCCATCAGGCCAACGCGCGCATCAACGAGGCGATTCGTGATCGGATGAAGCTGCCTTCCGAGCGTGTGCCGAGCAACATTGATCGTTACGGAAACACCTCGGCGGCCACCATCCCGATTCTGCTCGATGAAATGGCGCGCGATGGAAGACTCGGCCCAGGGCAGGTGCTTTGTCTGTTCGCTCTGGGTGCGGGACTCCACTGGGGCTCACTCTTGCTTCGCACCTGACGTAGATCAGTGGCGGTCGGTGAGTTCGGTGGGTGTCTCGAGGGCGGGCGCTGGGTTCTTGCGCTTCGCTCCAGAAGTGAGCAGGAGCTGGCGGGTCAAGGAGAGGAGTGCCTGAAGGCTGTGGCGTTCGAGTGCCGAGACGACGACGGTTTCCACGCCCGTTTGCTTCCCCTGGATCCGTTCAGGGTCCACGCGATCGATCTTGTTCAAAATCTGGATCCGTGGAACCTCGCCGAGACCGAGGCGCGCCAATAGTTCGGCGGTGGTCTTCATGTGCTCGAGGTGTTCCTCATCGGAGATGTCGATCACTTCCCAGAGCAGGTCAGCGTGCCGTGCCTCCTCGAAGGTGGCCCGAAACGCCGCGAACAAGTCGACTGGCATGTCGCGGATGAAGCCCACCGTGTCAGTGAGGATGGCCGTAAGCCCCTCACCCAAGAAGAGTCTTCGGGAACGAGTGTCGAGCGTCGCAAATAGCCGATTTTCGCAGAGGACGTTGGCATGGGTCAGGGTGTTGAGCAACGTGCTCTTCCCGGCGTTGGTGTAGCCGACCAGCGATAGCCGCGGCATACCATCCTTGTGCTGGTTCGCGCGCGACTCGTCTCGTCGGCGCTCCAGAATCTCAAGTTCCTTCTCGAGTCGCGAGACCCGCTCGCGGGCGCGTCGCCGCCCAATTTCGAGCTTAGTCTCGCCCGGTCCCCGGCCGCCGATGCCTCCGGTCAAGCGACTGAGCGCGTCATCCCTGAGGTCAAGTCGAGGGAGGGCATATTTGAGCTGAGCAAGTTCCACTTTGAGCTTGCCGTCACGAGACTCTGCGCGTTGAGCAAAAATGTCGAGGATGAGCTGGGTGCGATCGATAATCTTGAGGTCCGTCCTTTGGTTGATTTCGTTGGCCTGACTGGGGGTCAAATTGCAGTCAAAGATGATGACCGTGGCGTCCAGTTCGATCGCACGCAAGATGATCTCCTCGAGCTTGCCCTTCCCCACGACAAAGCGCGGATCGAGTCGATCGCGGATTTGAATCACACGATCAACCACGTTTACGCCCGCTGTTCGTGCCAAACTCTCGAGTTCGGTGAGCCGTGCCGGAGCGTTTTCCGAGCGCGCCTTTTGTTTCTCGGAGGCATGCACCAGAATTGCGCGACCATCCTTGCCGGTGACCGCACGTGCCGTCCGGTGGCGCGCAAACTCAGCCTCCAGAGCAGAGATCAATCGGCCGAAGTCCGGCTGCGGACTGCCCCAGGGGATGGGTCCCTCGAGGTGGTACTTGGGCTCAGAATCGAGGTGTGTGGGGACGTTGTAGGCCCAGCTGAGGGCGCGAGGCTCGCCCGCTTCGTTGAGCTGCACAGCTGCTACCAGATCGAGACGAAGCCGGGTGAGATCCGTAAGGTCGTCACGGCTCAGAGGTTCGTTGAAGAGATGGGTGTGCACCAGACGCACGCCTCGAAACCGACCCTCAGCGGCGCGTAGTCGGCCGATATCGGGTAGAAGGATTCCGCTAGGGGTGCCCACGATCACTGTGTCGACCGTTCCCGAACGGTGGATCAGTACGCCCACCTGCCGCTTGGTCTCTCGAGAAGCCTCCGCTAGGCTCCGCGCCAGCTCTGGGGTGACGATGATGTCGGTCGGAACACGCCGCCGGGTGATCCGCTCCAGCACGCGGAGTGCGTGCGGCGGCAAACCAGTCAAGTGCCCCTGGATCGCGGTCATGGTGGAGAACTGGCAGCCATCGACGTTAGCCTAGCACGGCGTCTGGTGTCCTCGTGAACCGCCTGGCCCGAGGGGGCTCGGCCCGTGGAATGAGCGTGTTGGTCCCTCGCGTCTGGCGCGGGCCTGGGCGGACGGCGCTTCAACCGGTGTCGGGGTGAGGTGCTTGCGAGGCTGCGCGACAAGGGATATGACCAAGATATCTAGCATGCTCGACCAGGTGTTTGCGATCGCATTCAACACGTACCGAGAGAACGTGCGGGCGCGTCTCCTGCACGGTTTGTTTGCGGTGGCGATGGCGACGGCGGGCTATGCCCTGGTGGTTGGAGCTTACGCATTTCGAGATACGCTCAGGGTGGTGAGTGACATCGGTGCTGCGTCGGTGTCGCTCTACGCGGTGGTGGTTGCGGTGGTGCTGGGAGCTACCTCCCTGCACCGGGAACTCGAGCACAAGACGGTCTTTCCGATCTTGGCACGACCCATGACACGGGCTAGCTACCTGGTTGGCAAGTTCGTTGGCTCCTGGCTCACACTTGCGGTCTTCGTTCTAGCAAACACCGGGGTACTGTTCTTCGCTCTCGGGGGACTTCGCGTTCCGCGCATCGGACTACTGGTCGGTGGCATGCTCGGCACGATCGTGTTGAGCGGCCTTTTGGCTTGGAAGGTGCCACGAGCGCGGACCGTCATGCCGATGTTGCTTTCATTGATGGTCTTCGTGGGCGGTCATCTGGTGGCGGGCGCGGCGCACGACGACCGCAAGGTTCTGCTGTTCTCGTCGTTGCTCACGCTGTCTGAGGTGGCTATCGTGATCGCTATCGCGAGCGTGTTCTCCGCGTTTTCATCGCCTTTCTTGTCGGCGATCCTGACCTTGGGTGTGGTGGTGGTGGGACGCTCCGCGGACACGTTGGCGGAGCTTCCGGAGCGTGTTTTCGGCCCGGTAGTGAGCGGCCTCGGTCGTTTTCTGTCGGTGGTGGTCCCCAATCTGATGGTTTACGTGCCACCACGCACCCTTCTGACCGGGGAATCGAAGGTGGAGTCGATATCTAGCTATCTCGCCCAGGCCGGCCTTCAAGCGCTGGCTTGGGTGACGGTTTTGTTGGTCATGTCGAACCTCATTTTCCGTCGTCGAGACTTCGTGTGATGGGGACCAAGGTGGCATTGAGTCGGCTGCTGGCTGGTTTTGGTGTGGTTGCTGTTGGGTTCATCGGTGCTGCCATCGAGATCGAGCGCTCCGGCCGGGCGGCTATGGTCGAGAGTGACCGTGCTTTCGATCGTGGAGAGATGATCGAGGCTATCACCTATGCCCACCAAGCACGGCGCTCTTACGTGCCTTGGCTGCCACACCTTGAGCTGGCGCAGGGACGGCTGCGCGCGATCGCCCTTGGCGCGGAGGCGACGAACCGACCCAACGTGGCGATCCTCGCCTGGTCAGCTGTGCGCTCCGCCGAGCACGAGACCCGGTGGTTTTCGGTCGAGGATTCGCCGGCATATCGTGAGGCCAACCGACACTTGGTGCGCTTGATGCTGGCAACGGGCGCAACGGAGTCTGGGGAATCGGTTGCGGAGGGTGAAGACAGAGCGAGCCGAGCATGGCGGGCCTATCTCGAGCAGAGTTTGGAGCATCGCCTCCTGCCGCATCCACTGCGACGTGCTCTGGTGGTGGCATGCACCTTCATGCTCTTTGGGAGTGTCGTCTTGGGGGCGCCCGGGTGGTTTGCGGCTCGATCCGTCTTGATGGCGCCACGCTATCTGGTCACGGCAGGCTGTGGTCTGATTGGTTTGGTCGGGCTTTGTCTACTGCTCGGAGGGGGTTGAGCATGCCCCGGTCCGAGTCTCCATCTCCCTCTTCTCCTAGGGACCGACAGCTTGCGCCCTTGATCGCAGACTGGGTCGAGTACCTCGTCCGGGAACGTCGACTCGCTGTACACAGCGTGCGGGGTTACAGCCGGGACATGCGGCAGTTCGAGGCGTTCTTGGGTGAACGATTGGGTGCTCGTCCGTCACTTGGGGATGTGGATAGGGCGCTGGTGCGCGCGTGGTTGGCCGAGGTAGGCAAAGATGGCACCGCGACCACCGTGGCGAGAAAGACCGCGAGTCTCCGCAGCTTCTTCGGCTTCCTAGAGCTGCGTTGTGGACTTCTGAGTAGTCCGATGGCCCTGCTCACGACGCCGAAGCTGCGACGGAGGCTTCCTCGTTTCGTGTCGGCGGAGCGCGCCGAACAACTCTGCGACGGACCAGATTCGCGCGCGCCGCGCGGTGGCATAAGGGAGCTCCGAAGTCATTTGATGATCGAGCTTCTGTACGGGTCGGGGCTTCGTGTCAGCGAGTTGGTGGCACTCGACCTCGAGAACGTGCGGGAGCGAAGCGGAGAACTCAGGGTGTTGGGCAAAGGTAGCCGCGAGCGGGTGGTTCCACTTGGAGAGCCCGCACGCCAGGCGCTCGCCCAATACCTAGTGCGACGGGGGGAGCTGGCCCATGACAAGACTGGGTTTCTGGATCCAAGAGCGCTGCTGATCGGGCGTTCTGGCAAGCGTGCCTCGGTGCGCTTCGTGCAACGGCTGGTCGCACGCCTTGGCGTTGAACTGTTGGGAAGGTCGGATCTCCATCCCCATGCTCTCCGGCACTCCTGTGCGACCCACATGTTGGAGGCGGGCGCGGATTTGCGAGTGATCCAGGAACTCCTCGGGCACCGTTGCCTGTCGACCACCCAGCGCTACACCCATGTAACCGTCGAGCAGTTGACTCGGGTCTACGATCGAGCCCACCCGCTCGCCAAACAAGATAGCCTCGCGAAACGCCCGAATCGGGGCTAGAGTCTGGGCGCGACGAGGAAAGCATGGTGCCGAACGACCACGAGCCAAAGTCCAACGAGGACCCCACCACCCAGCACGATGAAGGAGGGGTGAGTGTGGCGGGTGCAGGGGATGGCAGCGCTGGAGAGCGAGCGCAGGTGAGCGCGTCAGCAGACGCTGAAGCTGAACCCAATCCGGTGAGGAGTTTGGAGGCGTCGCCCGGCGAACCCTGTTTTGCGGAGGCTTCGGAAGGCAGTCCCGCTGAGCCGAGTCAGCCAGCAACCCAGGCCGTGCCCGTTTTCTCGGTGGTACCCCCGAGTGAGGCGAGCAGCTCGGCGATCTCTGCGACGGGTTGGTATTGGCAAAGCACGGCACGCGTTCTGCTCTCGCTGTTCGGAGCGCTTGGTGTTGGCATCGTGGTGGGCCTACTCGAGACTTTCTGGGTGGCGAAGGCTTCGGCGGATCGACCGCCTGTCATTATGGTGCTGTTTGGGGTGCTTGGGCTCCTTGTTCCCTTGCTTACGGCGCTGGGCATCGCTTTTGGGATTCTTGCGATCGTTCTCTTCCCGGCTCGTCCTCCCTCTCCTGAGGGGTTCGTGAGGTGGATGCGCCCGACTGATGCTCGACGTCGCGTTCGTTTGGCGATTCTCGTGCTTTCCGGGCCTCCCTTGACCGTGCTTTGGCTCTTTGCCCTTGCCAAGCTGTCAGTGCCGATTCTCGGTGCCGAGGCAGACTCCGGCGTTCGAGGTAGCAGTCTTGGCTTATTGGCTGTGTCTCTGGCGCTCTTCTGGGGCCTCGTGCCACTCGGTTTGGCGAGGGCATTTGGCCGCGGTCTGCGCAAATCTCCGCCCGATCCAATCCGCTGGGCGGGAATTGGTGCCACAAGCGCCGTTGCGTTGATGCTGGCACTGGTCCTCTTCGGCACCACCAGTGGTACGGGGCACAGCTTGTCCATCCTTGGCGTACTCAAACGACCAGAGCTGGATTTGCGCGGTGTGGGGTTGGTGGGGTTGGTGGGCTTGGCTGCCTTCGTGACACCCTGGCTCTGCCGTCGCGTGCGTTCCACGGTGCAGATCGTGACGGTCATGCTGCCTTGGCTGTTGTTTGTGGGGGCCGCGGTCTGGTTTCTCGATGCGCGCTCGGTCAGCATCGGGATCGAGCGTTCGTCGACGCTCGCGCGATTCGTGCTGGTGCTTGGGCAGAAGCTCGGGGACCGAGATGGGGATGGCTTTGCCGCGTGGTTCGGTGGAGGAGACTGTGACGACGGGAACCCCGGAAGGGGACCCGGGGCCGATGACATTCCTGGCAACGGGATCGACGAGGACTGCTCAGGAAGTGACGCGGTAGCGGTGAGCACGGTGGTGGCGAAGACGGTGGAGTTGCCGATTGGGAAGATCCCCATTGAGCGCCCCAACGTGGTTCTGATCACCATCGACACTATGCGCGCTGATTGTCTCCAGCACCCCCGGCGCGTCACGCCGAACCTGGACCGTTTGGCCGAGCAGAGTGTGGTCTTCGAGAACGCCTACGCTCCGGCCTCATACACCGGCAAGAGCGTGGGTCCGATCATGATCGGCCGCTATTCGAGTGAGACTCAGCGTGACTACTCGCACTTCAACGCGTTCCCGAAGGACCGTTTCGTGCAGGAGAGGATTCGGGAGAAGCAGATCCGTACCCTAAGCGTTCAGGGTTACTGGTACTTCTATCAGGAGCGCTATGGTTTCAACCGTGGTTTCGACGTGGTTGATAGCTCGGCCTCTTCAGTGGTTGGCTACGTTGAGGCTGATCGCTCCTTTAATAGTGAGAAGCTCGGTGAGGCAACGGTCGCTCAGCTGAAGAAGGAGGAGAACACCGCCGGGCAGTTCTTCCTGTGGGTACATTTCACCGATCCGCATGTCGAGTATGTTCCGCATCCTGGTTTCGACTTCGGGACCGATCAGCGTGGGCGGTATCTGGGGGAGGTGGCCTATGTTGATGCTCAGGTTGGCAAGATCCTCCAGGCTATCAGCGAAAGCGCGTTTGCAAAGCGTACGCTGGTGATGGTGAGCAGCGATCACGGTGAAGCCTTTGGCGAGCATGGCATGATGCGGCATGGCTTTGAACTCTGGGAGCCGCTGGTTCGCGTGCCACTCGTGATTCATGTTCCAGGAGTGGCAGCGCGGCGAATTGCCGTGCGACGCAGCCTGATTGACCTGGTTCCAACCATCCTCGACGTGTTCGGGCTAGAACACTCCCAAGGAGTGAGCGGCCAGACGCTGCTTCCCGAGTTGCTGGGGATACCCGGTGCCGAGGAGGTCCGACCGTTCATGGTGGACATGGCGGAAGGGCCATTCAACGCTGAGCGGCAGGCTTTCGTTGATGGTGATCTCAAATTGATAGCATCCAACGGGCGTCCTCTTGGGCTCTATGATCTGGCCGTCGATCCGGAGGAGAAGCGAGATCTGCTTGGGGACCGAGCGCGCTCCGAACCGATGATCAACAGGTTCCGTGCTTACCGGCGCGCCATGGCGACCGTGGTTGTCCGAAAGCCGCGCTGAGCTTCGTGATCGCCTCAGGCAAAGCTTGCCGATTGGGCAAGGGCTCCCAAGAGGCCACCTGTGTGCACGAACAGGGCACGTCCGGGTTTTTCGGTCAGACGCGAGAGGCCAAATAGAGCTTTCCCCGTGTAGACGGGATCGAGCACTACTCCCGATACTCGCGCAGCCTCGGTGATGAACTCGATCTGCTCTGCGGTCGATACTGCGTACGCCGGACCCTTGAACTCATCGTGAACGAACACCGGTACAGTGCTCGAGAGCCGTGGGTCGAGGCCGCGTGCCTCGACCACGATACGCTGTACGACGGCTTCGAAGTATGCGCGCGATTCGCACACCGCGATGCTGTCGACTCGACCCGCAACACCCGTGAGGCGCGCGCCGAGCGCAACCCCCGCGGTGGTGCCGCCGGAACCACAGGCAACCACAACCGAATCGAAATGGCGGACCGAGCCGGCCAAACCAAGTTCCAGCTGTCGGTGCAGCTCCTCCATGGCCGTTACGTAGCCGAGGGCACCGAGACCGTTGGAACCACCTTCGGGGATCACGTAGGGACGCGAACCAAGCTCAGCCAGGCGGGTTGCTTCGTTCGCCATCAACTGGTCGCGACGCGCGTAGGCAGACACATCGATGAAGTGGAGTTGGGCGGCGAGCAGTCGGTTCACGAAGAGGTTTCCAATGGAAGGTGGGACAACCTCGGGTGACGCTGTGCGAAGGAAGAGCACGGGTTGCATTCCGAGCTGCCGAGCGCAGACTGCGGTAGCTCGGGCATGATTCGACTGTTCACCACCACAGGTGATCACGCAGTCGGACCCATTTCGCTTTGCGTCAGCGAGGAGGTATTCGAGCTTCCGGATCTTGTTCCCTGCTGCAGGACCATGCGTGAAATCGTCGCGCTTGAGCCAGAGCTCGCAGCCCACCAGACGGTCGAGCGCGTCGAAGTGGCAAAGGGGAGTGGGGAGGTGGGCGAGGTTGAGCCTTGGGCGTCGCATGGCCCATCAGTAATAGAAGCCGAAACGACCGCGCACCAGTCCGAGTGGGGGAAGCGACTCGTGATCGGCGGTGTCGAAAGCGTCTCCCGGTAGCAGGAGGCCTGCCTCGGCTCCGAGGCTGACCGAAAGGCCGTGGTCGAGGGGGTAGCGAAACTCGGTGCCGAAGTCGAACTCTACCCCAAGATCGCGAGAGCCTGGATCTCCCCCGTCGTAGTTGATGGTTGCGCCTCGAGCCAAATAGGAGGCAGGATCGACGAGGTCACTCGTGGCCTGGGCCACCAAGGCCGCGGCGCGCAGATCGAGGTTGGGCAGGACGCGGAACAGAACCTGCGGACCAAGATAGGTGCTCTGACTCACACCGCCGCCGGTTGCGAGCAGAGTGCTGGCGTTGAAGTCACGCGGATTCGGATGACGGCTGTCGCGGAGCGCCACGGCCGCGCGGGCTGTGCGGAAACGCAAAACCTCGTTGAAGAGCACCAGCCCGACCTGTCGCTCGGCACTCATCGAGAAACGTCGGTCCACATTGTCAGACGGATCCCCATCGCCGGAGGCGTAGCCCCACTCCATGGCGAGCGACCAGCGACCCCAGCGACGTCTGCCTTGGCCGGTGAGGGAGACTGCGCCGACGCGCAGAAGGCCACCGAAACGCTCGATGCGCGCGGGTGCCGCGACGCCCTCTGGCACGAGCTCGCTCTCCCCAAGCACCAGAGCTGCTTGCCCCTCGACGAATCCGAGGGCTTGGCGGCCCGGGATGGTGAAGAAGAAACGACCCGTTCCATCGAAGGTGACGCTCTGTTCGCGGCCCGGCACGACGCCTTCGCGGTCCCACGGATGTGGCCGAAGCTGCTCGGCCGTGATGAGGAGTGCGAGAGTGTCGTGGGACTCTGGGAGGTAGCTTGCGCCGACACCGAAACGGGTCGCGAGATCGCCACGAGTCAGGCGCACGTGGCGATCCGAATACACGAGATCGGCCATCACCGCGAGTTCGTAGGGTGAGTTTGAGCCGAAGGGGTGTGCCTTCAGCATCACTCGCTCGACGATGGTTCCAGGCTGGGAGTCGCCAAACAGAAGACGCTGATTTCCGTCGGCGATCACCATGCCAGTACCGAAATGCGCAGCCTGTTGTCCGATCGTCAACTGTCCGTGAGGCAGAGCGACGTCGACGTAGCCGAGGCGTGGGACTAGCCGCATCGGTTGACGATAGTGGTACGGCCCATAGTCCATGCGAAGGTGGTCGGTTTCGTTGCCGAGCATGAAACCACTTGGCACGTCCACCTCGGTTCGAACGGCGAAGCTCTGGCCGTAGTGCAGCTCCGGAGTGATCCGCATCACATGCTCGAAGCGGTAGGATTGGCCCACCTCGTCGCGATAATCTGGGTACTGGTAGGTGGGAAGCCGCGAGCTGCCGAGTCGGGTGGCGCGCGCCTGGTAGTCGCCGTGGATGGTGACCCGCAACAGATCTGGTTCGGGCGGCTTGGCTCGGAGCCGTGGATCGACCAGAAAGTAGCGGTCCTTGACCTCGAGAGGGGCAGCTTGGTTTGGCTCCGCGAGGACCGCGGTTGGCGTGGCGAACCCAAGACACGAAAGCAGGTGTCCGCAGACGACCAACGCGGGTGCGGCAGATTTCATGGGTCGAGAGGATACCCGCTCTGAGAGAGTGGCGTCGACCGGGTTCGCACTGGTGAGACTGTCCCTGTGGCCGAATCGGCGCGCTCACGGGTCAGTGAACGTGGCTGAATGCACCGCTCGAGCCAGGAGGTTTCTCAGCAGTTCTCGGCCGCCGCCTGCTCTGCCTCGCACACCGCTTCCGAGAGTGTGGTCGAGCTTGTCTCACTATCGCAGAAAAAGGGCGAGACGAGCTCGCTGTTGACGCAGCGCACGGCGGCCCCTAGAGCCGCACTGCAGGTCGCATCCATCGTGTCTATGCCCGACTGAAAGATGGTCACGCATTCGGCGACGGTCGAGAAGGGCGCGTCTCCACAATCCGCAGCCAGAAACCGTCCGCAGAAGGACTCCCAGTCCGAGGCGCTGGGAGCGCCCACGGCTGTGCCTGTCGTGCCCCCCGTGCCACTTGCGCCGCCTGTGGAAGGCGTGTCGCCCGGGTCGCTTGCGAAGCAGGTCTCGAAGGCACGCACCTCGTCATCACACTGGCTCGCCGGCAACTCAGGCTCGCCGCTCTCGTCACAGGTCCAGCTGGAACCGGGGACGGTGGCGGCGCAGTCGTAGACGGCGAGGAGGTCAGGCAAGCAGCTTGAGCCGGCGACCTCTGGGTCGGACATCGCGTCCATCAGTGCTGAACACTCTGTGAGACACTCGCTTACGGTCAGCGAAGGTGAACACGGTGTGTCGTTGACCATGGTTTGGCACAGGTTCTGACAGACCTGGTCGATATCGTCGGCCGTGACGGTCGAATCCCCGTCGCCTGAACCCGTGCTGGTGCCCGCGCCAAAGAGCCCGGAGCCGCTCCCGTCGCCATCACCGCTCCCGCTGGAACTGTCACAAGCAGAGAGGATGAGTCCGAGGAGGAGGAGGTGATGAAGTCGCATGGGGAAACCTTTCGACGAAAGCGGGGATGGCTAAACGCTCATCATTATCCCACGGGGGCTCAGTCCACCAGAGCCTTCTCGGGCGAGGGGTGGTGGAGCGCAATGCAAGGAGCCCCGTGAATCCCCACATGCCCGTCTCGAACCCCCGAGACGACGGTTGTGATGCCCGCAAATCCCCCGCACAAAGCAACAAGGACCGAACTCTTTGGCTCGGCCCTCTGTTCGATGGTGGGCGCAGCAGGACTTGAACCTGCGACTTCGTCCGTGTGAAGAACGCACTCTACCACTGAGTTATGCGCCCAGTCCGACAAGGCATCCCGTGGGGGCATCCCCAGGGAGCGCGTCAATACCTCGCCTTGGCCGAGTAAGCAAACCAGAATTGACCTCTCCAAGCCGGTTTTCGTGGCAGCGGCGAAGACGCTGGGATACGAAGCGGTGGGTGAGCCATTTCGCCTCCGTAAGGGAGCAGCATCCCACCGCCGCCGAGTATCGGGACCTCTTTGCCGGAATCCTGGTGCTGGCGGGATGCTTGATCGTGGCGCTCGGCGGGACCCTATGGTCCGAACAGCAGGGACGTCCTAACCTCCAGCGTCTTCTGGTCAAACCCGCTCAGATTTCTGGCTGGCCGACGGCAGTCGATCCCCTGGCCCTAGTCCCAATACTTCAACAATCCCATGGTCTTGGGGCGCTTCGGGAGATCTATCTCATGGGTGTGAGCAACGACGGAACGCTGAACATGGCCAATGGGTCGGTTCGGGGCCGACTGGTGTTCGAAGAGCGGCGTGAACAGAGTGGAACGTGTCGTACCAGAACGGTCACGTTGGGCCGGAACGGTGTGGTGGTGGCGGCCGCCACGGAAGCCTGGGGTTCCTGCGGACCAGTGCTCCCCAGACTTGGCTGCGGACCCCGACGACTCTTTTCGATGGCCAAATCCCGGGGGGTGGATCAAAGACAGCGCGCCAATATCCGCACCGAGCTCGGGAAGAGCGGCCCGCTCTGGAAGATGACGATGACAGGGCCCAGCTTCTCCCTCGTCACGGATCTCGACTGTCGTCGCGAGTACTCGCGGGCCGAGCTAGCGTCTCCGAACCGGTAGGCGAAAACACGGCAGCTTGAAGGGGTCCGATGGTTTTCGGTTCCTTGATGCTCACGCCGAGAACCCGTTTCTGGGATTGCTCGGAGAGCGCACGCAGCCGTGGCTGGCGCGCCGAGTTGGCAAGCTGGTCGAGCTTGGTTGCCACCACTGTGATCGCGAGTGGCGGACGATGGGATACGGGGGTGCGTAGGAGCTCGAGGAGATCCAGCTCCTCTTCTTCGCACTCACGGCGAATGTCGATCAGGAGGACTACGGAGCGTAGCGTGGGGCGCTCGAGCAGATACCTATCGAGCAGATCGCCCCATGCCCTTCGCTCCTGCTTGGAACGTGCCGCATAGCCGTACCCGGGGAGGTCGACGAGGCATAGGCGCGCCTCAGGCTCAAGTCTCGCCTCAAAGAAGCCCAGCGCCCGCGTGCAACCCGGGGTGCTGCTCGTGTGGACCAGTCGTCGGCGGCCCAAGAGTGCATTCATCAGACTGCTCTTCCCGACGTTGGAGCGACCGGCGAAGGCGACCTCCGCCATGACTGGCGGTGGGACTTGGTCCAGAGTCTGCGCGGTGGCGATGAACCGAGCGTCCACGACCCGGGGGACTTCTGAGCGAGGTGGCATATTCTGGTTACTCCGACGCGGAAGAAGAGAGAACGAGGCTGTATTCGAGGCGCACCAACCAACCAAGCGCTACGTGGCTCCCATCGTCGACCAACGGTGGGACACGGAGAGTAGCCGCGATGCCGATCCAGGGACCGAGTGCATGACCGATCAAAGGGACGCCAGCTGCCAGTTCGGCATCGAGTCCGCGCTTCAATTGACTCGACGTGTCAAGTTTGGCAAGGAATCCTCCGACACCGAGAGAGAGGGAATCGAGGGTGAGATCGAGGACGCTCGGGCCCTTTTCCCAGTCGTTGGACCAACGCAGCAGAAACAGCGGACGCAGCTCCAACCCGACTCGGCTCATGCTCCGCACAGAGTCGGCATGTCCAGGCCACAGCGTCCCCGTTCCGTAGCTTGCTGAAAGACCCAGAGTGGAGAGATAGTGGACGCGCACACCGATGCCTGGCACGAACCCGGCGTCGAGGCGAGAGAGCGATAGGCAAGGCGAAAAGGTGAGCGGTCCATCGAAGCGACCGTAGACTCCGTCGGCTCGACTCGGCGTTGCCTCCCAGGTCACACCTTCTTCGCGTCGACGATCGAAGCCGTCGTAGGCGAGCGGGCCAGTGCCGGGTGTGGGGAGGGGGCCAAGGAGCGAGCCGGACACAAGCCAAGGGACAAAAGTGGTCATTGTTCCAACGCCTCCACCACCGCCTCTCGGATCTCAACCGGAAATATCAGGCGAACTCTCTCCAGTGCCTCACCGTTCAACCTCCGCAGGAGGAGCGACACTTCGGCTGGGGAACGTTGAGTACCAGAAGGAAAGCGGACTGAAAGGGCGGCGTGCTCCTCCTCGAAGGGCACATCGGTTGCGACGTCCAACCCGACGTACCAGTCAGGATCGAAGCCATGGGTGGCTGCCACCGAACGGGTGATGGCGAGGGCTTCCGAGTTCCACACAGGATCGAGCTGTTCCCCGAAGAGCTCGTGGGTCTTGAAGAGTTGGCGCGAGAAAAGCCGCGAAGAAAGGTCAGAAAGAATGGGATCGCGCGCTGACGTCCAAGTTCTCAAGGATTCCCAGAGCACGAAATCGTCCAGCGAAAGGTAGCTCTCGAGTGAAGTGTCGTGTGAAAGCGCGAAGTCAGCCAGGGCGGCGGGGAGCCCCGGAAGTGGTACCCCCTCCAGCACCAGCTCGGCTACCCGGGCGAGGATACGGGTCAGCATCCATTCGCTGGCTCGGCTCGCTTTGTGGAAATACACCTGTTGGAACATGAAGAGGCGGGCCAATACGAAGGATTCGATGGCGGGGAGCCCTTTTGGACCGTCAACCATCAACTCCGGAAGTTGATCGTCGGCGGCCGCACCGAGCCTCAGACTGCGCAAGAGCCAGTCGAGGTCGAAATGGCCGTATCCGACCCCTGTGAAGTGTGCGTCTCTAAGGAGGTAGTCGCAGCGATCGACGTCGAATGTTCCACTCATCACCGCACCAAGAAACGGCAAGTCATGCTTGCCTCGGATCAGCTCGGCGACTCGACGGGGCAAGCCAGGATCGGTGCGCGCGAGCACTTGGTGTACCTCGCTCGAGGGATCCTGGACAATGCGAGAGCTCCACTCCTCGTGGCTCGGAGCATTCGCGATTGCATTCTCGAAAAGATGGGAGAAGGGACCATGACCGACATCATGCAGGAGCGCTGCTGCCAGTGCCTCACGCGCGCGTTCGGTGGTGATCCGCTGCCAGTATGGGAGGTCACGATCGAGCTGGCGCAGCCGTTCGAGGAAGCGGCCCATCACGTGGGCGGTGCCGATCGAGTGAGAGAAGCGTGTGTGATCCGCGCCAGGATAGGAGAGCGAGGTGAGGCCCAGCTGACGGATCCGACGAAGGCGCTGGAACTCACGGGTCTGAAAGAGCTCGACGAGCAGGCGCTGCTCCTCGCTTTCGAAGGTGACGAGTCCGTGAACTGGGTCCCGAAGGATCATCGGCCCCCGCGCTCTACCATGCGCCGCGCGAGGTGCCGATGATCGCGCGGTAGAGGCCAGTTGGTTCGCCGGAGCGGCCGAATGGTCGAACGTCTCGATTCTCCGGAAGAGTCGAGGGGTAGGGCGGTTAGGACTGGACAGCGCGGCAAATTCGAGCTGAATTCTCGAGGTTGTAGTCTTATGTAGCCAACTTTGAGCAATGTCCGACTCGGTCAACCCTCCCCGCCGAAGCTCCCGACCGATGGCGCGTGCCATGCGCCTCGAGGATGTCCTGCGCCTGCTGCCGGAGCGGGAACTGAGTTCGCTCATCGAACGGACACGCGTGCGCGTCGATTCCAGCAAGCGGATCGACGTGCCTTCTCAGGTGGCTCGGGCGCTGCTCTTGCTGCCGGAGGTCCGCGATCCGACACAACTGCCGAGCGCCGCTCGGGAACTTCTGTATCGCCTGGCGGAGAGTCAGGGGACGCTCTACACCAACGAGGTCCTGCCAGGGCTGGATTTGCTGGTGGCTCGCGGAATCGCCTTTGTCCGGAAACATGAGCAAGCGCGGCTGGAGCTGATCCTACCGATTGCCTACATGGTGCAGATGCGTCACTGGCAGGGAGAGGATCCTCGCGGCGCGCGCGCCCTGATTTCGCAGCTCTCCGCCGAGGTTGCGCAGAGCGTGGCCACCCACTACCTCGGGCGAGCGGCCACTCCACCGCTCGCCCTCGCACTGGAGGCGGCCTGGGAGGTCCTCAACAACGATCTTCTCCTTGAGAGCCAGATTGAGCAACTGGCGCCTCTGGAGCGCCGCCTGCTGCGCTCCATTGAGGAAGTAGGAGGTGAGGTCGATACAGAGGAGTTGCTGGAATTGGAGAGGGAACCGCTGCGGCTGCGCGGCGCGACTGGTGCCACTCCTTCGCGACGAGGTGTTGGTTTCGCGCTGGAGCGTCGCGGTCTCTTGATCCCAGTTCACCCGAATCGACATGTGGTGCCGACCGAAGTGGCGCGGGTGGTGGGTGCTGAGCGCAAGGCTGAGCGCGAAGCTCAACGGTTGGCGATTCGGGCTTCGGTGCTTTCGGACGATCACGCCCCCCGGCGTGCCAAATTTGCGGACAATCCGGTGCCGCTGTGCCTTGCGCTCAGCCTTGCGGCGCGTGATCCGGCCATCGAGGTGCGCGACGGAATCGGTACGCCTCGCTCACTGGTGACGCGCCTTGCCTCCCGCTTCGGGGCGGACCCGAACGCAGTGAGCCTGCTCGTGACGTTGAGCCGGGCGATCGGGCTTTGGGACGGAACCGCGACTGGGATCGCTACCCCACCTGGTGGCTATGCGGTGCACGAACTGTCGCTGGCTTTGTTTCGGGCCTGGCGCCGTGGTGGAGCGTGGGATGAGGCCCGATCCGAGCCAGAGGTCCTGCGGTCTGCCCTCGACGCTCGGGAACCGAGCCCGGTTGGGGTGCTGCGCGAGATGGTCCTCGAGGCGCTCACCGAACTAGGTGACGGCCGTTGGGCCCCGTGGAATTCCGTGCTCGGTTATCTGCGGACCGACGCTCGGCGGCCCGGTGTCGCGCGGTTGCTCGAGCGCTGGTCGGGCCGCACTGGCTTCGAAGTGCTCGAGATCGAGGAGTTGGCGCGTCGGATCGCCCTTGAGACCCTGCATGTGCTCGGTGTGGTCGATCTCGGAGAGGGAGAGGAATTGGGGGATTTGGGCTCGGTGGACACGCTTCTCCGCATCACTCCCCGAGGACGAGCGTTTCTGCGCAATGACAAACCATCGGTGCAGCCAGAAGGCTCACGTTTCATCGATGGGAACACCTTGCGGATCGGCCCAATGACTCTGGTCGGGCAGGTACTGGCCCTTGCCCCCTTGATCGAAGTGGGTTCGGTTGCTGGCTATCTCGATGTGGTCGTGACGCCGCAGACTGTTCTCAACGCGTTGAGCGCCGGGTTGGAGCCCGAGACAATCCGCCAAACTCTCGAGGAAACGGCCGCGATCCCGGATCCGATTGCGCGAGTCTTGACCCAGGCGAGCACGGTGGTCGCTCGGGCGGATTTCGTGGAGACCGGGGGATTCCTTTGGGTCGAGGACCAGGAGATCCGTGAGTTGCTCCGAACTCGCAGGCAGACCGCGGATTTGTTCATCGACCCCTCGCCTCCGGCAGGCCTGTTGGTGAGTTCCGGTGTGGACATGGACAAGCTCGCGCGACGCTGCCGGAGCTTGGGGATCGAGATCGTGGTTCAGGGACAGCCCTATCGCACCCGTTCGGTGCTGCCGCCGGCGCGGAGCGGCAGCGGTCCGCATCGCCTCGAATCCTCCTCGTCCGTGCCGCAAGTACGGGCCGATTCGCGGCCCCCGGCGCGGCGTCGCTCGAGCCCACCGCTCTCGGCTGTGAAGCGGCCAAGCAGATGAGAGCACTGAACTCGGCTTCGGGGTCGAGCCAGGGCGCAGAGTGCTGTTGAAGTGCGGCTGAACCCTGTGGCATTCTGCGCCCGGTGCGACTTCTTGGGCGATTCCGGTATACGAAACGACGCGACGACGGTCGGATGCGGGCAACTGGCGGCCGAGGAAGGTTCGGTCGGCGCCGATGAGCCTTCTGCCGAGTGCACGGCCCGAACTCGAGAAGTATGAGCTGCTCGAGGAACTGGGACATGGGGCGATGGCCACGGTGTATCGCGCCATCGATCGAAGACTGGGCCGCGAGGTAGCGGTCAAGATCATCCACCGCCACCTCCGTGGGGAGGGTGAGGTAGGGGCTCGACTGACACGAGAGGCCCGGGCTGTCGCCAAGCTGCGTCACCCCTATATCGTTGAGGTCTTCGACGTCTCCGAGCCCGACGATTCGGAGCGCTATCTGGTGGTGGAATTGGTTCAGGGGCCCACCTTGCGTCAGGTGTTGCGTGAGCACAGCCCCATGCCGCCGGAGATCGCCGCGGTGCTTGGGATGCAGATCGCCGAAGGGCTCGCCCACGCACATGGTCGCGGCGTGGTGCATCGTGATATCAAGCCGGAGAACGTGCTGCTCTCGATCCCGGGGCGAGTGCGTTTCGAATCGGAGCGGGCGCCCTCCGACATGGGTGCACCCAGTACCGATCAACTTCCCGCACGAGAGCGTGAGAGCCGAGCTGATGTGGAGGTGGTGGCCAAGCTCACTGATTTTGGCATCGCCAAGGTGTTGGATGCCCAAGGGGTGACCTCCACCGGAGAGGTGCTTGGTTCGCCAGCGCACATGGCACCCGAGCAGATCGAGGGTCACGATGTTGGACCGGGCACAGATATCTTCGCACTCGGCGTGCTGCTCTACGAGGCGATGGTCGGCCGACTGCCGTTCGAGGGCAGTAACCCGGCTCAGGTGCTACGCCGCGTTCTCGAGGGGCAGTTCGTGCCTGTCGACCGAGCGGCACCCACGGTTGGAAGCGGTTTTGGAGCGATCGTCAACCGTTGTCTCGCGCACGAGCCCGAACAGAGGTTCGCGAGTGCCCGCGAGGTTGCTGATGCTCTCGAGGCCGAGCTCGCTCGGCTTGGATTTGGTGATACAACGGGGGAACTTACTCAGTACTTCAAGGATCGTGAGGGGTTTCTCGCTGCCTACGAGCCTCGCCTGGTCGAAGTTCTGCGTCGTGAGGCGGAGCGTGCGAGAAAGGCGGGTGAGGTCACAATGTCCGCGGCCCTCTTCAACCGGGCGCTGGCTATGCGCCCGTCTGATGCAGAGCTTCTCGCCGAGGTCACTCGGGCAACGCGGCAGAGGCGGCGCGGCACGACGCTACGCTATGGTCTTCTCGGTACCGGCATTCTTGGGGCGTTGCTCGCGCTGCTGGCACTCGTTCGACCAGTCCCAACGAGTGCACCGTTAGCGCTGAAGCCAAAGGGAGGAGGTTCGGGCGTCCCCCAGGGGCCAACCCAGGTGCGGCAGCCGGCGGCGACGAGCAGCGCACCACCCTTGGCGACCGGCGGGGGCGCTTTGGAGCGGGCGATTCCGAGTGCGCGACCACCCGTTCGTGTACCTCCTCCCCGTCCCGAGCAAGCCGACTCAACGAGCACGCGCACTGTGCAGGTGGTGGTGTCAGGTGTGGCGGGGAGTCGAATGTTGATCGATGGCGAGGAGCGTCGCTGGTTTGGTACTCGTCATGAGCTTGCTCTCGGCACACATCGGTTCGAGGCGGTGCCCCCCAATGACACCTGCTGCATTGTGCCCGAGCCGAAGCTGGTGGAGGTGCGACCAGGCGAAGGGGTGCTGAAGGTTCATCTCAAGGTGCAGTTCCGGGAGGCGCAGATCCAGCTTGCGGCCGCAGCCGGTTCTACGCTGAGCTGCGGAGAGTTGTTTCCGGAGATCTTGACCTCCCCCGGCCGAAGAGCCGTTCGCGTCTCCAAGGCGGAGACCGTGGCCACGTGCACCCTGGTTCCTCCGCCTGACTCGGACGAGCGCCCGAGAAGTGTTGCCGTGGTCCTTCGGCCCGGTAGTATCTTCACGGTGGCGGGGCCCTGACGGCGCCTCATCCCCTCTGTCAGGATGACCATCAAGACAACGACCCTTACGGTGCTCGCCCTGCCACTGCTGCCCGCCCTAGCAATGGCGGCAGTCAACGAGTTGGTGCGTCCACCGGCAGAGGAAGCCATCGGTCTGCCTGCGTCGGCGCAAGGTTCATTGACGGGCTCGGACCGCGCGGATGGCAGAGTGGCGCGCGGAGAAGATGAGCTGAGCGCTGAGCCAGATCGTGATGGCGGCTCTGCGGTGGACCAGGAGGGCAAGTCGAGCACGAAGCGCCTCGGTGACGAGGCTGAACTCGCGCTCGTGGTCACACTCTACGATGCGGGACAGTATCAGGCGTGCGCAATTCGCCTTGGACAATTGTTGGATCCGGGTGCGCGAGAGCCACTTCGGGTTCCCACCGTGGTGGAGAGTGCGAGGCTGTACCAAGGAGCATGTTTGCTCGGGATGGGACAGCCAAACCAGGCAGACGAGGCGTTCCGTGACGCGATTCGCCAGAACCCGCAGATCCGCACCCCGGATTCGCTGGTGTTCCCGGTGGCGGTGGTTGAGCGCTTCTTGCGTGTGCGAGAGCGTATGGTGGAAGAGATTCGGCGCGCCGAGCAGGCGCGGATGCAGAAGGCAGAGGATGCAGCCGCGCGTGAGGAGCTGATGCGTGAGCGGGAGCAGCGACAGCTCACGGAGTTGCTCAGCTTGGCGACGCGGGAGACCGTGGTCGAAGAGCGTAGTCGGTGGATCGCGGTGCTTCCCTTCGGTGTTGGCCAATTTCAGAATGAGAATCGGGGGCTGGGCTGGACACTTCTGGCCACCGAACTCGTTCTGTCCGCCAGCTTCATCACGGCGCTCTTCGTGGACGCCTCCCTCACCAGCCAATCTGACGATCCTCGGGTGGATCTCCCGAAGCTGCTCGCGGAGCAGCAAGATTGGCGGTTGGTGGCTGGGATTGCGGGCTGGTCGTTGCTCGGAGTGGCAACCCTCGGTATCGTCGAGGCGCAGATCGCGTTTGTGCCTTCTGTGTCGCGCGAGCGTTACCGACCGCTGCCCGGTCGGCTCGGTGTGTCCGCGCCAAATCTCCGGCCCCTGACAGCCTCGGTTGAGACATCGATTGCGATGCCCGGAGTGGTTGTGAATGGCCGGTTCTAGTGCGCGTTCAACGCTTACGGTACACGGCTACGTAGAAGCCGCCCAGGCCCGACAGGGCCGTGTCGCAGAGCTTTCGCTCCGCGAATCTGAGGGCATCACGCAAGAGCGGCACGCGCATGGTGACCGCAAGTGGTGTCACGATGCGGATCCCACGTGCGGCCACGAACTCGCAGTCGGTAGGGGTGAGTTCCCGAGCGCGACGAGGCGAGTCGAAGCGTGTGAAGACTGCGTTCTCGCGGGTTCGATCTGCGATTTTGCCGGCGGGCAAGAGACGTTTGGCTAGCCCGCGGAAACTCCTTGGATTGTAGAACTCCGCGAGCACGTGGCCGCCTGAGCGTGTGACGCGAGACATCTCGGCGAGCGCGGTCTCGATCTCGGGGACATGTGCCAGGACCTTGAAGGAGCATGTGAGGTCGAAACTCTGGTCGTCGAAGGGCAGTGCGGTCGCTGAGCCCTGTCGGACGGAGAGGCCACGCTGTCGGGCGAGGGCCAGCATGCCATCGGAGAGGTCTACCCCCTCTGCACGGCGCGCGAAGCTGGCGATCCGCTCGAGGATCAGCCCCGTTCCGCATCCTACTTCAAGGATTTCGCCGCCCTCGCCGAAGCGCCTCACGAACTCGGTCTCCAACTCGTCGAGGAGTTCGTGGTACCCACCTACGTCGTTTTTTCCACGATGTCGCTCGTAGTTCGCGGAAAAAGCATCGTAGTATTTCTGATTGGCCTCGTGTGATCCGGAGCCGTCCATGGTGGGTCGGACCATGACCTTTGCCACCCATCGAGGCAAGTGGGAAACCGGCGAGGCTCCTCTCCTGGATGGGCCCCATGGCCGGGATGCGTCGGGGCGCGGGATCGGGGAGCATGGCAAAAAGAAGTCTTCGCGACAGCTCCGCATGGCTCGACTCTCTCCTCTCATCTTTCCGACCGTGATTCTGGTCACCATCCTCTGCTACCTGCCGAGTCTTTCCGGAGGATTTCTCAATTACGACGACCCCTGGTTGCTGGTCGAGAACAGGGGCCTTGCGCGGGCCGAGGCACGCGATCTGTGGCGGATCTGGACTGATTTTTCCCCGGAAACTCGGCATGCATACGGTGCCGAGTACTTGCCGGTCCGGGACACCAGTCATTGGTTGGAGTCGCGGCTGTTCGGGCTTGGTTCGGAGGTGGTGAGAATCGGCAACCTTCTGGTCTACCTTGCGGCGGGGACGGTGTTTTTCGCGGTGCTGCGTGGCCTAGTCCCGGAAGTTAGCCTTGCAGCCCTCGCAATCGCGATGTTTCTGCTCCATCCAGTTCACGTCGAGAGTGTGGCGTGGGCAGCGGGGAGGAAGGATGTGCTCGCACTCTTTTGGATCGCGATGATGGCTCTTGCCGCCGTGTCTGACCGGGTGTGGGTGCGTCGCCTGGCGGGGGTGTTCCTGCTGCTGGCGTGCCTGTCCAAGGCGATGAGCGTCGCCGCGGTTGGACTCTTGCCGATCCTCGACGTGATGCGAGGACGTCGCCCGGACCGATGGGCGCTCATTCTGGCGGTTGTGCTGTCCGGGCTGAGCTTGGTGGTGCATGTGACGGTGGGACGAATGGTAGGCATGATCGCGTCACCGATCGCTCCCACTGTCCTCGAGTCGGTGATCAGTATGGGACCAGTGTGGCTGAAATACCTGGTCTTGCTCGTCGATCCACGGGCACTCAGCTTGGTGCACGACTTCGTTCCGAGGAGCCAATGGGATGCGGCCGCGATGCTCGGGTACCTGGCCATCCTCGGTTGGTTGAGCTTGGGGGTTTGGCGTTGGCGTCGGTGTGGTGAGCGGCTGTGGTTGGCGTCGGCCGCGTTGTTTCTCATTTTCCTGATCCCGGTCAGTCAGATCGTCGTACCCCTTGAGAATCGAGTGGCGGATCGCTACTTGTGGATGAGCGTGTTCGCGCTTTCGGCGTTGGGGATTGCTCTCTTCCGACGTTTCGGACTTGCGGGTCTGGTTCCATCCGTGTTGAGTCTGGTCGTGTTCGCGGGTGCAACCCTCGAGCGTGCCGAACTCTTTGCGGACTCGATTCGAGTCTTCGAGGATGCCACACGCAAGACCAGTCGTTCGGAGATCGCCCCTTACCAGCTTGCACAGGCCCACGAGGCTGCCGGGAACGTGGATGCAGCACGGCTTGCCTACCGGGTCACCTTGGCGCGCGGCGGATGGACCGAAGCAAGCCGCCGAGCCACCAACAATCTGGCAAGGCTGGAAGCAGCCCTGGGTCGATGGGACGAGGCCGAACAGGTGCTCCGCACTGGCCTCGAACACTTTCCGTCGGACCAGAAGATGTTGGCGAACCTTGAAATTGTGCTAAATTTCAGGGCTGGGCTTGGGTCCGCGCGCGGGCCATAGGATTCGGGGAGGCTCGGGGCGACCACCAACCAGGCTCCATTCGGGGCGGAGCTGTGATAACAATGGTCCCCCATGCGTGTTCTGGTCGCCGGTCGTCTCCCAGCTTCGAGTCTCGAGGAAATCCAAGCTCTGGGGGTGGATCTCAGCTACCGACCGACCCTCACCAAGGATGAGCTGCCGACCGCGCTGCGCTCAGTGAACGTGCTGGTAGTACGAGGGTTGGAGGTGAACGCCGACGCGATTGCCGCCGGAGACGCCCTGAATCTGATCATCCGCGCCGGCTCGGGGACGGGGCAAATCGACGTTTCTGCCGCGAGTCTGCGGGGGATCTACGTTGCCAACACGCCCGGTCGGAACGCCTCAGCGGTGGCAGAGCTAACCATGACGCTGATCGGCTGTCTGGACAGGCGCATTCCGGATGCCTTTGGCAGCCTCAAGCGCGGCTCGTGGGAGAAGGACGAATACGCGCAGGCGATTGGCCTTCGAGGAAGGACGATTGGCATTGCTGGTCTCGGTTACGTTGGACGGTATGTGGCGCAGCTCGCCCGTGCCTATGGCATGTGCCCGCTCGGGTGGAGCCGTTCCCTCACGCCACAGAGGGCGACGGAGCTTGGAATCGTCGCGGTACCGTCCCTGCTTGCCCTAGCCGAGCGCTCGGAGATCTTCACCGTCCATGTCGAGTCCAACGACCGGACCCGGCACCTGGTGAACCGTGCGGTGATCGAGGCCTTGCCGGACCGCGCGATCTTCATCAACACCGCCGACTCAGCGGTGGTTGATTACGAAGCGCTGGCAGATCTGGCTCCCCAGAAGCAGCTCAGGATCGGCCTCGATGTTCTTCCGGAGGAGCCAGCCTCGCGCAGTTCGGATTACACCCACCCGATCCTGAAGTGCGGGATCGTCTGTGCCACCCCCCATGTCGGGGCCTCGACCGACGAAGCACAACGAGCCATCGCCAACGAGACCGTCCATGTTCTGCGGAGCTTCCTCACCAAAGGTGAGGTGCCGAACGTGGTCAACATCAGCGTAAGCTCGTGGGCTCGGTATCAGCTGGTGGTTCGGCACATCGAGAAGACCGGGGCGCTTGCCCATGTTCTGACGGTGCTCAAGCGACACAGCATTCACGTTCAGGAACTCGACAACACCGTCTTTGAGGGAGGGAAGGCCGCTTGTGCAAAGATTCGGGTCGAGAGCCGCCCTTCGGACGGGTGCCTGACCGAGATCATGGCTTTCTCCAGTGAAATCCTCCACGTCGATCTCGTGGCGCTTCCAAATTTGGCCTAACAACCGGTCTTCCTCTGGGGGGCAGGCCGATCTGTATCACTGGGCCTTGCAGGACGCGTGGCCTGCCGGTATGCTGCGCGCCGACAGTTCAGGCGTGTCCATTCGGACCTCCTCATCGGGTCCGTTTTTTTTTGGCTGCAATCGAATCCCGATCGAAAAAATCCTGCCCCGTCCGAGCAATCCTCTCAGAACATATGGGTATCGTTCACACCAAAGTCGATGGTATCGACGCCGCGAGCATCACCAAGCTCGTCGAGGGTGTGTTGCTCGTGCATTCGTTGGAAGGTGTGGAGCTCTTCTGGTTGCGGGATGCGGACGGTCGAGTCTTGCGCTTGACCGTGGAACACCTGGACGCTCGACAGCCGGGTGAGGGCGTGACGCTCGAACTCTGCTCGCAGGTCTCTCGGGAGCTTTCACAGCTGCTCGACGACTCCAGGCTCATCGATGTGCCCTACCGGCTGGAGGTTGGCTCTCCGGGGCTCGAGCGTGCCTTGTACAGGCTGCTCGATTACCAGCGGTTCACCGGGCAGTTAGCGCGGGTGAAGCTAGCAGAGGCGGTCGATGGGCAGCGGGTGATTCGCGGCGTTCTGCTGCGAATCGAGTCGGACAAGACGATCATCTTTGAGGTCGACGGCCGAGAAATCGCGGTCGATCACTCCATAATCACCGAGGGACAGCTCTTGTTCGATTGGAAGCGGGGAGAACCCCACGCCAAGACTCGACAGGCTGGCCCCCGTAAGTCGCAGCGCGAGCGGAACCTACGCGCATCAACACGGAGCAAGTGAGTCATGGCAACGGTGAGCGAACCCGATCTCGGCAGTATCGTGAAGAGTGTGGCCCAGGAGAAGGGGCTCGATCCGAAGGTGCTGATCGAGACGATGGAAGCCGCGATCCTCAAGGCAGCGCAGGCCGCATTCGGGCCGAGCCGCGATCTCGAGGCTCGTTACAACGAAGACACGGGAAGCATCGACCTGTTCCAGTACATGACGGTCGTGGAGGATGTAGCCGACACCGAGCGACAGATTTCCATCGAGGATGTCCGGAAACACAACCTGGAAGCGGAGATCGGTGAGGAGCTCGGTTTCCAAGTGTTCTGGCACCCGAAGGATGCCGAGAAGGCGCGTCAGCAGGACAAAGAGTTTGGTGACATGCTGGAGCTCAAGCAGGCTCGCGCCACCTTTGGCCGAATTGCCGCTCAGACTGCCAAACAGGTGCTCTTGCAGCGGGTTCGAGACGCCGAGCGTGACATCGTGTTCACGGAGTACAAGGATCGGCAGGGGCAGCTGATTCGTGGAATCGTGCGGCGATTCGAGAAGGGACACAACATCGTTGTCGACTTGGGCCGCGGCACGGAAGGTGTCCTTCCTGCACGCGATCAGACCCCCCGCGAGACCTACCGACCAGGTGATCGGATCGTGGCCTACGTGAGGGAGATCGACCGTGAGGCACGTGGTCCGATGATTATCCTCAGCCGTTCTTCTGCGCACCTCGTGGAGAAACTGTTCGAGGCTGAGGTGCCGGAGATCTACGAAGGTATCGTCAAGATCGTGAGCGTGGCACGCGAGCCGGGGGCCCGCAGCAAGATAGCCGTGATGTCCCGGGACAGTGACGTCGATCCGGTGGGTGCTTGCGTGGGCATCAAAGGTTCTCGAGTCCAGGCGGTGGTGCAGGAGCTGCGCGGAGAGAAGATAGACATTGTCCCGTGGGACGCCGATCCCGCGCGGTATATCATCAATGCGATCCAACCTGCCGAGGTCAACAAGGTGATCGTGGACGAGGGAGATCACCGGATGGAATTGGTGGTGCCTGACGAGAAACTCTCGCTGGCCATCGGGCGTAAGGGACAAAATGTGCGTCTGGCGTCCCAGCTTACTGGCTGGCGGCTCGATATCATCAGCGAGAGCAAGTTCCGCCAGATGGAGGATGAGGCGCTGGGAGCGCTGCGCGAGATCGAGGGCATCAAGGATGAGGTCGCGAAGGCGATGTATCGCCTCGGTTTCCGTGCCCTAGAAGAAGTGCTTGATGCCTCGGATGAGGAACTGATCTCGATCGACGGGATCGGGACCAATGAGGGGGTCGCGGAGCTGCGCGGTGCTGCGGAGCGGGGCATGGAGACCCAGCGCAGGGCGCGATTCGTCGAGCTGTCGACCCGAGCGGAGCCCCCCACCGAACGTGACAAGCTCCGGGTACTTCGCAACGTGGGACCCCGCACCCTCCAACTGCTCGAGGACGCGAACTACCGGAGCGTGGACGAATTGGCCCGCGAGGATCCGGACAAGTTGGCCCTTCGTGCCCAGCTGACGAGCAAGAAGGCCAAGATGGTGCACGAAGCCGCTTTGCACTTCTTGAGCCACGACGCGAGCGAGCTTGTTGCTGCACGGCGACGGCTTGAGAGTGAGGCGACCAGCCCCGTGGTGACCGAGCCGGGGGAAGGCTGAGGGTAGCTCTGTGCAGGCACTTCTTCGAGATCCCAAGACTACCACCGGTGCTAGCCGTTCGCGCGAGCGCACCTGCGTGGTGTGTCGCTGCACGGATCGGGAGGAGAACCTGGTCAGGTGTGTGGTGGGTGAGGACGGCGCGTTTGGTGTCGATCTTGCCCATAAGTCTGCGGGTCGGGGGCACTACCTGCACCCGGTCGAGGCATGCTTGAGGCAGGCACACAAGGGGCTGACGCGGGCGACCCAGGGGGTGGCTCGCATGTCCTCGATTGAACTGCTGGAGGCGTTCCGAATCCAGGCGGAGCGCCGGATCCAGGGACTTCTGTTGGCGGCTCGGCGTGCCGGATGGCTCTGTCTTGGAGTGGAAGCGTGCCTGGAAGCTGAGCGCTCCCACCACCTCCGTCACCTCCTTCTGGCGCACGATGCTGGGCAGCATGTGCATGGACCCTGGTTGGAGACATTGGTGGCAAGTGGTGATGTGACGGGGTGTTTCTCGAGGGCCGAGCTGGGTGTGATGCTAGGTCGCGGGGAGCTGGCGGCGGTAGGGGTGAGCGACGAGGGGCTCGGTTGCGCGCTGGAGCGGGCCGCACGGATCCTCACTCTGTCGCGGTTGTTACTGGCTGAACGTCGGAACGTGGAAAGGTCGGAGGCTGGATGAGCAGCAAGCTACGTGTCTATGAGGTGGCTCGGGATCTGGGCATGGACGCCAAGGAACTGGTGGCACGGCTCCAGTCCATGGGAGTGACCGAGGTCAAGAACCACATGAGCGTGGTATCGTCGGAGTCCGTCGAACGCCTGAAGCGGCAGCTCGAGCGCAAGACCGAGCCGAAGACCGTCGAAGAGCGGATTCGCCCGACCGTCGTGAAGCGGCGCTCTGTGGCAAAGCCGGTGGAGAGTCCTCCGGTATCGACGGAGCCAGAGGTTCGACGCCCAGTGAGTTCAGTGGTCTCAACGGTGCGCACGGAGGCCAAGCTTGTGCCTGAACCGCAGGTGCGGCGGCCGCCTCCCCAGAGTGAGGTGGCAGCGCCCCCACCAAGTGCCCCTTTGGTGTCACCGCAGGTTGTCGAAGAAGTCGAGTTGCCGCCCCAGGTGGAGGCCAGCGAGGCGCGGGAGGTGCCGCCCGCACCGCCCGTGGCGCTCGAGCCGGTGGTGGAGCCTGTCGTTGAGCCGCCGGTCCCGGTCGCCCCGCCGCAGTCGAAACCGGCTGACGACGACGCCGAAGTGAAGATCGCAGCGATAGAGCCGACGCCGGAGGTGGTGGAGATTCCGCTGCAACCGGAGAGCGCACCGGTCGAACTTGCGGCCCCATCGACGGAGTCGCCATCGCCAACCGTACCGGAACCGAACTTGGTCACGGAAGAAGCGAGCGCGCCTGCGGTTGCTGAGCCCGCCACTGGGGCGGATGCGCCGAAGAAGGTGGTTACGCCGGTGGGTGCGCGGCCGTCGGCGCCGCCTCCTGCTGGGCGAACGAGTGCCGCACCAAGGACTGGCATCGAGGTCTGGGAAGGGCGCCCTGGCGTACCGATGTCGCAGGTGCATCGGGGGCCGGTGCCGCGACGCGTGCAGTACGATGCCAAAGCTGGCGCTGGGTCACTTCAGCGTCGTGCTGGACAGCCCATGAGCCGCATGACTCGTGGTACGCGGGGCAAGGGGCCCGCGGGTGGGCCTGGGCAAGGTTTCGGTGGGCCTGGCGGTCGCGGAGGGCTTCGGCCGATGGGCGGTCCACCAGCCACGCAGGAGCGTGGCGCTCACAAGCGGATCGTCAAGATCGAGAGTTCAGTGGGCCTTCAGACGCTCGCCGGACGAATGGGCATCAAGGCACACGAGCTTCTGCGCAAGCTCATCACGCTCGGGCTGACCGGGGTGAACATCAACAGCAACCTTGACGCTGAAACTGCCAAGATCGTCGCAAGCGAGTTCGGCTGGGACGTGGAAGACGTGGCAGTGAGTGAGGAGCAGGCCTTGGTGCTCGCGCAGGGTGTGGCCGAGGATGAGGTGGATGAGTCTGGTCGTGAGCCTCGCCCGCCGGTCGTGACGGTCATGGGGCATGTCGATCACGGGAAGACCAGCCTGCTCGATCGGATCCGGAAGACCAACGTGGTCAGTGGAGAGGCGGGTGGGATCACTCAGCACATCGGCGCCTACTCAGTCGAAACGGCTGGAGGCAGGATCACCTTCCTCGATACCCCAGGCCATGCGGCCTTCACATCGATGCGGGCCCGTGGAGCGCAGACCACTGATGTGGTGATTCTAGTGGTGGCTGCAGATGACGGCGTGATGCCTCAAACCAAGGAAGCTTTGGCGCATGCGCGAAGCGCCAACGTTCCAGTCGTGGTGGCCGTCAACAAGTGCGACAAACCCGAGGCACAACCCGACCGCGTGCGTAGGGAACTGAGTGAACTCGGCCTGCAACCTGAGGAATGGGGTGGTGAGACCCTCTATGCAGACGTGAGCGCACAGACAGGCAGTGGTGTCGACCAACTGCTCGAGAAGGTCTTACTGCAGGCGGAGATGCTCGATCTGCGAGCGAATCCTGACAAGCCTGCGGTCGGGGTGGTGCTTGAGGCTGAACTCGACCGTGGCCGTGGCCCGGTGGCGACGCTGCTTGTGACCGACGGTACCTTGAATCGAGGAGATATTCTGCTTCTCGGTGCTGCCTGCGGCAAAGTGCGGGCGATGCGCGACTCACTTGGTCGCAACGTCGGTTCGGCAGGACCGTCGATGCCTGTCGAGGTGATCGGTCTCACTGAGGTGCCTGCTGCCGGCGATCCGGTCCACGTGCTGAAGGACATGAAGAAGGCCCAGGAGATCGCCGACTCCCGAAAGACCAAGGAACGCCGCAGCTTGATGCCGATGGGGGGTCCACGGTTGACCCTCGAAGAGCTGTACAAGGCGATGAAGGATACTGAGCAACTCGAGTTGAAGGTGATTGTGAAGGCTGATGTCCATGGTTCTGTCGAGGCGGTGTCCGAGGCCTTGACGCGACTGTCGACTGACAAGGTGAAGGTGACCGTGGTTCATTCGGCAGCCGGCGCCATCACCGAGGGTGACGTCAACCTCGCGGTGGCAGCTGGCGCCATCATCATTGGATTCAACGTTCGCCCTGCCGGCAAGGCCGCCGCCTTGGCCCAACAGGAGAAGATCGAGGTCCGACAGTACAACATCATCTACAACGTGGTCGACGACGTCAAAGCTGCCATGGAGGGGCTGTTGGCGCCGAGCCTGGTGGAGAAGGTCTTGGGTCGGGTCGAGGTGCGTCAGGTGTTCCGGATCTCGAAGGCAGGCAACGTGGCGGGCTGCATGGTCATCGAGGGGCTGGTGCGGCGTTCCGGCACGTTGCGACTGATTCGTGAGAACGCGACGGTTTGGCAAGGCAAGATGACCACTCTGAAGCGCTTCAAGGATGATGTGCGTGAGGTCAAGGAAGGCTTCGACTGCGGCATTTCCCTGGATGGCCATCAGGACGTTCGGGAAGGTGACATTCTCGAGTGCTTTGAGGTGGAAGAGGTGCGCCAGACCTTGTAGTCGGCCGAGGGTATCGCAAGATACGTTAGCCCATGTTCGTTGCCGTTGCTCGTGTGGTTGTCCATGTTCCGCACGCGCGTTCCTTGAAGGACCGCCGTCAGGTGGCAAACAAGCTAAAGGATCGGATTCGATCGCGGTTCCCGGTCTCGGTGTGCGAGCTTGGGGAGGCGGATCGGCACCAGCTGATCGAACTCGGTTTGTGCACGGTGGCACGCGATCGCGGTGTTTGCGAGCATGTCATAGCTCAGGTGCGAAGGCTTGCCGAGAGCCTGGGGGAGAGTGAACTGTCCGATTTCGGAAGCCAGATCTTGGGCTTTGGGAGCCGAGGAATCGAGCTTTCATCGGATCTCGAGCGCGCTGGTTTTGGGATTTTGGAGCGTGGAAAGGTGTACGACGATGGCGAGTGACAAGAGGCGTGCCCGGCGCGTCGAAGACGGTGTGCGGACCGCCCTGTGCACCGCGCTGCAGACGCGTCTCGGTGATCCGACGCTGAGTCGCCTGGTGATCACAGGTGTTTCGGTGACGGACGACCTGGGACTCGCGACCATCAACGTGCGGTTGCTGTCTGGCACGGGGAGCGAAGACGAGCGGCGCTCAGTGCTGCGACGATTGGAACGCGCTAGTGGTCGACTCCGACAGGCCCTTGCTCCAGCGCTGGGCCTGCGGCGAGTGCCAGAGCTTCGATTCTATTACGATACCGGACTCGAGGCGGCGACCCGTGTCGAAGAGCTGCTGATGGAGATCGCGACCGAGAAGAAACCCAAGTAGAGGCTCTTCTCGGTCGTTGCTCTCCGGCTACTTCCCCTCGAGGATCATCAGTTGGATCCGGCGGTTCTTCTGCCGAGCTGCGTCCGAGACGTTGGGCAAGAGCGGCTTTTCCTGCCCGTAACCGATGCTCTGCAGGCGGGCAGCTTCCACTCCGAGAGCGATCAGCGCCGCGCGCACTGCATCCGCTCGCTCTTGGCTCAATCGCTTATCGAACGAGGGAGCTCCAGAATTGTCGGTGTGGCCCTGGATCTCGATCTTGGTCAAACCTGGTTTGGCACTCAGGGTTGCCGCGAGTTCTTGGAGGATGGGTTGAGACTCAGGAAGGAGTGAGGCGGTCTCGTCCGCGAAGCGGAGCGGCTTCTTCAAGACCAGCTGCTTCGGTCCCACCACGACTGAGCTATTCTTCGGGACCCGCGTCAAGAGCAGGGCGGGACGGTGGTCCTCCCGAGCCTTGACCGTGAGATCGATGAACGTCGGCAGGTAGCCGGGAGCTGTCACACTGAGTCGCGTGCCGCCGGCCGGGACGTTCTCGAACCGGTACGAGCCGGCGGCGTCGGCCTCCAGAACCAGTTCCCGACCACGCGCATCGCGGATTCTGATCTTGGCCTGTGCCAATGGGCCGTTCGACGCGGCGTCGAGCACACTTCCTTGAACAGTGCCGACCGCGGGCAGTGCCTTGAGTGGACAGGCCACGTTGCTGATGATCGGTCCCTGACCATCCACGGGGAATTGGGGCTGCTCTTTGGCTGCGGCACCGACCCCCAAGGACGAGTCCTCCGAAGGGGGTACGGGTGGTGGTGCGCCCCCGGTGCCCGGCTGAGGGCTGTCGGCAGGAGTTGGCGCTGCGTTCACAGCATAGGAGGCAGGGCTGGCGGTATCCCTGGGCCGAGATGTCGTGGTGCTTGGTTCGCTTCCTGCAGCCTGCTCCGTTTGCGCGGTGACGGTGGCCGTGCACGAGCCGTCCCGGAAACCTTCTGCCTTGACGGCGAACGTGTAGGAGCCGGGACTCAGACTGGTCGTCTCGAAAGAGCCGTCGGTGCGGGTGACCATGCCAGTCATGGTTGTATCGCTGAAGTGCACGATCGCGCCAGAAATGGGCTGCTGGGAACGTTCGTCGAACACCAAGCCAACGATGCGGTAGTCGGGGGGCGTCTCGACGGTCACCTCGGGTTCACTCGGAGGAGGCGGCGGAGGCGGCGGGGGCGGGGAGATGTCGTAGGCGTAACCTAGTCCGAAGGTGAGTCTCCAGGGGAGCTCCGGCGAGACCTCTTCGATGAACTCGGAGGTCGCGCCGAGACCGATGTCCACGGCGGCGAGTGCACTGAGTCCGAGTGGGCCGGGGGTCAGGCGTACCCCCAGAGTGAGGCGTGACGGCGTGGTCGAGAAGCTCCCGTCTTCACCGAGGCAGCCGTCGCCGGGCGCGGTTTCGTCGGGGTTACAGCTGTACTCTTGACGATTATTGGGTACATCCAGGGACCACTCAGCGAACGGCTGGACTCGGCGGGTCACGTACTCGGCACCAAGCCCGAAGAGGAAACTGTCCACGCGGTTGATGTCGAGGCCGAACCGTTCGACTCGAGTTATCCTTTCCCCGCGCTGCTCTTCCGTGCTTTCGATCAGCGAGCCACTGTTGTCGAAGAGATACCCGAGACTGGCGTGCACGCGAACCGGCACACGGCGTGACGGATCTGCCATGTTGGTGAAGTCCCACCCCACGAGGCCCCGGAAGGTCAGGTTCGCGGAGTCGATCCCCACCTGACCTGTTCCGTTCAGCAGCCCCAGTTCTGCTGAACCACCGTAGCGGAAGGCGCGTTCGGCAGTCGCCGGAGCGAACACCTTCAGGCCGAAGTTGGTGTCGCCTACCACCTGCAGGAGGTTGGGTCTCCCAAAACTGTTGGAGGCGGCCGATGAGTGTATGCCGGCATACGCCTCGAGGTATGGGAGGAGGGTGGCAGAGACGTTCATGTCCGCCGTCACCACCTCCGATTCATCTTCGTTGGTAGAGGCTGAGAGTCCGCTGGGACGAGAGCAGTCACCGTCTGCGCGGCACAAAAATCCGGTTCCCGAGAAGATGCCAGAGGTGAAGGCGACTCGGAACGTTCCGGGCGCTCCCGACATGGCGGTTTGTTGATGCAGCAGTCCCACCGCCCCAAAGAGAGAGTTGGCGAAAGAAAGAGAGAGCCAACGCGAACGCTCGTGATCGGCAGGCGCTGGCTGCTGCCCCATGCTCACGTCGGTTTCACTCGTGATTGGTGCGATTGCATCGAATGAGGTTGGATTCGATTCAGCCTCGGCCAATACCGCCTGTTCGGGTGCCCCTGTGGGGGAGGGGCTGTTCGTAGCGATACCGGTGGGTGAGCTGGTTGGGGAGACTGGGGTGACCGGCGGTGGCGCCCCCTGCCCGCTCTGGGCGATGAGGGATGGAGGAGGAGGAGGAGTGGGCGCGACCGCGCTGGTACCCGCGGCATTCGGCCCCGAGGCTGCGGTGCTGCTTGGGTACCCAGGAGCTGGACTCGCCCCTGGGCCTTGACCCGTTGCTGGCGGCAATCCAGTCGTCCCTTCGGCTTGACGGGTTGCCGTTGAGGTGGTCGCGCCCGTAGCCGGGGACGACGGGACGCTTTGTGCGTGCGCCAGCTCCGTAATGAAAACCAAGCATGTCGCCACCGTCTTCATGCACCCAACCGATCTCATATTCCCTCGCTCCCAGGTTTGGGGCAGGCTCTCATCGAGGACCGCTCCCGAACTCGGTCTACTCATAGCGCGTTTCTACGGAAGATTGGAGGGGGTAGGGGTGTTGGCTGACCAAATTACTTAGTTGGGCTATCCTGCGAACCAATGGCCGAGACTCTGATTCGTGTGACCGGACTCGAGAAGACCTTCCGGCAAGGTTTCTGGATGCGTCGAGTAGACGCCGTGAGGGGGATCTCATTTCGTGTCGAGCGAGGGGCGATCTTCGGGTTTCTAGGACCGAACGGGGCGGGCAAGACCACGACCATCAAGGTGCTCACGGGCCTCATCCGCATGACGCGCGGGGAGGCGAGTATCTTCGATCACAGCGTGAGCGATCCGCGTGCCCGACGTCACGTCGGATTTCTCCCCGAGAACCCCTACATCTACCCCTACCTCACGCCGCTCGAGTTCGTCCGACTGTGCGGCAAGCTCTCAGGTGTCCCTTCTCGGGAACTCGAGCGGCGGGCTCGGGAGGTGCTGGAGCGGGTGGGGATGAGTGCGGCCATGGACCGACCAGTGCGGCGGCTCTCGAAGGGCATGTTGCAGAGGACGGGGCTCGCCGCAGCGCTGGTTGGCGACCCCGAACTCCTGATCCTCGACGAACCGATGAGTGGGCTCGACCCGGTCGGTCGCCGAGACGTGCGTGAGCTTATTTTGGAGGAGCGACGGCGAGGGCGCACCATCTTCTTCTCGTCGCACATCTTGAGTGATGTGGAGACACTCTGTGACCGGGTGGCGATCTTGCGTGAGGGAAGGGTGGTGGAGGAGGGTAGACTCGACGCGTTGCTGCACCGGGAGGTGGAGAGCATCGAGGTCGTGCTCGGAGCCTGTTCTCGTGAAGAGCAGGAACGTACGCTCGCACGTTTCCCGGCTGCGGTGGCCGTCTCGGATCGGATGGTGATTGTGGTCGAGAGCCGAGCGGAGAAGGATGAGGTCCTACGCTACGCACTCGAGCAAGGTCAATCTGTGCTCGAACTCGGGCGTCGGCAGGATACCCTCGAGGATCTGTTCATGCGCCACAACATCGGGACGGGCGAGTCAGAGAAGGCGAGCTAAGGGGAGCTGCGCGCCACACCCGGGCGCCGACCCAGAACGGCGTTCACGTGGTCGAGATCCCGAACCGAGAGTTCGCGGAGGATGGTCAGGGTTCCGAAGTAGAGCATCGCGAGTACAAGGCTGAAGAGCACGGTGCCCACCGGAGTTTCTGGAGCGAGGAGCCTCCCGGTGCTTACTGTAACCGCCAGCGCCACGAGCACGCGCAACAGAGTGAGGGGAGAGGCAAGGCCACCTGCCACCCGATAAACGGCCAAGGCGGCTACGCCGGTGGCTAACAGTAACCCGAGCGAGGTGGCTATCGCTGTGCGTAAGAGCAGTCTATCGTCGAAGGGCTGCCCGTGCAGCAGAAACACTCCGGACCCCACTACTGACAGCACTGAAAATCCAGTGATGGCGGCGCTCAGGCGCTCGCGCTTCAAGCTGGTGAGGACGGTGGTGAGAATCCCAAATACCGCGAAGGCGCCGAAGCCCAACGAGAGGAGCTGCATCGATTGGGTCGCGCGCACCGCGACTTCGGCAGGGAAAACCAGCCGGAGTAGACCCTCTGAGAGTCCGGAGATTACCCCCACCATGGCGCCGGCGATCACCAGAGCCATACGGAGCCCGGTGCGCACGAACAGGGTCACTTGAGCGTGACTCTGATCCTTGTGGGCCTTAGCCAGCAGCGGAAACAGCACGAACGTGATGCTGAGGAGTAGCTGGTAGGGCAAAAAGCAGAAGAGCTGTGAGGCGCGATAGGCCCCCACCAAGGGATCGGCTGCGATCACCGAGTTTCCTTCCGCGAGTGCTGCCTCCGCTGCGAAATATCGCAGCAGTGTCAGATCCGACTGCTGCAACATGTTGAGCCACACCTGTCCCAGAAACACCGGCCCGATGAAGGTCAGATAGCTACGGGTGGACAGCGATGAGACTCCGCGCTTACCAGTGCCCGCGAGTGGTAGGGCAACCAACACGATCAGTGCTGCGACCAGGGAGAATCCCAGCGATGCACCCTCGGTGCCACGTCCTGAGTGGCGGGTGAACAGGTATCCGAGACCAACCATGCTGACTGTGCGCATGGTGGCGTAGAGCATGTCGAGGCCAGCCTGCCAGGTGAAGCGACGCAATCCGTTGAGGATGCCGACCAGTGGTGCATACAGCCCATAGAACAGGAGCACCAGCGACAGGATACTGAGCGCGCCGGCGAGGTGCGGGGCATTGATAGCTCGCGACACGGGGCCAGCGGCGGCGAAGAAGGCTCCACACAAGGTTACCGCGAGAACCGCGTGAATCAGCAGCGCCTTTCGGATCGCGAGTGGGCGTTCGGTATCTGAGGCGCGCGCTACAGTGCGGCTCGTTCCCTGGATCGAGGTGGTGACGACAGGATTGTAGACGATTGCGGAGACCGAGAGCGCGGTGGAGAGTGCCCCGTAGCCGCCCGTGCCGAGCACGCGGGTAAGCAGGATCTGTTGGATGAGGCCGATCACGACGAAGTAAAGCTTCGCGGTCGCCACCGCGATCCCCCCACGACCCGCCTGGGTCGCGAGCTTCTGGTCGACGGCTGGCTCGGGCTTGGGCTGGTTCGGGTGGCTCACGGTTTGGTCGGCTTTGTCACCCCCATACCGACCGGTCAAGGGAGCGGCCTTGGGGTCAAGGCGGGTGGGCACGGACGGGTGAGGCTTTTTACGGGAGGGGCTTACAAGTTGGCCTATCCGACTCGGAGGGGCGTGATCTGTACGTGGGTTCCGGGGCCGACCTGGCCGAGAAGACTAATCCAAAATCCGCAACTGACCGTAACCGCTGTCAAGACGACCGTACCCGACGAGCAGCATAGGCGGTGAAGTGCGGAGGTATCGGTCGTCGAAGGACCCGGTGACGGACGCGGATTTCTGGCAACCGCCAAGCTCGCGGCAAGAGAGGGTGGCAAAGCCCATGGTCGATGTGCCGGCTGTGCTCCTCGAGCTCGAGCTCCGCCTCGAGGCTCTTCTGGACGATCCGCAGTTCAGCTGGTCTCTTTCGGCTCCACGAGAGATCTTTCGAGCCGAGACCTGTATGGTCCTGGTTGAGCATGGCCTCGACCATCTAGCACGTTGGGACCCCGAGCAGCTGGTGGAGTCCCTCCTCGAACGTGACCCAATGCCCCTCGTGCTGGGCTTGCCCGAACTCTTGCTGGGTGGTTGCAGCGTGGGCCCGATCGCCCCTGAACTCCTCGAGCGAGTGCTACCCTGGGCGCTTGGTCCCGCCATTCCCCGCAATCCGCGGGATGCGCTCGCACTTCTGGTTGCTGTGCCCACGCTGGCGGATGCCGAACCCGGTTTGGCTCTTCGAATGCTTCGGGTGTGGTGCGGAGGTGCCCAGGTGCCCTTCATTCGATTCGGGTTGGTGACGTTGGTCGGACTCGTCACCGCAGCGCCGACCCTGATCGCCACCGAGCGACCGCAGCTGGTGGAACTCTGTTGTGCGCTCGGTCGGGTTAGGGATCGTGAGCTTGTGACCGCGGTGGGCTGGGCGTTGCGCGAACTCGTGACCGAGTCTCCCACAGTGACGCTCGGTTTGCTGGAGGCTGAGGTGGCGCGGCTCTCCCGTGCGGTTCTGAGGATCACCGTCGAGCGCCTCCCGCACTGCGCCCGGACACCCATCTTGTCCGCCTATCAAGCTTCACGGGCGCAGCGGTCGATTGAGCCGACGGCGCAAGCCTCCGATCAGCGCCAGCAGTTCCGGGTGTCGGAGCAGCCAAGCAGCGATCAAAAATGTTCCGCCGAAGCTGAGCACGGCGAGTAGCCCGTGCGTTACCCGTCCCAGTTGGTTTTGTGCGAGCGGAGCCAGCACCGAGCTGCTTGCCAAACCGGCAAGTGAAGCGATCAGTCCCGCCCCGAGCGTGCGCGCCGTCGAACCCAACAGTTCACGGGAAAGCATCCCTGGTAGGCGCCGTTCGGCGCGCCAGAAGAGCAGAGCCATCTGTGTCAGACTAGCGCCGGTGACCGCGATGCTGACGCCGACGTGGCCCAGGTTGCGGAGCGTGAGAGAGAGTGTGACGAAGACCGCCAGATCGGTGGCGGCGATCCGGACTGGAGTGCGGGTGTCACCGAAGGCGTAGAAGACCGATACCAGCTGTCGGACCGCTGCCACCATCCAAATCCCGGCGCCCTGCGCGGTGAGTGCGCGCGCGGTCTCCCGGACACTGAGAGCATCGAAATGGCCGCGCTGGAAGACCAATGCGGTGATGGGTTCAGCCAGGCTCACGAACAACAAAGTGGAGGGAATGGCGACGAACAGGGTCAGACGCATCGCGTAACAGAAGGTCTTCTTCACCTCTTCCAGATCACCGCGTGCCACCAGACGGGTCAAGCTGGGTAGGGTGGCAGTCTGCAACGCCATCACGAAGATCCCTTGAGGGAAGTCGCAGAGTCGAAGCGCCCACCCGAAGTAGCTCTGTGCTCCGAGACCAAGCTCTGACAGAAACCGGCGCGCCAGGACAACGTCGACGTAGTAGATGCCGATCCCAAAAAGTGTTGGCCCCATCCGTCGCCACACCTCCCGCACCGCCGGGTGGGAGAGGGTGATGCGTGGCACGGTCAAGTATCCGATGTGCGCGAGGCTGGGCCACTGCGCGAGAACCTGCAGTAACCCCCCAGTCAATGCGCCGACCGCTAGCGAGAGTACCGGATCCGCCCCATTTGCCAGCAGCGGACCGCTCAGCAGGAGCGCACCGAGCACGAACGCGACGTTGAGCAGGCCGGGGGCGAACGAGGTCACCACGAAGCGCCGATGGATGTTCAACGCGGCGACACCGAGGGCAGCCGTGCCCATGAAGAAGATGTATGGGAAGAGAGCGCGTGTGAGCGTCACCGTGCGCTCGAACTGCCCGGGTTGCTCGCGGTAGCCACCCGCGAACAACTCGACCAAGTAGGGTGCTCCCAGGACACCGAGCACGGTCAAAATTGAAAGCACGATCAGCGAGAGCCCTCGCAGGCATGCAAATGCGTGTCGGGCTGCCTCGGGACCGTCCTTCTCCTTGGTGGTTTCGAGGACTGGGAGCACCGCGGTCTGAACCGCGCCTTCTGCCACCAGTTGCCGGAGCACATTCGGGATCGTGAAGGCCACGAAGAAGGCGTCGGTGGCCGCTCGGGTGAAGAGGGCAGCGATCACCTGGTCGCGCACTAGCCCCAAGAGCCGGCTCGCCAAGGTGCCAAGTCCGACGATCCCGGCTCGTCTCGCGAGCTGTTGCCGCTCCTCTTCCCCCACGGTCCGCGTGGCGGGAGGGTGATCGGGAGTGGGCGTGGAGGCGGAGGCCTGTGGGGACACGGAGTCCGGTTGATACCGCGTCCATGGCGCGAAGACCGCATTTCGCACCATGGTCGTCCGTTGCGTACGCAGCTGGCGAATTCCCTTTGGTTCGGGCAGGGGGCCGGGCGAAAGGCCGAAGATCCTGCCGAATTGTGCGGCGCAGGGTTGGTGGGGGCGAAGTAACCGGTGGGATCTGCGCTCGGCGTGTTAGAATAACTATAAGCGTGGCACCTGATCCCAACGACCTGCTCGACGCTGTGGAAGATGATGACAGTACGGCGATCCTCAGCCTCGCCAAGCTTCGAGCCGCCAGCACAGAGGTCGCGCTCCAGCGTTATCTCCTGGTGCGGATCGGGGGGGATGAAATCGGTCAGGTCATCAACTTGGAAGACACCGAACTATCGATCGGTCGACAGCCAACATCAGGGCTGATCCTGATGGATCCCGGCATCAGCCGTCAGCATGCGCGGATCGTCTGGCAAGATCAGGCTCATGTGATTGAGGACTTGGGCTCAGCCAACGGTACCTACGTGGAGCGCGAGCGGATCACCCGGCGCACCTTGCACGATGGTGATGTGATCCAACTCGGACCGAACATTTTGTTTCGGTACTCGGTCACGGACAGTAATCAGGAGGCGATGCTCCAGCACCTGTATCGGACCAGTGTCACCGACGCCCTTACCGAGGCGAGAAATCGGGAGTATTTCGACACCCGATTGATGACTGAGTTTGCTTACGCGAGGCGCCACGATGTTGAGCTCAGCTTGCTGATGATCGACATCGACCATTTCAAGCAGATCAACGACACGTATGGTCACCAGATCGGGGATGTGGTGCTGAGGGAGCTTGCCCAGACGATCCAGCGCGGGTTGCGGAGCGAGGACGTGTTTTGCAGGTATGGTGGAGAGGAGTTCTCCGTCATCCTGCGCACAACCGATGAGACTCAAGCGCAGAGTGTGGCAGAAAGGGTGCGCGAGGCCGTGGAGTGTCTCACTATCGACACCGGTGAAGCCACGATTCGAGTCACGATCAGTGTTGGATGCGCGACGCTCTCCCAAAGTGCCGAGCCCAGCACTGAGGATTTGGTGAAAGAAGCTGACCGCTGTCTGTATCTGGCGAAGAACTCGGGACGCAATCGTGTGGTGTCGAAGAGTCGGTCGTAGCTAGACCGATCACATCAGGCTTTTAGACCGGCGTGCAGCGCCAGTGTGGACTCGACGAGTTCTAGGACCAGGTCGGCTTCGGTTGCGGTGAGGACCATAGTCGCACCCCCCAGCACGGCTCGCATCCGGTGTCGCAGGGTGGCGGTGAGACACACGGGGCCGATGCCACACTGGTGACAGACGAGTCCTCCACTCTTTGGGTCGAGACGAGCGCTCTTATGTTCAGGACAGCGTTTCCCGCAGCGCACGCAGCACAGAAGCTCAAGACCCCATCCGAGGTGCTCGAGCAGCACAAGGCCGAACTCGGCGAGACTAGGCTGGGCCAGTGCGCTGGATGCCCCCGACGATTGCTCCAGCTGGTCGAGGAAGCTGATGGTAATGGAAAAAAGCCGTGGCTCGGGCACCCGAGGTGGCAGTGCGCGGCGCAGCCACACGAGCGCGCGACCCGCCACGGCGAGTAACTCTGTCCGTCCGACGAGGGCGAGGCGACTGGTTTCGAGATCGGCGCTTTCGAGTCGAAACAGCTCGGAAGTGCGGGGAGGATGAAGCACGACCGCGACGGTTGCGAAGGTTTCGAGCGCGCCACCGAAGCGGCGACGGCTGCTTCTCGCACCGCGCGCCAGCGCCGAGATCTGTCCGAGCGTCTCTGTAAACAAGGTGACGATCAGGTCTGCATCACGATAGTCGACTCGTCGTAAGAGGAGACCGCGCACCGACCGGGAGGATTCAGTCATGGCGACCGAGGTCCAGCACCATCGGCGGATGGTCGTCTTGGTTCAGCAAACCGGGGCCGACGTGTGACCACCGACGATGCTGAGTTCCTGGGGCAGATCGTCACCGCGCGGTTTCAACACGATGCTGAGGGCTAGGGTGAACAGGATCAAGAGCAACACGAAGGCGATAGCCACGCCGTAGCGTCGTGAGCGGGCAGGGCGAGTCGGACTGGTGATGGGAAGTGGCGTCACCCAAGCGATGCGGCGATTGGCCGTGTACCGCGCGAGCACATCGTCAGCGTCGAGACCAAGCGCTCGTGCGTAAGATTTGATGAAGCCCCGCACGAATACCTCGCCGGGGAGTTCGTCGAACTGATCGGATTCCAGCCGCTCGACGCTTGCCAGCGGAACGCGGGTGGCGCGCGCGACTTCTTCGAGGCTCATACCCTTCGCCTCCCGCTGTTCACGGAGGTATTGACCGACGGAATCCATGGGGGACCCGAGACTACTTCAGTTTGCGGAGGATGGATCCGCAATCTTTCCCGGTCTTCGAGTCCCGTGCGAGCCGCGTGCACAGATGAAGATCCTCGCGTGCCTGGTCTGGGCGACCAAGGCTGAGCAGCGCCCTGGCCCGTCCCAGAATCGCGTCCTGCAGCCCTGCACACTTGGGATCGGCCGTGAGAGCGCGGGAGAAGGCCTCGCGCGCCGCCTCGAACTGCCGCTTCTGCTCGTGAACGAGGCCAAGACGGTAGAACCCGACACAGAAGCGGGGTTGGGCCGCTACCGCTCTCTCGAGAGCGTCCTTGGCCTCATCGAGGCGTCCAAGCTCAAGAAACGCCCAACCCAGGTTGCCGTAGGCGTTCTCTGGGGTGGTGTAGAGTATGTCCTCAGTCAACGGCTGCAGTACCACAAGAGCATCGGCTGGCCGTTTTGCATGAATGAGCACCACGCCCAGAGTGTTTCGCGCCTCACGGAAATCCGAACGGAGTTCGAGCGCTTGGCGGGCGTGGCGCTCAGCGTCGGGCAGTCGGCAGGCGTCGCCTCCTTTCTGGCACAGGTCCAGAAAAATCAGGGCTGCGAGATGGTGAGCGTCGGAGTTCTCAGGGTTTTTCTCGAGGGAGGCAAGGACATGGGCGAGGCCCTCCCGAGCTTTTCCCTGGCGGAGCCAGGCGTCGCGCCCAAGATCGTACTCCGCGTCGCTCTGTTGCTCGGGGTTTCCAACGGGTTCCGTCTGGGACGCCGCACAGCCCAGGCAGCCGGCTGCGACCAGGCAGGCACGAAGACAGCGCGGTATCGGCCTCGGCAGGGGGATCACGGTGAGTTCGAGCCTCCTGGACGATTCAGCCCCACGATCTGATCTCGGACGCCGAACAGAGCGTAGAGTTCCCGCAGGGTCTCGAGATCCGGGATGGCAACTCGGTCGCCGATGATTTGGAGATGTCCGGCTTCGCGAAGCTCCTGAACCGTGCGCTTGACGGTATCGACATCCAGGCCCACCCGAGTGGAGAGATCCATTGGCGACAAGACGAGCTCCAGGCTTCTGGTGCTGGTGACCTGGCTGAGCGCGCGATTGTGCTGCGCCAGTCGCAGGAGTGCGAGCACCACTTTGGACCGGCTGTCGTGGAGCATCCCCACCTCGATCCGATCCTCGGCATCGCGCAATCTTGTCACTAGCTGTCGGATCACGCGAAGACCCATGGCGGGGTGACGGGCCAGCACACCCTCCAGGGTCGGCTGGCCAAGGACCAAGAGGAGGCCATCCGACATGGCTACGGCCGTTTCGGTCCGCTCCGCTTGTGGCATCAACCCGCTCTCACCGAAGAGATCTCCCGCCTTGATGATGCGTAGGTTGCGCTCGCGACCACTGACCCGCTTGAGGAGGCGGATTCGCCCAAGCTGGAGTAAGAAAGCTTCCCGGGCGCTGTCACCCTCAGTGTAAATCACCTCTCCCGAGGAGAAATGACGACCAAACTCGCTAGCGAGTTGCTCGGTCGGCTGGGGATCGCTGTCAGAAGGAGGCATGCCGGAGCGAAGCCTAACCCGAGCCAAGGTGGGAAAGCGATGAATCGGCAGCGGATGCCTCTGATCCCCCCGCGCCGGGCGGCGAGTCGAATGGTGATGGGGCAAGATTCGGGACAATGGCGTCTGGTTCGCGAACGTAGACAGGTTTCGCTTCCCGGGTGTGTCCGGCCCAGGCCAGCCGCACGATGCCACGGGCATCAGGCAGCGCTGAGGGCTCAGCCCAATGTGCGGGAGAGAGGGCCAGCGTTTCGGCGACCTGTCCGACCACCACCCGTTCCCCCTCAGGGCCCAATACCCGATCTTCTGTTGCAATCCAGGTGTTTGCAACCTCGCTTGCGACCGCACAAGGCTTGACGAAGGTGCGGCCATCGTGGCCGTAACATGCCAGAAAGACCTCATTGCGCCGGGCATCGATCGCACACCAGACTCGTTTCACCGAGGTGGCCTCGGCCATCGCGGCCATGGCGCGCATCGAGTCCACCCCCAGAAGTGGGATGCCGAGGCCGAGGGCCAGACCTTCGGCGAAGGCAAGTCCCACGCGAAGCCCCGTGAACGAGCCGGGACCCACGCCAACTGCGATGGCAGAGAGCTCCTCGAGCTTGACCCCAGTGTCATCGAGGAGGGTCTCCAGCATGCCCTTCAGCCGCTCGCTGTGGCGATTCAGCTCCTCATGCTTCAGGTGGGAAAGCAGAGCGCCGTCGCGCAGAAGCGCGACTGATGCGCGGAGAGAGGACGTGTCGAGGCCAAGGATCAGCACCCGGACGTCGTAGCACTTTTTCCGGCTGGTCCAGGCCGGCCGTCCATCGGTGGAGGGGTAGGCCACGATACGGGAACTCCCGGGAAACGCCGGGAACTTGTGGAATTGCTGACTGGTCGGTCCGACGCGGTTGACTTCGTGGGGGCAGACATGCGAGCAGGAGTCGAGCTACACCTGCGGTCTCGCGATGGGACGGCAGCGACGATGAGGCATCCTGATGGATCGGACACAAGTGGGCCTGTGGTTGAGCGTGCTTCTGGCAGTGTCGTGCGCAAGTGACGACGAGGTAGATCTCGGCGTGGACGCGACCTCACCGTTCCCCTCCTGCGAGAACGGTCCCTTGTGCGGCAGCGACCGAGAGAGTTGCTGCACCGCTTTGGCCGTACCAGGCGGTGAAGTGGTGATGGGAGACGAACTCTCGCAAGTCGGTGGGCAGCTCGAGGCGTTCGCTGTCGATGAGGATAGGGGGGGCACAGTCGAGGTGAACGACTTCTTCCTCGAGCGCTATGAGGTCACTGTGGCGCGGTTTCGCAAATTCGTGGGCGCCTACGCTGCTGGTTGGCGACCCGAGCCGGGTAGCGGAAACTCCACGGACGGTACCCTCCCTGGCTGGAGTGAAGAATGGGACGCCGAGCTGCCCGACGACGAGCAGGAGCTGGTTGCCTCGCTTCACTGTGATGATCTGGTGGCCACCTACACGAGTTCGCCGACGTCGCGGGACAATCGCCCGCTCAACTGCGTGTCCTTCCCTCTCGCCTACGCGTTCTGTATTTGGGATGAAGGGCGACTCCCCTCGGAGCAGGAGTGGGAGTACGCGGCGGCTGGTGGGGATGAAGAGCGCGTGTTGCCACACGGCGCAGAGTTTCCGGTCTCGCCCGTTGACGCGGCGTTCTCGTGCCTGCACGATGGTGACAGTTCTTGCATGGAGGGTGATATCCCGAAGGTCGGGAGTTATCCCGAGGCAGAGGCCCGCTGGGGGCATCTGGATCTCGTGGGTTCGATGGCGGAGTGGACGGCGACCGTGTATCGTGATGTGTATTTCAACGATCTTGACGTGATCGGCTCCTCCGCGTCGTTTCGAGCCCGCACCGTCCGTGGTGGCAGCTGGGTAGATCCGTATGTACACCTGCGCTCGGCTTCACGGGATTTCGCGGAACCCAGCCTTCGCTCGTATTCCCTCGGCTTCCGCTGTGCTCGAAACTCGGGAGACTGACCTTCCGAGCTTGACCCAGGAGACGCGCTCCCCCAATATCCTTGACGAAGTGATAGAGAGCGCCCCTCAGAACCTCGAAGCACAGCGGCTGGTTGGTTCAACCCTCTCCGGAAAATGGATGTTGGAGCGTCTGATCGGGATGGGGGGTATGGCGACCGTCTTTGCCGCGACTCACCGCAACGGTCGGCGAGCAGCCATCAAGCTCCTCAGCCCCCAGTACAGTCGGATTGCCGAGGTTCGGGAGCGCTTCCTTCGCGAAGGATACGTCGCCAACCACATCGATCATCCAGGGGTGGTGGCGATCCTGGATGATGAAGTCACCGATGACGGTCGGGTGTACCTCGTCATGGAACTCCTGGAGGGGGAGTCATTCCTGGAGCGGATTCAGTCGCGCTCGCTCAGCCTTGCGCAGATCGTGTTCATTGGACAGCAGGTCTTGGAGCCGCTCGGGCAAGCGCACCGTCGCGGGATAATCCACCGGGACATCAAGCCGGGAAATGTCTTTGTCTGCAGGGATGGACGGATCAAAGTGCTCGATTTCGGACTAGCCCGTGTGCTTGAGGGTCATGATCTCGAACCGACTCGCGATGGACTGGTGCTCGGAACGGTTCCCTATATGGCTCCCGAGCAGGCGCGCGCCCGACGTGACGACATCGATTGGAGGAGCGACATCTACGGTGTGGGAGCGATGTTGTTTTACGCGATTTCCGGTCGCTTCGTACACCAGGCGAAGAATCAGCTCGACGTTTTGCTGGCGACAATGAAGCAGCCTGCGCCGTCACTTGGTTCCGTGTGCCCAAGCGCCTCCCCGGCGTTAGTGTCGCTGGTCGACCGCGCCCTTTCTTTCGAGAAGGAGTCGAGGTTCCAAAGCGCCGAGGAGATGGGGGCTCGAGCGCGCGAGGTGTTCGAGGAGCTGGCCGGGGTGTCAATCCCCACCACGGAACGGACGCTCTCGGAAGGAAAGAAGGGGTGGATGCGCGCTGCCGTGGCACCGGAGTTCACCTCGGTCGAGATTGCGGTAGATACCTCGACCGTGTCGGTGAGCGTGGTGTTCGAGCCGGATTTGGGAGAAAGCCTCCACATCCCAATCGACGTCGAGGGTTAGGCCTAGTGCGCGAAGAGCGCCAGGCTGAGCCCTATCGAGAGGCCCACCAAGAGAACCACAGCGAAGAACTGCCGATCGCTGAGTTTTGGAGTACTGGGCTGGATGGTGCCTTGGATGCTCGGGCGTCTCACCGATGGGATGGCTTGGCTCGCTCGCACCGTGGGAGGCGGCGTCTCGTTCGCGGTGGCAACTGCGGCGGGCTGGGGGACCGTGCTGGGCTCCGCGGCCGAGGGTTCCTGCGCGGTGGCAGCCATGGCGGGCGAAAGGATGGTACCAGGCTCCACGGGCGGGGGGGTGGCCGCTATGGCTGAAGGGTGGACGCTTTCGGTTCGCGCTGGGGGAAAGAGTGATGCGCGGTCCCGCCCCGCATCGATCGCTCTTTGGCAGCGCAACGCGCGCTCGGTGCCCTCGCGCCCCGCGAACGGCGCGAGGGCGAGCGCCAGATCGGCGATGGTCGGGAAACGCTCGGCAGGGGAGTGGCGCAGGCAGCGATCGACAGCGGCCACGAACGCCGGTGGCAGTTCAGAGCGAAGGCTGCTCACCGGAGGGTAATCGCCCTCCAGTACCATCGCACAGAGCACCGGCAGTGACGGTGCTTCGAAGGGTAGCCTGCCTGTCGCCATTCGGTACAAGACGACGCCCAGTGCCCACTGATCGGTACGATAGTCCGCGGTGCGAGCTGAGCGCATCTGCTCAGGCGACATGTAGAGAGGTGACCCAATGGAAGTCTGGGTTTGCGTGAGGTGTTTCTGTTGGAAGCTCGGATCGCAGATCTTCGAGATGCCAAAATCGACGATTTTGAGCCAGGCTTGCCCGTCAGGCTGGTCCTTCAAAAACAGGTTGGCTGGCTTGATATCACGGTGAATTACCCCCATCCCGTGGGCAGCCGAGAGGCCCTCGGCCACCTGCTGCGCGAGGTCGGCTGCGCGCTCCAATTCGAATCGAGTTCCGCGTTGGAACTCGGACTCGAGGCTGGACCCTTCGAGATACTCCATCACCAAATACGGAGTCTTGGTGTCAAGCTCGCCAATCTCGAAGATCCGAACCACGTGTCGATTCTCGATCCGACCGGCGGCCTTTGCCTCGCGGCGAAAGCGCTCGGCTGCGCTGGGATCCGAGGCTACGCTCGGGCGCAGGAACTTCAGAGCGTAGCGCTGATCAGCGTGGTCGACGTGCGTCACCTCGACCACCACACCCATCGCTCCTGCCCCAATCACCCGCTTCGCGAGGTACTTGCCCGCGAGCACGCTTCCGGGAGCGACTTGGTCCTCTCCGGGTGTGGTGGGCTCAAGGTAGCGAACCATCTTGGCGAGCCACCGTAGCAGAAGGCGATCGTCGAGGGGCAGGTGTCCTTCCGTGTGCTCTAGACCGGCGACAAAAAGCGGTCGGGGCGGGCAGATTCGAACTGCCGACCCCTTGACCCCCAGTCGAGAGCCAGCCGTCACGGGCTTGCAAGACCGCGAAATCATTGGACCGGAAGAGGCAAGAGCCGACGGGCCGGGGGGTGGTTTGGCCCAGTTTGGCCCACTTTGCGACCCCGTCGAAGCGGCTATCGCGGACGCGTTGCGCGCAGCAACCCAAGCCAACGAGTGGAGCGTCGTAGAACAGCTCGCTCGAGAACTGGAGGAGCGACGCAAGGCACGATCGGCAGTCGTCGATCTCGCTGATGAGCGCAAGCGTCGCGGCCGGAAGTCCTGAGGTTCAGATCTCGCCCCCGTGCCCCCGACTCGGTCGGAGGCATCGGGCGGGACCTGAACCCGCGGAAGGACCGGACGATGACCAAGCAAACCACCATTTCTCGGATGTTCCCTGCCTACAACGGCCGGATCGAAAAGGAAGAGTTCCTGCCAGCCCTGGCACTCAACGCCGCCGATACCCTCGATGCGCTGGGCATGGCCCTCGAGCACGATGCCATCGAAGACGACGTCGCCGCGCGGATCTGCCTCCGCCTCGCGGACCAGCTCCACGAAGCGATCGAACTCGAATATGGGGATGACGAGGGGGAGGAGACTTGCGGCGATGTGGAGCTCGTGGCGGAAGGGAAGCCTCGGGCGAACGCGCTCCCCCAATGTGGCCTCGATCACACCCTCCAAGTCGACGCGCGAGGTATCCCCGGTGCGCCGCTGCCCTTCACTTCCGAGAGGTGCGCTCTGCTCTCCGCCGAGCAGTTCCGCGCGGCAATGGCATTTCTGGCCAGCCAAGCGGAAGCGGAAACGGCGAACGACGAGGAGGAACCAGAAGTGGAGGAAGTGCCGGAGTCTGGTGAGCGGGGCGAGGACGAATCTCCCAATGGCGAGGTGGTGTGATGGACGTCCGATCCTTACCGGTAGACCTCGCGGCGGTGGCGAACGTGCTGAACCACAAGCTGACCGCTCGAATAGTCGAGGGCAAACAGCACGCGCAAATCACCAACTCGGAGGCGGTACTCCCCGCAGAAGGGCTTGATGGTCTCGATGTCGCCATAGCCCTCGGTAGCGTAGCGGTGCAACGCTTTCGCTACGCGCGCCCGTGTTGCCACATCTACCTGTCGAAGATCCTTTTCGGCGGTCTTCGACAGTATGACGAGCCAGTTCACAGCTCGATGCCCATCTCTTTGGCGAAAGCCTCGAGAGTCTTGGTGGGCTCACCGGCGCGAAGGGCTGCGCGTGTTTCCTCGATGGCTCGCTCCTCCTCCTCCGTGAGCGGCTCCTCCGAAACGGGGGCGTTCACCAGGGAGAGGGTTACGGGGTCGAGCTTCGGAGCCGTGGGAGGCATGGCCCATCAATTGTGGACCGGGTCGACCAGTGGCGCCAATTCGGAAGGGGGTGAGTCATGAACGCCCCGGCAATCAGGCTGGATTTGCTGAACCCTCGACTGCGGGTGGTGAAGCGGTCGAGCGAGGTGCCTCGGGCGACCAAAGCGAAGCGCCCGAAGAAGACCCCACACCCCGAGGCGGTTCGGAAACATCAGGAGCGGCTACGCCGTCAGGCGGAGAAGGAAGGGGGAGGCGATGGCCAGTCGTGACTACCTGCTCCGCGCCGGCAGGCCCATCGCGGTGGTTGTCGGCTCGGGAGTGAGCCCCGATACGATCCGGGATGAGGTCTCGAGGCTCTACGGCGGACGCTGGACTGTCGGGCGTTTCGTTCGGCGAGGCCGGTGCCGTCGCGTGGAGCTCGAGGAGACGGGGAGGAAGTGGCCAGCGACGATGGACTGGTTCGGGGGTGCGCCATGAATGTTCCGCTGATTCGGCTGGATTTGTTGAATCCTCGACGGCTGGTCAACTCCTTCGTAGGCTACATGGGGATGAAGAGAAGCAAGCAACTTGGCGACGATCTGCCTGTTGGTGAGGAACGCACCAGGGCGAGGGTGGAGCTAGCGTGTCTGCTTGATAGAGTCCTCAAGTACTACATCGAAAACGACGGTGGGAAGCCGACAACCTTGCTTCCCCTGATTCACGAGTTGCTTGATATCTTTCGCGAGAAGTATATCAAGCCAAACGAGAAAAGGTCAGATCGAAGGACTCTTCTCGACTTCACTTGGGAGCTGGTAACGCGGTACGAGAGCACTCCAACGGAAGATAAGCACCATCTTCGTGAGAAGCTCGCCCGCGAACTCAAACGCCCGAGGTGGCATAATGGGAGTGTCAGGGACAAGACGAGGTTTGTGCGCGACTATGTGCGTATCGTTGCCAAATTTCGAGAGAGGCGCGGGCTTCCCGCTTGGGAGGATGGGACTGAAGGTGCGGCGCGACGTGTCGAGCTTTGCTTCCGAAAGCCGACCCGTGGTGCGCAAGCGCGTCAGGAGCGCTTGGTGATGGAAGCGTTTGTTGTGCTCGGCGAGGGCATGCCCGGTGTGCCGAAGTCAGTCAGCAGAGATGGCATCCGTTCCGAGTGGGCAAAGGATCTCGACGAATCCGGGGCGCGGTGGGTTGATCTCGATGAGGTCTATCGTGACGAGCACGGCATCCTCCATTTTGACTCTGTATCAATAGAACCAGTCGTAGGACGGGCTCGGCCCAAAACGAACCGGTCCAGAAAAAGCTGACGAAACAATTTCTGGACGCCGTCAGGTATTCCGAAACACCGTGATGCAAGCTGCCCACTATGGCAGCCCCGATCATCGACCGACACGTAGCCATCCACCTCACCGCCGCCAGAACCGAGGCAGATCCGCGAACGAACGCGAAAATCCTCGATGGGCGACCGGTGCGTGGTCGCGTGGGTGACCGCATCCGTCGAGCCATGGCCGATCTCGGCGTAACGCCTCCCGAGCCCACGGCCAAAACCGCGTAACCCAAACCGCGCCTGGGGCCCCCAAACGGGTGCGCCCCACCGAGACCACCACGTATCGGCAGGGCGCAAGTACCAGACAAATGATAGATCCCACACACTCCCCCGACGGTCAAGCCCACGCACTCCTCCGAGCACTCGCCCAGGTGCTCGCCCCGTACGTGGCTGACCAGCTCACCGAGCAGCGGCGTGCCGAATGGATCGATCAGGCCCAGTCGCAGCTTGGCCGGCGCCGCCATATCGCCGCGGTTCGGCGGCTCATCTCCGAAGGGTCCCCGGATGCGCGCATCCTGCGCCGCCGACACCTGCTCACGGCCTCGGCGCACGAACGCGAGCTGGCGGCCCTAGGTGCACGAAGCGTTGCCAAGCTCGGCGAGCGAGCGGCCGAGGAGGCCGAGGAGGCCGAGGCTATGGCGGAACTCGGGTTGCGAGCGGTCGGGGGTGGACGATGACACCCCCCGATCTGGAGTCTCTCCGGGCTCGGTTCGCGCGAGCCATGCGGTGTGGCGATGACGTTGAGGCGCAGCAGCTGGCGATCATCATCGCCGAGCACGAGCCACCGGACGACGACCGCCATCCGCGGTCGATCGATGCGTGGGGGACCGATCGATGACCCCAGGCGAGCTCGCCGAGATAATCCGCTCCGTCCGCGAGCTGGGTATTGTATTCGACGTCGTGACAGCTCCCATCGACCCGATTGACCGGGGGGCAGAGGTCCGTGTCATGGCAGCACTCCTCGGCGGTCTCGTGAGCGTGGACCAGGTGAGCATGCTCCGCCCCGAGCACATCACCCACCCGCTCCACCGAGCCGCTTACAAGTGCATTGTCGCCGGGGTGTCTCCCTGTGACTGGGATTCGCTCGCCGACGAACTCGGGCGAGAGTATCCGGGGGACCTTCGCGCTTGGCTCGAGGTCGTGGAGGTATCGGTCCCGTTCGAGGGGGTGACGGCGGTCCTGGATGATGCCCGCCGTGTACGAGAACTCGCGCGTCGGCGTCGCCTCGCCAGAGCACTGGACGAGCTCGCAACCAAACTACGCGTCGGGGTGCTGGACACCGACCAGGCTCTCACCGAGCTGCACCGGATCGCCGAACCACGCCCTACGAGCCGGAGGTCTGCTGCGGCATGACCAATCCCATCGACCTCACTGCCGAGCGTGTGAAGCGCAAGAGCAAGCACGTTTCTCCACCACGCGAGGGATGGGAGGCAAACCTCCACATTGACGGCTTTGGCAGGGTCAAGCGGTCGTTGGCCAACGTGATGACCATCCTTATCAACCACCCCGCGTGGCATGAGGTGCTGGCGTACGACGCATTTGGGGATGTCGTATTGTCGACGACACCACCACCGGTGAGAGATTCGGATCGTCCGCGCAATCATTCCGCCGGGGTTTGGACGGACGCCGACACCGTCCGAACCGCAGCATGGCTCTCGGGTGCCTACCTCATCGACCCGGGCATCGAGACGGTAGAGCACGCGGTCGCCACGGTTGCGAAGAAAAATCCGATCCATCCTGTGCGCGACTATCTGCGCTCGTTACGATGGGATGCGATCCAGCGTCTCCCGACCCTGCTCTCGAGCTACTTCGGCGCCGAGCCGACTGGCTACGCCGAGGCGATCGGTGTGCGGTGGATGGTATCGGCAGTCGCCCGCGTCGAGCAGCCAGGGTGCAAGGCCGACCATATGCTGGTGCTCGAGGGCGAACAAGGGATCGGTAAGTCGACGGCTCTCTCGATACTCGCCGGGCAGTGGTTCGCCGACACGGGGATCGTGCTTGGGGACAAGGACAGCTATCAAGCCCTCCGCAGGGTGTGGCTTTACGAGTTTGCGGAACTGTCATCGCTCCGTTCGGCTCGAGACGTTGAGCGGGTCAAGTCGTTCGTGAGCTCCCCGTCCGACCACTATCGACCGAGCTACGGTCGACGGACCATTGACTTCCCGCGTCAATGTGTTTTCGCCGGGTCGACCAACGAGGACACTTACTTGTCCGACCGTTCGGGGAACCGACGCTTCTGGCCGGTGAAGTGCGGTCGGATTGACCTCGATGGGCTTCGGTGTGACCGCGACCAGCTCTGGGCCGAAGCGTACGCCCGTTACTCGAGCGGAGAGCGATGGCACGTCGATTCCTACGAGCTGGCCGCGGCGTGTCGCGAGCAGCAGGAAGAGCGCGAGCACGTTGACCCGTGGCTTCAGTTCCTCGCCGAGTGGTTGGAGGAGCCGACCATTCCGGACGAAAACCAAGGATTTCCAGCGCGAACACGGCTGCACCTTGAGCGGGGCATCACGACCGCCGATGCCCTCGTGGGCGCGATTGCGATGAAGCGTGACCGCATCGAACGAGGGGCGGAGATGAGGATGGGACAGTGCCTGAAGTCGCTGGGATGGGAGAGACGGCGAGTGCGGACTGGTGCCACGAGAGCATGGCTCTACTTCCCCGTGTCCCTACCTGTCCCTACCAGCATTGGAGAAGGTGAGGCCATCGAATGAGCATGAAATATGCTGTTGTCCCCGCGTCCCTACCGTCCCCACCTATCTCTTACATGCGCGGAAACTTGGGACAGAGGGGCGTGCGTAACTTTCACGCCCTAACTGGGAATAGGGTTCTAGGTGGGGACGGTAGGGACAACCTGACCCTCACAACCCCGACGCGCCACGCCCGGAAGGCCGACCTGGTCGAGCCCACCCGACTTCGAGTCAAGCGGTGCGCAGCTGAGTTGATGCTGGTTCGTGCGAGTTTTCCTTCGAAGTGGGCCAGCATCATGGGCCAAAACCTTGGGGAGATCGCCTGATGGCCGTCCGAACTGGTCACGGCACGGGGCGAGGTGTCCCTCGCGTCGAGGTGCTGCCCGCCGATGAGCTTCCCGCCGGCCTGCCCGCCCCTCCGCGTCTAGCACCGGAGCGGGATGCCGCGGGCAAACTCATGCCAGGCCCCGGGACGACAGAGCTTGCCCGCGAGGCGGCGAGGGCGAAGCACGAGGCCCAACAGCTGCGCCGTCTGCTCGGCTTGTGGGAGCCCGAGGAGGGCCACGAGTATCAGCCCTACCATCGGCTCGCCCGCGAGTGGCGCGACGCTCACATCGCCAACCTGGTGGCGACCGTCGGTGGTGGTGAGATTGGTCCCGGGCCCGCTTCAATCGTCTCCACGGCTGCCATTCAGCTCGGCGCCTCGCGTTACCTGTCCGATCTCGGGGCCAAGACCGGTGACGCGAAGATGCTCCTCGATGCATCGCGACTGGCGGACTCGAGCAGGCAATCGTTGCTGGCCGCTCACGAGCTCGCCGCCAAGGAAGCCCTCGCCCGACCGAAGAATCCGCCCGCCTCCCTTGCTGACTGGCTGGGCGTGCCCTCCGCGCCTTCGACGCCGTCCTCTTCGTCATCCGAAACGAAACCCCCGTCAGAATCGAACCTCGCGCCCGCAATCGACAAGGTCGCCGAGCCGGCCCCGGGAGGTGAAGCGTGATCACATTCGTCGACTTCGTCCGCTCGCTTGGCGTCCGTCTCACCAACGCGCAGCGCGTCCTCGTGACCGTTGCCTTCGACGGCGTCGACCCGGTCGACCTGCCAGCTGCTGACCGCGTCATCGCCGAGCAGCTCTTCGGGCCTGTCGACCGAGTCCCGCCCGAGGCGCGCGCCGTGCTCGTCGCGGTGTGCGGAGCTCGCGGTGGGAAGTCCTACGTTCTCGGTGCGCTCTACGCCCTGTGGCGGGCCTTCGTCGCCGACCTGCGAAGCCTTGCCCCGGGTGAGGTCGCATCGGCCGTCATCGTTGCGCCCGACCTCCGCCTGGCCCGCCAAACCCTTCGCTACGCCCTCGGCGCGGCCAAGTCGAAGCCACAGCTCGCGGCCTGCGTCGTCGCCGAGTCTGCCGACGGCTTCACCATTCGGCGTCCCGATGGGCGCGAGATCTTTGTCGAGTGCCTCCCGGCGACCCGTGGCGGCTCCGCCCTCCGTGGCCGCTCCCTCGTGGGCGCCGTGCTCGACGAGTCGGCCTTCTTCCGCGACGAGTCCTACGCCGTCAACGACTCCGAGCTCTTCAAGGCCGTTGCCCCCCGCGTCATGCCAGGTGGACTCGTCGTCATCGCCTCGACGCCCTGGGCCGAGGCGGGCCTGCTCTTCGACGAGTTCCAGCGGAACCACGGCCACCCGGTCACGGCCATTGCGGTTCATGCGCCGACCCTGCTCCTTCGCGACAACGACCCGCAGATCGCCGCCATGGTCGAGCGTGAGCGAGAGCGCGACCCCGACAACGCCCGCCGGGAGTTCGAGGCCGAGTTCCTCGCCGCCGGGACGGGCTTCTTCTTCGACCCAGAGGCCTGCATGGGTGCCGTCGATCCCAACGTGTATCCGCGGCTGACCGCGCCGACGGATGGTCCCGTTGGTGTCGGTGGTGACCTCGCGTTGGTCCGCGACGCGGCCGCCGTCGTGGTGATCCACCGAGAGGGCGAGCTCTACATCGTCGCCGAGGTCCTCGAGCGACGTCCGCAGAAAGGGGAGCCCCTCCGCCTTTCCGAGCTCGTTGCCGAGTTCGAGGGGGTAGCGCGCCGACATGGCTCGGAATGGATCGAGCTCGATCATCATTGCTTCCATGCCGCCAGCGAGCACACGAAGCGCGTGGCTCTCCACGCCTGCCCTGGTGGGCAGGATGGCAAGCTCCGAACTTACGCCCGTGCGCGTGACCTCCTCCACTCGAAGCGGATCGTCATCCCGGGACAGTACCGTCGACTCGCTCAACAACTCCGCGAGGTCATCAGCAAGCCCACGTCCGGCGGAGGACTCCAAATCACGTCACCCCGTCGAGGGGGAGCGCACGGCGACATTGTGTCGGCGTTCGTGCTTGCCGTCGATGACGCCCACCGACGCGAGCGTCATTCGTGCAACGCGAGCGTGGTGACGTGGGCGCTCGCAAACCGACCAGAACGACTCGTTTGAAAGGAAAGAACCATGCTCGAAGACCCAACCATCGACACATCCACCACCCTCGAACTCGCGGAGGAATCACTCCGGGACGCCGAGGGTGCCATTCCCACCCTCAGGGCAGCCCTCTTCGCCGCAGAGGATACCTTCGCCGCGAAGGACACCCCCGACAACTGGGCCCGCGTCGAGCAGGCGCGCGCAGCCCTCGACAAGGGCAAGACCCGCGTGTCGGCCGCCGATCGTGAGCTCGCGCGCGCCAAGCGCGCCCACGAAGAGGCGGTCGAGTCGTGGTTCCAGGCTCGCCGAGCCCACTACGAGACCCTCTTCGGCTGGGACGGGATGAAGGAGATCGCCAGACCTCTGGCCAAGCGCGCTCTCGAGATCGTCCGCCTCCTTGACGCCCTGGACGAAGACCTCCAGGCAGTCACCGAGCAAGCGATGGTTGCTTGGCAACAGTGGGAACAGCTCTTCTACCAGCGCGGAGAGAAGCCGCCAACGAACACGGTGACCAGTGACCCTGTGAGCGACTTCCTCCACCCCCACATCTTCGCCGAGTGTGGGAACCGACTGGAGCGCATTGGGCGCGAGGTGTTCGTCATCTCGCCCACGAACGCGATGCGCGATCCCTACGCTGGCGAGGTAGCCAAGAAGGAAGGGGGCAACCGTGGCTAGTATCACCCTCCTATCGTCCGCTTCCCGCGTGGCGAACACCCACGGGCCCTTCAAGGGCTACGGTGACGCGGTCGACGTGTCAGCCGCATCCACCATCCGAGTGGACGTGACGGTCGGAGAGCGGTCCCCCTTCCCGGACTGGGCTCTTCACCTATGGGTGGAACACTCGGTTGACGGCGAGAGCTGGGAGCAGCTCCAAGACCTCGGGTGGTTCTTTGCCCCGTGGGAAGGCCCTCACTCGTTCGACCGTCCAGCCCCCGACGCTCCAATCCGCGCCGTCCTGACCTCGTTCAACGAGTTCGTCCGCGTTGGGTACGAGGTGAAGGGCCGGCACGGGCACCCTCTCTATCCAGACTCGACTCGCGAGGGTCCAGTGTTCTCGGTCACCGGCGAGACGATCCCGGATGACGAGTAGAAGACTCACCAGGCGCGGGGCGGTGTGTGTCCCGTGGCGCGCAACCGTGCGCCGAGGTGGCTGGTCATGGTTTCCTGCGAGACAGTCACCTGCCGAACGTCAGTCGAAGTCAGCTTTCCACAAGCGCTCGTCGGACATGAGCACCAACCCTGTGAGGTGAGCTGGCAGACGACACCCCAAGCAATGACCGCGAAGTCCAGCGGTCGCCCTCCGGAGACTCTCCGGAGGGTTGGGGAGGGTGGTTCTCGAAAGGACACGCCATGCTGAACACTGGAAACGTCGACCTCAGTCATCAAGTGATGGTGCCCGGAGTTGGGATCCACTTCCACCCGGTCACTCCGTACGCGCGCCGCGAGAAGGGCAAAGGGATGGGGGGCGCGATCGACGTGCTGCCGTACGGCATGGGATCGCTGAATGTGCCTCTCGACTTCACCGTCATCTCGGCGACGGACAACGGCGAGCTCAAGCGTCCGTCGTTGAACGTGGTGCTCGAGTCGAGTCGTGAGCCCGACGGACCGTGGGTCAAGGTGTGCGAGTTCAACGCGACCAACAAGGGCAGTCAGGCGGTCAACGTTTCCCTGCCCGGTCGGTTCGTTCGCGTCCGCGCGGACTGTGCCGGGTTTCCCATGGGCTCCGCCACCACCTTTGCCGAGCGCGCCAACGGCGACTTCTACATGTGGTCGCTGAATATCCCCTCACGGTACGTCACGAGGGAACCATAGCAACGCAAGAAAGGAACCGAAAATGAGACAGAACTATCGCGAAGGTGCTCGGAAGCACTTGGCTTCGAAGGCGTCGCCAGTGAAGAGATCATCGTCGATATCTTCAAGTTCACCGACTACACCCCCACAATCGACGAGTGCGCGGCGGTCATTGGTATCAACAAGCCAGGGGACCGCGCCGTGCGCCCTTCGATGACGCGCGCCCCCGCCATGTCCAAGATCGCTCCGCCGGCGGGGAAGACCTGGGATGACATGTCCACGGCCGAACTCCGCGACCTCTACTTCAACAACCGCAAGCGCTACGATGAGCTTCTCTCCACCAAGGACAAGCCGCCACCACCTCCGACCGGCAAGAAGTGGGAGGAGATGAGTGCGGCTGAGCTCCGATCCCTATACTTCGCCAATCCGCAAGCCTTTGAGGGCTGCTTGGACGACTACAAGAGCCGAACGGAGCGACGATGAGCGACGCCATCACCCAACCGGCCGCCATCCCCTGCGCAACGTGCGGGAGAGGGGCGTCCACCCACTTCTACGAGCCCGACGGGACCTTCGTTGGGGCGTACTGTCACGAACACGCCCGGAGCCGGATGAAGCGCGCCAGCATCGCGCCTCCCGGCTTCGTGCCGAAGTGCCCGGCGGCCATCGGCACCATGGGGGCAACATGAACACCGAGCCCGTCCTTCGCCTGGACGACGCGGCCCGTCGAAGTGCCGCACACCAGCTTCGAACCACCGCCGGCATCGTCGGGGTGATGGTCGACAACGCCGACTTCGCATCCCTCCCGTGGTTGTCACGCGCGGGAGCTGAGGTCATCAGCCGAAACATCGAAGGCGGCATCCCGTGGACGCCCACCATGCAGATGTGCAAGGAGAGAAGGAAGGGAAGGTGGCGCCATGCCTGACCACGAGTTCATGCTGTTCGTCGAGCGCCTCCGGGCCCGCCTGATGAAGGGAATGGTGGCCTACGAGAACAAGTCGTTCTCGAAGAGCCCCGAGGTGCTGCTCGAGGAGCTCAAGCAAGAGGCCCTGGACCTCGCTGGGTGGGGGTTTATCCTGTTCTGTCGCCTCGAGGCGATGGGGAAGGCGATCGAAGGCATGGCGGGGAGGGAGCGCGTGGAGTGACCTCGAAGCGCTCCGCCCTCGATGGTCTGGTCATCCTCCGCGACACCCGCGAGCAGGCCCCCCTTCAGTTCTCCCCCGAGGTCAAGGTCGAGGTTGTGACCCTTTCCACCGGTGACTACTCCCTCGCTGGGTTCAGTGACCGCGTAGCTATCGAGCGGAAGAGCCTCCCCGACTTGGTGGCATGCGTCGGGCCCGAGCGCGAACGGTTCCTCGACTGCTGCCGGCGGCTCCGTGACTATGAGCTCCGCGCCGTGGTGGTCGAAGCCTCCGTCTGCGACGTGCTGGCGCACGCCTACCGCTCCGCCACGAACCCCCAAAGCGTCATCGGAACGGCGATCGCGATCTGGGTGGACTATGGGGTGCCGACCATCTGGGCAGGGGACGCCAAGAACGCGGCGAGCATTGTTGAGAGGGTGTTGGGACGGGTTCAGTACACCCACAACATCCCATCCGGCAGATCGTCTGGTTCCTCCCACTGAAAGCGTTTCGGTGTTGGAGGTGGCTCCACTGGTTCGACAATGGTTACCCTCTCTTCTGGCGGCGTGCACCACAGGCGACGCTGGGTCTTGTCCATCAGCCAGCAGTAAACGAGGAACTTCGAACGAAGGCGGAGGGCTGTGGCCATCGGCTCTGGACCGCACGTAACAACGACTTCGCCTCCTTGCCGGAGGTAGTCGAGATCGCTTCGAAGCTGGTTGGCGACCTTGCTGGTACCGGTGACCTTTCCCTTCTCGAACACGGTTCCGTCCGACAGTACCCAGCGCGTCATGCTGAACAATACCACACCGAGCGACGACGGACGACGTTGTCCGTCCGACCGGGTCGACCCGGTCGGCTGACCTTGTCTCCTCTTTCGATTTCCTCTGGACGCCGTCCCTAGACGCTGTCACCATCGACTCACAATGCAGGAAGCACTTCGAGTCCAACTCTCGATGCGCTACTCGGTGGCCGATTGGGCGATCCTTCGTGCCCTTTCCAACCGCCTTGGCGTCGAGAGCCAGTCACAGCTCGTGCGGATGGGCATCCGTGCCCTGTGCCGCGAGCAGGGCCTCGCCCTAGACGACGACGGCATGCCCGCCGAAACCGCGCCCGCCAAGCCGAGCACGAAGGGGCGCAAGGGCTGAAAACAAGCGCTCCCGCGGTGGTGGAACACCCGGGAGCATGACCGAACCATCTGAGGTGATTCGATGAAATCCAAGATAGCTACCGACCGCGACAACGCAACCCGCAACGCATCCGCTTTCCGATCCTGGGATGCGCTAATGACGTCCGTTCACCGGGACGGGTACTTCCCAACACTCCGGCGTGACCATCCTGCCCAGTGGGCGCTTGGGGTGCTCCTCGAGGTTGAGGGGATCCGAGTCTACTGGATCGGAAAGGGGGCGAGCCGTGCCGCGTGAACCCCGCGGAGCTTCAACGCTCGAACTCCTCCCCGGCGTGGGTTACCGGATTCGCATCCGCTTCGGGAGCGGTCAACGGGAGCGGTTCATCATCAAGACGCTCGACCGTGCCGCGGCTGAGCGGCGCGATCGGGAGCTTCGGGAGCTCGCACGGATGCTCCACAGGGCAGGGAAGGCGGGGGATGGGATGTTCCTCATCGGCAAGGCTGCCGAGGCCGACGATGCGAAGTTCCCCGCCGTGAAGCGCAGCATCGAGGTCTTCGTCCGTGGCGGTGCCGAGTTGGTGCGCCCGGCCGCCACCCCTACCGGGGCGCGCACCTTTCAGGAGGTCGCCCGTGATTGGACAGAGGGGCGGCTCCACCAGAGCTACCCCGACCACATTCGGGACATCGACCAGGCGACCAACGAGGTGCTGCTCAAGGCCTACGTGCTGCCGGTGCTCGGCAAGCGGACCGTGGCATCCATCACCCGTGGCGATTGCGACGTAACCGCTGCGTGAATACCCGTTCTTGAAACGACAGCCCTGGTCGGTGGAC
>CAYNEY010000023.1:0-84952 GCA_964396375.1 uncultured Polyangiaceae bacterium | reverse complement strand
TGCCGGCGGTGCCGGCGTCACCAGCGGCGCCCGCGTCGCTCGAGCGGCCGCCGGCTGCGATGCTGAACTCCCCGCCCATGTTGCTCGAGGCGCGACCGGCATCGCCGGTGTCGCCGGCTTCACCCTGATCTCGTCCCGCTTCTGCTTCAGAGTCGGAGGCTTTGGGTGTGCCGCCGCAGCCGGTGAAAGTGATGGTGAGAAAGACAGCGGTGAGGAGTCGGAGGGTGGGTGCCATGGTGAAAAGCGCTTCTCAAAAATGCCCAGGGACGACGGTTGTGCGAGCTGGAGAAATCCCCCATTCACTGGGGAATACCGCAGGCTCAGGCTACTACGGTTGGAAGAATGAAGCAACGCTGACCGGAGGTTCCTGCAAGAGTGGAAATCCGAAAACGCTTCGAGCTGCTCCTCAGTGCACATGGCCGCTCAGCGCCAACTCGATCTCGTCTTCTCGACGAAACGAACCTGCCCTGCGGGATGGCTCGGCCTTGGCTGGCGAAGGTGCGCGAAAAAACCGTTCCCGCGCACCCAAAAACGAAGGCCCCGCAGCTTGGTGCTCGGGGCCCTCATGAAGCGCTGACGCGCCACGCGTGTGGAACTATTTGGTTTGCGTGTCGTCCGCGTGGTGAAATGGCGCGAGCACTGTGAAGAGAATCGACGGGATCGCCGCCGCCAAGGCGATGAAGAAGTACGTCTGGTAGCCAACCGCCGTCTGAAGATAGCCGCTCACCACACCCGTTGCGGTCATGCACAAGCTGAGGCCGAGACCGGTGGCGAAGGCATAGTGGGCTGTCTTGTAAGGCCCTGGAGCAATTTGTTGCATCATGTAAATCATGTGGCCGACCGCCCCGAAGCCCCAGCCAAACTTCTCGATGAAGAAGATCACGCCCACGAGCCAGGTCTCGGTTGGTTGCGCTGCGCCGAGGTAGAGCATGGTCACGTTGGGCACGTTGAGGGCAAGGCAGAGCCACAGGAGTGACTTCTTCAGGCCGCGCCTCGAGACCCACCAACCGCCGATGATGGACCCGACGATCAGCGCGGTGGTTCCGACCACGCCGTTGAGCCAGCCGAGGGTCGTGTTGTCGAGGCCGAGCCCACCCCGGCTGCGTGGATCGAGCAAGAAGAGCGGCGCGATTTTGTCGAGGAGGCCGAGTCCAAAACGGTAGAAGAACGCGAATCCGAGCAGAAGCCAGATGTCCTTCTTTTGGAAGAAGGTCACGAAAGCGCGGCCGAAGGTGCCCATGGCTTCCCCGAAGGTCTTCGGAGCGTCTCCGGCCTTCGACCCCTGAGGCAGCATGAAATAGTGCCAGCCGGCCATGGCCAGCATGGTGACCGCGAAGACGATCGCGACCACGGTCCAGGCGTACGAGTATTTGGAAACGTCAGGCAGCGGTTGTCCCTCGACCTCGCCGGCGAGTTTTCCGACTGCCAGCACCAAGAACCCATTGGCGAGGATGTAGCCGACGTTCCAGCTCATGCTTTGAAAGCCCGTGAACGCAGCCTGGGCACGGGACGGTAAGGTCGTCACGTACACACCGTCGCTGCCGATGTCCTGAGTGGCGCCCGCGATCGCGGCCACCAACAGCACCACCAGCACCGGGTAGATCCACGAGGGCAGCGAGAGTGCCAGCGAAAGCAGCCCGAAGGTGCCCGCAAGCAAGATCTGCATCAGGATCACCCAGAACTTCTTGGTCTTGTAGATCTCGAGGAGCGGCGCCCAAACCGGCTTGAAGGTGAAGGCAAAGCCGACCAAGCTCGAGTACATCGCAGACTGCTCATTCGACAGCCCGAGATTTTTGAACATCACGTTCGAGGCGGTGGTCACCATCACGTAGACGGTGCCCATCGCAAAGTAGCTCGTCGGAACCCACAGCAGTGGGTGCTTGTAGGGTACTTGGCCGGTCTCGGGGGTAGTCATGGGGCGGGGAGCATACACAAAGCCCCGACCCCGGGGAAATGCCGAGTGTTCTTCCGGGCTAGAACTGGATCCCGACCACGCCCGAGGCCAGCATTCCGCTGGTATTTGCTTGGGAAATCGCCACCAGATACCGGAAATCCACCCCTAGGACGAAGGGGGGGGCCATGTAGAGACCGGTGAGGCCCGGGCTGAGAGCCACCCTGACCGCGGTGTCCGTGCTGCAATCCCCGTCCGAGCAGTGCTCGGTGCTCGGGATCATCAGGCCAAGCCCCAAGTTGGGGCGCATCGCCACGTCCGCCGTCGCCTGGACGTTGTAGGCAACATCCGGTGACACCAAGGTGATCTGGCGCGAGACGCTGCTGGTCGAGTCGAACTGGTTCCTCTCCGAGGTCGAGCCAAAGAAGTACTGAGCGGTCACTCCGAGGAAGAGATCGGGCATGAACTCCAAGGCCCCCCGCAGGCCGAGCCCCCCGCGGGTCGAGGCGGAGGTGCCGTAGCTCGCGAGGGCGGCGACCAAGATCTGTTTCGGTGGGTCTTCGACCTTGGCCGTCTTTTTCCCGGCTCCGCGCTTCTTTTCGGATTTCGCTTTCTCTGCGGACGTATCGTCGCTCCCCTCACTCTCGGAGGCGTCGTCCTTCCGTTCCTTCGAGTCGGGCTCGCGCTCGGAGTCCCCCTCGCCGTCTTCACCGTCGGCGGCCCAAGCCGGGGCTGCGGTGGCGAGCACGAGGGCAGAAAGAAGAGAGGTGAGGGTGAGTTTGCGCGGCTCGAAGGTCATCGCTTCCTCCGTGACGGTTCCGGAGCCGAACTCCGGAAGGACGCTTCCATCATACATGGGGTTGTCGAAGTGCGTCGCTCACGATCGCACGGGCCTCTTCCTGAATGCGGGCGAGGTGGTCCGGCCCGCGGAAGCTCTCGGCATAGATCTTGTACACTGTTTCCGTGCCGGACGGCCGTGCGGCAAACCAGCCCTGTTCCGTGCTCACCTTGAGCCCGTCAATCGGCGCCCCATTGCCGGGCGCCTCCGTGACGATTTGGCGGACGGGGTCACCGGCGAGGGTCTTCGCCTTGATGTGGGCGGGCGATAGCTTCTTCAGGATCACCTTCTCCTCCAGGGTCGCGGGGGCGTCGATGCGTGCGTAGACCGGCTCTCCATGCTTGGCCACGAGGTCCCGGTAATGCTCCCCAGGGTCCCGACCGGTTCGCGCGGTGATCTCGGCCGCCAGGAGATCCATGATGAGCCCGTCCTTGTCGGTGGTCCAGGTGGTGCCGTCACGGCGTAGGAACGACGCGCCGGCGCTCTCCTCACCACCGAACCCGAGGCTGCCGTCGGTCAGGCCGGGAACGAACCACTTGAATCCAACCGGGACCTCGTGCAGGCGGCGGCCGAGGGCGCGCGCCACGCGATCGATGAGGTCGCTCGAGACGAGCGTCTTGCCCACAGCCGCGGTTTTGGCCCAGCCGTCCCGGGAGCGGAAGAGGTAGTCGATGGCCACCGCGAGGTAGTGGTTTGGATTGAGGAGGCCTGCACTCGGCGTCACGATGCCATGACGATCCGCGTCGGCGTCGTTGCCGAAGGCCACCCGGAAATCATCCTTGTACCGGATGAGTCCCGCCATCGCGTGCGCCGACGAGCAGTCCATGCGGATCTTGCCGTCGTGATCCAACGGCATGAACCGAAAGGTTGGATCCACGCTGGGGTTGGTGACCCGGATTGGGAGGCCGTAGCGCTCAGCGAGCGGCGCCCAGAGCCCGATGCTCGAGCCTCCCAGGGGATCGGCACCGAGCGTGATCCCGCTGGCTCGGATCACCTCGAGGTCGACCACGTTCTGCAGATCCTCTACGTATGGACCGATGAAGTCGTGCAGGCGGGTGGTTTCTGCGGACCGTGCCCGCGCGTAGGGGAGGCGGCGCACCTCCCGGCAATCGGACTCGAGGAAACGGTTGGCGAGCTGTTCGATGCGGCGCGTGAGGGTGGTGTCGGCGGGGCCACCGTGCGGCGGGTTGTACTTGTATCCCCCATCCCGCGGTGGATTGTGGGATGGGGTGATGATGATGCCGTCGGAAAGACCGGTGCTTCGTCCCCGGTTGTAGGCGAGGATCGCGTGGGAAACCACCGGTGTCGGCGTGCTGCCCCCGTCCCGGTCGATGAAGGTCACCACACCGTTGGCCGAGAGTACCTCGAGTGTGGTCATTAGCGCTGGCTCGGAGAGCGCGTGGGTGTCGATGCCCACGAAAAGCGGCCCAGTGATCTGCTCTTCGGCGCGCACGATGCAGATCGCCTGAGCGGTGGCCAGGATGTGGCGTTCGTTGAAACTCTGCTCGAGGGAGCAACCGCGGTGCCCGGAGGTGCCAAAGGCCACGCGCTGGGAGACCACGGAAGGATCGGGGGTGAGCGTGAAGTAGGCTGCCACCAGCCTCTGCACGTTGATGAGGACCGAGTCCGGGGCGGGTTGGAAAGATGGGGGAGGGTTAGGCATCGCGGGGCTCCGTGGGTCACGGGTGTAACCCGAAATCCGAGCGTGTGACACGGATTCTCCCGGTTCGGCCGAAGGGGCATGATTTGGCTGTGGAAACAGACTCGACTTCGGCGGTAACCTCCTTGGCCGTCCCTGGAGGAGGCACTTGATGATGTCCTGGCAGAGCATTCGAGTGATGGGCCTGGCCCTGGTGGTGGCGGTGGGGTGTGAGCAGAGCAAGGTCGCGCCGGCGCCCTCCGCGTCTCCGGGGCCATCTGCCGCGCCATCATCCGGCACCACGCCCCCCGAAGCGAAGGCCGACGCGTCTCCTCCCCAACCTTGTGGCGTGACCGGCACCGTGCCGGTCGAGCTCGGCACCATCAACGGAGAGCTCTTCGGTTGGTCCGCGGACACGACCCACCTCTACTACTCGTCTTGGCAGCTCTACGGCAGCCGGGGTGACGTGGTGGCCGTGCGCAAGGATGGCGGCGGCCAGAACGCACTGGTGTCACTCAAGTACGAGCCGCGAGCCCTGGTGGTCGATGACAAGTACATCTACTACACGGCGGGGATTCTCCTTCAGCGTACTCCGAAGGATGGGTCGACCACCGACACCATCAACGCGCAGTTCTCAGCCAAGGGCCTGGCGCTCCTCGGGGAGGAGATCTACGGCGTGCCTGGCGACTACGGTCCCTATGATCGGATTGCGCGTATCGGGCGGCGCGGCGGCGACATCACCGAGCTTGTGACCTCACCTCGTCCGAAGGTCGACGGACCAAAGGGCTTCGTGGCGATGGCTGTGGACGCGAGCGGCGTTTACGTTGCGGACGCGGGTGGCAAGCGCGTGGCCAAGCTCGCGGCGGGCTCGAAGAAGCTCGCCACGCTGGCCAAGAGCGGTGAGCCAGTCGTGGATCTCGCCCTCGACGACACCCAGGTGCTTTTCGTGACCGAGAAGGGCTCGCTCTTGCAGGTGAAGAAGACTGGCGGGACAGCGAAGAAGCTCGCCGGCCCCGTCACCGAGGCTCCGCGGGTGGCGCTGGTCGCCCAGGCTGCCTACACGGTGCTGGCCGGAGCATCTCCGGAGGCGCCGAGCACCGTCTCGAGAGTTGCGCTCGACACCGGTGAGACCAGCTTGCTCGCGCCGATACCGCCCGACGAGAGCGTCACCGGGATCTATGCTGATGACCGCTGCGTTTACTGGGTGAGTCGCAAATCTGCCACCAAGAGTCGGATCCTCGCCCTGCCTCGCTGAGTCGCCCATGAGCTCATCCCATTTCAGTCTCCGCCAGGTCGAGCGCCTGCCCACGCAACCCGGGGTTCGACCCCCGCTCGGCCCGCACCGAGCGGGGGAGGAGCTGACCCTGACCGTCTTCTCCAGGCGAGCCAGCCAGGTACGGCTGGAGCTCTTCGAGCGCGCTTTCGGGCAGGATGCGGTAAAGAGCTTCTGGCTCGAGCGTCTCGAGGGTGGGGATTGCTTCAGCATTCGGCTTCGTGGAGTGCCGAACCACACCTACTACGGATTTCGTTGCTTCGGTCCGAACTGGGGTTACGACCCGGATTGGATCCCGGGCTCCGAGCTTGGCTTCGTGGCGGATTTCGATCGGGATGGCAATCGTTTCAACCCGAACAAACTCCTGTTCGATCCGTACGCGCGTGAGCTCTCCCACGATCGCGACAGCATGGAGCTCAGCGCCGCGCAGCACACGGTGTGGGTCTTCGCGACTGGGCCAACGCTGGTGGAGGGGGTGCCGGCGCGCCTGGTCGACACTGGTCGTTTTGCACCCAAGGGCCTCCTGATCGACGATTTGACACCGACCGGGAAACGCCCCTACCATGCCCCCGAGCGCGCGATCATCTACGAGGGGCATGTGCGCGGCATGACCCAGCATCCCTCCGCTAGCGATCTCGGGCGGATCGTGCGGGGGTTCGAGGGCTTCGGGCAGGTGGTCTCGATCCCAGAGCGACTGCGTGGCACCTACGCCGGGGTTGCGTTCTTGGCTCCGTATCTACGCGCGCTTGGCATCTCGACCTTGGAACTGCTCCCCGTTCACCACTTCGAGGCGGGGCGCGAAGGGGAGTCGAAGCCCCTCAGTAACTTCTGGGGCTACATGACCCTCGGTTATTTCGCGCCCAATCGTCGCTATGCGGCCGATCGCAGCCCCGGTGGACCCACCCGCGAATTCAAGAGCATGGTGCGGAGCCTGCACGACGCTGGGATCGAGGTTTATTTGGATGTGGTGTACAACCACACCGGTGAAGCCGGAAACTGGTTGGATCGGGCTGACACCACCGGTTTCGTGAGTCTTGGGGGCTTTGACGCCGCGGAGTACTACCTCTTCACGGAGTCGGGGCTGATCGTCGAGGGTGCAACGGGTTGCGGCAACCAGCTCAACTGTTCGAGCCCGGCCGCGCAGGCGCTGGTGCTCGATTCCCTCACCTATTGGCTGGACGAGATGGGGGTGGACGGCTTCCGGTTCGATCTCGCGCCCGTGCTCGGACGAACCCCGAATGCCTTCGAACGCACCGCCTGGGAGTCTCAGAAGCGCTTCTTCCCCGACCATCCCCTCTTGGTCGCGATCCGGGATTTGGGTCGCAGTCGTCAGGCCGAGATGATCGCCGAGGCTTGGGATCTCTGGGGCTACGAGGTGGGGAACTTCCCCTCTGAATGGGGGGAATGGAACGGCCGCTACCGGGACGCGGCACGGCGCTTCTTGCGCGGCGAGGGCAATGCGCGGGAGCTCGCCGAGATGATGGACGGGGACGTCACGCATTTCGCGGACAACGGCGGTGCCAGCCGTTGTGTGGATTTCGTGGATGCCCACGACGGCTTCACCATGCTCGATCTCGTGAGCTACGCGAGTAAGCAGAATGCTCAGCCCTATCCCTTTGGACCAACCGACGGCGGCACTGACGACAATCTCTCTTCTGATTCGGGGGGTGACCATGCCCGGCGCCGCCAGCAGCTCCGCAATATCTGGACGCTGCTCGCGTTCTCGCGCGGGCTGCCGATGGTCGTGTATGGAGATGAACTCGGGCGCACCCAGAACGGAAACAACAACCCCTGGTGCCTGGACAGCGTGGCCACCTGGACCAACTACCGGATGATCGCCACCAACAGACCGACGTCGCTTGCTACCGAAGGAGGTGGCGCGTACCACGACAACTTCGGCGCGGCAGCTTCGGAACGCGGCAGAAATCCCCTGTTCGTCTTCGCGCACTTCGTGCTCTCTTGTCGCCGCTCGTCGCCGCTGCTCGGCCGGGCGACACACGACGACCAAGGGCGAACGCTGCCCGAGTTGCCTTATCGCTTCACTCGCGAGGACGGACACTCGCCGCTCCAGCCCCAGAACCGCTGTCTCTGCCTCGAGATCGACGGCCGCGATCGCGCCCTGGGTCGCCTTTTGCTGCTCATCAACGGCTTCGTGGAACAGGTTCGATTTCGTGTTCCGACCGATGGACGTTTCCGGCGCATCATCGACACGGCGGCATGGGCTGAGCCCGCGGACAACTGCTGGCCGCTCTCCCGTGCGGAGCTGATAGAAGCGAGCTACCAGGTATGGCCTCAATCGATGGTGGTGTTAGAGGAGTGTTCTCGGTGACCGAGTCCGTGGTCGACGCATTGGACATCAGCGTCGTGGACGAGATTCTGCTTCGATTCGACGAGCTCCTCGAGCTTACCCCAGACCAGGCGTTGGCTTTCCTCGATCAGTTGCCCGAAGAGCACGCCGACCACCCCCTCCTCATCGAGGCGCGAGGTGAGGCGCTGTGGCGGGCGCGTGGTCCCGAGCAGGCTTGTGCGTATCTCGAGCGGACGGTTGCTGCGGCGCCCGATCTGCTGGATGTGCGCCACCTCTTTGCAGAGGCGCTGCGTGAGGCCGGATGCCATCGGGCCTCGCGGGAGCAGCACCTCGAGACGCTTCGGTTGGATGTGGAACTGGATGCGCTGTCCGGCGTGCCCTCGCCCGAAGACGAGCAGCTCATCGTCGAGTGTGCTGAGCAGGTGCTCGATGAACTTCCGGCGGAGTTGAAGGGCAAGTTGGGACACGTGGCGATCGTGCTCGAGCCACGCCCCTCGGTGGAGTTGGTTCAGAACGGCTTCGACTCGCGCGCGCTTGGGCTCTTCGAGGGACCCACCCTCATCGAGCATGGCGAGTTCGGGATGCCTGAGGCCCCGAGTCGAATCGTGCTGTTCTCAGCCTGCCTCCTCGACGCTTATGGTGGTGAGAAGGAGGAATTCTGCGCGCAAGTCCGGATCACTGTCTTGCATGAACTCGGCCATTTTCTCGGTCTCGAAGAGCAGGACATGGAACGACTTGGCCTGGAGTGACGGGGGCCGGTGCCTCAGGTGGGAAGGTGGTCGCTCACCCGGGGATCTCAGTGGAGGAGCTGCGCGGCGTGGTAGGCGAGTGTGGCCACTAGGTAACCAAGCACGGTGAGGCCGGTGAACTGCAGAAGAGCGAGCAGGCGGCTGTTCGCCTCGCGGCGCATCACCACCACCGTGGCCATGCAGGGAGTGGCGATCAGAAGAAAGAGCATGAGCGCGAGCCCTGAGGCTGGCGTGTAGGTGCGGGCCAGCAGTTGACGCAGCGAGCGCTGGCCTTCGGCCGCCGAAGGATCGGTGAGCGCGGAGACGACGCTGAGTTGCGCGACGAACACCTCCTTGGCGGCGAACGCACCCACCAGGCTGACTCCAATCCTCCAGTCGAGTCCAAGTGGCAGAAGCGCCGGCTCGATCAAACGACCGAGGTGACCGGCGAAGGAGGACTCGAGCTGTCGGGCAGCCACCACCTGTGGCGGGGCGCTGCTCTCGGCCGGAGAGAGGGTGGCCTTGGGGTACGAGGTGATGGCCCACATCACGATCGAGACGGCCAAAATCATGGTTCCGGCCTTCTTCAGGTAGGAGCGTGCACGCTCCCATGCCAAGAGCCACGCGGCGCGGAACGTAGGCATGCGGTAGGGCGGCAGCTCCATTACGAACGGAGCATCCTCTCCTCGAAACACCGTTCTTCGGAGCAGCAGCGCAAGACCAAGGGCGAGCACCAGACCGGTAGCGTAGATCCCGAACATCGCCGGTGCTTGGAGCTCCTTGGGGAAGAAGGCAGGCACCAGAAGAAGCCAGATGGGCAGGCGCGCCCCGCAGGAGACCAGGGGTAGTACGAACAGCGTGGTCAAGCGGTCGCGACGGCTCTCGATGGTGCGGGTGGCGAGCATGGCTGGCACCGTGCAACCAAAGCCAGTCAACATCGGCACGAAGCTGCGACCATGCAGGCCGAAGCGGTGCATCACCCGGTCCATGATGAACGCGACGCGTGCCATGTAGCCGGTGTCCTCGAGCACCGAGAGCCCGATGAACAAGATCAGGATGTTCGGGAGGAAGACCAGAACCCCGCCGACCCCCGCCACCACCCCGTCCACCAAGAGCGATGCCAAGGGTGAAGAGCGCCCTCCGAGCCAGCCGAGGAGCAGCTGGCCGAGCCAGGCGAAGGCGTTCTCCAGCCAGGTCATGGGGAAAGCACCAAGCTCGAAGGTCGACCAGAAGATCCCATACATGATCAGCAGAAAGAGCGGCCCTCCGAGCCAGGGATGCACCAAGAAGCCGTCCAGGCGATTGCTGAAGTCACGGGCGTTTTCTCGAGGTGGCTTCTTCACCACCTCACGCAGTAGCCCGTCGACGAAGCCGAAGTGGAGATGAGTGACGTACAGGGCCACGTCCGAGCCCGTGACTGCTACCAGTTGTGCGCGCGCACGCTCCAGCACAAGCTGCAGTACGGGATCATCCACGGTTGACGACTCTGCCAGCAGAAGCGAGATCGCGGTGAACCTCCGGCGGAACGCAGGGCAGCCTTCTGCGAGCTGAGAGATGATGGGCAAAAGCGCCTGATCGAGCGCCTCGTTGCGCACCTCCACCCGCGGGAGCAAGGGGTCTCGCTTGGACCTCGAGAGCTCGCGACGGAGCTGGTCGATGCCCTGGCCTCGGTGCGCCACCGTGGTGACGACCGGCACCCCGAACAGCTTCTCCAGGAGGGCCAGATCGAGCTTCTGCCCGCTGGCCTCGGCCTCGTCCATCATGTTGACGCACAGAAGCATGGGCCGCGGCACGGACAGCAGCTGTGCGAAAAGGACCATGCTGCGATGGAGGTTGGTGGCATCCACCACCACCACCACGAGGTCATGCTCGTCGGCCAGGAGTTGGTCGACCGCGATCCGCTCCTCTGGCGAGTAGGCGAGTAGGCTGTAGGTTCCCGGTAAATCGAGCACCTCGATCATCTCACCGTCGAGCTCGATCTGCGCTGAACGACGCTCGACGGTGACCCCGGGGTAGTTGCCAACCTTCTGCCGGGAGCCAGTCAGCGCGTTGAAGAGCGAGGTTTTCCCGCAGTTGGGGTTGCCGGCAAACAGGATCCTCGACATCAAGCCGGCTTTCCTTCGGGGGTAACCAGTACCACGTCGGCTTCGCGGCGCCGCAACGAGAGTTGGCTGCCTCGCAGTTGGATCCAGAGTGGACCTGCCGCAGGAGCCGCCCGCAGCACCTGCAGCTCTGCCCCCGGCAACAGACCGAGATCGAGCAGCCGTTGGCGGAGCGCTCCCTCGCCCTTCACCATCTGAACGGTTGCGGTGACCATCAATTGTAGCTTGGAGAGCGGGATCGTACGGACCGAGGCGGGTGGCATCGCGGTGCCCGTGCTCCCCCCTGGGCCTGACGGTGCGCGAAACCCCAGGCCTTCGGTGGCTCGGAAGCGCGCGATGACCTCCGCGGCCTCAGGGGAGAGCCGCAAGTACTCAAGGAAGCTCACCAGATGATCCATGCCGCGATCCGAGAGACTGTGCTCCATCGCGCAGGCATCCTGAGAAGCCGTCTCGGTGGGCACCCGGAGCACTCCTGCGAGGAAGTCCACCAGCACCTGGTGTCGGGCGAGGACCCGCCGGGCGCGTGTCTCGCCTGCCGGAGTAAGGCCGATGTACTCGCGCTCGGCGTAGTCAATCAGTCCAAGATTCGCCAAACGTCGCAGGGCAGGGGTGACCGAGGCAGCCTTCACGCCTCGGGCCTCAGCGATGTCTCGAACACGGGCGATTCGCCGCGCGCGTACCAGCTCAAAGATGGTCTCGAGGTAGTCCTCGAGGGATCGCGAAAGACCACCCGAGTCAGCGGATGCCGACGGGGAAGAGGCGGATCGGGCGCTCACGGTAGGCCAAGCTAACGGAACCAGATGGCTCTGTCAAAGCCTGGTCCCGCGTGGCTTTGGCCTTCCTAAGCCCGCGGTCCGGACCGGTGAGGGAGCGGTCAGCGGCAGGTCCGCTCGAACTCCGCCTGCTGGTGGTTTGCCTGGTCGAGCAGAGTGGCAAACCGGGGTAGGCCGCGGTCGTCACTCTCAGGGATCCGCGTGAACTGTTGGTTCAGTTCGGTCCGCGCCTTGGTGGCGCTGTTCCAGGTGATCTGGGGGGTGGTGAACGAACTCTCGAGCAGCGCCGCCTTGTCTTCGATCACTCCCCAGCGCTCGAGGCGCTGTTGCTTCAAGAGGGCGTTGTTGGCCTCTTCGTCGCCACCATACTTTCGCTTGCTCGCGACGTTCTTCACGGTTTCCCAGGTCCGGGCCAGATCCATCCGATTTTTGGTGCAGCTTTGCTGGTCTTCGCAGCCGAGAACACTCGCAAGAATCCCCAGCAAGCAGACCGTTGACACGCAGTGCTTTCGCGTCATGGCTCTCTCCCTCCTTAACAGGAACTGTGCCTGCATAAGCTACCAGCTTGCCCCTCATGCGGCAACCGAGCGAACGGTGAAGAGGTTGTTCACTCCCCAAAAAACTGTGTGATATCCATCCGCGAAAGCGATCGGGGCCAGTGTGGCACCTTTGATGCTTCAGGGGCCGCCCGACACGGGCCAACCCAGAGCGTCGAACGCGAGTTCCGCGATTCGAAGCGTCGCGCGGCCGGCGAGGTTGGCGTCGTAGGCATGGTAGACGTTGTAGAGCCTCTCGCCGTCCACCAGGATCGCGTTGCCGCCGGTGGCGCGATATCGGTCGTCTCCAGACAAGACCACTGTGCCTCCGCCTTCGAGCATGGGCACGCCATCGCGATCGCGGTACGGGCCTTCGATGGCCTCGGCACGTCCGACGCGGATCTCGTGGGTGCTGTCGATGCCCCGACAACAGAAGCCGTAAGAGGCAAAGAGGTAGTAATAAGGCGCGCGAAAGTGCAAAAATGGGGCTTGGATCGCCCGGTCCGGTTCCGGCCCCACCGCGAGCTGCGTCAGTGAATCATCGGCACGCCGCCCCTCCTCGTCCAGGCGAATCAACTGCAGCCCCGCGCCGAAGCTCCCGAACACCAGGGCTACCCCCTGCTCGGTCCGAATCACGTTCGGATCGATCGCGTCCCAATCGTCGTCGGCTCCGTCGATATCCGAGCAAATGACCTGCCCTGCGTCCTCGAAGGGCTGATCGAAGTCGAGGGCGGGCCGTGTGGCGTGACCGATGCAGGATTGACCAGTCCCGAACACCGACGCCGAATAGTACAGGTGCGCTCGATCTCCGAAGCTCGAGAGATCTGGTGACCAAAGCGCAGTAACGTCCGGGAGCAGCTCGGTGATCCACGCTGGGTTCTCCGCGAATACTGGCTCAGCGAGGACGAAGTCCACGAGATCGATGGAGGTGTGGGTCACGATCCCGGTGCCACTCGACAGGACCGTGAAAACCTCACCAAGTTTCGCGATCATGGGGTCGTGGACCTCGAGATCACCCGTGAGCTCCAGTACCTGGAGCGGCGGAAGGGTCGCGCCGGAGCTGCCCCCGGTGGCTGCGCTCGCACTCTCGCCACCATCACCCATTTCCCCATGGCGTTCTGCCACCACATCGATCGCGGTGCCACACCCGAGGCAGGCGGCCAGCAGCGACCAAGGGAAGGTGACTCTTACGCGCAGCACGGCGTCAGCATAGCAGAGCCGTTAGGGCTGCGCGCCGAGACGGTCGCGGAGGCGCTGGGATTGGATGCTCTTCGGGTAGTCGCGGACGAAATCGCGGATCGCCGCCTGCTCCTCGGCGGTCTGGCCCAGCCGCCCGAGCGCGCGGATCCTGCCGTAGCGAGCTTCCTGGACCAAGCGCCCACCCCGCGCCAGGTACGCGTCGAAATGGGCTCGAGCAGCATCGGGAGCGCCGAGCACCGAGAGCTCCAACTCGCCGAGGGAGAGCAGCGCTGCCGTGCCTTCGGCGCTGGTAGGATGGCGTCGGATCAGCCTCTGGTAGAGTTGGGCTGATTTGGCGTAGGCGCCGCTGGCGCGCAGGCTCTGGGCTCGAGTGAGCAAAAGCGACGGGCTTTCGCTGGTCTCCGAGGCCTTGGTCTCCACGCTTGCTTCCTGAGCGCGAGGTGCTTCCCCTGGGGGTTCAGTGTCGCTCGGAGCGAGCGCGAGCTGCCGCTCGAGACGCTGCCCAGCCACGAGCCGAAGCTCCTCTCGGTGCTCGACGAAGCCGGGCGCGGTGACGCGCAACTGGTGGGACCCAGGCTGGCTCAACCAAGACACCGGCGTGGGGCCGAGACGCTTTCCATCCAGATCGAGCTCGGCCTGGGCGGGGATGGTGGTGATGATGAGCTGTGTCGCATCGGCGGGTGAACCCGGTGGAACCAGGGCGAGCAGGTGGAGATCGGCTTCGCGCCGCGAGGGCTCGAGCTCTGCTTTCGTCACCTCGGGCCCCAAGCGGAGCGCACCTGGTGCCTCGAGTACTTGGGCCCAGCCGTGGCGCGGTTGGATCTGGAGACGGCCCTCGTAGAGCCGGATCTCCACCTGGCCATCACGGAGCATCTCGACCGCGAAGGTGGTTCCGAGGGCAGTGATGCTTCCGGCGGGCGTCTCGACCACGAAGCGGCGGCCTGCCTCTTGGGGAAGCAGCTGATGGGTGACCTGCCCACGGTGCAAGGCCACAACCGAGCGTTCCCGCGACAACTCACGCAATTCAAGCTCCGTCTCCGTGCCGAGGCAGCTCGAGATCGTGTTCGAGATCGAGAAGCAAGCGTTTCCCGAAGCCACTTCGAGCACATCGCTCTTCTTCAATTCTGCGCCAGCGCGTCCACTCAGTCCCCGCACCTCGACCTTTCCGGCGCTGTAGGCGAGCCGGGCTACCAGCGGTGGGGGCAAAGAGGCGGGCGAGGAGCGCTGGCGCCACCCTGCACCGAGCAACAAGAGGCTGACCGATGCCGCGACGGAAAGCGCACCGATCGACCAGCGCCGCGCGGTGTGCCCCATGAACCAGCGTCGCGCAGCGGTGTGTCGGGTTGAGGCTGCCGATCGCTCGTAGGCGGGTGCCTCGAGGCGAGAGGGCTCATGGAGTACGGCCGCTAGTCCTCCGAGCACCTGACTTTCGACGTCACAGAGCTCACAGTGCTCGGGGTGCTCGCGCAAGAACTGCTGTTCTTCGGGGCCCAGGAACTCACCTAGGGCGTGCCTCTCGCTCAGGTGGGTCCAGCGTTCACAGAGAGAGGTGGTCATGCGCCCTCCCGGTGGGGTACGGCAACCCAGGCCAAGTCTCGGCGGATCCGCCGCCGGAGCTCGCCTCGAGCCATCAACAGCCGATCCTTCACGGTATTCGGTGAGAGCTCGAGTAGCTCGGCTATCTCGGCGATCGAGTACTCCAGCACATGGCGGAGGACCAACACGGTTCGTCGGGTCTCGGGGAGCTCCGCTAGATAGTCGACCAGGGGTCGCGCGGTGGTTTCGCGAGGCCCAGACGGAGGCGGAAGGCTCGGGCGCTCGTCGAGATCGGGATCGAGCTCGAAGCGCGCGGCGCGCACCCGGTGCTGCCGAGCCAGCCGGATAGCGGTGCGAATGGTGATGCGATCCGCCCAGGCGTTGAGGTTGTCCCCCCGGAATGATCCGGTTGAAGCGAGGATCTCGAGCAGCGAGGCCTGGAGGGCATCTTCGGCATCAGCGCGGTTCGCGACCAGAGAGAGGCACAGCGACCGGAGGCGGGGGCGCAGGTGTTCAACCAGCCAGAGCTGCGCCGTGCGATCCCCTGCGGCAGCCTGGGAGACGCGATTCAGCTGGTCGAGTCGGCCGGAGTCCGTCACTTGAGGTGCTAGTGGAGGTGGGGGAGGGATCGGGGTGGACAATCTTCAGAACAAGCGCAGCCGAAGGCCGGCCAGGACGTTGGGTCGGATAGGGAGGGCGTGCGAAACGACGGTCCGAGCAGGGCCTGGACCGGCCACTTCATACTGAACGGGATTCATGAGCAGGTCCACCTGCGCTCCGCCGAAGAACCTGAGGGCATCAGAGGCGGCCCAGCCGAGCTCGGTACGGACGACTGGTCCCAGGTGGTAGTGGGTAGCTGGGGCCGACAAATCTGTTTCGGTGCTCTCACCCTGAATGCGTCTTTCGAGCCGCTCAGCCAAGAAACCGACCGCTACCTCGAGTGACACCGGACCGGTCGCGAGTCCTTGACCCACCACCAGGGTGAGGGGAGTGCGCGCGACTTCGAGCCGAAGCTCCTCGAACTCTCGCTCGGTGTTGGGCAAGAGGTGCAGGGTGGCCGAGAGAAACCTGCAGGAGGGGAAGAAAGCGACCCGTGCCTCGATTCCGAGGCCAAACTCGAAGGGACGGTTCTCGAAGACGTAGGTTCCGACCCCGAGCGCGCCCAGGGACAGGGTAGCCTGGTTGGAAGAGACGTCCCGCTCCACGGTAAGTGCTGGCTTCGGCGGGGGTTCTGGGGCGGCTGTTCCGAGGGTGGGCGGTGCTGCTGGCGAGGGTGCGGTCCGTGGCTTTGGGGCTGGCGCTGCCTGCTTGTCCTCGAGTAGCGCGCTCATGGCCGAGCGGACAACGCTCGCGATCTGTTCGAGCAGCGCCACGTTGCTGGTCTCGAAAGGGATCTGCCGTGCTCTCAGATGAGTGCCCTCCGGCTGGAAGAGGTGCAGCACGAGGCTCTGTTGCGAAAGCTCGATGTACAGCATCGCCAGGGTGTGTCGTTCACCGGAGTCGCTGGGCGACCCCTCTTCGGTGGTGACCTCGACCTCGAGTTCTCGGAGCTGCGCACCGAGCGCGGTGAGCAACTCTGCTTCGGAGAACGGCAGCGGCTGGGCGGATCTGAGCACCAACACGGTGCGTTGCCTGGGCTGCGTCTCGGCTTGGGGGGGCGCACCGACCAAGGGCACCGGCCACGCTGGCGCGGGCAGCAGCGCCACACCGAGGCCGGCGATCCAGCGCAGACTCATGACGGAGCGCCTCGCTCAGCGGGGCAGGATGATCTCGTTCTTGCAGGCGGCCGAGCAGCGGTCCCCGTCCTCGTTGTTGCCGTCATCACATTCCTCGTAGCCATCCTGAACCAATCCGTCTCCGCAGTGGGGACCGAGCACGCAGCCCGGAGCGCACTCACCATAGCCTCCGGTCGGGTTCTCGCCACCGTCACACTGTTCTTCGGGTTGGGTCACTCCATCGCCGCAGCGCGGACCGAGCGTGCACCCCGGGGCGCACTCGCCGTAACCGCCGTCGTTGATGCCGTCGTCGCACTGCTCGCCGGTGGCGGTGTCCACGATGGCATCACCGCAGACCCCCTCGAGCCTGCAGTTGGGGCTGCACCCGTCACCGCCGACGTTGTTGCCGTCGTCACAGAGCTCGCTGAAGCCCTCTTGGATGGTGCCGTCTCCGCAGCGTGGACCGAGCAGGCAGCCCGGGGCGCAGTTGCCGTAGGAGCCGTCGTTGGCGCCGTCGTCACACTGCTCGCTCGGGTCGTTCACCTGGCCGTCCCCGCAGCGCGGTCCGAACTGACAGTTGGCGCTGCAGCCGCCGTAGGAATCATCGTTGATCCCGTCGTCGCAGGTCTCCCCAAACAGCGACTGCACGAGGCCATCGCCGCAGCCTGGAGGAAGGAGGCAACCCGGGGCGCAGCCGGTGGTGCCGTAGGCACTCACGTTCACGCCGTCGTCACAAGCCTCGGGCCCGTTGACCGCGCCGTCGCCGCAATATTCCCCGCGGATGCAGCCCGGCTGGCAGGCGCCGTAGCCTCCAGCCAGGACACCGTCGTCGCACTGCTCTCCCGGTGAAAGCACTCCATCTCCGCAGATCGGCCCGCAGTCACTCCGCGCGGCGTTGAAGCCGCTCAGGGTAAGCTTGTAGGTCGAGGCCTCCTTCTTGCGCTCCGCCTGGAAGACGACGATCTCGTAAACCTGGCCATCCACCAGCCCGAGATCCACCGTGGACACGACCGCTGGCGGGATGTCGTCGGCGGGCTCGGTCTGGACGATCGTCGTGGTCCCGGTGCCGTCCGCATTGAGCACGATGTTGCCGTTGACCGGTGTGTGGATCCCTCCCAGATCGACCGCCAAACGCTTGTTGATGAACACCCAGACGTCGTCGTCACCCGTGAAATCGAGGATGAACTCGTCACCGGCCACGTAAGTGAACCAGTAGCGAACCTCGCTCGTGAAGTGGAAATTGTGCAAGGCCCCGCCGGGCTCGGCGCCCCAGTTGCCACCGAACGCGGGGGGGACCAGCGCCGCGGCGTATTCGGCGGTGTTGGTCACCGTCGGTGTCACGTTGTCGACCGGGAAGAACACCGGATCGCCCTCGTAGGCGATGTTGAGCAGGATCCCGGTCCAGTCGGTGCCGTTCTGCACGCAGTCGATGAGTTGGTCGGCGTAGGTCTGGCAGTCCGTGTCTCCGAAGGTGAAGGTGCAGGGCTCGCCGTCGATCTCGTCTCCGACCGTGCCACACCAGGCCTCCCGGGTGTTGACCCACTGCTCTCCATTGTCGCCCCAGCGGTTCACGTATCCACCCGAGCCGTTGTTCCAGAGGGTCATCTCGGTCGCGAAGGTCGCGTTCAGCCCGCTCACGTCGCGGTACCATTGGGAGAAGCTCTGGGCGGAGGTGATGTAGCCCTGCCCGGCCGTGCCCACGAACACCGGCTTACCTTCGGTATCCAGCGTTCCGTCGACCAGGCCCGTTACTGCCACGTACTGCCCCGTGGCGTTGGCCGGCTCGAAATCCCCTCCCGCTGCGAAATCCCGGTAGACCGCTGGAACCTTCATGGTGTCCCCGAGCGGAGGCTGTTCACACTGGTATCCGGGCTCGATCTGGCAACTCGAGGAGCAACCGTCGCCGTCTACGGTGTTGCCGTCGTCGCAGGTCTCACCCACGCTCGAGAGCACCAGGCCGTCGCCGCAGGTCGAAAGGCAGGTGGCCCCCGAGCAGTCCGGCTCGAGCTCGCACAGTGGGGTGCAGCCATCGCCCATGTCGTTGTCGAGTGTGTCGCAAGCCTCGGTGCCTTCCACGATCCCATCGCCGCAGATGGTCGCATGACAGGTGTAGTTTCCGGGGTCCCCCGTGCACGCGAAGCCATCTTCCCACTCGCACTGGTCGGAGCAACCATCCCCGTTGGTGAGGTTGCCGTCGTCGCAGCGCTCGTTCAGGAGCAAGACTCCATCGCCGCACAGGGGCAGGCATTTGGCGCCGGGGAACGGGCAGTCGTATCCAGGTTGGATGGCGCAGGCATCGCAGCCGTCGGCAGGATCGGTGTTTGCGTCGTCGCAGGTTTCGGTGCCCGTGACGCGGCCATCACCGCATACCGTCAGGTTGATGCAGGGCTCTCCGGGCGTGGGGCACTGGAACCCAGACTCGATGGTCATGCAGTCCGCTGAGCAGCCGTCGCCGCTCGTCAGGTTGGCGTCGTCGCATTGTTCCCCCAGGCTCGCGCTCTGTTTTCCGTCGCCGCAGACATCGACCGGTTGGCACGCATCTCCCGGAACCAGGCAAAGCCAACCGTCCTCCTTGATGCAGTCTGCGGAGCAGCCGTCGCCGCTCGTCAGGTTGCCGTCGTCGCAGGTCTCCTCACCCTTCACGCGACCATTGCCACAGAACTCCGTGCGCTCGCAGGGCTCGCCCGGCGTGGGGCAGGTGAAGCTGGCGCTCTGCTCCGTGCAGTCCGCGGAGCAGCCATCTCCCGCGGTGGTGTTGCCGTCGTCGCAGACTTCGCCTGGCTCGATCACTCCATTGCCGCAGGCGAAAGAAGAGACACAAGGCTCGCCGGGTGTGGGGCAGGTGAAGTTTGGTTCGACCCGGCAGATCCCCGTGCAGCCATCCCCTGGCTTGCTGTTGCCGTCGTCGCATTCTTCGCCGGTCTCGGGTGTCAACTCACCATCACCGCAGGCGGGACCAGAGGCGACGAGCTGACAGGTATCAGGGGGGTTGTCGCCGAGACAGGGGTTCTCTCCTCCGGTGCCGTTGAGATCGATCCCGGTAGTTCCGCCCGAGCCTGGGGTGCTTCCCTCACTGGTTCCCTCGCCTGAGGAACCTGATTCCCCCGGATGGTCTGTGCCAGCCGTTCCGGTCTCACCATCATCGCCAGTGATGGCGGCGTTGTTGCCTGTGGAGCAACCGAGCAACAGGGCGAATGCGGAAGTGAGCAGGCTCACGGCGAGCACGTTTCTGGTGGTGGACATGGGGCTCTCCCTAAGGGCCAAGGGCCCGCAAATTGTAGTCCTTTCCGCAGCGCTGGGGGCTGGTTCGGCGCGAGGACGTGCTACTCGGTGGGTTTCTGTAGACAAAACGGCGCGAAGTGAGGAGGTGTGGTTCGATGCCCTCGAATCTGAAATGAGAGGCCATGCGAGAAATGCAAGGCTACGGAGGGTGCGCTCAGTGTCCGAAGGCGATGCCGAGCAGCGGCCCGAAGAAGGTCTGGCGGCCTCGATAGATGGTCATCGCCACCAGTTCGTCGGCCACCGCCGTCTGTTCGGGGGTCAAGCCGAGCGCGCTGAGATCCCGGTTGAGTGGGAGATCATGGGGGGACTCGGTGAAATAGAAGAAGCCGAGGTAGAGCCGCCCGCCGGGCGTACCGCCGAGCTGGACTCCTCCGTCGATGAACCAACCCGGTACGGAGTACGACAGGTTCGCGCCGGTGAAGCTGTCTGGAATGGCGAAGACCTTTCGGGACACGAACACGTAGTCGACGCCGAGGGAGAACCGGATCCCTTGCATGGGCGTGTTGATCCGGAGGCCACCTCCAAAGATACCACCTGCCCGCACGAAGGCGCTGCGGCCAGCCAGATCGATCAAATCTTGGGTGATCGGCGAGTCTGGGACGCTGATCGCCTCCGCTGGGATCGCGAACTGAGCAATGGTCACATCCACCGCCCCGGCGGCCAACGCCTCGATCCCGATCCAGTCGAGGAAGCTGTAACCAAGGCGCAGCGCAAGTCCGCCGCCCTTCGGAGCCGTCACCGTGCAACCACCGTGGTACGCCTGGGCCGGACACTGGTCGGTGTAGGAATGGGTGGCTGGCCCTCCCAGCATCAACGGCACGAACAGCTGACCGTAGATCCCGTTGTACGGATCGTCGGGTTCCGCTTCTGGAACCTCGCGACCCTCGGCGTCGCGTGCCAAGGCTGCGCTCGGCGCGCCGCTTGAACCACCGGTTTGGGCGAGAAAGGGGCCCGCGCGCAGGGTGGAGAGCCGTCCAGGCTCGAGCACGACGATCTGACGCTGGGTCGCGAAGCCCGGGCGGCGGAGTTCGATCTCATGGCGCCCGGCCGGCAGCGCGCCGCGGTAGCGTCCTTGGCCGACCACCACCCCATCCACCAGGATGCTGCAGTCGGTCATGAGTGCGTCGATGTCGACCTCACCCGGCCTCGGGAAGAGATCGAGCGCTACCGGTGTGCTCTCGCGGCGGCGGATGGTCACCTTGAGCACGCTTGACATCACGGTCGGGCCCACGGCCTTGATCTGGTGGGTGCCCGCTTGCAGCTCGAGCGAGATCGGCAGCGGGCCCACCAACTGCTCGTTGACGTAGAGGTCGGCCTTTTCGTTGGTGGTCCCGCGGACGGAAAGAGTGCCGGTGGTGGTGACTGGTGTGAGCTCTGCGGGCACCTCTGCGGGGTTTGCTCCGACCACCACGGTCAAGGACCGGATCTCGAAATCTTGCTTGAAGAGATCGAGGCGCCGTTCCCCTCGAGTGAGTCTGAGCGGCCGTGGCAGCGGCGTGGTTCCCACCATCTCTCCATCGACCCGCACCTCGGTTCCGGGAGGCGTGCCGACCAGGTTGACGAGGCCGGTGATCTGCGACAGCTCGACCAGTCGCTGCTCGACGCGGGCACGAACCGTCGGCTCGAGCTCGGTGGTGTGGCGCAGCAAGAGTTCGGTGTAGGCATCATGAGCCGGCCCTTGACGGAACAGCGCGTCCTCCGTCTCCGCCACGCGGAGGATGAGTGGTGCGCTCGGAGCGCGCGCCAACAATCGTCGGAAGATGCGGAGCGCTCCGCGCAGATCTCCGAGGGCACGCAGATGATCGCCTTCGGCGAGGGTTGGTTCGGGTGCGGGCGCTTCCGTGGCTGACGGCGTTCCGGCAGCAGGGCTCTCACCGGGAGATGCGGCTTCGTTTGGGGAAGCTGGTGGGGGGAAGCTCGCGGTGGGTGGTGGCGCTTCGGGTGCCGGAGGTGCGGCGGCGCTCGGCTGTGGCGCAGGCGACGCCGGTGGTGCTGGCGTCGTGGCGGGGGCACTGGCTGTGGTCGGCCAAGGTGTCTTGTCAGGGATTTGGGCATGGGCTTCGGGCGCACCGAGTCCCAGGGCAACGAGCCCTACGATGATCCCGAGGGGGATCAACAAACGGTGGCCAAAGGGTGCCAAGATGCCGTCTAGCTGCCTCAACCTAGACAATTACGGGCAGATGGCGGTCCTGTGAAGGGGCAAGATGGGGAAGGGGAGGATTCGGGCCGCTTGTGTGGGCGGAGCGGTCGGTCGTGGGGCAAAACCGGCCTCGCTCACCCTCCCCATATTCCCACCATCCAGCGCCGGAGACTTTGGCCACCTGGCCTGGGTGCCTACTTGGGTCTCGTGACTAGACTGCGCCACCATGGTTCAGGTGTTCATCGACGGTCAGGAAGGGACCACGGGCCTTCAGATCCGTGAGCGGCTCGTGGAGCGCGATGATCTCGCGCTGATCGAAATTGATCCGGCGTTGCGGAAGGATCCGGACGCGCGGCTCTCCTGCATGGCACGCGCCGACGTGACGATCCTGTGCTTGCCCGACGCTGCGGCGATCGAGGCGGTGGCGCTCGGCGAAAAGACCACCACTCGGTTCATCGACGCCAGCACCGCTCACCGCACCGATCCGGCGTGGGTGTACGGGCTGCCGGAGCTGGGCGCTTCCCAACGCGAGGCGATCCATCGGGCCACGCGAGTCGCGAATCCGGGCTGCCACGCTACCGGCTTTGTCACCCTTGCGCAGCCCTTGCTTGCCGAAGGGGTGGTGCGCGTCGACCACGCCTTTGCCGTGACCAGCATCACCGGCTACAGCGGAGGAGGCAAGAAGCTGATCGAACGTTACCGCACCGGCGATCCGGTGCGGCTCGCTCCACCACGCCCCTATGCTCTTTCGCTCCACCACAAGCACCTCCCGGAGATGACGGCGGTGGTTGGCCTCACTCACCCGCCGCTCTTCATGCCAGTGCTTGGCCCCTTCTACCAGGGTATGCTGGTGTCGGTCGCGCTCGAGGCGCGAAGCTGCGAGCGAGCGCTCGATGTTGGGCAGCTGGTCGCCCTGTATCGCCGGTATTATCAGGGCGAGCGCTTCGTGCGGGTCATCGAGGGCAACGCGAGTGACCTCCTCGAAGAAGGCTGCCTCTCTCCGCTCGACTGCAACGGCACCAACCGGCTCGAGATCTTCGTTTTTGGTCACGAGCGCCAGGCGGTTGTCGTTGCCCGCTTCGACAACCTGGGCAAGGGTGCCTCCGGGGCCGCGGTGCAGAACCTGAACCTGATGCTGGGTGTGGACGAGGACCGCGGCTTGGTCAGTTGACCTTGACGCAGAAGTTTGTGACCGCGGCGCCGCTCGCGCCGCTCCAGACCTCCAGGCCGCCGAAAATGACCGAAAGGTACATGCTGTTGGTCACGCCGTAGTTGTTGTTGACGGCGTGCTTGATGAACGCGTTGAGATCCGCGTCCAGGCTCGAGCGCTCGGAGGTGGCTACATACGAGACGCAGGCTGGGTTGCTGTAGTCCATCCACACATCCCAGCTGGAGCCGGCCACGGTCGCGGTGGTGACCCGGCTGCCGCGCGGCTGGCGGTTCGACGGATCGTACATCCACACCATCAAGTAGGCCCCGCCGGTGCCAGGAGAGCTTGCGCTGTCCGAGAGCGGCGAGCTGTTTGCCGTGAACCAAACGTCGTAGGCCGCGTTGAAATCCGAGTGATTCACGTTGAGCGCGTTGGTCTCGAACACGGTTGGGATCATGATCGAGTTCGAGGAGGTGAGGCTCGAGACCGATTTGGGCAGGTTGCTGCCGGGGATGTTCAGCCGCTGATATTTGCCGATGAAGAGGCTCGGGTAGCCGATCGGATCGTTGCCGGAGGCCGAGACGTTGTTCGGGTTCTGAACCGTGAAGCTGAGCCCGTTGACGGCCACCGTCTGTCCGCTGTAGTTGCCCCACCAGTTGGCGAGCGCGCCATAGAAGCGCGAGGGCTCGTTGGTAGCAGAGAAGGCTGCGGAGCCGAACTGTGAGTTGATGGTGGTCGAGAAGTCGGCCGTATCGTCGCACACGTTCGGATCTGATGGCGGAACGCCGCCGGCCCCCGGAGCGCCACCCGCCCCCGCTCCTCCGCGGCCGGTGGTGCCGCTTCCGCCTTGAGCTGTCACCGTGGCACCGCCCGAGCCGGGCGCGGCGCCTCCACTCCCGGGTGCCGTACCTCCCGCGCTCGGATCTGTGTGGCCCCCTGCACCGTCGAGGTAGCTGCTGCCCCCGGTGTTGGTGTTGGGGGCGCCGCCGTTCGAACTCTCGCAGCCGAGCGTGAGGAGTAGAAGACCGAAAGCCAAGCGTCTAGCAGTGAGCCCCGAGTCAGAAAGAGACACCATCGATCCTCCAAGCGAAAAGGCGAGCCAGGGGCTCGAAGAGCTAGCCTAGCAGCCGTGAAGAACCGGGACCAGGCGGGTGCAGCCAGGAAATTCCCGCCACATTTCAAGGTTGAACTCCGAGCTCGGTGCGAAGCCCCCCTGGTGAGCCCCGCTCGTGCTAACACCGGCCCACCATGAGTCGCATCTACCGCTCGCTCCCTTCGCCTGGAACTCGCCTCGGGATCGCCTTCTCGGGTGGTCTCGACACCCGCTGTGCGGTCGCTTGGCTCACCGAACAGGGCATGAGCGTGCATGCGTACACGGCCGATCTGGCACAGCCGGACGAAAGGGATACCAACGAGATACCCCCGATCGCCCTCGGCCATGGCGCCAAGAGCGCACGGCTCATCGACTGTCGAGAGGCTCTGGCTCGGGAAGGCATCGTGGCTATCCAGTGTGGCGCCTTCCACCTGTGCACCGGAGGTCGGAAGTACTTCAACACCACGCCGCTCGGGCGGGCCGTCACCACCACCGCCATCATCCGGGCCATGCGTGAGGACGACGTTCATGTGTTCGGTGACGGAAGCACCCACAAGGGGAACGATATCCAGCGTTTCTACCGCTACGGGATCCTGACCAACCCGAATCTCAAGATCTACAAGCCTTGGTTGGATCGCGCGTTCGTCGAGGCGTTCGGCGGACGCACCGAGATGACCGACTACTTGACCCGAAGGGGGCTGCCCTACGTGGCCAGCGCTGAGAAAGCCTACAGCACCGATGCCAATGTGCTCGGCGCCACCCACGAGGCCAAGCACCTCGAGTACCTGAATCAGGGCATGCGCATCGTCGAGCCGATCATGGGCGTCGCGTTCTACCGCCCGGAGGTCAGCATCGAGCCGGAGGCGGTGTCTGTCGAGTTCGAAGCTGGTGTGCCGGTAGCGTTGAACGGTGCTCGCTTCGAGAACGCGATCGACATGCTACTCGAGGCCAACCGGATCGGGGGTCGTCATGGGCTGGGGATGAGCGACCAGATCGAGAACCGGGTGATCGACGCCAAGAGCCGCGGGATCTACGAGGCCCCGGGTATGGCACTTTTGCACATCTGCTACGAGCGCCTGTTGACGGCGATCCACAATGAAAACACCATGGACAGCTACTACACGTTGGGGCGTCGCCTGGGGCGGCTGCTCTACGAGGGTCGCTGGTTCGATCCGGAGGCCCTGATGCTCAAAGACGCTCTGACCCGCTGGGTTGCCCCCAGTGTTACGGGTCGGGTGGAGCTCGAGCTTCGCCGCGGCGATGACTACACCCTCCTCGACACCCAAGCCGAGTACATGGCCTACGGTCCCGAGAAGCTCAGTATGGAGAAGGTGTCCGATCCCGCCTTCACTCCTGAAGACCGCATCGGGGCCCTCGAGATGCAGGCGCTGAACGTCACCGACAACCGCGAGTTCTTGGTGAACTATCTGGATCGGGTGGCCCGGCTCGGCACCAGTGGCTCGGCCCTGCCCGAGCTGCTCGGCCAGGGCTCGCCGTCGACCAAGTGAGTCACGGTGGGCAGAGGGGGGTGAGTTCGGGGCGGAGTGCCTGGATGCGGGCCCCGAGATCCTCTGGAGGCGGCTCGATGTTCGCGGCCACCACTCCTTCGGCGATCCGCTGGTTCAGCTGGGCGGGTGCGGCCGTGGTCCAGGTGTCGGGCAAGAGCGTCGCTCCGAAGCCGGTGTCGACGAAGATGGGCAGGCCGGTGGCGGCATGCAGGTTGGCGTAGGTGGCTGAGGGGTTTTGCACGGCGGCGGTGGAGTTGATGGAGGGACTCGTCGACCAGCCGGTGGTGAAGACCAGGCTGACCAGGGAAAGGTCGAAGCTGGCGAAGTAGCGTGAGAAGTCCGCCGAGCTTGGTGACGCGAAGTGAGCGACCCGGGCGTTGGGCAAACGGGCGCGGATGGTCGAGATCAAATCCGAGGCGACCGTGGACAGCTCGGTGGGTGAGAGCGGGGCAGATTGACTGACGCGGGCGTAATTGCTGAAGTCGGGCTCGAGCAGCCACACGATAGGGCGAGTGGTGCCGTAGAGGGCCGCGGTGCGCGCCGCGTAATCATCGTAGACTTGGTGGAGATAGTCGCGGTTGTCGCGGATCCACTGAGCGCCTTCGGTGCACAGGTTTGGGGTGGTGGAACTCGGATCGCAAGGCTCGAGATCTGCCCGATTCTTCGACTTGAAAGCGATGAAGTAAGCGTAGAATACCGGAATCGCAGAGGCGAGACGGTGATCGGAGCCGGGTCTGGTGATTTGGAGCAGCTCCTCGATGGCCGGATTCATCCCGTCGTCGGGCTCGTAGCCGACCCAGACCGAGAGAAAACCCAGGCCGTCGGAGTACTGAGGAGCCGGCGTGTCGTTTTGGGTGGGAGTGCTCCCTACCCACTGGCGTCCCCAGGCGAACTCACAGAAGGGGGCGCCGCCGGTCACGACGGTGCCTGCGCCACCCATGCCGCCGTTCGCCCCGCCTGTGCTCGAACTCGCGGAGGCGGTAGCGTGAAGCACGCTGATGTCATCGGCGGAGCAGGCAGACAGAAGGGAGCCGAGCACGCTCGCAGAGCTGGTGGTCAGCACAAGCGTCCAGTGACGGACTCGCCGAGTGCGCGGTTCTGCGGAACGAGAACGGGAAGACATCGGCTGGACCAGCCTATGATACCGTGAGGCGCCCGAGTCTGCAGCGTTGCTGGTTGGTGCGGTTCAACCAGTGGCGCTTTCGCGCTGGTTTGCGGGTTCGGCCGGCGAGGGGAGGTTGAATTTGTGACCACCCACACCTCGTGCGCAACTTCTGCGCGCCATCTGTTCTTCTTGCGTCGGAGGTGCACAAGGGCAAAGTATGGACGGGTGCGCTCTACTTGGAGGAGATCATGAACGCGTCTGCCGAAGGCCAAGCTCTCTGTCGCGAGGATGAGCAGTTCGTGGACAATCTGGTCCTCGAGCACGCTGGTCGTCCAGGCATGCTGCTCACCGTGCTCGAGGGGATTCAAGAGCATCAACGGGGCCGGTATCTCGCGAGGGAGTACCTCGAGTACCTCGCGCAGCGCACGGACATCCCTGCTTCACAGATCTTCAGTGTGGCGACCTTCTACGCCCTGTTCAACCTGCGACCTCAGGGGCTCCACACCGTGTGTATCTGTCGCGGAACCGCCTGTCATACGCGGGGGTCGCAGCGGCTGCTCGAGGCCGCTCGGCTGCAGCTTGGGCTGGTGGCGAGCGAGGACGACGACGGCAGCGCCGACAAGATTTCGGCCACCACCAGTGACGGTCAATTCACCGTGCGCACGGTGGCCTGTTTCGGCCAATGCGCGCTGGCTCCGGTGGTGGAGGTCAACCACCAGATCCTGAGTCACGTCAACGAGCGAACTCTGTCACGGCACGTCGACGCCCTGCGAACCGGCAAACGTTGAGGGAGAGCGGACATGAATAGGATCGAGGACTTGGGTTCGTTCAATGCGGCACATGAGGCAGGGCTCCGAAAACTCCTCCCCCAAGGTGCGCGCATCGCGATTGGCATGGGAACCTGCGGCTCTGGCAATGGCGCGGAGGCAGCTTACCATGCCTTCGCTGACGCGATTGCTTCACGTGGCTTGAGTGTGAAGCTGGTTCCGACCGGGTGCTTTGGGTCCTGTTCCGAGGAACCGCTGGTCAATGTCTGGCTGCCGGGACAGCCACTGGTGATCCTCCGGCGCGTACAGGCTCGAGCCGCGACCCCGATTCTGGACGCGCTGATGTCCGGTGAGGTGCCGCTCGAGCTTGCTCTGTGCAAGATCGAGGAATGGGATCACATCACGGGTTCGGTGAAGTACGGCACTGGTCTGCCCGCGCTCCCACACTGGTATGAGGTCCCCTTCTTCGCCGGCCAGAAGCGGATCGTGCTCAGGAACTGCGGGCTCATCAACCCCACGGACATCGATGAGTATCTCGCGGTGGGTGGGTATCAGGGTCTGTACAAGGTGCTGATCGACGGAAATCCCGAGCGGGTGATTGAGGACATCAAGCTGGCCAAGTTGCGTGGGCGCGGCGGTGCGGGCTATCAGACCGGTCTCAAGTGGGAGATGCTGCGAGCTCGGAAGGCGGACAAGAAGTACTTGATTTGCAACGCCGACGAGGGGGATCCAGGGGCGTACATGAACAGAAACGAGATCGAGAGTGATCCTCACGGTCTCATCGAGGGCATGCTGATCGGCGGGTATGTGACTGGCTGCGCGGAGGGTATCATCTACGTGCGCGCGGAGTACCCTCTCGCCGTGCACCGTCTGAAGGCCGCGATCGCTCAGGCGAGGGAAGCGGGCCTCTTGGGGCGTAACATCCTGGGGCGCGGCTTCGATTTCGAGCTGTCCCTGGTCGAGGGGGCCGGTGCCTTCGTGTGCGGTGAGGAGACGGCCCTCATCCACTCCCTGGAAGGGAGAGCCGGGCGCCCGCGGCCACGGCCGCCGTATCCGGCTGATGCTGGGCTCTTCGGCAAGCCAACCAATATCAACAACGTGGAGACCTGGTACAACGTCGCACCGATTGTGCTCCGGGGGCCGGCCTGGTTCCAAGAGACGGGTTCGGCGAAGAGCCCCGGGACCAAGGTTTTTTCCCTGGTGGGCAAGGTGAAGCGTACCGGGTTGGTAGAGATGCCTCTTGGTACACCGCTCAAGACCTTCGTTTACGACATCGGAGGCGGCGCCAACAATGGGCGACCGGTGAAGGCGGTGCAGACCGGTGGCCCCTCCGGCGGCTGCATTCCCCAGGACATGTTCGACACCCCGGTCGACTACGAAACCCTGGCCCAGCTGGGCTCGATCATGGGCTCGGGCGGCATGGTGGTGATGGACGAGGACAACTGTATGGTGGACGTGGCTCGCTATTTCATCGAGTTTACCCACTCCGAGTCCTGTGGGAAGTGTATCCCGTGCCGGGCCGGTCTCGATCAAGCCCTCTCGATCTTGAATCGCTTCACCCACGGCAAGGCCACCGAGGCCGACCTCAAGATGTTGGACGAGATGGGCCGGATGATCCGAGATATGTCGCTGTGCGGTCTCGGGCAGACCGCCCCAAACCCGGTGCTTACCACGCTCCGACACTTTCTCCCGGAGTTCCAGGAACACATCCACGCCAAGCGTTGCCGGGCTGGTGTCTGCGAGGATCTTGCGCTCAGCCCCTGTGAGAATTCGTGTCCGCTTCATATCAACATCCCGCGGTACCTCGAGCTCATGAAGCACGATCGGCTGGAGGAGGCCTTCCTCTCGCTGGTGCTCGACAATCCGCTGCCCGCCTCGACCGGTCGCGTCTGCCAGCATCCCTGCGACAACCGCTGTCGACGCTCAGGGATTGATGAGGCGGTCAATATGCGCGAGGTGCACCGCTTCATCGCCGACACGGTCTACGCCTCACCGCGCTATCCGGCGCTGGTCGAAGCCATTGCCGCGCGGAGGCTCCCCAAGTCCCAGAAGCGGGTGGCGGTGGTGGGGGCTGGTCCGACTGGGCTTACCGCGGCGTTCTATCTCTCCCTGCTTGGGCACGAGACTGTGGTCTACGACCAGAATCCGGAGCCAGGAGGGATGCTCAGATATGCGCTCCCTCAATATCGGCTACCGAAGGCCGTGCTGGAGAAGGAATTGGAGCTGATCCGTGGCGTGGGGGTGACCTTCGTCCTCGACACCACCGTGGGTAAGGACATCACCCTGAACCAACTCGGCGCCGAATTCGACGGTGTGTTCTTGTCGATCGGTACGTGGCACGAGTCCTGGGTCTACATTCCAGGTACCGAGCTCTCTGGGGTGACCACGGCCCTGCATTTCCTGGAGGGCATCGCCAAGGCCGAACAGCGCGCGGTCGGCCAGCACGTGGTGGTGATCGGCGGGGGCAACGCCGCCATCGACTCGGCGCGCACCGCGCTCCGACTTGGGGCCACAGCCACCATCGTGTACCGGCGTGATCGGGCGGACATGCCGGCGATCGCCGAGGAGATCGCCGCGGCCGAGGCCGAGGGTGCCGCGATTGTGCTGTATGCGGCGCCACACCGGATCGTCGGCTCCGAAGACGGTCGGGTACAGGCGCTCGAAGCGGTGCGCACCCGTCCTGGGGAGTTCGATGCTTCAGGCAGGCGGCGTCCGGTCATGACCGACGAGATCCTACGGATTCGCTGTGATACGGTGATCTTGGCGGTGGGTGAGACTGTGGATCTCGAGTTTCTGAAGGCCACCGGGCTCAAACTGAAGGAGGATGGCAAGGGGTTGGATGTCAATCACTACACGCTCGAGACGAGCCGTCCCAACTTCTACGCTGGTGGAGACTTGATCACCGGGGCCTCCAACGTCTCGAACGCGATGGGTTTCGGCAAGCGGGCGGCCAAGCACATCGATGTACGGTTGACCGGCGAGAAGCGCTTTGCACAGCTCTTCTCGAGCTTCGACATCGAGAACGTGGTGCCGCTGCACCCGAGTGAGCGCCAGCGTAGCAGCGTGACCGAGCGCCCCGCCGAGCTGCGCCGGCGTGATTTCGAGGACGCGACCGTCGGATTGTCGAACGTAGAGGCGATGGAAGAATGTGGACGCTGTTTGCGCTGTGACGTGCGAGCGGACCACTGAGTTGGAGGCAAGCTGTGACGCAAACGATCTCGATCCGAATCGATGGTGAACTGGTCAGGGCCGATGCTGGCCTCTCGATCTTCGAAGTCGCCCAGCGCGCGAACAAGCGGATCCCTGGCTTGTGCCAGATGAAGGGGCTCGCGCCGGTGGGGGCGTGTCGGCTGTGCGTGGTGGAGTTGGCCGGGGTAAACCGGCTGATCCCCTCGTGCACTACCCCAGCTCAGGAGGGTATGAGCGTGGTGACCCGCTCTCCGCGCCTGCTCGAGTACCGGAAGATGGTGCTCGAACTTCTGTTTGCTGAGGGGAACCACGTGTGCGCTACCTGTGTCAGCAACAATCACTGCGAGCTACAGTCTCTCGCGACCGAGCTCGGCGTAGCTCAGGTTCGCTTCGAGTACCGGTATCCCAAACGGGCGGTCGATCTCTCACACCCACGCTTCGTGCTCGATCACAACCGGTGTATCTTGTGCACGCGCTGTGTCCGGGTGTGCGCGGAGGTGGAGGGTGCGCATGTGTGGGATGTGATGGGGCGGGGGGCAGGCGCGCGGATCGTCGCTGAGATGAACCGACCCTGGGGTGAGGCCAAATCCTGCACCAACTGCGGGAAGTGCGTGCAGGTGTGCCCGACCGGCGCGCTCGCCGAGAAGGGATTTGCTGCGGGAGAGATGACGAAGAACCCAGAACCGGTGGCGCGGCTCGCCGCCAGCCGAAGGAGTGCGTCGTGACCTCGGTCGTCCCAGCGCCTCGTCCCCGTGTTCGACTCGCCACCGTGTGGCTGGATGGCTGCTCGGGGTGCCACATGTCTTTGCTCGACATCGACGAGGTGCTGCTCGCGCTCGCGCCGCGTCTCACCGTGGTCTACGGACCTCTGGTCGACGCCCAAGAGTTTCCCGAGAACGTGGACGTGACGCTGGTGGAGGGCGCGGTTGCCAACCAAGACGATCTGCACCTCGCTCAAAACCTCCGGAGCCGCTCACGGGTGGTGGTGGCGCTCGGCGACTGTGCGGTCACCTCCAACGTGCCCAGCATGCGCAACGTGATTCCAGTGAGGGAGCTGTTGCATGAGGTGTATGTGAGGCGCGCGGACGCCTGCGCTGGTGCCCCGAGCGAGGGGATCCCGGCGCTTCTGCCCCGGGCGCTGCCCCTCCACCAGGTGATCGAGGTGGACGTGCACGTGCCTGGATGCCCCCCTTCGGCCGCGGCGATCGCCCAGGCCATCACGCAGCTGCTCGACGGCAAGAAGCCTGATCTGAGCGGGTTTTTGAAGTTCGGCTGAAGCCGAAGGCCCGAGAAAGAGGACAATGATGGCCCAGAGACTCGTCATCCCCCACGTCAGCCGCATCGAAGGCCATGCCCAGATCACCATCGACCTCGATGATCAGGGTGAGGTCAGCGATGCACGCTTGCATGTCACTCAGCTACGTGGCTTCGAGCGCTTCACCGTGGGGCGCCCGTACTACGAGATGCCGGCGATCACGGCACGGATCTGCGGCATCTGTCCGGTCAGTCACCTCTTGGCTTCGGTCAAGGCTTGCGACATGATCATGGCGGTCGAGGTGCCCGAGGCAGCCACCAAGCTCCGTCGATTGCTGCACTACGCCCAGTTCGTTCAGTCGCACGCGCTCAGCTTCTTTCACCTCTCCGCTCCCGATCTCTTGCTCGGAATGGACTCGGAACAGAGCGAGCGCAACGTCTTTGGCCTCGCCGAGCGGTACCCCGATGTGGCGCGCGACGGTATCGCGCTCCGGCGCTTCGGACAGGATGCGATCGCGCGTTTGGCAGGCAAACGCATCCATCCCGCGTGGACGGTGCCGGGCGGAGTGAACAAGCCGCTCGAGTCTGCCGATCGGGACGCGATGCTGGCGGAGCTACCGGTCGCGCAAGCGATCTCTCGCCGCGCGCTTTCGTTGATGAAGAAAATCGCCGACAAGTTCTCGGCTGAGATCGAGAGCTTCTCCAACCTGCCGACCATGATGGCTGGTCTGGTCGACGCGGCTGGCAACGCGGAGATCTTTGACGGAATCCTGCGCTTCCGGGACGCAGAGCGTCGCTTGGTGGTAGACGTCACCGATCCGCGACGTTACGCCGACGTGATCGGCGAGGGCGTGCTCCCTCACTCCTATCTCAAGGCTCCCTTCTTCAAGCCGGGCGGTTTCCCCGAGGGGATCTACCGGGTGGGTCCGCTCGCCCGGTTGCACGTGGCGGAGCGTTGTGGAACCGAGGCCGCTGATGCCGAGCTCTGCGAGTTCCGGCAGCGCCTCGGGCCCGCGCCTCAGAGCGCGTTCTTCAATCACTGGGCGCGCCTGATCGAGATCACCTGGTGCCTGGAGAAAATGGGAGAGCTGCTCCTGGATCCCGAGCTTGCCTCGGGCCGGGTGCGTGCGACCGCGGGTGTGAACACCGAGCTGGGCGTGGGGATCGTGGAGGCCCCTCGTGGCGTTCTGATCCATGAATACCGGGTGGAACAGACGGGTGCGATGACCTTCGCGAACCTGATCGTGGCCACTGGGCACAACAACCTCGCGATGAACTACGGAGTAAAGCAGGTGGCCAAGCACTTCATTCGGTCCGGAAAGGTCACCGAAGGGATTCTGAACCGCGTCTCGGCGGTGATCCGCGCCTACGACCCGTGTCTGAGCTGCTCGACACACTCCGATGGCCGACCCATGGTGCGGTTGGTGATCCGCGAAGCGGACGGCTCCGAGAAGCTGACCCAGACCAGCTCCTGAGCCGAGCGAGGCGGTCCCCACGAGGAGTGTTCGTGGCACGGGGTTAGGCACGCAACTCGACAGAGCGGTGGCCGACGTACCGTTCATGACCTGTCCTCTGCCTCCCTTACGTTCCCACGCACCCGCCTCCCTTCTATTCCTACTCATGCTGGCTCATCTGGGCTGCGCGGAGCACGCCGCCGGTGACGACCCTCTCGGTCGGCTCTGCGTCGAAGGGTGTCGGTGTAGTATCGACGAGGTGTCGGTTCACATCGGCTGTGAGCGTGAAGAGGAGGGCTGCCGTTTGGGCTCCCTGCTCTTGTTCGAGGACGGAACGGGGAAGGGTAGCCTCGGTGAACAGCTGACCTGGTCCCCGAGCAAGCCAGGGATCCTGGTCTGTCTCGAGGGGCAAGACTGCATGGGATGCACCGCGGATTGACCGAGCGCGATTCAGGACTTAGCCTGCCCGCTCGTGGACAGGCTCACAGATCTGCTCGAGGAGCTCAGGGACCGGACCAAGATCGATGTCTCGCGTCTCTCGCCCGAGTTGGTTCAGTGTTTCATCCCCGGTGAATGCGACGCCGAGACCCTCACCTTCCTTGGGGAGGCCAGCCTGCGTTCCGGGTGGGGGCGTAGCCGGCTGCACCGGCTGCTATCGAGTTTTCGCTCCGAGTTCGACGTGGCCGGATGGCTCGGTACTCATGGCATGTTTCTGTTCGGCACTCGGCAGATCGGGCGGCTGCTCGAGCTGACCGGGCGCGGCACACTGCTCGACGTAGGGGCGGGCAGTGGTGACGTGACGGGCAAGTTGCGTCCCCATTTCGAACGCGTGGTGGTGACCGAGTGCTCGAAGCCCATGTGTCGCCGCCTCCGCGAGCACGGCTACCAGTGTCACGCTCTGGATCTCGCCGAATCGCCGACGGGACTCGGGCCCTTCGACGTGGTGGCGCTGCTCAATGTTCTCGATCGGACCAAGGAGCCTGAGAGGTTGCTCGAGGCCGCCCTTCGGGAGCTCAAGCTCGGTGGTCGGCTCCTGATCGCGTTGCCGCTCCCCTATCAGCCCTGCATCTACCGGCGTGGACGAGCGGTTGTGCCGCCGCGCACCCTGCCCATCGCCTCGCGCAGCTTCGAGCGGGGGGTAGAGCGTCTGGTCGGAAGGGTGCTTCTGCCGCGTGGGCTCACGCTGGTCCGTTGGACCCGATTACCCTATCTTTCCATCGGGGACGCGTTTCAGCCGTTGTACGTCCTCGATGCTTGGGTCGCCGTGTGCGACTATCTGGCACCGCTTGGGCGATGAGCCATGCGCCCGCGGCATACGGTTGACCATCATGACCTTACCGACAGTACTCCCTGACCTCGATTCTCTCATCACGTCGCTCGGTGCAGCCGGCAGGCGGCTCTCCGAGCTCGACGCTTGCGAAGGCGGTGCCGGGAACCTCAGCCTGTTCACAGCCTCGCTGGCCGGCAGCACGGAGCGGTTCTCGCTCGCGGAGTCGGTGCCACTTCCTCTGCCAGTGCCTGAACTGGCCAACGGGGCATTCCTGGTGACCGGCTCTGGGTGTCGTTTGCGTGATGTTGCGGCGGATCCCGAAGCCAACCTCGCGCTCCTCTGTGTGGCGTCGGATGGCATCCATGCCCAAGTCTTGTCCTCGCCGCGGCGCAGGTTCGTGCGCCCCACCAGCGAGTTCAATTCCCATTTGGGGGTGCATCGTGACGCAGTGGTCAGAGGGGGGGCGCGGTTGCACGCGGTGGTGCACGCGCAACCCCGGCGCATCACCTTCCTCAGCCATCACCCGAAATACGCCACCGAAGAGGCGCTGATTCGCCAACTCTTTCGCTGGCAGCCCGAGACCATCGTCTGCCTCCCCGAAGGGATTGGGCTGGTTCCCTTTGCGGTCCCAGGTTCCGACGAGTTGATGGCGATGACCCTAGATTCCCTGCGCCGTCATCGACTGGTGGTGTGGGCGAAGCATGGCCTCATGGCACGCTCCGACCAGTCTATCATGCATGCGGTCGATCTCATCGAGTACATCGAGACCGCCGCCAACTACGAGTACATGGACCTTCTGACCGGTGAGAAGGTTCCTGGCCTCTCTCGCGAGCAGCTCCAAACGATCTGTGAGGTCTGGAAGGTGCCCCAGAGGATCCTGTGACGGAACCGGCTGTGAGTCTCGATCCGGGGCGGGCCTGGTTCGTCGCGGTCGATCTCGGCGCGGAGAGTGGGCGGGTCACGCTCGGTGCCCTCGACGAGGTTGGTGCCACTCTGATCGAGGTTGCGCGATTCACGAATCTCCCGCTCGAGCACCCGACTGGCCCAGTCTGGGACATGGAGCGCCTGTGGGGCGAGATTCGGGTGGGCCTGGCTGGGGCCGCCCAGCTCGGTGTCCCGATTCGCAGTGTCGCCGTCGATACTTGGGGCGTCGATTTTGGCCTGCTTGACGGGGGCGGTCAGCTGCTGGCACCGCCCAGTCACTACCGGCATCCACGCACCCGTGGGTGGGTGGAGCGGGTGTCGGCACGGCTCGCAGCCGGCGAGCTCTTCTGCCGTACTGGAAACGCTCCGCTCGAGATAAACACACTCTTTCAGCTGGCGGCGCTTCACGCCGAGCAGCCCCAGCTACTCGAGCGCGCTCGAACACTTCTGCTCATGCCAGGCCTCTTCGGTCACCTCCTGTCCGGCAATGAGCAGAACGAGTTCACCGTTGCCACCACCACGCAGTGTTTCGATCCTTGTCGCCAAGTTTGGGACCGCGAGCTCCTCGGTGAGCTGGGCATACCAGCCCATTTCCTTCGGGACGTGGTGGCTCCCGCCACCTTGGGGGGAGAGCTGCGCGATGCCGTGGTCCGAGAGACAGGGCTTCTCGGGACCCTCCTTGCCCACACCGCCAGCCACGACACTGCGGCCGCGGTCTCCGCGATCGTGGGTGCGGACGACGACCAGGCCTTTTTGAGTTCCGGCACCTGGTCGCTGATGGGACTCGTGACCGCACGACCTGCAGTTGGCGCGCTTCCGTTGCGGCACCAGCTCACCAACGAGGGAGGCACGGAGGGAGAAAACCGGGTGCTCCGCAATATCACGGGGATGCACCTGCTGCGGAAGTGTCGGGAGGCCTTTGCAGCTCAGGGGTACGACTACGACTACGGCGAGTTGGTGGCGTTGGCTGAGGCTGCGCCGCCCGGGGCGGGGATCTTCGATCCGAACCACGCCAGCCTCAGTCTCCCGAGCGACATGCCCGAGGCCATCCGGAAGCTAGTGCACGATGACGGAAAACGAGAACTCACCGACCACGGCGCACTGGTGCGCGCGATCTTCGAGAGCTTGGCGGTGGAATACCGACGCACGCTGGATGCTCTGACCGAGGTCTCGGGCCACCGTCCGTCGGTGCTGCGGGTGGTCGGGGGAGGCTCGAAGAACGCTCTGCTCTGTCAGCTGACCGCTGACATGTGCCAGATCCCCGTGCATGCCGGTCCAGCCGAGACTACCCTGCTCGGCAACCTGCTCGGGCAAGCGGTCGCGGTCCAGAGCCTTCCATCCTATGCAGCCGGACGCCGATTACTCCGCGAGCACTTCCGTCCTGTCGAGTACCTCCCCCGCCGAAGCCCTCTCGCAGATGAGCTGGTGGCGCGCCGCCAGCGTTGACTTCTCGTTTGCGTACTGCCTCGGAAGTTCGGTACCGTCCCCTTCATGTTGTGCTCCGGCATCCTCAACCCGCAGCTCCTCTCTCTTCTGGCTCGGGTGCGGCATACCAACGCGCTCGTGATCGCCGATCGGGGCTTTCCTTCGTTTGCTGGCCTGGAGACCGTCGATCTGTCGTTGGTCGACGATATCCCGACCGTGCCCGAGGTGCTGCGAGCGATCCTCCAGAACTTCACGGTTGCCGAGGCCTTCATGGCTGAAGAGTTCTTGCGCATGAACGATGAGGAGCGGCGAGCGCGGCACCTCGAGGCGATCGGGTCCTCGCAGCTGCGCATCGGCTTCGAGCCCCACCTCGCCCTGAAGCGCCGGGTTCCCTCCGCAGTCGGCCTGGTGCGGACGGGGGACACGGTTCCGTACGCCAACATCGTGCTCATCTCGGGCTAGCGTTCCGTCACCTCCACGTGCCGAAAGCGCCAGCGTGCGCTCGGCGCTCGAACAGATCCTAGGATTTGTGCTCGTCTTGGATTACATTTGCGCTCTCGGGACGCAAGATTTGCCAAGTTCCCGGACCAAGAGCCCCCATGTCCAACACCAGAATCTCGGGCCCGGCCACTGCTCCGCGCACCCTCGGCGCACTTCCCAAGATCGGGCTCCGTCCGACCATCGACGGTCGGCGTCGTGGAGTCCGGGAGTCCCTCGAGCAGCAGACGTTGGGGATGGCTCGGCGCGTCGCGCAACTCTTCGAGACCGAGCTCCGCCATCCCAATGGCGAGAGGGTCGAGTGCGTGGTGCCCGAGACTTGCATCGGCGGTGTTGCCGAGGCAGCGACAACGGCTGAGTTGTTCGCCGCGCGGGGCGTGGGGCTCTCGGTGACGGTGACACCGTGCTGGTGTTACGGCTCCGAGACCATGGACATGCACCCCACGACACCCAAGGCGGTGTGGGGGTTCAACGGGACGGAGCGCCCAGGCGCCGTGTACCTGGCGGCAGTGCTGGCGGCCCATGCTCAGAAGGGGCTGCCCGCCTTCGGGATCTATGGGCGTGACGTGCAGGATGCCTCCGACGAAACCATCCCCGATGACGTACGGGAGAAGCTGCTTGGCTTCGCCCGAGCTGGGTTGGCCGTGGCGACTATGCGTGGCCGTTCGTACCTCGCCATCGGTGGCGTCTCGATGGGGATTGCCGGCTCGATTCTGGACCCCGACTTTTTCGAGCGCAGCTTGGGCATGCGCGTCGAGTCGGTCGACATGACGGAGCTGGTGCGTCGCATCGATGAACGGATCTACGACGGTGAGGAGTTTGAGCGGGCCTTGGCGTGGGTGAAGCGGTCTTGCGTGGAGGGACCCGATCTGAATCCGGTCGAGCACCGCCGTTCCCGCGAACAGAAGGACCAGGATTGGTCAGCGGTGGTCAAGATGACCATGATCGCCCGAGATCTGATGGTGGGCAATCCGCGCCTGGCGGAAACGGGTTTTGGGGAAGAGGCGCTCGGACACAACGCGCTTGTGGCAGGGTTCCAGGGTCAGAGGCATTTTACCGATCGTTTCCCGAACGGTGATTTCATGGAGGCGATCCTCAACTCATCCTTTGACTGGAATGGGATCCGCGAGGCGTTCGTGATGGCTACCGAGAACGACAGCCTGAATGGCGTGGCCATGTTGTTCGGTCACCTGTTGACCGGCACCGCCCAGATCTTCGCGGATGTGCGCACCTACTGGAGCCCTGCCGCCGTGCGCCGGGTCACCGGACGCCCACTCCCGGGGCGCGCTGCCGACGGGGTGATCCACCTCATCAACTCGGGCTCGGCCACTCTGGATGCCGTTGGCTTGATGCAGCGCGCCGGCGTGCCGGCGATGAAGCCATTTTGGGAAGTGACCGAGGCGGAGGCGGCAGCATGTCTGGCCGCGACCCGCTTCAATCCGGCGATCACCGAGTATTTCCGTGGGGGCGGCTTCTCTTCGGGGTTCCGGACCCGCGCGGAGATGCCCGTTACCATGTCTCGGATCAACCTGGTGCGCGGGCTTGGTCCGGTGATGCAAATCGCGGAGGGCACCACCGTCGACCTCCCGGATGCGATCCATGATGTTCTGAGCGATCGCACCAATCCGACCTGGCCCACGCATTGGTTCGTTCCCAACATCACCGGACGCGGTGCGTTCACCGACGTCTATTCGGTGATGAATGCCTGGGGCGCGAATCACGGAGCGATCAGCTACGGCCACATCGGGGATCGCCTGCTCACCCTGGCTTCTCTGTTCAGGATCCCCGTTTCGATGCACAACGTCCCCGAAGAGCGGATCTTCCGGCCGAGCGCGTGGCGGGCCTTCGGCACCGACGCGGCGGAAGGCGCAGATTTTCGGGCCTGCGCCGCCTATGGGCCGCTCTACGGCGTCTGACTCAGCGAGAGGTTGCGAGGTGTGAGGCTCGCAAGTTCGCGGTTCAGGTGAGCACGGATCCGTGCGACCAAGTCTGGCAAGCACGCCGCCACCTTGGGCGTCAGCTCGAAGCCGAGTTCCGTCGACTCCACCCCAACGAACCAACCCGTTGCCCTTGGGCTGCGACCATACAGGCGCTCGGTCATGGTCAAGAGGGTCTCGGGGCTCAAAAAATGGAGCTGAGCCAGATCAGGGTTCGGTTCGGGAGCGAGATTTCGGTGCTCGATGACACCGGGCGCTTGGGTCAGGGTGGCGTCGACAAAACACACCGAGTCGACCTGCGACAGCCGTTCGGCGAGCTCGGGGGTGAGTGAGGCAAGAACCAGGATCTCGAGCCGTGGCTCGACCAACTCCTCGAGCAACGACTCAGCGACGCGGGGACCTATCGAATCGTCCCCGCGCACCGTGTTTCCGTAGCCGATGAGCAGGATCCGAGCGCTCGAGTCCGGCATGGCCGAGGTCAACCCTCGGTCTTGGACTTGTCACCCTCCACCGCGTTGCCCGCGCTGAAAGACTGGAGCGCCAGGTACGACAGCCCGAAGCGTCGCACGTTGTCCATTTGCTTCTCGAAGGCGTCGAGGTGCCGTTCCTCGTCTGCCACCAGCGACTCGAAGAGCTGCTTTGACACCGAGTCAGCATTCTGGCTGCACTCGAGGGCAGCCCGGTTGTAATCGACGACGCCCATCTCTTCCATCTGCATCGCCTTGGCCAGGATCGCCTCTGGCTCTCGGATGGGCTCGACCGGTGCGGCTAACGCCATCACCACATCGCCTTTGAGGAAGAGGATGCGCTCTGCCAGCCGCTCCACGTGGCCCATCTCCTCGATCGCGGTCCGACGGAACAGCTCGGACAGCGGGGCGAGACCCTGATCGTCGAGGTGGAAATGGAAGTACATGTACTGGTGCACGGCCTGGAGTTCGTCCGCGACCGCGCGATTCAGGAGCTTGATGCTTTCGTCTCGCTTCATGCCTTGACACCTACTCGATAAAGCCACGATTTGCCAGAGCAGTGGCCGGGGCCCACACAGGGCCCCTCGCCCCGAAAGCGGCCTTTGGGCCCGTCGCCGTGGCCTCTCCGAGGCTTTCGGGGTACCTCGCCTTGACCCTCGGAATGCGGGTGCCAATCCTTCCGCGCTCGTCACCTTCCTTCACACCACTTCGCTCCTTGCCATGCCCACCGTTGCGCTCCTCGTTGCTTCCAACGTGTTCATGACCTTCGCCTGGTATCGACACCTGAAGGCGCCGGCCGCCCCGCTTTGGCTTGCCATCCTGAGCAGCTGGGGGATCGCCCTGTTCGAATACTGTCTGGCGGTGCCAGCGAACCGCCTCGGCCATCAACGCTTCACACTACCAGAGCTGAAGCTCCTTCAAGAGGTGCTCTCGCTCGGGGTCTTCGCGGTGATTGCGGTGACGTTCTTCGAGGCCAAGCTCACCACGAACCACCTCTTCGCGGCTGTGTGTCTGCTGGGTGCCGTGTACTTCACCTTCCGTGGGTGAGCCCTCAGCGTCGCCTGGTTCGGCTGGCTCGACTGGTTCGGCTGGCAGCTTCGTGTCAGGCTCGCCGTTGCATGCCCGAATACTCGTGCCGTACCTGTGGTGCCCGTTTATGCCGCCACGCAGCAGCGAGTGTCCCCCCACGTTGCAGGAGCTGTGGAGGGACGGACCTCTCGCTCCTTCTGCCGACGGCACCGACCACGACGCCCTCCGGCGAGACCGGAAATTTGTCGCACGCCGGCGAGGATTTCCTCGCCAATTGTGAGCGCGGGGAAGTGTGTGCTCGCCTCCTCGGTGAGCACTGTCCGGGAGGGCGTGGCTGCTGAGGCGGCGCTCTTCCGAGCGCGGATCGTCCTCGGAGGACTGCCGTTTTTCGCGCAGCTCCTCGATAGACAAACCCTTGGCTTCCATAGATTCCCAGTTTGCGCGATTTGGATCTCAAAGATTGAGGATTGTGGAATTTGTTCGAAAAATCGCGGCATAGCACCCGAGAGGTCAAAGCCGGGTGAGACACCCCTGCTTGGGTCAGCGAGTCTGGATCCTCGAGCGGTCGAAAAATGATCCTTGGATATTGCTTCACCTTGGTGAAAGACACGCTATAAACATCAGCATAACCATTCGGGTACCCTATGCTCCTCGAAACACTTCCTAATCCAAGGTTGAGTTGGCCTCTCGGATGCGGCGCCACCGCGACGGCCCAGTCTCCGGTTGCGACCTCTGCGTGGCGCGGCATGGTCACGGTGATGGCGGCGGTCGACAGTTTGCTCGACTGCGCGGATGTCGACACCATGCTGAGGCGCGCCATCGAGGTAGCACGCGAGAAGATCGGGCTCGAGCGGGTGGGCCTTTATCTCAGTGATCCGACGGAGCCGCTTCACTTCCGTGGGACCTTCGGCACCGGAGTGAATGGCGAGACCACCGATGAGCGGCACTTCTCCTTCGACGCGGGTGAAGCAGACTACGCTGCCCTGCGGCGCATCCACGGCGAACAAGCTGGGTGGTTGTATTCGGAGAGCGCACAGCACTTGGCCGCTGAGGGCCAGGGGAGTAGAGACATCGGTTCCGGGTGGGTCGTGCTCACCCCGTTGGTCGCGGCGGGGCACCTGGTGGGGATCATGTTCAATGACACGGCGCTCACCCATGCCCCGATGGACGAGACAAAGCAGATCCACGCCGCGGTCTACGCGAGCTTGCTCGCTGGGGCGGTGCTCTCGCGGCAGCGTGGGCAGGCGTTCCGTGGCACAGATGGCGCAGCGCGTCCGAGTTCAACCATTCAGCGCATCATCTCCACTTTGGATCGTAACCCGCTTACCAGTGGGGAGCGGCTCGCGCGGGAGATCGGCATCAGCCCGGGACACCTGGCGCGCTCCTTCAAAGGAGAGATGGGGATCTCGCTCGTCGAATACCGGAACCGCCTCCGCATCGAGCGCTTCCTTCGGCACATCGATCAGAGCGGTGGCAACTTGCTCGACGCCGCACTTCAGGCGGGGTTCGGTAGCTACGCCCAGTTTCATCGGGTGTTCCGGCGATTCATCGGTGCGACGCCCCGCGAGTATCTGAGTGGCCACCGTGAGCGCTCGGGCATGCCGCCGGCGTTCACCCCTGAGTCCGAGGTGGCGTAGCGCAAGCAGGATGCCCGCCGATGATGCCGAAAGAGTGGCGGCGGCGGCCTTGCTGGTGTCCCGTGCCGGGTCCGGTCGGTTGAAGGGTCGGCATCGGCGGGCTTTGTGACCTGGCCGTCTCTTTGCTATCGAGAGAGCCCCTTGCAAGCTCTTCTCCAAATCCTCCCGCGGGTTGCGCCGTGGGTTCTTGCCTCGGTCCTCACCGGCACCACCAACCTGGTGTTCGTTCAGGCGCAGCTCGCAGAGCGGGTGCAGCCGACGACGCTGGCTTGGACGTTGCTGTACGATTTCTCACTGAGCCTGATGCTGGGGACCGCTGTGGCCTTGGCACTGGGCCTCGCTGTCTGGCTGCGTGGTCGCGCCGTCGAGCGGTTCACGGTGTCTCGGAAGCTGCGCTACGCCGCTCTCACAGCGGCTGGTGCCTTCTTGGGGGGACAGATCCTAGACCGGGATTTCGCCAACGCCATCGCGACGCGAGGTTGGGACGCGTCCCCTGTACTCGTTGGTGCCGTGGTGGGTGGCGGGTGTGTTCTCGTGCTCGGTGTGTTGTCAGAGCATCTGCACAACTCAAAGCTCCGGTGGCTCGCGCTTGGCTGTGGGCTCGCGCTCGCGGGGGTCAACGCTCAGATCCTGGTGGCCGACTACCCTGGGATCCATCTCTTTGTCGCACTTGGCGCTCTGACACTGGTCAAAGTGGGCGTTACGCCTTGGTGTCAGCGCATCCCCTCGGTGCTCGCTGGCGCGCTGCCTTGGCTGGGCGTGGCCGTCTCGATCGGGGTGTTTGCATGGCCTCCGTCGCGTGTCGTTCGCCAAGGGCTCCTTGCTAGCCCAGGTTCGGTGGTGTTTCCGTTGGTTGCCGATCAGCTCGCGGGACGTGTGAACTTCACCGGGCGACGGCTGCCCATCGAGAGTTCCCCGTGGTTTCGCGATCGCGCGAACGCACCGGCCATTTCCCCGAGCTCGCCCCGGTTGCTCGCCAAAGGTTCGGCGGTTCTCCTGCTCACCGTGGATGCCCTACGAAACGACGTGATCGAGAAGAAGAAGAACGATTCATGGATCCCCAATCTGGCGCGGATTCGTGATGAGTCGCTGCGTTTCACCCGAGCGCGCACCCCGTGCCCTTCCACGCTGACCACGGTAAGCTCGCTCTTCTCGGGCAAGTACTACTCGCAACTTTACTTCACCACCGTATCTCCAGGTACGGTGCTGCCCACCGAGGACCGCTCCGTTCGTGTTCCGGAGCTGCTTTCTGCCGCGGACGTGGAGAGCGTGCACGTGATGGCGCTGCATGGTCTGGCCGCCGACAAGGGCGTGGGTCGCGGGTTCAGTCGCGAGTTGCGGACGCGCCGCGATTACGGGGCAGCGGCGGACGTGATGCGCATCATCCTGAAGGAGGTTGACAGGTGGAGACAGGACCCGAAACGGGACTTCTTCCTCTATTCTCACTTCGTTGACTCACACGCCCCCTATACCCTGGGTGGCAAAAGGGCCACCCAGTTCGAAAGCTACCTGGCGGAGCTGGAACTCGTCGATCGCGAGATTGGTAAGTTGCTTGTGCAACTGAAGGCCTGGGGACTCGAGGACAAGGTGCTTCTGATCGTGGCCGCTGATCACGGCGAGGCGTTTGGTGAACACGGGCTCCGGTATCACGCTCGCAGTGTGTACGAGGAACTCCTGCGTATTCCGTTGATGTTCCGCGCGCCATTCATCAAGCCTGGCGTGGTGGATAGTCCAGTCTCGTTGCTGGACGTGTCAGCGTCGGTGTTGGATCTCTTCGGTGCTCCTGTGCCGGGGAGCCTCATGGGGCAGAGCCTGGTCGGTTTCCTTCAGGGTAAGCCGACCAAGCTGGAGCGCTTGATCGCCGCCGATTCGGGACGCCGCAAGCAGGCGCTGATCTTCCCCGACCAAATCAAGGTGATCCTTGATCTGCCATCTTACACCACCGAGGTCTACGACCTCAAGCGAGATCCGAAGGAGCTCCGAAACCTACTCGACGATCCGCGACGGAATGTGGAGCCCCACATTGCCGCGACCGAGCGGTTCTTCGCGGAGCACACGCTGAAGGTCAAGGGCTGGAAGCCTCCTTGGCGCAGCTTCTAGAAGCTCGCTTGCTGCGCGATAAGAGCGCGGTAAGCAGGACCCGGATAGATACGTGCATAGGCGCGGCCTCGGAACTTCACTTCTTCGAGCATCGAGACGTCGCGCTCTCGGACAGACTGGGCGATCATGCGACTCGAGGGGCGATGGCGTTGCCAATCGGCGATGTAGTCTACCAGCAGTTCTGCCTCGGAAATCTCCCTGGTTGTCCTCATCTCCAGCCACGGTCTCATGGTTCCGGTGTAGGCCCCGCCGTAGACTGAAACGGGTATTTCGGGTCTCGACCAGCGCGAGGCTATCGCCTGGGCGGTTTCGCGGAGGCCCTCACCCCATCCGATGTGGAACACGCGTGTGCACTCGATGCCCGTCCACTGACTGCAATACGTAAGTGGGAGCGGGTGGAGGCGATTCAGGCGATCCAGGCGGAAGCCGATGAGCCCAACCAAGACCAGGCCGAGTGCCGCGTGACGAAAGGGATTGGCCATGCAACGCCGCAGAAGGGCTGCGAGCGAATCGAGCGCGGCTGCGGCGACAAAGACGATGATTGGCACCACCGGGAGGAGGTAGCGCGGTCCTACACGAGCGCTGGTGACGATGACCAGGAGAAACGGCAAGCCAAGAAGAAGCACCTGCGCCGCGAACCACCGGAGGCGCTGAGGGGCGTAAAGGAGGGTCCCGACCCCGAGCACCGCTGGGATCACGAGCTCCGGGGTGAGGAGAAAGACGGTGTAGAAGCCATAGGTGCTCCAGGGGAGCTTCAGGCGACCGACCTCACCGAGGAACATGAAGGCACCTGCCTTGTCGACTTCCTCGGTGGCGCCGGCCATGAGTTCCCGCAACACGGAGCCTGGGTCCACCCAGAGCGCTGGCCACAGCAGAACTACCACGCTGCCCGAAACCACAGCTATGGCGGACAACAGTTTGACGAGCCGTCGCTGTTCGCTGTGGGCTCGCAGGATCTCGACTGAGAACACGAGCACGATACCAATCGCCACTCCACCTGCCGCCAGTTTGGTGAGCAGCCCAAGTCCGAGCAGGAGTCCGGCGACGATCGCGTGGAGAAGAGAGCGGGTTCGGAGGCACAAAAGAGCGGTGAGCAGCGACATGGTGGACAATGCCGTCACCATCAGATCGAGATGTGCGGTGCGCGAATGGCCGACGAGCATCGGTTCGGTGGCAAAGTAGATCCCAACCAGAAGCGCCGAGAGCCAATGGCGGGGCCCGAGCAGACGCAGTACGACCAAGTAGGCCGCCGGTGCCAGCAGGACCCCGACGATGGCGATCGGTAACCCCGAGAGCGCGATGGTGGCGGGGTCGATGGCTTGCCCGAGACGCCCCGCTGCTCCAAGCACCAGTCCTTCGAGCCACATGAACAGCACTCCGGGATGGTGCGATTGGTAGGTGGATCCGAAGTCGAGGTCACGCAGGCCCGCCATGAAGCGAGCGATACGCTTGCTCCACAGATAATAGAAATCCACGTTCACCATGGCCGAGAGGTCGTCCAAGCGGTGCCACGCGCCAAGAACGAGGAGCAGACCAGCTGTCACGCGGGGCGTAACGAATTGGAGCAAGAGCGAGGGCGCACGCATCGGGGACGCCGAGGTGACCGACCGAACTCTGAGGAGGTTTTTCATGGACCCTGCCAGGGGAGCTACAGCATTTTACGGCCGGAACGCCACCGTGGTGTGAACACGGGGCAATTTCCGCCACAACACGCGTCGCTGGGCTCAGGGTGTGTTAGCGTGCCCGACCGTTGTCGCCATGAGTCGGTCTGGTGCCCTGTTTCGAAACCGTCTTGCGGAGTTCCTTGTGTCCCGGTCCCTACGTGTGTGGTCCGTGATGGTCATGGTGTGGGTGGTGCTGTTTGGTCCGGCTTGGTCGAAACACGTCCAGAACTCGCTCAGTCCAACCATGCTGTGCGACGACGCGCGGATCGTTACCTACAACTTCTACGGCTGGGTGGACTCGGAGCTCTTTCGCAACGACGTGCTCGGCCACTATCATATTGGAGGTACCGGGGAACTCTACCGAGGGTTGTTCTTCCTTCTGACACAGCTCGGTGATCCTCTTATGCTGAGCAAGCTCATGGCTTACCCCCTGTTCATCCTGACCATCGTCGGGGTGGGGGTGGCGGTGTATCGGATCGGCGGGAGGCTGGCGGTGTTCTTCGCTGTCTGCTTGTGCCTCAGCACATCCACGTTTTTTGCCTCCATGTCCGGGGCGCTGCCCCGCGCTTTTGCCTATCCTCTGATCGCTTGGATCGCCGCCTGCCTGGCGCGCGGGCAGATCCGGTGGGTGGCGGTCCTGACCGTGATCAGCGCGGGTTTCTACCCAGTGGTAACTGTGGTGGGGGGGCTCGGACTTGGATTTGTCCTGATAGTTCTGCCCGCAGCCGATCGCGGTTCGGCAACGACCTGGACCATGCGTCGACGCCTGATGGTTCTCACCCTGACGGCACTGGCGTCTGCCGCACTGCTTGCCCCCTTCGCGCTCCGCATGAAACCCTACGGAGCGAGTATCACGCCGGACATGATAGCGGAGTATCCTGAAGCTGGCCCTGGCGGGCGGCTAGGTGTCGGCGATCGTCCACCCTTCCCTCCGCTTACCAATGCCGCGCACTCCCTGGCCCGTGCGACGCTGGACGGTGGGGGAACGCCGATCAGTTCCACTCTGGCTGAGTTTGCGAAGAACAGTCCGCTCGGTGGTCGGGTTGGCCTCACCGGCCTGCTCGCGATCGCCCTTTTGGGATTCGCCCGTTTCGCCTGGAAACCGGTGCCATCAGCCCGGCGCGTGGCAGCTCTTCTGGCGGCGCTGATGGTCGCGTACCCGCTTGCTGAGGCAGTCACCCCAAGACTTGTGATCCCACAACGCTACGCGCAGTATGTGGTGCCGATTCTGACCGTGATCGTGGCCTGCTGTGCCTGGCTCGGACCGCTGAACCCGAAATGGATTGGGCGTGGATGGTGGCGTCTTGCCATGGCACGGGCCCCCGCCGTGCTGCTCGGGATCTCGATCCTGGGGTTCTACGGAGGCCGGGGGCGTCCGGAGGCCGGACTCCGAAGGCTTCTGCCGAAGCACGATCAACGTATCCTGCGGTTCATGAGCACTCTTCCGAAGGAGGCTCTGGTCGCTGGCTGGCCGGATGGTGTGATCAACGGCATGCCGCTCGCGAGTCGTAGGACGGCGTTTCTGACGCGGGAGCTCCACATGCCGTATCACACAGGCTTCACGCTGATGACACGAGCGCGCATGGAGGCCCTCGTTGACGCCTATTTCGCCAGTGATCCGGGTCCCCTTCGTGTGCTTCGGGATGGTTTCGGTGTCAGCCATCTGATCATCGAAGAAGACCGCCTCGAGGCGCGCCCCTCGTACTTCAAGCCCTTTTCCACCCGGGTAGAGCGGGCCCACCGAGCGGGAAAGAAACGTGGCTTCTTCGTACGGCAGGTGAAGCCGAGCGCTCGAATCTACGCAGAGAAGGGGCGTGCCCGGTTCATTCTCGACCTCTCTCGGATCGATTGATTGTCTTCGTGGGTGGTTCTGTCACCACCCCTCCCTCAGCGCTCGAGTGCCACCTCCAGCAAGTCGCGGACGTGGGTGGTGGCCACGCACTGCACGCGGTCGCTGGCGCCGTAGTAAATCTTGATGCTCCCGTCGTCCTCGACCACATGCGATGACGCGAACACGCAGTTCGGAGTGTGCCCCATGTTCTCGTAGGGCAGCTCTGGGGTCATGATGCACTCGTCTCCCACCCGGATCAGTCGCGAGGGATCCGAGAGCTCGGCGAGGGCGACCCCAGCGTGGTAGAGGTACTCGTAGTCGCAGACCACCGAGACCGCGTGGAAGATGATGAGCCAACCCCGCTCGGTCTTGATCGGGGTGCCAGACGGGCCGATCTTTCCCCAGCCAAACGAGCACTGACCCTTGTCCATCAAGCGCTTCTGGTTGCCCCAGAAGTGCAGATCTGGGCTCTGGGTGGTCCAGATCTCTCCGAGCGCGTTGGGGCGTTCCAGTGCGGTGAACAGCCCGTCGATCTTCTCGGGGAAGAGCACGGTGTTGCGGAAGCCGGGGCCGGTGATGAAGCCCTCGAACTCGAATTTGGCCATATCGGTCGATGACAAGAGCGCCATCCGCGCCTCGTTGCTGTGCGCGCAGTAGGTGATGTAATACTTGCCGTCCACCCGGGTAATACGGGGGTCGTACTGGACCCGGGCGTACTTCTTGTACTCGGCGTCCTCGGGGAGCTCGATCACCTCCCCGATCTTCCAGGAATCAAACCCATTCGGGCTCTCGGCGCGGACGAAGAAATTGAAGAAATTGTAGCCTTCACAGCGCAGAATCATCACGTAGCGTCCATCATGCTTGACCACCGAGCTGTTGAAGACGCCCCGGCAGTTGAAGGGCAACATGTCGGGGGTGATGATCGGGTTCTTCTCGTAGCGGGTGACGATCTGCTTCTTGCTGAAGACTCGTTGCATCGGGTCCGCATAGCAGAGCCGCCTCTGGCTGTTAAGTCACAATGTGCCGTGCCGCTGCAGGAGCCAAGAGTTCAATCGTAGTCGACCACCCGCACGCCGCGGAGTTGCTTCTCCTGCTCGGTCGCGCGGCGGAGCTTCTCGTACAGCGCCACCACGTCGGTGTCGAGGTAGCGCAGCTTGAGCTCGGGGGTGGTGGGATCCATGGAACGGATGACGAGATTGCCATTTCCGACCAGGCGCTGGGCGAAGGGGCGCTCCACGATAAAATCGGTGATCCGGTACAGATCGAGCTGTTCCAGGCGCTTGTTCAAGATCCCGGTTTCGAGCACGATGCGTTGGGTCGTGATCCGGTAGGAACGCCCCAGCCGCTTGAGCGCGAAGAAGAGCGTGAAGAGGCCGAGGGTGACAATGACGAGGAGCCAGCCCCCGAGATGGGGAATCAACGCTCCGCGCCCAACGTAAAGGACATCTTCGGGAGGATGGTTGGTCACCGCTCGGCAACCTTGCCCCAGGGGGTACTCCGAGAGCAAGAGAGGAGCAGTCAAGGCCTGTGGGCCGACGGCGGTTCGCGAGCAGCGGCGCGGAGAGCTTTGGACGTTGCGGGAGCAGTGATATGGGTGGTGCGAAGGTTGCACGATGCAGACTCCCCATCACGAGGAAGTCCTCGAGAGGACTCTCGACGATCAGCCCGCCTTGCCCGAGCCACGCGCGGCCGTCCCGGCGGAGGCCGCCTCACCTGGGCCGACCCAGTCGGAATCGACCGTGCCCGAGGTGGCTTCGCCTGCGGCGACTCATCCCGAATCGACTCTGCCTGATGCCGCTCCGCCCGCGGCTACCATTGGGGGCACGCCGGCCGAGGACATCGAGGAAGCGATTCGCCTCGCGTCCGGGCTCTTGGATCGCGGTGACTCAGAGGGGGCTGAGCGCGTCTACCTCGAGGCGGATCGTCGTCTGGGAAGTGAGCGCAGCCCGCGTCATGCCGAGGTGTTGGTGTGCCTCGCTCTTCTGGCGCGGCGTCGGGGAGAGCTCGCTTTGGCAGGGACACGGCTCGATCTCGCCTTGGGAAGCTCGCCGGAACACCGAGCGGCGCTCTCGCAACGTCTGGCGATCGCCGAGGAACTCCGGGACAGCGCTATGGCCGCCGCGCTCAGGAAGCGCATGCTCCGCTTCTGCGAGAGCGATCGGGCGCGGGTGCACGTCCTCGCCGAAGTCGTGAGCGACGCGGTGATGACGGCGCTCTCCGCGTTGCGCGACGCCCTCGCCCTGTCGCCACAGGATCGGGAGCTCTGGGAGCAGCTGCGCGCGCTCCTCGAGGCCACATCCGACTGGTCGGGCGCGGTCGATGCTTCGGTGGCACTCGCGGAACTCACCCGTGATCCGGTGGAGCGCGCGGCCACGCTCGCCCATGCGGCGCGGCTCTGCGCCACGCGCGTGGGCCACACCGAGCGCGCGGTCGCGCTCTTCGAAGCGGCGATCGCCGACGACCCCACGGTGCCCGGCGCGTTCTCGGCGATCGAGGCGGTGTTGGTCGAGGCTGGAGACGTCGAGGGACTGGAGCGCGCCCTGGTGCGCCAGTGGGAGCGGCTCCGGGCCGGGGCGCACCGCGAGGAAGAGCTGGTGCTGCTCCGCAAATTGGCGAGTCACCGGGAGGATCGGCTGGCGGACTTCGGCGGGGCGCGCGCCGCCTTCGAGCGCATCTTCGAGCTTGCTCCCGACGATGCCGGGGCCCGCGTGGCCATCGCGCGCCTGCTCGAGGCCGACGGTCACGGGGAGCAGGCGCGGAGCTACCTGGAGCAGGCGATCCGCCTCACGCCCACCGAGCCCGCTGCCTACCGAGCGCTCCTCGGTCTCGAGCTTGGCCGTGGTCAACGCGCGAACGCCTTTTTCGCGGCGAGCGCCCTCGTGCACTTGGGTGAAGCGGAGGACACGGAGCAAGCGCTGTACCGAGAGTACGCGGACGCCGGAGTACCGAGCGCTGAGCGTGGTCTCGACGCGTCCATCGTCGTCGATCTCCGTCCAGGACCGAGTCATGCAGCTCGGGCGATCCTCGCCGTTATCCACGACGCCGCGGTAGAGGCCCGGCTCCGCGAGCTCCGCGCCAAAAAACAAATCGTGCTTCTGGATGAGAGCACGCGGCAGCGGCCCGAAGAGAGCACGGTCGCAGCCGTGCGCGCCACCGCTTGGGTCGCGCGTCTGCTCGGGCTCGGGGATCGGGATCTCTTCATCGACAAGACGGCGGCTTATGCCCTGGCTCACCCCATGACCGAGCGACCGAGCGTCGTGCTCGGCGCCGGCATGCTCCGTGGGCGCAGCATGGCGGAGCTTCTGTTTCGTGCTGGCTACGAGCTTGCGCTGGAGGGTGAGCTCGGGCGCCTCCCGGTGTTCTTCCCGAGCGTGGCCGAGCTCACGACCTTGGTGGCCGCGGCCATTGGTCTCTGTATGCCGCGGAGTCTTCCCTCGGACGCGATTGCCATGACCAAGCAGCTCGACCAAACGCTGGAGCTATCCTCGAAGGTTCGCTTGACGGAACTGGTGGAGGGATTCATGAAAGACGGCGTGGTGATTGATGCAGCGGGCATGCTTCGGGATCTCGAGCTCTTCGCGGGAAGGGTAGGTCTGCTCGCCTGCTCGGATCTGACCGTTGCGGCACGCCAGGTGACGATCGAGAGCCGGGCCACCATCGGATTGCGTCCCACCGAGCGAGTGCGCGATCTCTTGGCTTTCTCAGTCTCCGAGGCCCATTTGCGTATCCGCGAGGCCCTCGGCCTCGCACTCGGTGACAGAAGGGGGCAGTCATGAGCGGTGCGGTCATGGGACTGCTGGCGAGCACCCTGGCCGGAGCGGCCACGGGCCTGGGTGCGATCGGGGTGTTCTTCATGCGCAAGATCTCGGCGCGCCTCGAGGACATGATCCTCAGCCTGGCCGCCGGGATCATGCTCGCCGCCAGCGTGTTTTCCCTGATCGTTCCCGCCCTCGCGATCGCACAAGAAGGGGGGATGAAAGAGGTGCCCGCGGCGCTCATGGTGGCGCTCGCGATCGTGGTAGGAGCGGTGGTCATCACCCTCATCGATCGAGTGGTGCCTCACGAGCATTTCGTGGTCGGTCGCCAAGGTGTGTCCGCGCAGCGTCTGGCACGGGTGTGGCTCTTCGTGATCGCCATCACCTTGCACAACGTGCCCGAGGGAATGGCAGTCGGGGTCTCGTACTTGGGGCAGCACGCGAACCCCGGGCACGCCATGGCCCTCGGGATCGGGCTTCAGAACGTGCCGGAGGGGCTGGCGGTCGCCGGCGCGCTGCTCGCCGTTGGCTACACTCGCACCCAGGCCTTCTTGCTCGCGCTTGGCACTGGGCTGCTCGAAGGCGTGGGCGGGCTCCTGGCGGTTGGGCTTGCGGCCTTGGTGGGCTCGGCGCTGCCCTTCGTGCTCGGGCTCTCCGCCGGAGCCATGCTCTTCGTGATCAGTGACGAGATCATTCCCGAGACGCACGGTCGCGGACATCAGCGCCTCGCCACCTTCAGTTTGATCCTCGGCTTTGTGGTGATGATGGTGCTCGACACCACGCTTGGCTGAGCCGAAAGTCGCCGGATCCTGGACACTCACTGTAATCCTGCATTCTGGGCGGAATTGTGCCCTCGAAGGAGGCTCGGGCCCATGCCATAATCAGAAGTGATTGGCGTCCATGCTCGGACACCGCTTACGGAGATGCCGATGATGCGTTCCTCTATCCTTGTTCTGCTCTGCACCCTGGGTGGGCTCACCTTTTTTGCTTGTTCGGCGACTGATGGTCGACGAGCCGTTGGCGGCACCGATGGTGACGACACAGACGGAACCACCGGCCCCGTCGATCTCACCCCCGGGTTGACCCCCGTTGGCGATCCGACCCCCGGCTGTGGTGACAAGATCCTCACCTCGGACGAGGCCTGCGACGACGGGAACCTCTCCTACGGCGATGGCTGCGCGGGCAATTGTCTGGGCGTGGAACCGGGCTTCTCCTGCCCCATCCCCGGGGAGCCCTGCGTTCCCGTGGCGCGCTGTGGCGATAGCGCGGTGGTGTTTCCTGAGCAGTGCGACGACGGCAATGTGAACAGCTGGGACGGCTGCTCCTCGACCTGCAAGGTGGAGGTCACCTGGAAGTGCGAGGGGAGTCCGAGCACCTGCACGCACACGGTGTGCGGCGACGGAGTTTTGGAGGGTGCCGAGGCCTGTGAAGACGGCAACACCATGCCGTTCGACGGCTGCAACGAGGAGTGCCAAAGGGAGCCCCAGTGCGTCAATGGGGAGTGTGCCTCGGAGTGCGGGGACGGCCTGGTGCTGGGGGAAGACTGCGACGACGGCAACCTGGTCGACGGTGACGGCTGTTCGTCGAGCTGCACCACCGAGGCGAACTACGACTGCTCTTCTGATGCGAGCTGCGAGAAGATCAACGGCGAGTGCGTGCTGCGGGTCTCGGCCATCTACCGGGATTTTGCCGCCAGTCATTCGGATTTCGCGGAGGGGTGCGCGACCGGGGCCAAGGGGATCGTGGCCGCTCAGCTCGATGGTGAAGGCAAGCCCGTGCTGGCGAATGGCTCATCTTCTTGCATCGCCTCCGCAGAGAGCTTCTCCCAGTGGTACCGGACCGGCCCGGTCAACACCGCGCTCGCCGGCAAGATCCTCTTGATGCCCAATGGCAGCGGAGGCTTCGTGAACCGCTACGGGGCCCAGGGGGAGCCCTGGTATTCGCTGAGCGACCCCCAGTGGTGCGGGAACGTGGGCAGCGAGCTGGATGGAGTGCCCTGCACCTTCATGTACGGCGATACGCCCTGCCAGACCAACGCGGCTAGCTTGGTGAGCTGCGTGGAGCAAAACGGGAGCTGGAACGGCCTCTTCTTCGAGGGAACCTACGACGGAAACCCGCTCTTCTTCCCGGTGGATGGCCTGACCACGGCGGACGCCGCCAGTCTCGGCGAGGCCAAAATCGCCCCCTCGTATGGCTACGACAGCTGGCCCTGGGAGAAAGACGTTACCCAGGTGCCGGTGATCCACAACTTCTACTTCACCACCGAGGTCAACTACTGGTTCAAGTACGACGCCTCGAGCTCCGCCCGCCTCGACTTCTTGGGTGATGACGACGTTTGGGTGTTCGTCAATGGGCGGCTGGCGGTCGATCTGGGCGGGATCCACATTCCCGAGGATGGCTCGGTGGTCATCGACCAAAGTGCCGCGGCCACCTACGGCATGACCGACGGCCTCATCTACCCCATCAAGGTGTTCCACGCCGAGCGCAAGATGGAAGGCTCGAGCTTCAAGCTCACCTTGGCGGGCTTTCAGACCGTGCGCAGTGACTGCGTGGCCTTCTGCGGTGACGGGGTCATCGGCATGGGTGAGCAGTGCGACGACGGCGTGAACGATGGCGGCTACGGCGAGTGTGCCCCTGGCTGCGTGCTCGGGGAGTTCTGTGGCGACGGGATCGTGCAGCCCGGCGAGGACTGCGACGATGGCAACAGTCTGGACGGAGACGCCTGCGGTTCGGCCTGTCGTGACCTGATCATCCGGTAGACCGGCTTCTCGGGGAGCATCCCGAGAACAGCCGGCTTTTTCGCTCCCCATGGTGCGAAGGGGAGCGGTGCGTGTACTCTGTGCGGTGACGCTCGCGGCACCCAGGCTCGCGGCGGAAACCAGCCATGAGAATCCCGAAGCTCTGCGTTCATGCTCTCTCCCTTGGGGCGTTGTGGATCTTGTCCTGCGTACCCGCGACGCCGCCGGTACAGCCCGTGGTTGGACGTGGTTTTTCGAGCTCTGCAGCCGACCGTGAGCAGGCACCCCAACCCTTCGAGATCTCGTTTTTCGGTCCGGTGGGGGAGAGCACGGTCGACCAGGAGTTGAGCCTGGTCTTCTCACGGCCGGTGCGGCGACTTGGAGAGGCGGGAGAGGCCGTCTCTCTTCCCATCACTCTGAGCCCAAAGGTGCCGGGGCACTTCTCGTGGCTTGGCACGCAAGCGGTGGTGTTCGTGCCCGACGCGGGACGCCTACCCTACAGTAATGAGTTCGTGGTCGAAGTGCCGGCGGGTTTGGCCGCCGTCGACGGGGCACCCCTCGAGAAGGCGACGCGGTTCACTTTCGCCACGCCCACACCCACGCCAAACTTCGAGGTCCGGACCGACGGCGAGGAGCAGGCGCTCTCGCCGAACTCGCGTTTTCGTGTCGGCTTCACCCAGCCGGTGTTGGCTGAGCGTCTGCGCGAGCGACTCAGCCTGCTCGTCGGTGGGAAGAAGGTCGAGATCACGGTGCGAGCGCTCCCGCCGTCCGAGCAACCTCACGGATTCGAGGTGGTGCCGGTGCAGCCTTTGCCGGCCAATCAGAGCGTGGAGCTGGTGTTGGCGAAGGGGCTCGTGGGAGAGGAGGGCCCCCGTGCCACGATCGAAGAGCACCGCGGGCGGTACCGAAGCTACGGGCCTCTTGGGCTCCGCGAGGTGAGCTGCTGGCAGCCCGAGGGTAAGACTACCTGCGATGCTCAGGGCAGCGTGGGGCTCACCTTCACCAATCCGGTGCGCGGAAGAAGCTTGGTGGGTCGAGTTGTCTTCGCCAACAAGCCTCGGAAGCTCCCGACTTGGGTGAGCCCGAACGATACGGTTCGCGATCTCTGGTTCGACGGCCCTTTCACCCCAGGCAGCACCATGGAGGTGCGTCTCGGGGCCGGGCTCTGCGACGTGTACGGTCAGTGTCTGAAGGCGCCACTCTCGAAGAGCGTGGTCTTCGACGACCTCATGCCGCGGGTGGCCGTAGGGGCAACCGGTGATGTGATCGATCTCGGGCGGAGCCCGGAGGTGCCGGTGGGCTCCCTCAACGTCAAGGCTATCGAGGTCGTGAACGGCGCGGTCAGCGTCGAGGAGCTCTGGCGTGACGGAGCCGATAAGCTCGTTGCGCAGGCTCTCGACGACGCGCCCGAGCGGCACCCGGGGTTCAAGAAGTCAGCTCTGGTCGCGTCGGTCCCGAAAAATGAACTGTTCGTGAAGTGGTTGGGGTTGGAGCATGGCGCCGACGACGTAGGGATCTCCTTGCTCGGGCTCCGCTACACCTTGGCGGAGGGCAAGGAACCCGCCCAGCCGATGACGCAGACTCTCACGTTCGCGCGGACCAACATCGGGATATCGGCCCACATCGGGCGTTTCGGCGGGTACCTGTGGGCGACGCGCCTCTCCGATGGCACGCCACGGTCCGGTGCGTTCGTCGGTGTGGTCACGCGCGGCGCGAAGCCCACCCCCGAGCTCGTGACCGACGCGGATGGCCTGGTGAAGATCCCGCCGGGCATGCTCCCGGAGCGGGCCTTCGACGATCCGAAGGCTGATGCCGCGCTCTTGGTGCGTGATGGGCGGGATCACGCCTGGGTACGTCTCCGTGACCTGATCGGAGAATGGCGGATGGGTGTCCTGGCCGATCGCGATGCGCGACCAGGGCTGCGCGCCGTGGTGTTCTCCGAGCGCCCGATCTACCGCCCGGGAGAGAAGCTGTACGCGGAGGCCCTGGTGCGCCGCGAAGATTTGCGTGGGCTGGCGGTGGCGGGAGCCCACCCGGTGGTCTTCTCGCTCTCCTCGCCGAGCGGCAAGGTGGTGGCAAAGCGCGCGGTTGCCACCAATCGCTTCGGTTCGGCTTCGGTCGAGCTGCTCTTGCCGGCGAGCGCCGAGCTTGGGGAGTACTCCCTCGAACTCGAGGTGCAGGGTGAGCGACATCGTGCCACGCGTCGGGTGGTGGTGGCTGCCTACCGCGGTGCGGAACTCGAGGTCGCCGTGCGACCGGCAGAGAGTAGACTCGTACGCGGGGCGCGTCTCGGGCTGGAAATCGACGCCAAGACCCTGTTCGGGATGCCGGTGGCCGGAGAACAACTGCGCTTCGAGGCGCGCTACGCACCGCTCACCTTCACCCCCCCCGGTGAGTCTGACGTGGTGACCGATGCCAGGAGCTACTACGAGGGTCAACGCACCCCGTTCGAGACCCACGGGGTGCTTCGCGCAGAGCGCCTGGTGTTGAACGACCAAGGTCGCCAAAGTTTCGAGCTAGGCACCGAAGGCGTGCCCGGGGGCGGTCCGGAGCGCCTCGATCTCGAGGTGGAGGTGACCGACAGCGCTCAGAACCCCGCGCTCGGCACAGCCTCGGTGCAGGTGTTTCCGGCGGATGGCCTGGTAGGCATCAAGCGGCCCGCATCGGGGTTCGTTGCGGCACCCTCGCAGCAGGCCTTTTTGGTATCGGTATTCTCCCCCGAGGGTGGTCGTCTTTCCGGGCGCGCCGTCGAGGGTGAGTTGATCCGACGCACTTGGGTGACCGCCGAGCGTGTTCGTGAGGGCGGTACCACTTCCGAGACCGAGGTGGTCGATACGGTGGTGGGACGTTGCACGGCGGTGAGCGCTGAGCGTGCCGTGCCCTGTCGAGTGACCCTCCCCGAGGCTGGGTACTACCTCTTTTTGGCTCGGGCTCGGGACCGCCAAAGCCGATCGAGCCAGGCCAGTGTGCCCGTGATCGCGGGGGGCGCCACCGCATCGGGATGGGGAGCGAAGGATCCGCACGGTATCGAGCTCGTGCCCGATAAGGCAAGCTATCATGTCGGTGATACCGCCCAGATCCTGGTGCGCGCCAATCTCGGAGAAACGCGAGGTATCCTGGCCGTGTCGCGGGCTGATGTGCACTCGGTCGAGCTGGTTGGCTTGTCGGGGAGCGCGCCGAGATTGTCGGTGCCCATCACCGAAGGGTCGCGGCCCAACGTGTTCGTCTCGTTGCACGTGGTCTCGGGCAGGAAGGGCACGGTTGTGCCCCGCAGCAACCATCCGGATCTCGGAGCGCCGAGCTACCGTATTGGATGGACGGAGCTTCGCGTGGACTCGAGCGATCGTCGCTTGACCCTGGAGCTCGAGCCGAAGACGCGGGAGGCGCGACCCGGCGATGAACTCGAGGTCATGGCGCGCCTGCGCGATCGCGAAGGTCGTCCGGTTCTGGGTGAGGCCACGTTGTGGGCGGTCGATGAGGCGGTGCTCGCGTTGGTCGAGGCTGAGACCATTGATCCGAGTCAAACCTTCTTCGAACCACGTCCGCTCGGCGTGCTGGCCCTCGAGAACCGTGAGCAGTTGAGCTCGGCCTCCGAGCGGTTGGTGCGCGAGATGCTCGGGTTGAGCAAAGGAGAGGCTGGTGGTGGTGGTGGGATGGGTCCGTCTGGTGCAGGTCTGCGACGAGATTTTCGCCCCACCGCCTTCTTCGCGCCTGGACTCATCACCGATCCGAACGGCGCTGTCAAAGCGAAGTTTCGGCTCCCCGACAGCATCACGCGCTACCGGCTCTTCGCCTTGGGGCGCTCAGGTGCCGATCGCTTCGGTTTCGCCGAGGGTGCCGTCACCGCCACAAAACCGCTGGTGATCCGCCCGATGGTTCCGCGCTTCCTTGGGTTGTCCGATCGCCTCGAACTCGGCGCCCTGCTCTCTTCGCCGACCCTCGCGCGAGCGCGGGTGCGACTCAGGTTCAGCGGCACGGGGCTGACACCGGCCGAGGCCGAGTCCACGGTGGTGCTCGAGCGAGGAAAGTCTCAACATGTCCCCTTCCTGGTGGAGGTCACGGGTGCCAAAAGGGCTAGGCTCGAGCTCTTCGCTGAGGCTTTCGACGAGCGTACGGGGCAGAAGCTGGCAGAAGACAGGGTACAGTTGGAGCGAGCGGTGCGATCGCCGCTCGTTCCGGAGGTGGTGGCGACGAGCGGCGTGGTCGCCGGCAAAGTGAAGGAGCGTCTCGGCGAGCTCTCGGGGATGCGGCCCGATTTTGGGCAGCTCGAGGTCAAGGTGCATCAGAGCTTGCTGGGCGGGGCTGCTTTCAGCCTGGAGCGACTCGCCGCGTATCCCCACCGGTGCACCGAACAGCTCGCCAGCAAGGTGATTGGCCTGGGTGCCGAACAGCTCCTCTCTGGCAAACGCGTCAAAGGCGCGCTGAGCGGCGATCTCGAGGCCATCGTAGCGCGCCAACGTGCCGATGGTGGGTTCTCTCTCTGGCCCGAACAGTCCGGGAGCGAACCCTGGTCTTCTGTGCATGCGAGCCGAGCGCTGGGCTTGGTGAAAAGGCTCGGAGTGCCGGTTGAGCCCGAGGTGGACAAGCGTGCTCGCGGATACCTCCGCGAGCGGCTCCGTGAGGCGCTGCCCACCGAAAACGACCTGGCGCGGCAAAGGGGGCAGACCCTGGCGGCGGCGGCGGCGGACGTGCTCTGCACGCTCGGTGAGCCTGATCTTCCGGGCATGTCTCGGCTCTTCGAGGCACGCGATGAGCTTCTGGACCACGCACAGGCCTTCTTGTTGTCGGCGTACGCCGGCTGTGCGCGCGACGCGGAGGCCACGCAGGTGCTGCTCCGCGAGCTCATGAACCGGATCGCGGTCGACGGGCGATTGGCACGTGTGCGGAGCCGTCACCCTGCCACGCAGCCCGAACTGATGGACAGCGCGACGCGCACCACGGCGTTGGTGGTGAGGGCCGTGCTGATGGCGGAGCCGCGCCACCAGTTGGCCCGTCCCTTGGTGATGGGGTTGCTCGAAGAGCGCCGCGACGGCGCCTGGGCGACGCCGGAAGAGACGGCCTTTGCTCTCTTGGCCTTGATGGCGGCTGAGTCAGAGAATACCCCCGATGCTGAGCCAGCTCGGATCCGAGTGGGACTCGGCGAGCTGGGATCGGGGCCCTATCTGTCGCTCGGTTCCTACCCTGCCTCACGGAGCTTCCGTTTCCCGTTTATGGCACTTGCCTCGGGTCAGACACTCCTCATCGAGAGTGAGGGAAGTCGCGAGCTGAGTTACGAGGCCGTGCTCACCAGTCTACCGAAGACTCTGAATCAGACCGCCAAGGAGGCTGGGTTCTCGATCCAGCGTGAGCTCTTGGTCCTCGAGCCGCGGGGCGCCGGCCAATCCCAGCCGAAGAGACGGCCCGTCGCAGAGTCGGTGGCCGTCGGTCAAATCCTCGAGGCACAGCTCACCGTGGTGATCCCGCGACCACGGGACTACGTTGTGATCGAAGACCCACTCCCAGCTGGGCTCGAACCCATCGACACCCAGCTTTCGACCACGGGTGCTTGGCTCAGGGACGCTGAGCGACCTTCCCCTCTCGGCGAAGGATATGGGGCGAGCGCCCCGCGGCGTGAACTCTACGACGATCGGACGGTATTTTTCGTCGATCACGCCCGAGCGGGCATCTACCGGTATCGCACGCTGCTCCGGGCTACCCATCGGGGGAGAAGCACGGCTGCTGCGGCTCGCGTCGAGTCGATGGTGTACCCAGAGCTCTTCGGGACCACCGAGCCACGGCCGATCGATGTGCGCTAAGCGAGAGAAGCCAAAGGGACCATGGCGGTGCCTGGTGTCGTTCGCCCGAGGGAGAAGCTCGTTCGGCTCATGGCGACAGGTTCGGCGATGGGGTTGGGTGGGCGCCGGAGCGCTCCTTCTTTTGTCGCTGCTGGTCGTGCTGCTCGCCGTCACCCGACCCTTGCCCACCGAGCTCGGTTCAGATGCTCGCTCAGGTGTGGGCAGCGTGGAGTTTTTCGATCGCGAGGGGCGATACCTCGGGCGCACGTTGGCGGCGGACGGAACCTTCAGCGTTCCGGCGCGGCCCGAGGATCTGCCGGCTGACTTCACGGCCGCGCTGCTGGTGGCCGAAGATCGACGGTTTTTCGTGCATCCCGGCTTCGATCCGCTGGCGATTGCTCGGGCCTCGGTGCAGTGGTTGCGCGCAGGCAAGGTCGTTTCAGGTGGAAGCACCCTGACCCAACAGCTCGCCCGCAGCTTGGTTCCGCGGGAGCGAAGCCTGGCTGGGAAATGGTCGGAGCTCCTGCTCGCGCTCAGGATCGAAATGGCCCTCGACAAGCAAGCCATCCTCCGTGCCTATGCGACCCACGTTCCTTTTGGTCCCAACCTGCGCGGGGTGCGTGCGGCCAGTCGGGCCTTCTTCGATGCCGAGCCAGCTCGACTCTCGCTCGGTGAGCTGGTGCTGCTCGCTGCGATGCCGCGTGGTCCCGACAAGTACGATCCACGCCGCTTTCCGGAGCGGGCGCGGGCGCGCCGCGACCAGCTCCTCCGCGTGCTCAAGGAGCGTGGCTTGGTCGAGCCCTCGCGGGTGGCGCGGGCGCAAAATGAGCCGCTGGTTACCCGGAGGCCCAAATCTCTGGCGGAGCCTCGCCATTTGGCGCGCGCCCTCGCCCGCGGTAAGCTTGAAGGATGGACGGGGGGCGCTGGTCGAGCTCGACGGCTCACCACCACTCTGCTCGCTCCGCTTCAGGGGGCGGTTCAGTCGATGGCAGAAGAGGCCGCAGCCGAACTCGCCGCACATGGGGGCAGCGCGGTTGCGGCGCTGGTCGTCGAGAACGCGAGCGCCGAGGTGCTCGCCTACATTGGCTCTCCCAATTTCTTCGATGCACAGCACCTCGGTCAGAACGATGGTTGCCTTGCCCTCCGCCAGCCCGGAAGCGCCATCAAACCGTTTGTGGTCGCGTTCGGGCTCGAACGAGCAGGGCTCGGGCCAAACTCGATGCTGTGGGACGTGCCGACGACCTTTTCCACTCAGGATGGCCCGTTCACACCGAAGAATTATGATGGGCTGCACCGCGGTCCCGTCAGATTGCGAGAGGCCCTTGCGATGTCGTTGAACGTGCCCGCGGTGGAGGTCCTGGCACGAAGCGGTATCGAGCCCACCTTGCGCGCCCTGCGCTCCTTCGGGTTCTCGTCGTTGACTAGCTCTGCCAAGACCTACGGTCTCGCGCTTGCCCTCGGGGACGGTGAGGTCACGCTCAAAGAGTTGGCAGAAGCCTACTCCACACTCGCTCGCGGTGGGCTTGCGCGGACTCTCAGGTTCGTGCGCGAGGGAGTGGATGGTTCTTCGCGCCAACTCATGCCACCACCCGAGACAGAGGCGCGCGTCCTGTCCGAGGGTGTGGCCGCCGAGATCCTCGATATCCTGTCCGACGATCTGGCGCGCGCTGGCACCTTCGGCCGTCACGGCGCGCTCGAGCTGCCGTTTCCGGCAGCCACCAAGACGGGAACCTCCACCAATCACCGCGACAACTGGGCGATCGGCGTGACGCATGCGTTGACGGTGGCGGTGTGGGCCGGCAACTTCGATGGCTCGCCGATGAAATCCGGCACAAGCGGGTTGGTGGGCGCGGTGCCACTGATGCGTCGCATCCTGATTCACGCCATGAGTACCCGTCCCTTCGCCCCACTCTTCGCACCGGAGTTGCTCACTTCTGTGACCGTATGTCGGGAGAGCGGGGCACTTCCGACCGACGCTTGCCCGAACACCGTCGTCGAGCATTTGCAGCCCGGGCGCCGACCGCGGGAGAGGTGTGCGTTCCACCGGCGCGTGAGTATCGATCCCGACAATGGGCTGCTTGCGGGGCCAGGCTGTGCGGATCGACGCCAGCAGGTGGTCGAGGTGTTTCCGGAAACGGCGCGAGCTTGGGCTGCCCGCTCAGGGCGCCCGTTGCTGCCCGACCGCGCCTCACCCCGGTGCCCAACCGAGGAGCCGGTGAGGGCCTCGACCACCTCGAGCCTCATCTCTGTGGTCACTCCCGAGGAGGGTGCCGTGTACGCTATCGACCCACATCGCGAGGCCTCTTCCCAACGCCTGGTGTTTCGCGTCGTGCCTCCACCGGGCACGCACTGGGTCCGCTACCAGCTGAACGGAGAGGATTCGGGCAGGCTTCCTCAGCCTTTTTCCTGGGTCTGGACGCTGCGGCCGGGTGAGCACGAGCTTCGGGTCAGCTCCGATCGGAGCTCTCCCCATGGGGTTCGGTTCCGCGTGGACTGAGCTCCAGGCAGAAGTGGCCGGAGAGTCGGGAGTCCTCGGGGGGTCGAAAGTCGCTGGAAATGGACTGAGCGAGCAAGGCCTCCCCCAGCGAGGCTAATCCTTTCTCCCGTCAGTGCCGTCTGGAGCAGAGGTACCATCCATGGGACGCTCGAGTTCCTGCCCAGAGGACTGTCCTCCGAGCGCCAGCGCTGGCGGTGCTCCGGCGGATTGGTCGAGTGAGAGCGGAGCGCGCGTGCCGTTCCTTGAAGAGTTGCGCGAACAGACTGGCCGCGTGCGACTTCGGCGCCTGCTTCGGTTGTTGTGTCGGGCGCTCCTGGCTCGCTCGGTTCGGCTCCTCATCGGTGAGCGCCAACAACTCCTGCTCGGGGTTGATGCGGCGGGAGAGGAGTTGCTCGAGGCCACTTGGGTCAGCCACCGGGCGCCGGTTTCCGCTGGCAACCGTGTCACTCCCCACGAACCCGAGGTGCGCTTCGTTCAACGCGTGGAGCCGGACGGGATGGTGGGCAGCTGGCTCCTCGGCGAACTGGGCGAAAACGCACCAATCCGTCTGGAGGTGCTGATGCCGCCGGGGCTCACCCTCGGAGAGCGAGAACCCTCGGTCGAGGATGCCACGGAACTCCTCTTGACCGAACTCGCCGAGGTCCGGACACGTTGGGACATCGTGCGCTTTCGCGAGGAGGCAGCCCTCGAGGTGGCGGTCCTGTTCGAGCGCCTGCTGAGCCAGGGTGGCGGCCATCACAGCTCTGCCATGCAAAAAGAGGGCTCGCCGCTGCTCGGGGACAGCACACTTCACTTGCCGCACAGCGTGGAAGGTCCACTCACCGAAGGGGACTGCCCCTCATTCCTTCGGGTGCGCACCCTGGTAGAGAACTTCGACGCTGGAATGCTGGTTGAAGACAACCGTGGGGTGATCCAGATCTGCAACCAGCGACTGCTCGGTCTGTTTGGTGTGGATGAGCGAGCGCAAATCTGGCTCGGGCGAACCAGTCATGAACTCGAAAGGCGACTCTCGGAGGAGGTGTTCGATCCCGAGGGGTTTGGTGCTGCTACGGCTGCGCTGCGTTCTGACGCCCAGCGCAGCCCGCCTGAGCTGGTGGTGCGGGCCACGATGCAGATCTTGGAGCGTCTGTACGCACCGCTCTGTGTCGCGGGAACTCTGGTTGGTCATCTCTTCACCTACCGCGACGTCACCTTGCGCGAACAGTCCCGGCAGCTGCTGGAGCAACAGGCCGAGGAACTGCGAGCGTTGTCCTTGGTCGACGAGCTGACGGGGCTGTACAATCGCCGCGGGTTTCTCACCATCGCCACCCAGCAGATCAAGGTTTTGGATCGGAGCGCGCAGAAGGGTCTGGTGGTCTTCCTCGATCTGGATAATCTGAAGACCATCAATGATCTTTCCGGTCATGATCGCGGCGACTTGGCGCTGATCGAGACGGCGCGGGTGCTACGCCATTGTTTCCGTAACTCGGACGTGATCGCGCGTCTTGGTGGTGACGAGTTCATTGTCTTTGCCCTTGGCACCGGGGAGGAATCGGAGGCGCTGGTGCGGGAACGCCTTGGTGCGCGATTGGCCGAGGCCAATCAGCGCTCGGATATCGGTTTTCCCTTGGCCTTCAGCCTGGGCATCGCCGACTATGATCCGGCGCGTGGCGAGATGATTGAAGAGGTCATAGCCCGAGCCGACGTGCGGATGTATGAGGAGAAGCGTCGGCATCATGAGGGCGGCCAGCGCTCATGATCCCCGCTGGTCGATAGCAGCCGCTAGTAGGAGTAGAGTTCGAGCCCGATACTCGGGATCGCCACCGGGCCCGAGTATTCGTCGACACAGGCGCCATGCACGCAGTTGCGTGAGGTGACTTCGCGGGAGAGGGTGGCGTTGAGCATCTCTGCCACCAGTGCCCAGTAACCGCGCCCGGCGATGGGCCAGCGCTTCTCCAACCGCACATCCAGACGGAAGAATCCCGGGGCGCGATCGGCATCCCCGAACACGGAGCGGCTGGCATTCTCGCGGATCCGGCGCGCCGGCACCCCCGAGTAATAAACACCCCTCAGCCCCGCGCGTATGTTGAAGAACAGCTCGAGCGCCAGCGCCCCCTGCAGGATGTGGGGGCGATCGAAGGCGGACAGCGACTCGCGTGCGCCGTCGCTGCGCTCGGTGCGTGAGAGCGTGTACGAAACGAAACCGCCCACGCGCTCAGTCAACGGCCGGCGCAGACCAAGCTCGAGTCCCAGGGACGAGCCCCGCTCGCGGCGGGTCAACACTGCCGGATCGAAGCTGAAATCGTGATCACGCCCGATCGGGTCCAGAAGATCGAAGAACTGTGAGCGAAACGCGGTGGCGCTGGCGGTGACCTCCCAGCCCAGCTCGAGTTCGGCTCCGCTCGAGGCCTGCACCGCTTGTTGCAGGCCTCCCTCCAGGCTGCCCACCTGGGCCGCGGGAACCTGCGGGACGTAGTTCGGTGGCTGGTGCGTGAGGCCGAGTGACTCGGTCAGCACCAGCCCTCGCCGCGGAGCCATGCTCACCGAGAGGCGGGCGTCGACTGCGGTTGCGGTGCGCTCGCGGATCCGATAGGCGTTGACGCGAAAGCCCGGGGCGATGGAAAATACAGGGCTCGGAGCGAGATGAAGCTCACCGAACAGGCCTGCGGAGAGGTCGGTGCGGGAGGGGAAGAGCATCGCGATGTCGTCAGCAGCTGCGATGGTCGGATCGACGTTGATGGTGTAGGAGTCGAGGGTTAGGTCGTGTCCAACCTCGAAACCCACCTCCGGGGTAGGGCGGTAACGCGTGCGCGAGCGGACACTGACCAGTTCGTCGTGGAGGAAACCAGCGTTGGATGCGGTTTCATCATAGCCGAGGGTGAGCGCCACGCGAGAATCGGTGGTCGAGTTCACCACGTCGTGTCGGAAGTCCACGCGATGGAACTCCAGGCCTCCGCCCCGGTTGATCTGGCCATCATAGGCCTCGAACAGATCGAAAGCTCCGAAGGCGAAGACCGACAGGGTTCCATGGTGACCCGTGTTCCAGTCCACCCGGGCCTGGTAGTCCCAGTATTCGAGGTGGGCGTCGCTGAGCAGAGATGCGGCGAGCGCCGTGTAGGAGTAGCGCCCGCCGATCAAGCCATGCCCGCGGCCGTCGGCGAACGGGGTCTCGACCAAAGCCCCCGCGTCGAAGACCCGCACATTGCCCTCGCCGCCCAATCGGGTCAGAGGCGGTCTGGTCTCGGCGCTCACGATGGCGCCCGCGTAGTGACCGAACCGCGCCGGGGCGGCACCCTCGTAGAACTCCACGTGTTCGATCAGGCCTGGATGCACGACTGAGGGGCCGAGCAGGGCGTGATAGAGGAGCGGCACGCGCACACCATCCAAGAAGAAACCAACGTTGCCTGGCGGGGCCCCGCGCACGAAGAAATACGGAACTCCGGAGAATACCGGCATCACGCCGGGACGTGACTCGATGGCGCGCAGCGGATCGCCGAAGGTTCCGGCCAGCTCACGGGTCTCGGTGCGGGTGATCACTGAGGTCGCGTAGGCAGGACGAACCCCGACCACTTCGACTTCGATGGTGGGCTCAGTGCTGACGCGTGTGGGAACGGACGCGGCCGCGGGGACAGGTGCGTTGGCTGCAGTCGGTTCGGGCAGCGGGATTTCAGCGCTCGGCTCGAAGCGCACGAGGAAGCGGATGCGCGCCGCCACTGGCCTGCCCAGGCGACGCGCCGGCGCGAACTCGAAACCTTGGCTTGCCGAAAGCGCGGCTTCGGCGAAGGGAGAGGGCCCCTCGAGCACACGGCTTTCGGTGACGCGACCCTGCTCATCGACCACCAGCTCGAGGAGCACGAGCTCCGTCTGCTCGGGATCGACAGGGGGTTCTACGTGCGTGAGGCGCGGCCGGGGTGGCACGATCCCTGATGCGTCCGAATCCTCGCTCTCGGTGGACAGAGAGGGCTCCGCGGCCACATCCGGCGCGAGCGCCAAACAGGCCAACCCAAAGCCAAGGACTGTCCATCGAACGAGAGCTCCACACACGGAAAGCGAGCTTAGACGACCTTTCCCGTCAGATCAATCGCCGCGGCTTTTCTCCTGGAAGAGCGGTGGTTCGGAGGCGGCACCCGGGAGGAGGCCCCAGTCATGAGGGGAGGGTTTGCGCTCGGTATCCGGAAGGAAGGTTGCGGATGCTCGTGTGTCAGAGGCGCTACACGGCGATTCGAGTCACGAGGCCGAGTTCTTGGGTCCGTTCTGCCAGCGTCACCAGAAAATCCCGAGAGGTCGGGGTGAGGTCACCGCCTGTCGGCTGGAGGCAGGGGCGTGCGATGGTGTAGAGCAACACCCCGCGCGGGCGGGCGCCGTGGTCGAGCGCCCAGCGTAGCGCCTCTAGATATGCGGTGACCCGCGCCAAAGAGGGTTCTTCGTCCCTCACACGAAACCAGCAGCTCTGGATCCAGGTGGGGCACAGCTCCGAGCACTGGAGGAGGCGGTTCAGGTGTCGAGGTAGCTCGGTGTGGGTCCGATTGATCTCGAACAGCTCTTCGGTGGTTCCCGCGTCCAGCTTGAACCAGACCGCCCCTGAGAGGTTGGCCAATCGCGTTAGGCCCTCCTTTACGACGCTCCGGTCCACGAGCGATCCATTCGTGATCAGCACGGTGGCGACCGAGGCGGGCAGCACGAAGCGGTCGCGCAGGCGCCCGAGGAGATCGAGGACCGCGAGGAGATCGGGGGAGCTGGTGGGTTCGCCGTTGCCCGAGAGCGCGAGATCCTTGAGTTCGGGCGTGGGCGCCGGAAACCACCGGCTGAGCCAGTCGTGGTGAAGGATGCCGTCGAGGACGAGCTCGAGCTCCTGCTCGAGCTCTTTGAGATCGATGCGTGGCGCCTGGCCTCGGGTCAGGTTCTCCACCTGGCAGTAGATGCACTGCCAATTGCAGGCGTTGTTCGGGTTCAAATTGATCCCGATCGAGACTCCGCCGGAGCGCCGCGAGAGCACCGGGTAGACGTAGCGGAGACCGAGTACATCACGGTCGTGGGTCACCACCGTGAGCGGCGTGTGAGGTTGGCGAGGCGGTGTGATCACTTCAAAGTCACCAGCTCGATCGACAGATCGATGCGCTTCCTTTCTCGAACCAGGGTGACAGTTACCCGCTCGCTGGGACGTCGTCCGTCCAGAGCATTGTAGAGGTCGTCGTAGTTTTTGACAGGCTTCTGATCGATGGCCACGATCACGTCCCCGAGCTCGAGTCCGGTTGCGGTGCGCGCGAGTCCGCGCATCCCGGCTTTGCGTGCCGGGCCTTCGGGGCTGGTGGCCAGCACCACCACCCCGCTCAGCCCCAGGCGGCGTTCGATACGTTGCTGAGGATCGATCTCGATCCCAAACCCGACCTGTTCGACGCGCCCGTGACGGATGAGCTGGGGGACCACCCGCTCGATCGTGGCTGCCGGAACCGCGAAGCCTATCCCGGCAGAGCTGCCACTCCTCGAGAAGATCATGGTGTTCATGCCGATCAGTCTCCCGGAGCTGTCCAGCAGAGGTCCGCCCGAATTGCCGGGATTGATGGCCGCGTCGGTCTGGACCATCTCCCGGATCTTGACGCCGCCGATGCCGTCCACCTGGCGTCCCAGCGCGCTGATGACGCCGGTGGTGAGGGTCTGGTCGAGGCCGAAGGGATTGCCGATCGCAATCACCTTCTGACCCACCTCCAAATCGACGCGTCCCGCATGCCGACGGATCGGCATCAGGGGTTGGCCCCGTGATTCGATGCGCAACACCGCAATGTCCTTCCGTGGCTCGGTGCCCACCACCACCGCTGGGACGGTGCGTTGGTCGTGCAACGTGACGGTGAGTTTCTGGGCCTCGGCGACCACGTGGAAATTGGTGACCACGTGTCCCTGGTCGTCCCAGAGGAATCCCGAACCGGAGCCCGCCGGCACCTCATGGGTCTCGCGTGCCCAGTAGTCGACGACCAGCTGCTGTTGGGTGACGAAGACGCATGCTGGTGCAGCGATCTGGAACACACTGATGGTGTTCCGTTCGTCCTCCGTGCGGGTTGCGCTCGGAAGTGTCGGCACGGCCTGGCTCGGGCTCGCGCTGGGTTGGGGCTCTGAGGTGCTCTGGGCTACCGTGGTGGCCAGGGCGTCGAGCTTCGTGGAGCGCTCGGCCTTGCAGGTGACGAAAGCAAAGGTAACGAGGGAGCCAAGGGCGGCACTGATCAGGGCGAAGACCACGTTCGAGGCGATGCGCATGACGACTCTCCAGGAAGCGACGATGAGGTTTGGGGGAGGGAGAGAGGAGCAGAGGCTCCGCTAAAGGAGCAGCGAAAAATTCTAGACTCAGTGACTTCGGGTGCCAACGCCCACCTGCAGGCGACGGGGCGCGAACGACCCTACCATGCAAGCGCGAGCCAAACCCGAGTGTGGATTTCTCACCGCGGGCCGATTTGACGGATGGGGTGCGGAAGGGTAGAAAAAATTCTCGCTTGGTGTCTCTTTTTCTCTTTCATCGCCGACGGCGCGAGGACAACGAAGCTTGGCGGTCCTCGCCGAACCCCGCTTGGGGCGGGGCCGGTCCTGTGCTCTGTGCTCGGGCTGTCGCACGCTTGGGAATGAATCGCTATGATGACTGACGCTGCCGAATCCCGTACCTGGTGGGTTGCTGTGGCTGGAAAGACGGTGGGACCAGTTCCGACCGACACCGTGCTCCAAGGGATAGAGACCGGTCGTATCCCCGCGGACGCGCTGGTGTGTGAGGTCGGGGCGAGCGAGTGGTCGCACCTCACGATGGTCGAAGACTTCTACACAGCCGTAGCCCGTTCGATCCCTCCCCAGGCGCCGGTCGCGATCCGAGAGGCGCAGTACTCGGAGATGGGTGAAGAGCCGGACACAGGGCTGGTGAGTGGGCTTGCCGAATCGGCGCCGGCCTATGGTCCCGCGGATGCCAAGGAACTGTCGGGCTCGCGGCATCGGCTCGAGCAGAAGAACGACTCGATGACCATGGCTCGGGCTCGGGTGTCGGAGGGCGCCGGCGAGAGTCATGACGACATCGCGCATGACGAGATCGGGATTGATGTGGTGTTCGATGACAGTGCGCCCACCATCGACTGGAGCCAGCGGTTCCAGTCGTACTTTTTGGTGGGGGAGCGGGTGGCGCTGCCGAACGAGGAGGTGCTGCTCGAGAGCCTGGAGCGCACCCGTCCGGACATGCTTCGCCACGACGAGGGGCTCTGGAATCTGGCGCTCTGTCTGGCTTTTGGTTCGGAGAAGGTGGCCAATGCTGCTGCGGAGGTCTTCTTTGCGCGGGTGGCGCCCGAGGGTGATCCCGAGCGGCTCGCCTGGATCTGCCGCACTTTGCTCAGTACCGGCTTCATGCCCTCCGGGATCCCGCGACCTGAGGGCAACCGTGGCGTTCGAGCCCTCCGGGCGCTCTGTCCCGAAGAACTGGTATTTGCCATCGAGCAGGAGCAGGTGAGCTAGAGAGCATTGGCGGAGCCAATCAATGGCGGTCCACGCCATTGAAAAGCGCTCTAGGTTACGGCGAACGCGGAAAAACCAGCGTATAGGAGCGGGGCCCAGTCCGGTAGAGGAGCGCCCGCTCCGGAGCCTGCGTGGGCTCATACGCGGCGAAGAAGGGCTGCTGTGTCCAGGGCTCGCGGTCGGTGATTTGTTCGCGCAGAACCAGATCGAGTTCGATCAGACGGCCGCCGGTGCGTGCATCGAGTTTCGGAGCGAAGCTTGCTTGCTCGAAGCCGGGGCGCGGCTGAAGGTCGTTGTGGAGCGCTCCGCCGTAGGCCAAGAGCAACGAGCCAGGACCTGAACTCGGCGTCACCTCGAGCAACTCGGCGAGGGACAAGGTTGTCGTTTCCCCGATCGCGTCGAGCAGGGCGATCACCGAGTCTTGCCCGCCTGCGCTCACTCGACCGTAGAGCTTACAACTTGGGGTGAGCGCGCGCGGCGCGATCCCGACCCGCTGCGCCGCGAAACCGAGCTCGACGAAATCTTTCTGGTTCGAGTTGGCTTGAGATTGGGTGACAGGCTTCTGGAGTTTTTCGGTGCGCTCGACCCGGTTGTCGCCGCAATCGTTCCGGCCGAGCAACAGCTCAATCACGAGGTGTCGTGCGCGACACGAGAACAGGGGCAAAAGCTCAGAGAAACGGCGGGTTGTTGAGGTCAAGTGGGCGAGTTCCGCTCGGAGGTGAGCCTCGCCAACCGCAAGGATCCTCGGATTGGTTTCGGTTAAGACCGCGCTGATGGCCGCCTCCGGGCTCGTGTACGCGCGGCAGGCGAGTGACCCGCAGGGGTGAGGCTCTTCGGCCTCACCTTTCGCGAGCGGCGGACAGTCTTGCATGCTCGCTCGCCCTTCCGGGCTCCTGACGGAGCTCGTCACCATTGCGGGGTGGGGTAGAACGGTGCTTTCTGTCGCGCGCGGCGCAGCGTGAGGCTGAGCGGCACTCGGAGCAGCCAGGGCCTCTTGGCTGGGTGGCACGGCCGCGGAGGGAGGCGTCGAACTCGAACAGCCGAGCAGGTGGACGGCGAGCGTGAGAAAGAAGGCGGCAGTTCGGGTCATGGTGAAGAGGGGAAAGAGGTAGACAGCCGTTGATCGAGCTCGGCCATGGCAGCGCGGAGCGCTGCGCGCCCACCGCGGCCGCCGTACACGATGGGCAGATCTACCGAGCGCGCCGCGCTGATCAGGGGATCGGAGTGTCGGTGTTGAACCATCTCTTCGAGGAGGAGCAGGGCGAGGAGCCGCCGCTCGCGGATTCGACGCTCCAGGTTGCCGATGGCATGGGTCCCTTGGCGTGAAGTGTCGATCCACTCAATCCGCGCTCGGAGCTCCGCGGGGAGATGGGCGAGGCGCTCCGGGTGTGGTGTCCCACCCACAATCACCAGAGGCGATTGGCTGGTCAAAGAGAGCAGGCGTGGCAAGTCCTCGACAGACTCGGGGCCCGCCGCGCAAGCTAGGGGCTTCGATGCCGGCATGCTCACTGGGAGCGAGGGGGGAGGGGTCCCGACAGAGCGCTCCTCTAGTTCCGGAAGCTCGCGTACGCACGCGAGCAGTGCTTCCGCGCACGCCCGCGGATCGGCAGTCTTCTTTGGTCGTGGCAGGTCATGGAGTTCGGCAAGCTCGAGCGCGATCGCCGTCTCGCGCGCGAGAAGATACGCGTCGAGCTTCTCGCTCAGCGATTGCGCAACGGAGATGAGCTTCTGTCGCCGGAGGTGATACTTCGCGCTCAACGCCTCGGTCAGTTGAAGAAGGGGCTCAGGCTCGACCATGAGACGAAGGGTACTTGCGCTCTCGAGAAGCGGGTGTATAACCGACCCGTCCATGTCTGGTTCTCGTTCCTATCGCTGGTATCTCTATTTTGGGTCGGCCTTTTGGCCGCGCTCCCCGGGGATGCCTCGCCGTTAGACGAGTCCAATTGAAGCAGAAAACCCCCGGATCGCGGCCAGCGACCGGGGGTTTCGGCATTTGGGGCTCCCTTCATGATCATCACCAACAACCTTCGCGTTCGAGAGACCAATCCCTTGCTCACCCCAGATCAGATCCGTGCCGAACTGTCGCTGACCGACTCCCTAGCGGAGTTGGTCAGCGTGACGCGCACACAGATCCGAGAGATCCTGTGGGGACGCGACCCTCGGCTCTTGGTCGTGGTCGGCCCCTGCTCGATCCACGATCCGGTGGCGGCGCTCGACTACGCCACGCGGTTGGCCCGTCTGAGGCAACGCTACGACGACCAGCTCCTGATCGTGATGCGCGTCTATTTCGAGAAGCCTCGGACCACAGTTGGCTGGAAGGGCCTGATCAACGACCCCAACATCGACGGCTCCTACGATATCCAGCTCGGGCTCAGGATGGCCCGCGGTGTCTTGCGGGGTGTCGCCGAGCTTGGGCTTGGAACGGCCTCGGAGATGCTGGATCCGAACGTCCCACAGTACATCGCTGATCTGGTGAGCTGGTCGGCGATCGGCGCGCGCACGACCGAGAGTCAGACTCACCGTGAGCTCGCCTCTGGCCTGAGCATGCCGGTTGGCTTCAAGAATGCGACCGATGGCGGTATCGAGGTTGCTGTCAACGCCATCGTTTCGGCGGCCCGGCCGCACCACTTCCTCGGGGTCGATGAGCAGGGACGGGTTTCGGTCGTTGGTACCACCGGCAATCCGGATTGTCATCTGGTGCTGCGAGGAGGAACCTCGGGTCCGAACTACGATGCAGCAAGCATCGAGGCTGCTGCCTCGTGCCTGGCTTCTTCGGGCGGTTGTCCTCGGATTTTGATCGACTGCAGCCACGACAACAGCGGCAAGAACCACGAACGCCAGCCTGAGGTGCTGGCCCATGTCACCGCGCAGTTGAGTTCCGGCTCCCCGCACATCGCCGGGGTGATGATTGAGAGCCATATCGTAGCCGGTTCCCAGAAGCCGGCGCCGCGGGAGACGCTGGTTTACGGTCAGAGCATCACGGATGCTTGTGTCGATCTCGACACGACCGAGCGCATGCTCGAGGAACTCGCCCAAGGGATGAAGAATCGGAGGAAGCATGCCGCCTGAGAATCCCCCCTTGTGCTATCGGTGACCGTATGAACGACGAGGCGCGCACTCGGGCTGGTGAACTCTCGGGGGCGCCGAGCCCGACCGGTTGGGATGCGTCTCTTGGGCTCGAACTCGAGCAGGTTTCGAGCGAGAGAGTGACGGGTCGGGTGGTGCTCGACGAGCGTCACCGACAACTCCATGGCTTCGTGCACGGAGGTGTCTATGCCACGCTGGTAGAGACCCTCGGCTCGCTTGGGGCCACCCTGTCCGCACCCCCCGGGAAGGTGGTGTTCGGGGTGGAGAATCAGACCTCCTTCATCAAGGCCAAGCGTGATGGGGTGCTCTTGGCCGTAGCGGTGCCGCTCACCCGTGGCCGTACCACCCAGCTCTGGCAGACCGAGATCCGGGACGAGGCGCAGACCTTACTTGCGACCGGTCGTCTGCGGCTGGTTCTCGTCGACCAGCGCTCAGAGTGACCAGCGGTCGCCACTTCGGCTCAGGCTGGCGCTGCTGGTGCCCGTTCGACCGCCCCAGACGATGAGCTCGCCGGCGGCCTTCCCGGCCACACCGAAGGCGTGGGATTCTCCCGAGAGCCAGTTGTCGATCACTGCCCACTCTCCGGTCATGCCCACCACGGTGTAGCGCGCGCCGTTGCTCAGGTACTGGCCGGCGTTGTCGCGCCCGCCCAGAAATGCCAGATCACCTTGGGCTATGGCAAAGGCCCAACCCGTCTCCCGGTACGGTGCAGAACGGGCGCTGATCTCCGCTCCCGGGTTGATCATCTGGTACCACCAGCTGTTAAGGTAGTAGCTACCGGTCTTCATGGTTGTGGTGGCGCCTTGGCCGCCCCAGATATACCAGGCGTTGCCGCCCCAGACGCCGAAGGCGCCGGAGCGCGAGGAGGGGCTGCCGACGGTGGTGTTGCTGATCTCGGTCCAGTAGTTGTTGTCCAGGCTGTACGAGAAGGCACGGCTCCCGGGCTCACCCAGAACCACGCCACCGAAGAGGTACATGGTGGTGTCGGAGACCGCCCAGGCCGGATCGGTGCGCCCGGCCGGCGCAGCGGTGTAGGCCATGCCGTCTGACCAGATTTCGGTGCTCATGGCCAGCCGCTGCGTCGAGCCCAAGATCTGCATGTCGACGTCCCAGACTCCGAAGAAGGCCAGGTGAGTGCCGTTGGCGATGCCCACCGGGCCAATGTGCCCGCGATTGGCCTGGGGAAGCACCTCCCAGCTGTCGGTCTCCGGATCGTAGAGGCTTCCGTCCGAGAGTGCGGACTGTCCGTTGTCGTCGGTGCCTCCGAAGACAGCTATCCGTGAACCGGTGAAAACCGCAGTGGCGAAGGCTCGTGCCGAAGGCGAGGCACTCGTGTCGTCGGCGTCTGGGGCGATCGCGATGAGCGTCCAGGTGTCAGTGACGGGATCGTAGATGGCGCCATCGTCGAGGGGCGTTCCCTCTTCGTCGACGCCGCCGAAGATGAAGAACTTGTCCTCGAAGGCGACTGACGCGGCACGCTCTCGCGCGACGAAGGAGGCAGGGGGAGCAGAGATGGTGGCCCAGCCGCCTATGCAGGTGCTGTCGGCGCAGTCGCGGCCCTCGTGGCACGCATGGCCGCAGGCGCCACAATTGTCCGGATCAATCGTTACATCCACGCAGGTGTTGTCGCAACACGTGCCATCGCAGTTCGTGGGCGTGCAGTCGATGGCTCCGCCGGTTCCGGTGAGACCGCCAGTTCCGGTGCGGCCGCCAGTTCCGGTGAGACCGCCAGTTCCGGTGCGGCCGCCGGCATTGGTTCCGCCGTTCCCGCCGGCTCCGCCGGTGGCGCTGACTCCGCCCGAGCTCGTGGTGCCGCCCGAGCTCGTGGTGCCGCCCGAACTCGTGGTGCCGCCCGAACTCGTGGTGCCGCCCGAACTCGTGGTGCCGGCACTGGCGGATTCACCCGCCTGAGGTTCATTCCCTCCCTCGCCGCTCGCGCCCGCGTTTTCGCTGCCGGCGCTGCCGCCCGAACTCACTGTGGTCGCCCCGCTGCGCCCCGCCGAACTCCCTGCGTCTCCAGCGTCGCCTGCGTCTCCGGTGTTGCCTGCGTCCCCGGCGTTGCCTGCGTCCCCGGCGTTGCCTGCGTCCCCGGCGTTGCCTGCGTCGCTCCTCTTCTCGACGAAGTAGGAGTCGGAGACGGGGCATCCGGGGAGAAGCGAAGCAAGCAGCAAGGCGAAGAGGACCTCCGCCGAGCCACCACCACAGAGCATCACGAATCGTGGTTTCATGGCAAAACCCCGAGCAATCGAGCCTGGGTCGGGCCCAGGGCAAGGCCGACGCGAGGCTGTTCGGGAGGACCGGCGAGCACCAGATAGGTGCCGAGGCCTGCCCCGACCAGCCCGACGCCGAAACCCACGTACGACAGGGTGCGATTCAGACGGAAGGAGTCGACGTCCTCAGCGTGTTCGGCGGGACATCCGGGGTTGCACACCCGGTCGAGATCGGACTTCTTGTCGAGAGCGATCAGCCCCGTGATGACGCCAAGCCCAGTGCCCACCGCGCCGACTCCGAAGGCCAGGTAGGCCAGGGAACGACTGTGTGCGGGCGGCTGCTCTGGGTCGGGCTCGGAGAGGGAAGGCGGGGACGGCCTGGCAGACTCTCGAGTGCTGGCGGCCGCTTTGGCTGCGGTTGCCTCGTCCGGAGAAAGGGGGATGACCAGGAGCTGCTCGGTACCGACCTCGGTGGTCAGCTTCCTGATGATTTCCGCATGCCGTGGGGTGGAGACGCGGACCTCATGCTCACCGGGATCGATTGGTCGTGGCACGTTGAGGAGCGCAGCGGGTACCGCCTTTCCGTCGAGGAGTACCTCGAGATCGCTCGGGAGCGCACCGCTGGTCACGATCCGAATCACTACCTTTGGGGTACGTTGGCGCAGGGACTCGTGTTCCTTGCGCGCATCCAACACCGCCTGTTGAAATGCCTCGGGAGCGTCGTTGTCGAGCGGGGTGCGCAGTGTCTCCTGATAGCGATCCAAGGCCTCGATATAACGATTCAACCGCACCAGGCTGCGGGCCAGCATGATGCTCAGGGTGGGTGCCGGGAAGAGGCTGTGGGCACGCGAGAAGCGATCGAGAGCGGTGACGAAATCTCCCGCGTCGAAAGAGTTGGCCCCTTGGAGAGCGAGCTCCCGAGCCAGCGTGCGGTTCTCTGCCTCGAGATCTGGTGCGGAACCTGCTTGAGCGAAGCCGGTGGAGGGTACGGTCGCGATGACGCAGAGCGCCCCAGCTGCCATGCTGAGGGCGAAGGCTCGTTGTACACCGCGGCGGTACCTAGAACCCAAAATCATGATTGCGCTTTCCGCTGCGGGTAGGACGAGGTGACGGAGCCGGTTTGGTCGCTGGCCGCGTGAGTGGACGCGCCGAACTCGAGCTGGCTGTCGAGGCAAGCGGCATGGTAGGGATGTGGGCGTAGTCATCGACCGCTGACGCTGCGGCTGCTGCACTTGGCGATGGCTGCAAAGCGGAGGCTGACGCCGCAGGCCCTTCGGGCAGGACGGGCGCCACCACGGTCGGAAGTGGCTCTGGTTTCGGCCAGACCGCGATGATGAGCGCGGTCAACACCGCGCCGCCGAGCGCCGCCGCGGCGAACGGCCAGCTCCACTGATGCTTCCGAGCCCGGCGCCCTGCCTGGGTGGCGCTGGGCTCGGGTCTGTCGGTGAGCAGGTACTGTTGCGGGAGCACCTCGAGATCGTCTGCAGTGGATGCCGCGACCCGGCGTCCGCCGGACGAATTCGGGAAGGCTGACTCGGGAATGTCGACCTTTACCCCCGTGAGCCCCATGTCGAGCCACACCGCACGCAAGGAGTTGCCGGAGATGTCCTCCTTCATGCCGTGCTCGTAGAGCCACAGGGCGAGCGCCTCACCGAGTTCGGTCATGTTGGCCCAGCGCTGATCGCGATCCTTGGTGAGGCCCCTCTCGATCACACGCCACAGGTCGTCGTCTGCGATGCCGAAGCGCGCGAGTGGCAAGGGCGCTCGGTTGATGATCGACTGCATCAGGGCGTTGTAGTTGGCGTTCTTGAACGGGGTGGTGCCGGTCAGCATCTCGTAGAGCACGATGCAGAAGGACCAGACATCCGTGCGCTCGTCGATGTCCTCGAGGCCGAGGGCCTGCTCGGGCGACATGTACTCGGGACTGCCCAACACCACACCGACCTGGGTCAGACGGCTGTCGCGGTTATGCCCAATCTTGGCGATCCCGAAGTCGAGCAGCTTGGGCTGGACCCGACCGAGCGCCTCCGACGAGATGAAGATGTTCTCCGGCTTGATGTCGCGGTGGATGATGCTCTTGTCGTGCGCCAGGCGCAGCCCATCGGCGATGGGCAGGAGGAGCTGCACGGTGCGGATGGCCGGGAGTTGCACTTCGCGTTCGAGCAACGCGGACAGTGTTTCCCCGAGCACCAGCTCCATCACCAAGAACGGATCCCCACGGCTCGTCCATCCGAAGTCGAAGACCCGCACCAAGGCGGGGTGTCCGAGACGCGCGGCAGCGTGGGCCTCTCGCGCCATGCGCGAGGAGAGGGCCGGACCCGCCACACTGGCTCGGATCAACTTGAGGGCCACGTCCACCCCAAGCACCAGCGAGTGGGCCACCCAAACCACGCCCATTCCACCGCTGCCGATCTCGCGAACCAGCCGGTACCGGTCGCCGATCACCTCTCCTGCCAGGTACGGGTTGTCCCCCGCCTGCGCCCGCCGGGGCAACGGGGTCACGTTAGTGTCCGCCTTGGGCCCCTCGTGGGTGATTTTCTGGGAAGAGGAGTGAGTCACAGCCAATCGTTTCCGTGTCGCGAGAGGCGCTGAGTCGGCCAGGGTTGGGGGTGAGGCTCCAGCACTCAGATCATCTGAACGTCCGGCACCCGGAACAATTAATCATAGCTGACGGGTAAGAAATGTCAGCTCATCTCCATTGGATAGGGCACTTTTGTCGAGAGAGTGGTCGGCCGTGGTCGGCCGCTGTCGGCCAAGGCAACTCTCGGCTGTCTTGCAGAACGGCCCCGCAGGTTGCGAACCTTCATACGCACCCGATTGGCACCCATGTGTGGGTGTGTCGGAGCTTCGGCGCCCTCTTTGGGTCCTGTGGTTGCCTCGTCCCCCCATTTAGGAGAAAATAGCTGGGCGTTCCGGGAAGGCCTTGTGCGTCGGGGTCCTTGTGATCCGTCGAGGTGATCCATGCCACAGAACCATCATTCCGATCTCCTTCGTGAGTATCTCGAGTTGCTGTGTGGAGAGCATCCGCACGCACCGCGGTTGTCGTGGTCGGAATGGTGCCGCACGCGGCTCGCGACGCCGACCCTTGGTTTGATGCTGGCCCTCTCGGGCTGCGAGGCTGACAGTGACGCGAACGCCGAGGGCGACGGCGGGATGGCGGGCGTCGTGGACTCCGGAGGTGGTGAGGGTTTCGGTGGTTGGGCAACCATCAGTTCGGGTGGCACCGCCGGTACGGAGTTCGGCCAAGGTGGCATGGTTACATTGTACGGCATCGTCTACGATCCCGAAGACTGCACGAACGGTGTCGACGATGGCACAAACGGGCTCGTCGATTGCGACGACCCGGTCTGCGTGGAGCATCCAAGCTGCACCTCGGTGGGCGCGGGCGGCACACTGGGAGCGGGCGGCGCCGTCAGCAGCGGCGGCTCCGTGGGTGTCGGGGGCTCTGTCACTCAAGGAGGCTCGGGCTCGGGTGGAGGTACGACCACGACCGAACGCGGTGGTGCGGCCGGACTCGGTGGCAAGAGCGCGAGCGAGGGGGGAGCCACCGCTTCGGCCCAGGGTGGTTCAGAGGAGCTGGGTGGAGCCCAGGGGATCGGAGGGATCGGCGTTGCCTACGGGATCCCCTACGAGACCGATTGCACCGATGAACAAGACAATGATTGGGACGGCCTGACTGATTGTGACGATACGGACTGTACGGGAACGCCAAGCTGTCTTGGCGCGGGGGGCGCGACTGGCGCAGGCGGTGCGAGCGGCGTGGCTGGAGAGGCCGGGAGCGCCGGTGACGCGGGCTTCGGCGGATCGATCGTCGTCGAATACGGCGTGTTCATGGAATCCGACTGCACCGATGAGCTCGACAACGACGGTGACGAGGCGGTTGATTGCGCCGATTCCGATTGTGTGAACGACGATGCCTGTCAGAGTGGGGTTCTCTATGGCGTGGCCATGCAGGAAACCGACTGCGCCGACGGGCTCGACGACGACGCTGACAACGCCGTTGACTGCGAAGACACCGACTGTGCCACCGCCTCGGTGTGTAGCGTCGCGACCGACTATGGGATCGCCATGGCGGAGGACTGTCAAAATGGTGACGACGACGATCTCGATGGAGCTACGGACTGCGCGGACGCCGACTGTGCCGGGACGGTGGAGTGCGGTGGAGAGCGTTACGGGATCGTGATCGGCACCGGCGGCGAGTCCGGCTGACCATGCACCGTGATCCGGGTGTCACGGTCCGTGCCGCAGCTACAACATGACGACGGCAGCCCCAAGGCTCGGATCCTCGTAGAACACATGCCTGAGGAAGCCCGCCTTCTCGAAGGCGCGTCGGGTGGCGAAATCGCCCGCCGCGCAGCGTCCGACCGGCGTGACTTCGCCTGCGAGCTCGAGGAGCCCACGGAGCTGTTCGAGGGCGGCCGAGCCGATTCCGAGGGAGCGAAGCTCGCGTTCGGCGATGAAGAGCTCGACCTCGATTGTCGTCGAGGGAAGCTCTGCCCCGAGGCCGCTCGTCCGCCTTATGTGCTCGACGAGGGGAAAGTACCGCAGATACCCGACCGGGCTCTCATCGATCCCGATCAGGTATTGCCCCGCACCCGGTGGGGGTTCGCGCAAAAAGCTCACAGAGCCCCGTGCCGGCCCGAAGAGGCTCACCATCTCCGGGGAACCCAGCCAGCGCGCGACCAGCGGCTGATCATCCCTGCCCAGCGCACGGATCCCCACATGGCTGCGTCCGCTGGGACGGATCGAGCTTCGATTGCGCTCGTCGTCAGTTTCGGGATAGGCCAGCATGGTCACCTGTTTGCGACACGCAGAACGGAAGGACCCTTTGACGAGAACGGCCGTTTGCCGCTCACGATGAGGTGCGGTCGCACATTTCTTCAATGCACGCCTGGTGCCAAATAGTCCCGCTGCCTACTCGGCGGGGGCTCGGGGGAGCGGTGTGCGGCGCAAGGTGACTCTCAGCACCTCGCGGCCCCGAAGCACCGTGAGTCTCACCTCTTCACCTACCTCTCCCGACAACCTGCGATGGAGTTCGGCCTCGGAGAGCCCGCGTACGTCCTCGCCGTCGATGAGCAAGATCCGATCGTTCTGGCTGAGGCCGGCGCGATCGGCGGCTAGCCCCCGTTCGACGTGATGGAGCCTGAGTTCACCCTCCGGGCTCTGCGCCAGCACCGCGCCGATGCTCCCGCGCGCGGGCGTGCACGCGAGCCAAAGAAGCGAGAGAGCCGCGAAGAACCAGCTTCTCACGAGCGGTAATCGGCGTTCACGTTGACGTAGGCATGCCCCAGATCGGTCATGAAATAGCGTGCGTGGCCTGGACCTTGGCCGAGCACGAGCTCCACCCGGTACCGCGGCTGCATCATCGCGACCTTGACCTTGGCCTCGTCGAGTCCAGGCACGCCCATGCCGCCGCGCACCAGCGTAATCCCTTCTATGCGGAGCTCCACCTGACTTGGCTCGAAGACCACACCGGCTCGACCCGCGGCGCCGAGCCACCGCCCCCAGTTCGGATCCTTGCCAGCCATGGCGGTCTTGACCAGAAGCGAGGTGGCCACGGTCTTCGCCACCTGCCGGGCCTCCGCATCCGAACCAAGCCCACTCACCAGAAGCTCCGCCAGATGCTCCGAGCCCTCGCCGTCGCGCACCATCGACTCCGCGAGCTCGGTGCACACCACCGTGAGCGCCCGGGTGAGCTCCGCCTGCCCCACCTCTTCGCCGCTCTTGCCGGAGGCCATCACCACCACCGTGTCGTTGGTGCTGGTGTCCCCATCCACGCTCGCGGCATTGAAACTCTCCTCAACCGCCGCCTCGAGCGCCCGTTTCAGTATCTCCTGGGACACCACCGCATCCGTGAACAGAAACGCCAGCATGGTGGCATGAAGCCCGGTGCTGGGTTCCGGGGCAAAGTAACCGAGCTCGGGGTGAATCATGCCCGCTCCCTTCGCGATGCCGAGCAGCCGCGACCGCGAGCCGAGCGCACAGCCCGCCACCTTCTTCCACCGATCCGTGGTGCAGATGGCCTGCGCGAAATCCTCGTGCGCCTCTGCCGAGAGCCGCGTCACAAGCTCGGGCACGGCCGCGAGGATTTTGTCTTTGGGCAGCGGCGTGCCGATCACCCCCGTGGACGCGGGCAACACCAGCGCCTCATCGATGCCGAGGGCCTCTGCGACGGACCGCGTCGTCGACCGCGCTGCCACGACCCCTTCCTCTCCCGTGCAAGCGTTGGCACACCCGCAATTGGCGAGGATGGCCTGCGCAAACCCATCCTGGGTGCGCGCGGCCGAGATCAGCACCGGCGCTGCCTTCACCACATTCTTCGTGTAGAGTGCGGCCACGGTGGCGGGCGCATCAGCGACAGCAAGTCCGAGGTCCACACGCCCATCTTTCCGCAGCTTGGCGGAGGTGGCGGAGAATCGGAAGCCGAGTGGTGCGAGCAGTCCCTGGGTCATGGCGCCGCCGAGCTTAGCAGACCGGGACCCGGCGCGCGGCCGGCGTGGCCCGAGGTCGCGGAAATCACGAGGATTTCCCAGCGACTTGACGGCGGCCGTCCGGCGCGTATCATGGCGCGCCCTAGGCCAACTTAGCTCAGTGGTAGAGCAGCGGTTTCGTAAACCGCAGGTCTGGAGTTCAAGTCTCCAAGTTGGCTCCAAGTAACGGCTCGCAGCAAACCGAGAGTGCCAGCCGTTCTCGGCGCGAACCAGGAGCGAGAGGGAGTTCGGCAACGGGACGGAACGCGACGGTTTGGGACGTCGCGGGACACCGGGCATGGCAATGGGGTGGAAACGGGGGGGGCCGTCGAGGAAGCACACGAGCTAGGCCGTTCCCTCGCCAGTGGCCCGCCTCTGTCCAAATCTCTGGCGGAATTCCTCGACCGTCATCATCGGCCTGGTTTGATGAATGGCGCGGTGGCAGTTCGGACACAGCACCGCGAGGTCGTCCAGCCGTGTCTCCGTGGGTACTTCCAGTTCACTGAGCGGGCGGCGGTGGTGAACCTCGCAGAGCCCCGCGCACAGCCCCGGATACGCGAGTTCAGCGACAAAGCCACAGATCTCGCAGACGAGCTGACCGAGCCCATTGCGAGCCGATGCTTGCTTGGCGGCAACGAGGGATCTGTCACGTTCCCTTCGGAGATGAAGAAATACGCGGGGCTCGCCTTCTATCGCTGAGAAGTCAGCGTCCGGAATCTGCCCTGGGGCTGCTGCCGGGGCGACACGATAGGCCCAGGCGCCCTCGATCCGTTCCCGCACGAAGAAGTCGGCCCATTCCGACCTTCCCACGGAGATCTGCTGCGAGAACCACGCAACCATGTTCGATGCGGCACTTCTGTCGTCCGGCCACGACGATTTGGCGCGAGCCCGCGCGACTATCTCTGCCCCCTGTTTGTCATCAAGCACCATCGACACCAGTACATCGTGGGTTACGAACGCATGAGATTGCTTGGCGGCACCGACAATGAGACGGGCAACCAGGGGACAAATCTCCGCGTGAGTGAATGATGGCGTCGAACCAGACACGGACAATGGGATGCGTGCCGGGGAACCGTCGATGGTAACTCCGGTCGCTGATTCGATGTAATCCACGAGAGCAGCATCGTGCTTGGCCGCGGTCCGTTGGTCTGGGGCAAGGCCCTTTGATAGGACTTGCTCAAGGTAGGAGAAGTGCACCGAGCGAATCAGGGCCAGGTCGGAGCCACTGTCCAGATCTGGGTCGTAGTAGCCGTTGCGGGACGGAACTCGACGGTAGCGAGCCCACTCGCCTTCGTCCCAGCGCCAAGAACGCAAGCCTGACAGATGCTTGTCCCCGACGGAGGCGTCGGTGGTCATCCACGCCCCTTCGTTGGGGTGAAGTGTCAGGACGATCAGTCTGCCCGCGAGTAGCCGAAGGCTCCTTCCTTCCCACCGGACGTGGCACCAATCCGGTTTTCGGGCGCGGATGTACTGCATCGACTCTGCGAACACCGTCAGCATCCGCGCCCGGATGTTGGGCTCCGGAAGAAGTGCGTCCAGGCGCTGTGCAATCTCAGAGGTCATCGTTGTGGGGATCGGCCTAGCGGCTGCGGTTTCAGTTGCAAGCGCACCACGGAACGACGGGTCAGATCAAGAGCAAACATTTCCGGCGCTTGCCAACTGCAAACCGGATACGTTCGCTCCGATGGTTACTGCCTTGTTCGTGGGTTTTGCAGGTTTTCGAGAGTCACCGGTATCTCGCCTTCCGACAAAGAACAGGTGGTCCTTCCTGATAGGAAACTCTCCGCGCCCGTACAGCGAACGAAGCGTAGCGGCAACTGCTTTGTCGAACGCGACTAAGTGTCGATACACGCCTATTGAGTAGCGATACAGCTCGACCCGCTTGGAGTATCTGAACCCGAGGATTTCTCGAACGTTAGGGTTAGTCGGTAGCTTTGCGCCTACGCGATAGCCAGATGCGCTCTTGCTGACCGTCACTGAAACCATCGTGTCGACCGGGGTGTAGTGGGTGAAGCAGTCACGATAGTCTTTCAACCGCTGGACCCAGCAACGCTTTGCCGCTCGAAAGAGGTCAACCAGCGCGTGTTCCGTCTTCATGCTGCAGAAGCGGTTGAACGAGGGTGGGGACTCATTTCGAAAGGCAGGTCCCACCACGCGTGCAGCAAGATTGAGGGCGATGTTTACTTCCGATAGGAAGGATTCAAAGTCCCAATAGACGCGGTATGCCTCCATGTTCGAGAAACCGTACCAAAAAGGTTCTGGAGTCGGGGGCATGTCGGGACCACCAACAAGAACTTGGCACCCGATGCCCTCCATGAGCTTTCGAAGACTCTTCAGCCTGAACTCAGCGGCATCGAAATGGAACCGATAGCACCGTGGGTACTCCCGGGCGAACCAGCAAAACTCGTCGTACTCACCGGACGTCTCGAGTTCGCAGCGAATCTGGTCGCAGACTTGAACGATTCGTGGCGACTCGCGACGCATCGGAGGGAGGGGTGGGAGCGCTTCTGCTGGGAGTCTGGAGGTCACAATTTCGGCAGTCTGCGGCTAGCGGGGAAACTTTTCAATCAGAACGTCATCTGTAGCGGCCTAGTAACGACGTCCGTTAACAACCGCACCGTTCCTTATCAATGCCTGTCCAGTTGAGTGTACGCAGTGCACTGACGGGTCCCCCCCTTTTTGCAGGCAACGGGGCAACACGGC
>CAYNEY010000022.1:0-92952 GCA_964396375.1 uncultured Polyangiaceae bacterium | reverse complement strand
GCTGTTCATCCTCTCAGACCAGCTACCCGTCTTAGCCTTGGTGGGCCATTACCTCACCAACTAGCTGATGGGCCGCAGGCTCATCTTCAAGCGCGAGCTTCCGTGGAGAGGCCCGCTTTGACCGCAGCCTCAGGAGAGGCCGTGGTCTTATGCTGTATTAGCTCCCCTTTCGGAGAGTTATCCACCACTCGAAGGCAGATTGCCTACGTGTTACTCACCCGTGCGCCGCTTTACCGGGGCCGAAGCCCTTTCTTGCACGACTTGCATGTGTTAGGCGCGCCGCTAACGTTCGTTCTGAGCCAGGATCAAACTCTCCAGTTTGAACCTTTTTTTGGTTGGCCAGGTTCGGCGAACCGAACCATCCAACCTGGCTCATCGTTGAACCCGCCGATGGGTATCGGCGGTTTTGGGACCCGCGTAATATCACGCGGGATAGGATTCAGTTTTCAAGGACCGGGGGGAGAGTGTCTCCCTTGCGGGCCGCTTAACCTAGTTTCGGACTCACTTCGTGTCAACCAGTTTTTTGGTTTTCACCCAGATTGTCCACTGATACGCCGGCCACTTAGACCAGGCCCCGGGCTTCCGGGGTAACTCGCGAGGGGTGGCTCGCGAGGAGGAGCGCGTTATGGACCGGGGTCACCGGGTGCGCAAGGAGAATTCTGTGGTGCTCATGCCTTTTGCTCTCGAGCCGATTCTTGGGTTGAAGTGTACTGTGCAGATCATCAGGGGTACCGATCCCTACTCGATCGGGGCGTCGGAGTACCAGCGATCGAACGCTTCTCGCACCAGGGTCAGCTCGAGACACTCGCTAAGCCTCGCTCGATACCCCGTGATCGGTCTTCGGCCGGAGAGGTCACGAAAGCAGCCGATGATCTCGAGCTCATGCCAACACCCTGCACTCCAAATCGCCGTGGGACGGCGGGATTGGTCGGCACTCTTCACTTCGACGCGCATCCATGTCTGCCCAGGACCGGAGAATCGACGCGGAATGGGAAGGCCAGCCTCGAGAGAGATACTCCGCACCGCCTCCGCGAGTGCCCGCTCGGAGACCACGAAGGCGCCCCGCGCGAGCTGCATGACCAGAAGGTAGCCACCTTCGAGAGACACGCCGACATAGGACTTGCTGCGACCGCGCAAGGCCACCTGCTGCCTCTCTGTGCCACCTGGCGATACTTCGTGCACCAGACGCCACTCAGCCGCCATAACCCGCACCTCGAAGGGGCTCAAGACGCCGGCGTAATCCACCGTCTCCCCCTCATCGTCAACCAGAGCAACTCCAAGCGCCGTTACCCCATCGCACAACCGCATCAGCGAGCCGCTGAAGCCCGACACTGCCTGGTCCCGGGCGGCGAGGCCTCGCCTACGGGCGTTCATTCGGTCACCTGCAGGCGCGCGGTGAGTTCGGCCACATTACGCTCGATGTGTACGCTCCGAGTCTCCTTGGCTACCTGCAACAGCTGGGACAGGCGCCCGCGAAACCGCTCGTTCACAACCGTCTCGGTGAGCTGAGCACGCTGTTCTTCGCGTGATTTCTGTAGGGGCGGCACTATCTCGATCAGGAGGATCAGGTGGTACCCGAACGGACTTCTGACAACCGAGCTTCTCGCTCCAACGTGCGTGAGTCGGTGCGCCGCCTTGGCAAACGCGGAATCCATGCGCGGGCCCTCGCTGCCGGCACGGTCCGACGCCGTGAGTTCGAAGCTTCGGCCATCTTCGGTGATGGGAGGGAGACGCTCGACCACCACCTCCACCGGCTGCTCCGGCAGACCTCTGACCCGCGCCTCGAACTCCGTGGGATCGGAGACATCTCGAAGGAGTTCGCTGAGCCGTTCCGCCACCGCCCGTGCCTGGGGATCGTCCGCCGGTTTTTTGATGCGGGCGAGGGCGTGCATCACCACCACCCCCCGCGGTCGGTCCCAGAGAACCCATCGCCGCTGCACCTCCCGATCCAACTCGTCGTCTCGAGCCGGTCCGAGAGAGCGTTGTTCAAGCATCAGCTGCTCGAGCATGGCTCGAGCCAGCACCGCACGCCGCGTCGCCGACAGTCGCCCAAGGTCGAGTCCTCCGCGCTCGGCAATATTGCGCACCAAGCGCCCACCCTCGACCCGAGAACGCACCTCGGCGTCTGAGATGGACGACTCCCGGACGATGCGCTCGCGCAAGGCGGCAGGTAGGCGTAACCGCGTCTCCGTCAGCACCAAAGAGCGATCCGAGGCCTGATCATGGGAAGCCGACTCACAACCTACCGTCAATAGCCAGAGCCCGACACCGAAAGCACGCCGAAGCACGATCGCCATTCTGGTGGGACGCCACACGCGAGGCATCGCCCCGCTCTGCCGGGAAGATCCGCTCATGGAACTCTGGTGCGCAACCCGGAAGAGAGGGAAAAAAACCCGGTTGCAGACAGGATCCCGAAGACCAACGCGAGGAAGTCGGCCTGAATCAACAGAAAGGAGATGGTGAGGGCGGTGGAGAGATGGGTTAGAGCCAGAGCCAGAAGCCCCATTTCATATTCCGAACCCTTGGATTTCCGAAGCATCGCCTCCGCTTGTCCTCGTGACCACCATCCTACCCAAAGAAACGCAGCCAAGCACCGATCAGGATGGCGGAACCGAGGATAACGAGGAGCAGCGCCGTCGAGCGAGGATTGGACCAACGTCTTGTGCCTGGTGCGGTGGCGAGTAAGAGCAAGCTGGTGAGGGTGCCTCCGGCCATCACCAGCTGCACGATCACACCGCGAAGACCCACACGCGCCAGCAGGCCGAGGAGGGGCAGAACCACCACTCCAAGCGCCACCGCAGCCAGGCTGATGCGGAACCCAACCAGCGCCGAATCCGGCTCTTGGTTCGGCCGCGCCGTCCTACCCGGAACGGACCACGACAGTGCTGATGGTAGTGGAAGGAGAGCAGCCCGAGTTCGGCTCCGCAGCCATGCGACGGTGAAAGCGCTCCACCCAACCGCACCCAGTGCTGTGACTCCAACTCCGAGAACACCTTCGAACACATCCGCTGACATCGCTTCCCAAACTAGGAGACAAGCAGCTATGAAACCCACACAGGCAAGATCGGCTCCTCGGCCTGGCCGAGGAGCCAGCCATGGCAGAAGGCTGAGAAATGGCAGAGGAACGAGAGCCAGCCAGAAGCCCTCCGCTCGTGCCGAGGGTAAAAACGCCAAGAAGAGCACGGTCGTACTCCATGCGTAGCCTCCAACCAGGCCAAGCTCGAGCACGAACCGTTCTCTGGTTGGGTTGGCGGGTTTCAACCGAGCCGCTCCAACAACTCGACCAAGGTCAGCACCGGATGGCCCGTTGCCCCCTTGCACGCGACGCCACGCGCGCGCTCCGCCAGCACAGGACCGGCAATATCGCAGTGGATGAACGGAGTCTTGCCCACGAACTCACGGAGGAAGAGCGCTGCGGTGATGGCTCCGCCAAAGCGCTCGCCGGTGTGCTTCAGGTCAGCAATGTCACTCTTCAGCTGCTCCTTGAGCTCCGGAAGGAACGGCAGCCGCCAGAAGCTCTCCCCTGCTTGCTTGGCGGCCTGCTCGAATCGGTGCCCCCAATCATCACAGGTGGAGAAGTACGCTGATGTGGTCTTGCCCAGGGCCACCACGCAGGCGCCGGTCAAGGTGGCTACATCGATGATTACGTCGGGTTGGAGGGCCGTCGCGTAGGCGAGACCATCCGCCAACACGAGCCTTCCCTCGGCGTCAGTGTTGACGATCTCGACGGTCTTCCCTCCGAGCGATCCGAAGACATCTCCCGGGCGATAGCTCGCACCATCCGGCATGTTCTCGGCTGCCACGATCAAACCGTGCACCTCGACGTTCGGAAGGATCGAGGGCAGCGTGGCCATGAGCCCGAGTACAGCCGCCGCACCGCCCATGTCACTCTTCATCTCGTTCATACCGGCGGCGGGCTTGATGCAAAGCCCTCCCGAGTCGAAGGTCAAGCCCTTGCCAAGCACCACCACTCGACGTCGGGTGCGCTGCCGGGGGGCGTAGGTGAGTTGAATGAAGCGCGGCTGGTTGCTACTGCCACGACCAACCGCCGAAAGAAGCTTCATTCCTAGCCGATCGATACCCTTCTGATCCCAGACTCTGGTACGGATCAACGGACTCTTGCGTCCCAGATCAGTCGCCCACTTGCCGAGCATGGCTGGGGTCATGACGTTCGCCGGCTCGTTCACGGCGTCCCGCGCCAGACACACACCCTCCGCTACCGCGATCCCCACTTCGAAGGCACGCTTCGCTGCAGCCGACACCTTTCCACGGGACAGAATGGTCACCGCTTGCACCCGTCGCTTGATGGCTCGCTCTCCGCTGAAGTAGCGGTCGAAGCGGTAGGCACCAAGTCGGAGCCCTTCAGCCAGGCTCCGGCAAACCCAGGGCTCCAAGGTCATCGGCAACTGAACAGCAACGTGACCTGCGCCCGTGTGGGCAGCGTGGCGGAGGCCATTGGCGATTTGGGCCCGCAACCGGGCGGTGTCGAGCTTGTCAGCCGGTCCCAACCCAACCAAAAGGAGCATCCGAGAGGGAAGACGCCCCAACGTCGTCACATCCAAGTGCTGGTCTTGCCTGCCCACGAACTCAGCGCGCTGCATCAGCTGGGACAGCCCTCCTCCCAATGCAGCATCGAGAGAAGCCAGGCTCGCATTCATCTCCCCACCAGCTTCCGCGACACCAAGGATCAGGGTGTCCGCCTTCTGCTCAATTGGCGCTAGTGTGGAGAAAGTGATTTTCGGGTTCATGAAGCAGGATCTCCGGACCGCAAGGTTAGCCTTTGGGGTGACGTTCCGGCAACAGGACCCTGGGCGGAGGGAGAGAACCCCTGTCAACGATGCGAGAGAGAGACTATGCTTGGGCCATGCTCCGCGTCACTTCCATTGGGTATCTGGCACTGTCGTTGCTGCTGTGGACACCTTGGGCATCGGCCCAAACCGAGCCACCGGTTCCCTCGCCGGCCCCTGCCGACGCCGGAAATCCTGAGGGCGTCCCAGCGGCGCCGCCACCGAGCGTGTCCCCAGCAACGCCACCTGCGGAAACAGCGCCAATATCACCCATCACGGCCCAGGACGCTCCCGTCTTAGCCAGCGAAGCACAATACGACGAACCCACCCCGTTCGAGCCCTCCGCTCATGAAGAGCCGCCGCTCCCACCCGAACCAAGACGTTCGAAGTCCTCCTTCCCTGACTTCTCGGTACGCATCGATCCGCTCAATTGGCTGCTCGAGGGGCGACTCGGGCTCGAACTCGAACTCGCGCCAATCGATGCGATTTCTATCGAGCTTGTCCCGGTATTCGTGACTAGCGAGCAACCACCATTTTTGCACCTCGAGAATCTCCCGGACACCCTCTACCAGGAATCCAACGGATTGGGCTCGCTGACGGGAGCATCGCTGGGCGTTGGATTCTGGCTGGACGGAAAGGCTTTCCGAGGCTCGGTGCTACGCGCCTTTTTCACCAACTACGCCTTTCACTACGAGAGCCGGGAAAACGGGGTGGTGGTCGATGGGGTGGATCACACCGAGCGGCGCGTGGGAGGCATGTTCGGTTCCCACTCCCGATGGGGCGCATTCACGCTGGCCACAGCCCTCGGTCTTGGTGTGGAGCTGAATCGGCACAGGCGTTGTGAAAGCGCAAGCGGTGAGATGGTCACCGAGGGTTGCGACGACGATCAACTGCTGATCCGGGTGAACCAAGCCGGAGACAACGCGGGTCTTTACAGCTTTTTGCATCCCGCCTACCTGTTCTTCCGCCTATCTCTGGGGGTGGTGTTTTGACGAGCTGGAACTTTCCACGCTGACCGGCTGGTCGCGCTCGGTCTCTGGTTCGGTCGTCGAAGAAGACCTGAACATCCGAGAGCGATTCAGGTATTCCGCGCAAAACGAGGACACGAGAAGGGCATTTCAGGGACACCAAATCTTCGATAGGCTCTCGCCCAGAGTATGCCCCACTCGGTGACGTGTTCCGCCTGTAAGGCCGTGTTCGCGATCCCGGACGAGATCTGGGAGCGAAGAGTTCGCGGTCGTTTGGCCACGCTCAAATGCCGCGCCTGCAAAGCCGAGATCCAGGTCGACGGAACGACCGATCCGGAGTCATCTCTTGCAGCTCCGTCGACTCCGTCGACTGCCGAGACCTCGCCACGGACTCCGTCCGCTCCCCCACCCTCAGCTCCGTCGATTGCCGAGACCTCGCCACGGACTCCGTTCGCTCCCCCACCCTCAGCTCCGTCGACTCCGTCGACTGCCGAGACCTCGCCACGGACTCCGTCCGCTCCCCCACCCTCAGCTCCGTCGACTGCCGAGACCTCGCCACGGACTCCGTCCGCTCCCCCACCTTCAGCTCCGTCGACGATCGCCCCATCCACTCCCGCTTCGGCGCGACAGCCAAGTTCAGCGCGCTTCGGCACGAAGCTAACCAAAAACACGGAGCAAGCACAGCCGAGAACTCCGATTGGCAACACTTCGTCGCGACCAGGGAGGGAAGATACGCCTCTCTCACCACCAGAAGCGGTCTCGCCGGATTCCTCACCACGTCCGTCTCTCCCTTCACAACCTCGCCCAGTCCAATCCGCGCTCGCGCGCCGTGTCTCACGCGCGCCGACGAGCGCAATCCGCACCTCTGCCCAATCGGACGCCAAGCCCGCCTCCACCCCTCGACCAGAAGTCTCGACGGCACGTCCACTCGGTGTACGGCCCAGTTTTCCGGTGGGCACACTCGCGAGTCCTCCCTCGGCGCGGGGTATCGTTCCGCGCATCACCACGCTCGCCGCACCCACACCGGACACCAGTGACACGGACGCAGATTGGAGCGCCCTTCCCCCCGCCGCAGCCGCAAGCCCCCCACTGGTCGCGCCACCGAACGAGCCTGCAGCTGCCGAGAATTCGTCACGCACCATCTGGTTGGTGAGCTACGGCGACGACGATGATCGCGAGCTTCAGGTGGAGGACATCCGTCGAGAACTCGCAGCTGGTCGGATCTCGCGGAACACCATTGCGTGGCGAGAGGGGCTGGCAGACTGGCTACCCCTAGACGGGATTGGAGAGCTGCGGAGCCTCTTCGATGGCCCTTTGGCACAGCTCACCGACACCACTGAATCTGCCGCGTTACTCGGAGACAGCGGAGGCTCAGCGATGGAGCTGGGTCAAAGCCCATCGAACGTGGTCAGGCCTTCGCCGGTGCTCGAGGTCGGTGATGACACCGGTGAGTCACTCACAGCCTCGACCGACGCGACAACCGCAGGCCGGGAGAGCCAGCCTCCCACTTCAGCTCGGGTGGTGGTGCTCGAAAGCAGCGAGTCCGTCCATTCTCAGAGATCCGTCGTCTCGATCGGCGACGGCGTGGTGACCGCCGCACCAGGCGTGCGTCTGACGCCCCTCCCACCGGGTAGTGAGCTGAATCCAACCGAAGCGACTCTCCCTCTCATGCTCTGCCCGACGCCCGATGCAACCTCGGACTCGGCCCCAGCGGAGGATATCCCCACGCTTCCCTATGTCGCACCGCCACCTCAGTCGGACGACGACGCGACGGCGAGTGACGGAGGTCGATTCATCGAGAGCGAAGCGCCTACCAGGCGCTTTGTCCCGCCACCACCCGACGCGCTGGCCAGCGAAGATCTCGCGGACTCGGTTGCGACTGCAGATCCTCACACACGGACCAACCTCGCACCCACCATCGACGAGTTTCCCCCCCTGCGCCGTCCCCTCGCCCGCCGGCTTGTGCCATGGATCGGGCTCGTGCTCGCGCTGACGCTGGCCATCGCGCTGGCAACCCAGTGTCATGATCGTAAGCCGCCACTTGTGCCTGTGCGAGCCGAGCCGAGCACCAGCGCCCCCACCCTGAGTGCCCCTGTGGCCACCGTCCCGCAAGCAGCTGGGCCATCGCCGAGCCAGACCACTTCCGGCCCGGTCAACGATGCAGATTTCGCGAAGGAATTCGCCGCGACCAAGAAGGCCACAAAGCTCTTCGATCGGGCCGCGGCTGAACGGGCGGCGGAAGCGGCCGTGAAACGCGCCCGAATGTGCGGGCTGAGAAAGGGTGTGACTGGCAGCGCCACCGTAACACTCACGTTCAAGCCATCCGGTCAGGTGCTCAGCCTCGAGGTCAAGAAACCGCACACCACGAGCTACGTCGGCCGCTGTCTGCAGCAGGTCTTCGACGATGTGCGCGTACCTGAGTTCGAGGGAGCTTCGGAATCGATTACGGTAACCGTTCCGGCCCGGTGAGTGAGAGAGTGATTCGTCAACGTTACCAGCTAGAACCAACGCTGCGGCGTCGACACAATGGGGCAGATTGGGGTACCGTCTCATCCTCGGCGCGTGGCGCCGCGTCGACCGTGAACCAGTAGAGAGGACGCGATCATGACCGATCCTTCGACTCCCACCAACGAGCCCTTTACTTCCAAGCTTTCTGACGGCCGTCAACGCTTCCTCTCACACGCTGTTCAACATGCGCTCGCGGTGGGTCGGCGCACCGCTCGCGATTTCATTCGCCACTTTCCTCCCGAAACGCTCATGGAAGGCATGGCGAGTCAGCCGGAACTACGCGCAACTATTCTGTCTCAAACCACCGGATTGAAGGCACGCATCGCTTCGAAGAAGACCTGGCAAGCAGCTGCCGACGACCTACGGATCGCCCTCAGCGAGGGTGAGACCACCGCCGAGGCGATCGTGGCGGTGTTTGAACCCGACGATCGGGTTCGTTACCTCGATCCCAAGGCATTGTGGAGCTTTCTGATCGAAGGGGAGTTCTGGACCGTCTCTCCCACCAAAGTTGACGACCACCGCGTGGCCCGTCAACATCTCTCGTTCCTTCTCGAGCGTGGACTGGCGGACGGTCTGCTCACCCACCGCGCCATGGTTGAGGGGATCACTGTGGCCGAGCTCGCGTCTCGCCTCCCAAAGGCCGAGCTCGGAAAGATCATCGACGCGGCTCTTTCTGCCGGCAAGAAGCGTTCACCGTTCACCGAGGTGGAACTCTGGGCCGCTCTTACCGCGTCAGTGCTGGTTGAATATGTACCGCTTCCACACCTCTGGAGTGCGGTGATCCATCCGCGGATCGCAGAGGTTCACGGTTACTCCGGCCAGAAGCCACCGCCTGTGGAGTCGACGGCAAGTCGACCACCGCCGCCACCTTCCGATCCCAAGCCTGCGGAGTCGACGGCAAGTCGGCCGCCGCCGCCACCCTCCGATCCCAAGCCTGCAGAGGCTACGGGCCCTTCCCAACCAGTGCTGGAGACGGTATCGGACGACGATTTCGCATGAAACACCCCTCATGACCTCGACTCCGCCGCTCTTGCGCGTGGTGCGTCCCTACCGTACGAAGGAGGAATTTCTTGCGTCCGAAGCCTGGGCGATCGCGGAGCGCAGCGTGGTCTTGGTGGGAGCACCTGCTCATCCTGAGGGTGCCGAGGTCACTTTCGAACTCGTGCTGATGGATGGCACACTTCTGGTGGGCGGAGATGGGGTGGTCGCCAAATGTTCGGCGGCACACCAGAACCGGCAGAGCGCGGTGGCGATCCGAGTGCAGAGCTTCGCACCCCAATCTCTCGACCTCATAAAGCACGCCGAGGCGACGCAGCGCGCGCAAGGCTCCGCGGTTGCGAGTTGGACCTCGGTCCCGCCACCTCCTGTATTGGCTGGGGAATCCTCACCGTTACCCTCCGCTCGTCCACCCCTGGCACGGAGTGCCTCAATTGTACCGGCCGCACGGCGTGTCTCAAGCGTTCCTCCACCACCGAGGGAGCCCACCGTCCCAGCCCGCCGCGCCGTTCCGCAAGATCCGCTGGAACCTGCCCTGCAGGTGTTGGGTTCACCATCCCCATCTGCCGATCGGGAGGAAACGCTGCGCAGGCTCAGGAACCGGAAGACCTGAACCAGTGGGTGGTGGGACGGCGTTTCACTACCATACTGCTGTATGATTCTGCGCTGTGCGGCATGGAAGTCACAGTGTCCGCGAAGCGCTGGTGCCATCACTGGGCCTGAGCTCCTGTTCCCTTGGCTCTTCGATAGGGTTCTTCCACAAAAAACAAGCTTGGCCGCTCGGACTAATCTGATGAAGTCCTTGGTCGTGGCCCTCTAACCAGGTCCGACAATACGGCACATTATTTGCTTTGAGAGAAGGGAGCATTGCCGGAAATGTCACCTCACTCACTGCATCTTTCTATGATTGACGCATCGAATCGGCTCATGTCGATCGAGTTCGTGACGTTCCTTTGGGAGAGTCAATCGGCCCCTGGCCGGTTGGGGTGTGAGTGAAATGTCCAGGCTACGTCTTGTGGTGGGATTGGCTGTGGTGGGAGTTATCGGCCTGGGTGTGGTCGACGGCGGCCAGGTGTCCCGTGGCCCCGCAATTGCGGAGGCTCGGACCAGGGTCTCGGACCCTAATGCTGCGGTACTGGCCGCAACCTACGCACCGGTCGGCGACGAGCCGAACTCAGTCAGCACAGCTCAAGCCCTCGCCTGCCCAGCAAACATGCTGGAGGTGGACGGTGAGTACTGTCCGGTGCTCGAACAGATCTGTGAGGAGTATCTGAGCGAGAAGCGCGACCGGTGCGCCAAGTTTCGGCCGAGTTCACGGTGCCTTCTACCGACGGTACGGAAGAACTACTGCATCGATCGCTTCGAGTACCCCAATCAGGCCAACGTGAAACCTACCGTTGGCGTGAATTTCGAAGAGGCGGCGCAGATCTGCGCCGCCGAGGGCAAGCGGCTGTGTACGGCGGAGGAGTGGACGCTGGCCTGCGAGGGCAACGAGCGCACCCCCTATCCTTCGGCCTTCGAACGGGATCCGAGCGCCTGCAACTATGACCGCGACTACATCATGCCGGACGACGCGGCGTACCAAAACCCTGCCACGCGCCACGCGGAAATCGCCCGGCTGAGCCAAAGTGAACCGTCGGGATCGCGCGAACGCTGCAAGAGCACCTACGGCGTTTTCGACATGACCGGCAATGTCGATGAGTGGGTGGTGAACGGCGCCGGGTCGGTCAATGGGCCCGAGTACAGCAGCGGTCTCAAAGGTGGTTATTGGGGACCAGTGCGGAACCGCTGTCGGCCCATGACCACCGATCACAACCACTGGCATCACGGCTACCAGATTGGCTTCCGCTGCTGCGCCAACGTGGGCCATTCGCCCCAAACTCCCTCGAACCCACCGCGCTCACGCGTAAATGAGGCGGAACCCGCCGGTGCAGCAGTGAACTCCTTCAACCTCCCACGCTCCTGATAGTTGACGGCATGTCGACCCTCTGCCAAGGCACCGCTCGCAGAGGATGACATCCATAACGCCCGATCTCCGGCTCTTCGACCACCCCTACGCAGCCTTCCTCGACCGGGTGGAGAAGCCCGCGCGTTATACCGGCGCTGAGCACGGTAGCCGAAAAAAGGACTGGTCTTCGGTTGCCTGCCGAATCGCCCTCGCCTTCCCCGATGTGTACGAGATCGGGATGAGCCACCTTGGTTACCGCATTCTCTACCAGGTCCTGAACGACCATCCTCGGTTGCTCGCTGAACGCTGCTACTGCCCGTGGCTGGACATGCGGGCGGAACTGGTAGCGCGCGGACTGCCACTGGTCTCGCTCGAAAGTGCCCGCCCGCTATCCGCTTTCGACATCGTAGGGTTCTCGCTGCAGTTCGAACTCTGTCACACCAATCTGCTCTTGATGTTGGAGCTGGGCGGCATCGCTCGGCGCAGCACCGAGCGTGCCGAATCGGCGCCGCTGATCCTAGGTGGGGGACCAGGGGCAACCCATCCAGAGCCTGTCGCGCCCTTCTTCGACGCGCTCGCGATCGGCGAGGGCGAAGAGCTCTTCGTCGAGATCGCCGAGCGCTGGGCAGAAGGTCTTGAGCGTGGCGAATCACGCGCCGCACGGTTGCGCGGCCTGAGCACGATCCCTGGAGTGTACGTACCGTCGCTCTACCAGACCAGGCTCGAACCGCGGACTGGACTTCAGGTGGTTGTTCCGAGCGAGCAGGCACCGATTCCGATCCGCCGCCGGGTGGTAAGCGATCTTGCTCGCTTCCCCTTCCCTGCGTCTGGGCCAGTGGGGGGACCCGAATCGGTGTTCGATCGGACCAGCATCGAAGTAGCGCGTGGCTGCACCGAGGGCTGCCGATTCTGCCAAGCGGGGATGATCTATCGGCCAGCTCGGGAGCGCTCACCAGAGGAGGTGATTGGCGTCGCGCTGAATGCCATCCGCCTGACAGGACAAGACGAAGTGAGCCTCACCGCCCTCTCGACCGCGGATCTCAGCTATGTGGGACCGCTGCTCACCCGCCTTGCACCTCGCTTGGCAAGTGACCGAGTCAGCCTGGGTGTTGCCTCGCTGCGCGCCTATGGACTGGCTCCGGAGCTCCTCGATAGCCTCCGCAAAATGCGTGCGAGCGGTCTCACCTTCGCTCCCGAGGCGGGCAGCCAACGTCTGCGCGACGTGATCAACAAGAACGTGACGGACGAGCAGCTCCTCGATACAGCGCGGATGGTCTTTTCACGCGGCTGGGACAAGATGAAGCTCTACTTCATCCTGGGGTTGCCCACCGAGACCGACGATGACATTCGCGGGATCGTCGAATTGGGGAGCCAGAGCCAGAGGATCGGCAAGCCACTCACCCGCGGTCGCGCCAGCGTGACGCTGAGCGTATCGGTCCACGTCCCCAAGCCACACACGCCGTTTCAGTGGTGTGCGATGGACTCCCTGGTCGAACTCGAGAGAAAGCAGCAACTGCTGCTCGCTGAAGCACGTCGGCATCGGGGCGTATCGCTGCGCCTTCACGATCCGAAGGCCAGCCTCCTCGAGGGTGTGATCGCCCGCGGTGACCGCCGGGTCGCGGACGTGATCGAGCGCGCCTACCAGCTCGGTGCACTCTTCGATTCCTGGGACGACCAGTTTCACTTCGAACTCTGGGAGCAGGCATTCCGAGAGGCAGGCTTCGATCCTAGACTGTGTCTCAATCTGCTCGATCGGGAGGCGCTCTTACCCTGGTCTCATATCGACGTTGGGATTACGCCGAGCTTCTTGCGTCGTGAGTACGACCGGGCGCTGTGTGCTCTCAGTTCGGCACCCTGCACCAAACCGCTCGGTCTCCTGCGGCACCCGACAACCGCTGCCGATGCTGCCGCCGACACTCGCCCCCTGGTCTGCCATGCTTGTGGGATCGCCTGCTTGCTGCCCGAGCTGCGCGAGCATCGGAATGCCGCGCTGAATCGCATCGAAAAGCTCCTCGACCCTGGCCAAACGGGGGGCACACCACCAGTCGCCGCGACTGATGGAACAACTCCCACTGCGACCGACGGGGCTGAACCTGCCGCGAGTGAGGCAGAACAGCCCACTGCCACCGGAAACGCAGAAAAGACCGTGCTGACCGGCATGGCTGAGCCCGTCACGAGCGTGGTTGGACTCGAACCGAGCCGAGCAACTCGCTACCGGCTCCGATATCAGAAGCTTGGACCAGCAGCGCTGCTCGGCCACCTCGATCTCATCCGCGAGCTTCCGCGCATCCTCAGGCGCGCGGCGTTGCCGGTTGCCTACAGCCGAGGTTTCCATCCAAAGCCTGAACTCTCCTTCGTCACTGCGCTCTCAGTCGGGATCCCAAGCCTAGACGAGTATGTGGACGTCATGTTGCTGGAGTCCCTGGAGCCCAGGGAGCTGCTCCAGCGACTGGCAGACACCACCACCGAAGGGCTTCGATTCATCGACGCGGTGGCACTCGAGCAAGCGGCGTTGAACCTGGCGAAATCAATCGGTGGGGCCCGATACGCGATCGCACTCGCGAACCAAGAGCATCTCTCAATCCCCTCACTCGAGGAGAGGGTCAATGCTTGGCTGGCGCGAACCAGCTCACCCCTTACACGAACGATCGGCAAGAAGACCAAAACCATCGATGTTCGTGCCTTGGTTCTTGGCCTTGAGGTCGACCCCTCCTCGGCGCGAGAAGCCATTGCCCAGGCAGGCATCCTCGGGGATCATCTCTGCCTCGAAGCCGAGGTCGTGATCGCGCCAGAGGGTTCGGTCAAACCAAGCGAGATTGTCTGTTCGCTGTTCGATGGCTCACCGGTCTCGTGGAGGGCTGTTCGCGCCGAGTTCCTCACCACCTCGGGCCAGCCTCTGGCTGTGACTCTTCGGGCGGGATCACCCAAGCCCTGAGCCAGATCGCGTGTCCGAATGCGTACCGGGCCGATGGTTCCCGACGGGTGCCCTTTTCCGTCACCGGACCAGTGTGACCCGCGAAGGAGTGAGCCATGGCAACCATCTCAGTCAATTCCGGCACAAGTGCTCGACGCAATCCCAATCACGAGCTTCCCTTGGTTCCCTTCATTGACTTTCTTCTGTGCCTGGTCGCGTTCCTGCTGGTCACTGCCGTCTGGTCGGCACTGGCGCGCCTACCCGCGGATGCGCTGGTACCAGGAGGCGAGCCAGCCCCAGATCCCCTTGCCGCGCCCCGCCGTCTCCACCTGGGCGTCACTACTCCCGACAGGTTTCAGCTCACCTGGAAGGAGGGCAACACCGTGATCTCGATGGATGAGGTTCCACGTCGTGCGCAAGAGGTGGGCACCCAGGGTGACCTGAGCTACCCGGAGCTCGCGGCGGCACTGGGGGAACAGTGGCGCAAGCTCGGCCAGCATCGCAGCTCCGGTGACGCCGACCTCGACAATCTGATTGTGCACGCGAACAACGATCTAGAGTTCGCGGAGCTGGCAGCGATGCTGGACGCAGCACAGTCCCGAATTCGACCACAAACGAGCCCAGATCACGGCTCCGCAACCCGGGCGGCCTTCCGGGTGTCACTCGCCGTTGATTGACCTGATCGCGACAGGCTCAACCAAGCAGCGGTCGGACGCTCTCCAAAACACTCTCACGGACGGCCTGATCGGTGAACACCGGCAGGTTTCCGGGGATGCTGACGCTCGGAACTCCCGACGCAACCAGCCGCTCGATGGCTGGCTTGGCCTTGTTCTGGAACTCGAGGAGGCGCGTGCGAATCTTGTCCTCGGTGTCATCGCTACGGTGTACGACAGGAGTGCCGCAGGCGGTGCAAGTACCCTCCGGGCTGGGAGGGCGATACTCCAGGTGGAACACTCGACCGCAGGTCTTGCTCGGGCAGATCCGACGCCCCACGGTCCGGGCCACGATGGTCTCGTCGTCATTGTCCACCACGAGCACGAGATCGAGCTTCGACCCGGTTCGGCCAACCAGATCGAGCAAGTGCTCGGACTGCTCCACCGTCCGCGGATACCCATCGAGGACCAAACCAGTCCCGCCGCGCCCCTCGAAAGCAGCCGAGAGCAAGGCGTTGGTGATCGCGTCGGGAACGAAGAGTCCACGCTCCACGTACTGGGAAGCCTTGAATCCAAGCACGGCAGAACCAAGCGGGATGCTTGCAGCTTCGCTCGCCTGCGCCAGACGCTCGCCAATCACGCCGTCATCTGCGAATCCCTCATCGCCAAACAAGCCATGGGTTTTTACCTGATCGCGGATCTTGGCAAAGGCGCCCAAATACTCTCGGAAGATGTTGCCCGTGGACAACTGGTGGAGGCCGTAGGTCTCGACCAGAACGTCAATCCGCGGCTGCTTACCTGCTCCACTCTTTCCTGCCACAACGATGTTGCTCACGGCCATCTTCTGCGGGTCCTTCGGGTAACGGTCTTTCGGTCGGCGAAGAGTGAGAGCATTTCGCCCACCGCGCAACCCCGGCCGGCGATGGCGTTGCAGGAGATGAGCCGAGGGTGAAAGGGCCGGTGGCGGGACACCTGCAGAAGCGGTCCGGCCCTCCTCGAGACGAGGTCCAGCGTGGCCAGAGCGAGAGCCGGGGCACCTCCCCTTCCCACCGCCACCCGTGAATTTTCCGGCTTCAGATGCCCTCGGTTCCTGGACCGGGCGACAGCGGCCCCGGAGCACACTAGGATTGGGCGGTCATGTCGGAGTCTCGAGAACCTCTCCCTCAATCCTCACCTCACGAACGGGAATCGAGTGATCTCGCAGGTCGCGTAGCACGTCTCGAGGACGAGCTTGCGGAGGTCTGTCAGGTGCTAAACCAGATGACTGACGACCACGAGCGGCTGGCGCGCGCGCTGCGCCAGCAACGCTGGGGTCGAGTGATGGTATGGGCGACGGTGATTGTAGCCCTCCTTATCCTCTATCTTGGGATGCGTGCGCGTCTCATCGCATGAACAAGGCCCTCCGATTGGTCTCCGTGATGTCCAGTATCGATCCCGAGCTCGCTGAAATTCCTCCGTATCTCATTCTCTTCATTGCGTTCACGGTGTGGATGCTGATAGACGCTTACAAGCGTCGAGCTCCCCTCGGTTGGGTATTGATCATCTTTCTTTGCTCGCCCGTGGGTGCCCTCGCCTACTTCTTTGCGGTGAAATTCCGTGATTTCCGCGCGGCGACCCCGACCTCCAAGGATAGCGCGTCCACCTCCTGGTTTCCCCTCCGCTCCAAATCACCATCCCTCGAGGAGGCCGACCAGTGGGAGAGAGAGGACGACTACGCGCGTGCCGAGCCCGTCTACAGAAAGGCTCTTCTTGACGATCCGAACGACAAGCGCGCACTGCATGGGCTCGGACGATGCCTCCACGGGATGGGACGGAGCGACCAGGCACTGGAGCACTTCGAACGGTTGCTCGAGTTGGATCGGGAGTATGCCAACTTCAGCGCAGCCCTCGACTACGCGGATGCGCTCTTCGCAGCCAACCGTCACGAAGACAGCCTAGAACTGCTCGATACTCTCGCCAACTTCAGCCAGCGCATCAACCATCGGCTGGCATTGGCGCACTACCTGGCAGAAGCGGGCCAAGCCGAGCGAGCGCGCACCGAGACCGAGCGCGCCCTTCAGGATTTCGAACGGCTCCCGGTCCATCAGAAGGACAAGCACGAGGTGTGGGCTTCCCGGGCTCGAGCGATGCTGGAGCGATGGAGCGGGAGCTAGGCACGCTCACAATCTGACAGCGGATCCAGGGCCTCGCACATCGGACTCTGGACGCCACACTCACCACCCCATCCGGGCTCTTGTCAGATCCGCAGCTTTCTGTACCGCACACGGTGCGGGCGGTCAGCATCCGAGCCTAACCTCCGACGTCGATCCGCTTCATACATCTGGTAGTTTCCCTCGCACCACACGACTTGGCTGTCACCCTCGAAGGCCAGAATGTGGGTCGCGATCCGGTCGAGAAACCAACGATCGTGAGAGATGACCACGGCACATCCAGCAAAATCGAGCAGGGCCTCCTCGAGTGCGCGTAAGGTGTCCACGTCCAGGTCATTGGTGGGCTCATCAAGTAAGATCAGGTTGCCCCCCTCCTTCAGGACCTTAGCGATATGGACACGGTTACGCTCACCACCACTCAATGAACCAACCAGTTTTTGCTGATCGCTGCCCTTGAAACCAAACCAGGAACAGTAGGCACGCGACGACACCTCGCGTCGACCGAGTAGCAGGCGGTCCTCACCGCCCGAGATCTCGTGCCAAACGTTGTGCTCTCCCACCAGGGCAGCGCGACTCTGATCGACATAAGCGATTTTCACCGTCTCGCCGATCACTAACTCGCCTTGATCGGGCTGTTCTTGCCCCACCAACATTCGGAACAGGGTGGTCTTTCCAGCTCCGTTGGGCCCGATCACACCAACGATCCCACTGCGTGGCAGTCGAAATGACAGTCCATCGAAGAGCAGGCGCTCTCCGTAGCCCTTCTGCAGGTCACGTGCCTCGATCACCAGATCACCGAGGCGTGGCCCGGGCGGAATGCTGATCTCCATCGGATCGGTGGAGGCTTTGCTGGACTTTTCGAGAAGCTGCTCGTACGCCGCCAGCCTGGCCTTACTCTTGGCTTGCCGCGCGCGGGGCGAGGCGTTCACCCAGGAGAGTTCTTCCTTCAGCTTGCGCTGGCGGGCGCTCTCCTGCTTCTCCTCGATGGCCAACCGTGCACTCTTCTGCTCCAGCCACCCCGAGTAGTTACCCTTGTAGGGATACCCGTGGCCCCGATCGAGCTCGAGAATCCACCCGGCCACGTTGTCGAGAAAGTACCGATCATGAGTCACCGCAACCACTGTACCGGTGTACTCGTGGAGGAAGCGCTCCAGCCACGCCACCGACTCAGCGTCCAGGTGGTTGGTGGGCTCATCGAGCAGCAACATATCGGGGCGACTGAGCAGGATCTTGGCAAGTGCCACACGTCGGCGTTCCCCCCCCGAGAGCTGCGCGATTTCCGCGTCGAGAGGCGGTAGACGCAGAGCGTCGCAGGCGAGCTCGAGCGCCGAGTCGAGATTCCAGATATCCTTGGCGTCGATCTCATCCTGAAGGCTGGCTTGCTTCGCCAGTACCCGTTCCATCTCTTCGTCGGTGAGCGGCTCACCCAGCCTCATGCTGAGTGCTTCAAACTCGGTGAGCAGCGCGCGTAGATCGGCTATCCCTGCGTCGAGCGCGTCGCGAACGGTGACCGCCTGACCCAGATCCGGCTCCTGTGCGAAATAGCCGATCCGAATCCCTGGTGCTGCGTGCGCCTCGCCGGTGTGCTCGTGGTCGAGCCCCGCCATGATCCGAAGCAGGGAGGATTTTCCAGAGCCATTGACGCCAATCACGCCGATCTTGGCCCCGAAGAAGAACGCCAGGGTGATGTTGTCGAGGACTCGCTTGTCGGGCGGATGGACACGCCCGACTTCCTGCATCGTGAAGATGAATTCGGCCATTTGATCTTTCCTGTCAGGGCTAGCGCAGGACAACCACCGTGGCCATCGAACGGGTTGGAAGCTCGATGCGATCGGTCGGTCCTCGCACCGGTAGGGTGGCCCAGCGCTGGGACTTTCCGGGACGAAACACGGTGCGCACAGCCTGATAGGTGGTGGCGGCATAATCCTCCGGCGCCAGCTCCACAGAGAGCGGGCGGTCGCCACGGTTCACCAGGACCAGAGTGAGACGACGCTCGTCGGGAGCCAACCAGCCAGACACCAAGAGATCGGGGTGATCGGGGGTCGCGCCGACCCGCACGTCCCCCGGATCGGTGTAACGGGAGAAGTGTCGAACCGCGAAATACTGATCGCGAATCCGCGGCACGCGTCCATGCATGCCAATCAACCCCGCCGCGCCGTCCCAGATCAGGTCCCAATACACAAAGGCCACCGCTCCCTCGTCGACCAAGCTGTGCTGGATCAGGGCTGCGGTCTCATAACCGCCTTCGATTCCCTTGTCTTCGTCGGTCATGAACTCGGTCTGAAACAAACGCTGTCGGGTGCTGTTGGCCAGCAGCTGCATCTCGTCGACGTAGCTATCGGGTCCGGGGCTCCGCCAATCCCAGACACCGTCGCTACCTTTCTCATAGAGGTGGTGGGCCACTCCGTAGAGAAGACGTGTGTCGAGCTTGGCGAGGTACCTCTGCACCGCTTCGTAGTGGATTCCCATCACCTCTGGACCCAACAGCTTGACCTCGGGATGGGTGGTTGACAGTGCCTGGTGCACGACGCCCAGCGCGGTGTCGTAACCGGGATACTCGGAGGTCTCGGTAGGCTCGAATCGGCACCCCTCCCAATCTGGAGGGATGAAATTGGGCTCGTTCTGAATGCTCACGAACTCCGGCACAACACCCATTTCTCGGTATTGGTCGAGAGACTTCACGAAGTAATCGGCGAACTCTTGGTAAGCGAAGCGCCCATCCACGCGCTTCAACGTGCAGTCTTTGTTGCCCCGGCACCTCTCCTTTCCATCTGCTTTCAGGTTCGCAGGCGGCGCCCAAGAACTGAGCAGGATGCGAGGAGTGTGTCCGAGCGCCTTTGTTGCACGCTCGACGATCTCGACGTCGATCGCCAGATCCCGATCCGCTGACTCACTCCGCTGGTAACGATTCCGGAGCCGCAATATGTCAAGCCCAAGCTCTGGGAAGAGCGCTTCGTAGAGTCCTTTCGGGGTCTCGCCAACGATGCGTTCCTGATACCAGGCCGCCGCGGCGCCGAACCCTTCGAGGATCTGGTAGCGGCGTGAGGTCACCACAGTCGCCTTCACTTCGCGTGGCGGAGTGGACTCGCTGGCGAAGGTCTGTGTCAGAGGATCGGAGAGGACCAGATCGGGACCCGCCAGCCCCTCTGGTGTGGACGTCTCAGCGTCGCCACCTCGCTGCCCGATGCAGGACGTCAGGGACAGGGTGACCAGACCAAGAAACAGAACGATGCTGCACTCGCTGCGACGAATCATGACAAGATGCTCCGATGGGCCGGCTCAAAACCTTGCTGGCAGGCTATTGTCGTCCGCGTTTCCCAGCAACCCCAAACTGCCTGGTTTGCCGTGACTGGCGGGCCGCACCCGTTTCGGGCTATGCCTGGCGGCGGAACCACGATGCTTGGAGACTCCCGGCGCCCCCCCGTAAACGATGGCTACAGGCTCTGGCTCCCCAACCAGCCACTTCGCGACCAGACGCTACGCCAGCTCTATCGGACTGCGTTCTCGCAGATCGTGTGTGGAGGGCAGAGTCCGACACTAGACATCGTGCGTACCGAGCTTTCCCAAGGGCTTGAAACGCTGCTCGGCACCACGCCTGCGCGTGAGCTCACGGGAGGCGGACGGTTGCTGGTGGGGACCCCTCACACCTTACCCGCCGTCGCTGAAGGCGCGCTGCGCGACCTCGGCGAAGAGGGCTTCGCCTTGGGCTGTGACGGTGGCACCGACACCTGGCTACTCGCCAACACCGATCGTGGACTGCTCTACGGAACCTTCGCGCTGCTCCGGCATTTAGGGTGCGAGCGCCCGCTCCATACGCTGACCACACGCTCCACACCCCGGATCCGGTATCGGCTGATGAACCACTGGGACAACCTGGATCGGACCGTGGAGAGAGGCTACGCTGGGTTCTCCCTCTGGGACTGGCACAAGCTGCCTCGCTTCGTCGATCGGCGCATCACCGACTACGCCCGCGCCAACGCCTCGATCGGAATCAATGGGGTGGTACTCACCAATGTCAACGCCCCCGCGCTGATCTTGACGCGCACCTATCTGGAAAAGGTGTCGGCGCTAGCCGACGTGTTTCGACCCTGGGGGATCCGGGTGTTCCTTTCGGCGCGCTTCAGCGCTCCGATCGAGGTCGGCGGACTCGTCACGGCCGATCCACAAGAGCCTCAGGTCCAGCAGTTCTGGCAGGGCAAAGTGGCAGAGATCGTCGGCCTGATCCCGGACTTTGGTGGTTTTCTGGTCAAGGCCAACTCCGAGGGCCAGCCGGGACCCAAGGACTACGGCTGTAGCCATTCCGAGGGCGCCAATCTCTTGGCACGCGCCCTTTTGCCATACGGTGGCATCGTGATCTGGCGCGCCTTCGTGTACGACGCGGATTGTCCGGAGGATCGCGCCAAGCAGGCCTTCACGGAACTCGTGCCGGAAGACGGCCGATTCCTCGAAAATTGTGCGCTGCAGATCAAAAATGGGCCTATCGACTTCCAACCGCGGGAGCCGTTTCATCCTCTGTTCGGGGCAATGCCGAACACTCCTCAGTTTCTGGAACTCCAGCTGACCGAGGAGTACCTCGGTCAAGGAACTCACCTCGTCTATTTGGCTCCCTTGTTCGCCGAGGTGCTTGGCTCGGACACTTTCCGACCTGAGAAAGGCTCGACGGTGGCACGGGTGATTGACGGGAGCTTCGCTCGAGCCGATCTCACGGGGATCGCTGGAGTGGCGAACATCGGCACCGACCGCAACTGGTGTGGCCATCCCTTTGGTGCCTCCAATTGGTTCAGCTTCGGGAGGTTGGCCTGGGATCCGGGAGCAGATGTCGAAGACCTCGCGCGAGAATGGTTGACCCTCACCTTCGGGCCCGAACCCCAACTGCTCGAACCGCTGACCCAAGTCATGCTCGACTCGCACCAAACGGTCGTCTACTCGATGACCCCACTCGGCCTGCATCACATCATGGCGCGCGATCACCACTATGGGCCCGGGCCCTGGGTGGAAGGCGGCCGTGCCGATTGGACCTCAACCTACTACCACCGCGCAGATCGGTTCGGCTTGGGTTTCGATCGGACCTCGACCGGAAGCAACGCTCTTGCCCAGTATGCTCCTCAGATCCAGACACTCTACGCCAAACCATCGGGCTGCCCTGAGCATCTGCTCTTATGGTTCCACCATCTGCCTTGGACTTTCGTCATGTCGAGCGGCCGGACACTCTGGGATGAACTGTGCTGCTCCTACCAGCGTGGAGTGGATCGGGTGAGAGAGATGCAGACGACGTGGGAGACACTCAAGCCTTGGGTCGACGAACTCCGACACTCGCACGTCACGCAGCTACTCACAATCCAGCTCGAGGAGGCGTGCTGGTGGATGGACGCCTGTCTGCTGTACTTCGCAGAGTTCTCCGGAATGCCGCGCCCTTTGGGTTGCCTCTCACCGCGCGCAAGCCTGGCCGAATATCGATCGCGCCTCGACTATTTCGTCCCCGGCATCCCGGAGCGGCGAGTCAAATAGCCTCGAGTTCGAACCAATCGAAGTCGGCGGGAGCGAGCGACCGCCGCCCTCTGCCAGTCGCGTACATCCCAATCATCACGCCGGTGAAGCACATATGGCCGGGCTTCGTCACCACCTCCGCCGACAACGGGAGGCAAGGCAGCACTCCCAACTCGTCGACGCGCCGAGACGAGCCCGCAAAAAACCGGTAGTGGCGTTTGGTAGAAGTCATCTCGAGCGCAAAACGCTCGCCTCGAAGCCTACGCGCACCGACCAGTTCGAGACTGCCGCGGCGGCACGCCAGAAGCTCGACCACCATCTCTGAGTGTTGCCCTCGAACCCGCAAGAGATAGTGGTTGGCTTCGTCGGCGCGCACCAAGAGTCCTGCCTCCTCGTTGGGACCCCGCGGAGCGAACTCCAGCAAGGTACGAGCCCGGATCGAGAAGTGGCACTGGCGGGTGAGCACAGCCGAGAGAGGCTGAGCTTGGCTCGGTGAGCCAGCGCTCCCAAGCAAACGCAAGAACCCCGGGCGCGCGGTAAGCGACCAATCTCGCGGATTGGGGTTGCGCACGAAGACGAAATGGTGCGCGAGCTTCGCCTGCGCGAAGTCGTCCCGCCGGGAGCTGGTGGGCCCGGGAAGAAGCGGCAATGGTGGAGCACTCATGCGCTCAGGCACGCGACCACCACGACCGAACCGGGGCCATCCGTCAGCACTCCACGTAACGGGCACAAGAAACGTCTCACGACCCAAGTGGTGATGCCGCGGCACGGTGACGCGGATCCCGAGCAAGACCGCGAACCAACGTCCATCGGGGAGTTCTACCAGGTCACAGTGACCAGTGGCCTGCACCCGAGCGCGCGGTCGATCGCGGTGCGACAGCACGGGGTTGTGTGGGCACGCCTCGAAGGGACCGAAGGGGTCGCGGCTCCGCGCCACCACCACACTGTGACCGTAGCCCGTCCCACCCTCCGCACAGAACAGGTAGTAGTAACCGCGGTACCGAACCAGGTGTGGAGCCTCGGTCCAGACACCTCCCGTGCCGCTCCACACCGCGCGCGTTCGCGGGCGGCGCGCCTGACGTAATGCAAGATAGCCCTGATGAATCTGGGGGTGATCACCATCACGACCCTTGCCGGTCCGGGTGTAGATGACCCGGTCGCCTTGGAACAGAAGCGACGGATCGATACCCTCGGTGTCGATCCAGATCGGATTCGACCATGGTCCCTCGGGGTGACGTGCGGTGACATAGAAATTTCCGCGACCAATCAGGGTCGTGATCACGAAGAAGCACCCGTTGTGGTAGCGAATGGTGGCAGCGTAGATCCCCCCAGAGCTCCTAGCAGAACCAAGCTCGAGCTGGCTGGGCCGGGTGAGCACATGGCCAACCTGCCGAAAATGGATGAGGTCACGGGAGTGGAAGATCGGCACACCCGGGAAGTACTCGAAGCTACTGGTCACCAAGTAGTAGTCCAACCCTACACGACAGATGCTTGGGTCGGGGTAGAACCCAGAAAGAATGGGGTTCTTCGGTGGGAACGGCCCCGCATTCTTCATCGGCAGAAACCAAACTGTTGCGGAGCAGCCTCCACCGAGCCTGTCCACGAGAGCGGCGCCTGGGACATGAGCTCAACACTCCGCGGATCGGGCTGCGAACCACCGACGCTGATCCGAAAACGTCCAGGCTGGAAGATGCGCCACCCTCGCTCATCGACGTACGCAAGATCCCTCAAACCAAGGCAGAAGCGGACCTCTATCGAACTCTTCGCCTTGACCGCAACCCGCTCAAACCCTCGGAGTTCATGGTGGGGCACGCGGCACGGAGCGTCCAGCGTCGCAAGGTAGAGCTGCACCACCTCCTCACCGTCACGTTCACCCAAGTTGGTCACCGTCACCCGCACCTCCAGCCCTTCGGCGAGCGTAAGCACGCCAAGTCGCGAGTACTCGAAGCGGGTGAACGAGAGTCCGAACCCGAAGGGAAACCGTGGCTCCTTCTCGAGATAGCGGTAGGTCCTACCCTTCATCGAGTATGAAGTGAAATCCGGAAGATCTTCGACACGGTTTGGAAACGTGATCGGGAGGCGCCCGGCCGGGTTGATCTTTCCGAAGAGCACGTCCGCGATGGCTGTGCCGCCTTCAGCGCCTGGGTACCAGGCGTACAAGATGGCCCCAACCTTTTGGTCGGCAAAGGAGAGATCGACGGGGCTGCCAGCCAGCACCACCAGGATGGTCGGCTTGTTGAGCGCCACCACCTTTTCCATCAGCTCCTGTTGCAAACCAGGCAGGTGCAGCCCCACCCGATCGCCCGCAGCCTCGGGGTTGCTGACATCACCCTCCTCCCCCTCGATCTCCGCGGAGAGTCCGAGGCAAAGCACCACTACCTCGGCTCGCATCGCCACGCTGACTGCCTCGGAGAGATTCCCGGATCGACCGAGTCCGTCGGTCACGATACCGGTGAGCTTGCAACCATCAGTGTAGAGCACACGGGTCTTCGGACCGACTGCGCGTCGGATCCCCTCGAGGGGGGTTATCAGGTGCGTGGCATGTCCGAAATAGTTGCCAACCAGCACTTGGGCCTGATTGGCATTGGGACCGATCACCGCGATCCGCGAGAGATCCGGAGGGAGAGGTAAGAGCTGTCGGTCGTTCTTGAGCAAGACCAGGGAGGCACGTGCAGCCTCGAGGGCGAGGCGTTGGTGAGCCTCGCAGTCCACCACCTCGTACGGGATATTGGCGAAAGGCACCCGCTCTTCGGGATCGAACATCCCGAGGCGCATGCGCGCCCGCAGCACACGAGCCAAGGACCGATCGAGGAGAGCTTCACTCAACTGTCCGTTCTGCACTGCCATCGGGAGATGCTCGAACGTGCAGCCACAGTTGAGATCGCAGCCTTCTCTGATGGCGAGAGCCGCCGATTCTCCGAAATCAGCGGTCACTCGGTGATGCTCGTGAAAATCTCGGATCGCCCAGCAGTCACTGACCACATAGCCGTCGAAACCCCAACCTTGTCGCAGAATCCGCTCGAGTAAGGTGGGGCTACCGCAGCACACCTCGCCATTCACGCGGTTGTACGCCCCCATCACGCTCGCCGCCTTGCCCTCAGTAACACAGGCGAAGAATGCTGGGAGATAGGTCTCGGCCAAATCCTTATCGCTCACCCGAGCGTCAAAGCTGTGCCGCAGACTCTCCGGGCCACTGTGGACCGCGAAGTGCTTGGGCGTCGCCACCAACTTCAGGTACTTCGGATCGTCACCCTGGAGCCCCTGACACATGACGACCCCAAGCCGCGCAGTGAGAAATGGGCACTCGCCGTAGGTCTCCTGACCACGGCCCCAGCGCGGATCGCGGAAGATATTGATATTGGGTGTCCAGAAGGTCAGCCCCTTGTACATCCCATGATCACCGCGACGCAGAAACTCGTGGTGTTTGGCGCGCGCTTCGTCCGAGATGGCGACGGCGACAGCACGCAATCGCTGCTCGGACCACATGGCAGCCAGCCCAATTGCCTGGGGGAAGACCGTGGCGATACCGGCACGCGCCACCCCATGCAGTGCCTCGTTCCACCAGTTGTAGGCAGGCACGCCGAGCCGGGGAATGGCTGGAGACTGGTGGAGGAGCTGCGCAGATTTCTCGACCAGATCGAGCCGGGCCATCAAATCGGCGACACGCTCGTCGATCGGCAGATCGGGGTCGGCAAACGGATAATCGGGCTCGGTCATGGTCTGGCCGTTCAACCCTGGGAATTTCCGTAGACCTTGGACCCAGCAGGCACGCTCTTGGTGATCCAAGTGTTGCCACCGATCACGCTGCCGCGGCCGATTACGGTGTCACCACCCAGGATGGTCGCACCCGCATAAATGGTTACGTCGTCTTCGATGGTCGGGTGCCGCTGCCTCGGCTTGCCCTCGCTGTCTGCGCAGCGCTTCACGCTGAGCGCCCCTAGCGTTACCCCCTGGTAGAGCTTGACGCGCTCCTTTAGCACCGCAGTCTCGCCAATCACCACACCGGTGCCGTGATCGATGAAGAAGCCAGGGCCGATTTGCGCCCCTGGGTTGATATCGATACCGGTCAACCCATGCGCGTACTCGGAGATGATACGTGGCAACATCGGCACACCCTCACGGTACAAGACATGCGCGATCCGGTGCGCGACGATGGCATCGATGGCCGGATAGCTGCAGATCACCTCCTCGATGCTGGAGGCTGCGGGGTCACCATCGTAGGCGGCACGACAATCCGCCGCGAGTGCGGTTCGGATGGCAGGCAGGGCCGCGAACAACCGCAGCACCACCTGTTCACATACCTCCTGATCAGGCAAGGGGAGACCCTTGCGCTCGGCGCGGTACACATAGGCGCGGCGGATCTGCTCGGTGAGAAGTTCGTGAGCGGGATACAGCTCGGCGCTGATCGAGAAGCGCAGATTGCTCGGCGTGAGACAGCGGGTGCTGAAAAAACCCATGAAGAGCACCGGGCGCAGGTGCAAATACCCAGCGATGACCGAGTCTTTGTGGGGAAGCATCGCGCTGTCGAGGTTGTTGATCTCGTGCGGGCTCTGATAGCTCTCAATCACCGAGTCGATGACTCGCTCCAGATCCTTGGGGGGCGACGGCTGGCTCATAATCCCCATCTACCACCACTTGGGAGCGACCAGCCCGAGCTTCGCACGAGACACCTGCAACCCGCCGATTTCTCCGGCCAGGGGCGTCTCAGGGCGCCTGATTCAACGTGGCTCGAAGGGGGCACGGAGCGCCGCCACTGCCAGGTTGACGCCAAATTCAACCTCGAACAGCACCACTGACCTAAGGCTGTCGTCTGGCCGACTCGGAAGCAAGATGCGCTGCTCTAAGACCCCGCGCTCGAGCGGGGCCATGTCATACTTGAGATCGGCCTCGGTTACCGCCCGGGTGGTCCGCGCTGCGTCGTGTCCCACCAAGTAGACATGGATCTGCCCCTCGGCGTCGGTGGTGACGTCACGCAGCACCAACCAATACTGGTCCGCCTCATGACGGATCTCCGCTGTACCGGTGACCCCCTTGACCACACGAACGAAGTCGCCGCGCAACCACACCTCACTGGTGGGAGCCGCCACAGACGTCCCCGTGCCGGTGGGGTTCGGGGCTAGCTGACCTGCGTCGTGACGGCAAGCCGCGAAAAGGAGCGTGCAGGCGACAACGAGCGGCTGACGCAACATGGTTGCCCGATCATCGCCCGGATTGGGCGGAACTGCAACACCGGGATCGGCCCTTGAACCAAACAACCGTGGCAGGGTTTTCGGGAAGAATTCTTCTTCCCGAAACCAGGTTGACATGGAAATCCCTTGAGGATCTGGCCCGTGTCGCGCCATGCAGTGCTGGTTTCAATTGGTCATGGGAGCGCCGAGTCGAGCAGGTTGCCCGTCCTCGATCACTCCGTCGATGAAGCTCGGTTCCCATCGAGCACAGCGGTTGCGGTCTTGGGCCAAGCCCGCGAGCATGATGATTCCCCGGCGCCGCCGTCCCATCGACCAACGTTGGCAGAGTGGGGTCGGTAGCCCTTGCCAAAAAGCAAGAGCGGACCCATCTTGGCCGCATGACCATGGATGACGACGGCACTACTCCTCGGAAGAATGCTCCGATCGAGCGCTCCGCCGGCGAGGATCTCGTGGAGGGGCTTGGCCTTCTCCTGCAAGCTGCACGGAAGGCGGTGGATGCCATCGATACGCGGCCTCTCGAGCGCCTCGGCCGCCGCGCCTCCGACCGATTGGTGTCCGCAGAGGTGGAACAGCTGGTCAGAAAAGGGGGCCGGGGGATCTTGTCCGTGGTCAGCCGCGTCGCGCAGGACATGGATGAGCGGCTCGCTGGCACGGCTCGCTCCGGCCGCTCACACCAGGCAGAAACACCTACTTCCGACGAGCCGTCCGCTAAATCCCGTGGGGACGAGACCCCCTGAACCATCGGACGATGGCGGGTTGGTTCTCCTGCCTTCATCTTCTGCCAACCTAGCGTCACCCTTGCGAAATCCTTGGGAGATCGGTAAGTCTGAGCGCTGGCGCGACACATGCTGGCTTCGAGGATCCTCCCCCCGCCACCTCCGGTGACGCTACGCGTCCTCGAGGACCTCTCTCCGCTCCAACCCCCGGGCTTCACAAGGCTCGTACGACGGAAGATGGTGGCCTCGGGTTCCTCCGGCGTCGAGAGTCGAGGCTTCGTGTATGACGAAATCTGGAGAAGCCGCATCGACGCGGTGGTGATCGCGGCCTACTACCTCGACGCACTGGGCCAGCCGATGGTTTACCTAAGGAGCGCGCCGCGACCACCCGTCCTTCTGCGCCCACCCTCCAGTTATCCGGACCCGCGCTACGTCACCTCCGACGGTCTTTGGGAGTTGCCCGCAGGTCTGGTCGAATCCGGTGAGTACTCAGCGGATGGCTTGACCGAGTGTGCTCGCCGCGAGCTCTCCGAAGAGCTGGGCTTCGTGGTCCACAGACAACGCTTCGAGGAGCTTGGGCCAAGTGTCTACCCCTCGCCTGGAGTGATCGCCGAGCGTCACTATTACTTCGCCGTGATGGTGGATCCGACGCGACAATCGAGTCCGCTTCTGGATGGTTCTCCCGTCGAAGCCTTGGGTGCGGTGATCGCGGTTTCGCTCAGCGATGGCCTTCGCGCTTGTCGGACCGGTGAAATTGGGGATGGCAAGACCGAGCTTGGACTTCGTCGCTTGGCTGAGCGACTGGTGGAGTCCCGATGATCACGATCCGCCCTTTGGTGTATGTCGCGGCCAAACACTCGCAGTATCAGAAACATGTGGTCGATCGTCCTGATCCACGCGCGCTTCAGCTGCTCCGCGACCGTGACATGGTGGTGGCGCGTTGGCGCCGCGCCGACACGCTCCATCGGCGCACCCATGAACGGGTCGTGACGATCCTCGAGAAGCTGGGGGCGGAGGTGGTCGCAATCAGAAAACCACACGCAGCCTTCGATCCGCGGCGCGCCACCCTGGTGGTGACCGTCGGTGGAGATGGCACGCTCTTGGCCGCCTCTCATCATGTGGGTGGGCAACCAGTGCTGGGAGTGAACTCCTCTCCGGAACACAGCGTTGGGAATTTCTGCGCTGCGCGTCCCGACAACCTTCGGATGATGCTCGAAGAAGCGCTCAGTGGCTCACTCGCCGAGATGCGCCTGCTGCGCATGCAGGTGATTCAGAACGGTCGTGTGCGCTCGGCGCGGGTGCTCAACGAGGCGCTCTTCACGCACCGCATCCCGGCGGCGGTATCGAGGTACATCCTCTTCGACGAACTGGGAATGGAAGAGCAACGCTCGAGCGGACTGTGGATCGGTACGGCGGCAGGGTCAACCGGTGCCCTGCGTTCCGCAGGCGGCCTCGTGCTCCCTCTCGGATCTCGAAAGCTCGAGTATGTGGTGCGCGAACCATATACCCCTCCGACGGTGCGCTCCACCATCCGCCGCCGTGGGTTCATCCCCTTGGGCAGCCGCTTGACCGTGAAGAGCAAAACCGACGAGGCGATGGTGTTTCTGGATGGGCCGTATCGCTGCATCAAGGTGCACCTGGGTGACGTACTGGAATTCTCTGCCTCCGACGAGCCACTCGCAGTGCTGGGGATCCGACGCAAGAAGCTCCCCCACCAGGCTTGAGCAACCCAGCCAACCTCACGTCACAGGACGCTGAGCGGATCCTTGTCACGGGTGGAGGTGAAGAACTCGATCTCGGGGATGCGCGCGCGTAGGACCTCGCACCATCGGGGCAGATAGCCACGCTCGGTGTTCGTATGATCGGTCAGGATCACGCTGGTCCCCCGCGCCACCCGCGCCAGAACTTCATGGTGGCGCATCTCGCCGGTGAGACAGAGATCCACGTCACCGAGGTGTTGAAAAACGCTGCCGCCCGCCCCGGCGCAGACACCCCACGAGCGGATCATCGACGAAGGTGAGACAGAAGACCCGAAGGCGAGACGCAGCCACAGAAGCCCGAGGTGGGCACGGATCCTCTCCTTGGCCTCATCGAGGGAGAGCGGTGTTTCAAGTAACACCCGGCGTCCCATCCCTGCGTCGGGACGACCCACCGCAGGCACGATCGGCACCTTGTCACCGGGCCCAAGCGCTTCCGCGAGCCAGTCGTTCATCCCGCCTGGCGTGGCATCGAGCGCGGTGTGCGGCGAGTACACGGCGATCTTGGCGCGCACCAACTCGAGCCAGATGCGCTCTTCGGGCTCCGAAGCCCGCAAGCGTCGCAGACCCTTCAAGGTCAGCGGATGATAGGCGACTATGAGCTCGGCTCGCTCGTTGACCGCTTCCTTCAACACCTCGGCGGTGAGGTCGATCGTGAGCAGCACGCGGCTGATCTGGACATCGGAGCCAGGTTCGACCAACAGGCCCGGATTGTCCCAGGACTCCGCCAGCCCAAGGGGGGCCAACTCCTCCAGGATCGTGCAGATTTTCGCGAGGGAACAAGGCATGGCCGAGCCAGTCTACTCTGGCTAGACTGGCCGCGTCGTGCCTGACTCCCCTCTCACATTCGGTCGCCGCCTCGGCCTGGCATGGTCGAGCTTCTTTCGTGCCCTGTTCTCGCCGGGTTGGGCGGAGAAGCACCTGCTCGGCCCCCCCCCCTCCACGATCCCCTCTCCTCCTCCAAAAGCCAAAGAAGCTGCCCCCGACCCCACCGGCGCGCTCCAGTTGCTGCGGATCCTGCAGCGCGAAGGCAGACTGGTGGATTTCGCCCAACAGGACGTAACCGGTTTCTCGGATGTGGAAGTAGGAGCTGCCGCCCGGGTGGTGCACGAGGGGGTACGGCGCACCCTGCAGCGGATCGCGACGTGGGAGAAGATCCGCGAGGAGTCGGAGGGCACGCGGATCACGCTCGAGACAGGCTTTGATGGCCGCGCTCACAAGCTGCTCGGTGCGGTACCGAGCACACCGCCGTATTCGGGGGTCCTCCGTCATGCCGGCTGGCGGGTGACTCGATTCGAACTCGAGGAGTGCTTGGACCGGGATGCGCTCCGTGTCATCGCCCCAGCCGAGGTAGAACTGTGAGCAGCATCGCCGTCGGCATCGATCTCGGAACCACCCACACCGCCCTTTGCGTGGCGACCGAACACCAAGGTGTGATCACGAACCAAGTCGTGCCGTTGGCGCAGCTAGCGGGACCAGACAGCCTCGAGTCGCATCCCCTGTTACCCAGCTGTGTCTACTTCGGTCACGACACCGAACCACCCCTTGCCCTCCCCTGGGATGCGAGCCGCCGCTTCGCGGTGGGGAGATTCGCCGAGCGCCGTGGCGCCGAGACTCCCGGCCGGGTCGTATCGAGCGCGAAGAGCTGGCTGGTTCACCCCAGCGTGGATCGTCGCTCCAATCTCCTACCGCTGACCGCGAGCGATGATCTCGAGAAGATCTCCCCCGTGGAAGCCACATTCCGCATCCTGGAGCATGTGGTGGAGAGCTTCAACCACAGCCCGTTTGGTGAGCGGCTGGGTCGACTCGAAGAACTCCCCGTGACTCTGACGGTTCCCGCCTCCTTCGATGCGGCGGCGCGCGACCTGACGGTGGAAGCAGCGCTCGCCGCCGGGCTCTCGGAGCTCACGCTCCTCGAGGAACCGCAGGCTGCTCTGTACGCCTGGCTTTCGAAGCTGGGTTCACGCTTCAGCGAGTACCTCAAACCAGGAGATGTGGTGCTGGTGATCGACGTGGGAGGAGGCACCACCGACTTCTCCGCGATCTCCGTCACTGAGCAGGAGGGCTGCCTCGCGCTGTCGCGGATCGCAGTCGGGGATCATATCCTGCTCGGCGGCGATAACATGGATCTCTTGCTGGGTCTTCAGCTCAAAAAACAGCTCGAAGCGGAGGGGCATCAGCTGGATGCCTGGCAGCTCCAGTCGCTCGTTTATGCGGCACGACGTGGCAAAGAGCAATTGCTCTCCGATCCTACGCAGAGCCGCGTACATGTGGCGGCAGCTGGACGCGGCTCTCAGCTATTTGGACAAACCCTGCGAGCCGAGCTCGAACGCGAGTTGGTCCTTGGATTGTTGGTCGATGGCTACTTCCCTGAGGTTCCCTCCAACGCTACCCCAGCCATTCGCACCCGCTCTGCGCTCACCCGAATCGGGTTGCCCTACGCCGCCGATCCAGGCATCACTCGACACCTCGCAGCCTTCCTGCGTCGTCAGGCCGGGGCACTCGAGACCACTTCAAGCGAGGAGGCGAGGCGCTCCTTGCTTACTCCCACCAAGCTGCTGCTCAATGGCGGAGTGTTGAAGAGTCCGGTATTCACCGAGCGGCTGCGCTCGGTCCTCGACGGGTGGCTGCGCGCGGAGGGTGCTGCGCCTGCAAGCCTCTTGCCTGGCGAGGATCTCGATCTGGCAGTCGCGCAGGGCGCCGCATACTTCGGCCTGGTGGAACAAGGACACGGGCTTCGAATCCGGGGAGGGACGGCCCGCGCGTACTATGTCGGCATAGAAAGCCCTCTGCCCGCTGTCCCCGGTTTCGAACCACCACCGAGCGCGCTCTGCGTCGCCCCCTTCGAGATGCAGGAGGGTACGGAGGTGGAACTCCAAGCGAGCTCGGTCGGGATCGTAGTCGGAGAGACCGTCAACTTCCGTTTCTTCGGCTCGACCACACGCCGAGAGGACCCGGCGGGGCATGTGCTCGACGACGCCCTCGCCGCTGGTCTCGAAGAGCTCTCCCCGATCGAAGTAACACTGCCCGCGGAAGGGCGGCCAGAAGGAGACATCGTCCCAGTTCTGCTGCGCGCGCGGGTCACCAACATTGGCACCTTGGAGCTGGAGGCCGTGCCACTCGAACCCGCGATCGCTGGCGAGAAGTGGAAGGTAGAGCTCTCGGTGCGGAGCGAGTCCGGGACGCCACAGCCGTGACCGCGCATCCCTCTTACTTGATTGGCATCGACCTCGGAACCAGCAACAGTGCGCTGGCTTACGCGCCGATCGATCAAGACCAGGGCGCCCAGATCTTTTGGTCGAGAAGGCTCTCCGACGCCGCGCGCCGCAGCACCAGGCCGGTCTTGCCAAGCGCGCTTTACGCACCACTGGCTGGGGAACTAGCACAGTCGACAGATTGGGTGGTGGGGGACTTCGCGCTCACCCGGGCCCACGAGTCCCAAGGACGTGCAGTGATCAGCCACAAGAGCTGGCTCTGCCATCCGCGCATCGATCGGCGCGCACCGGTCCTGCCCATCGATGGCGACGAGGCATCACCACGTCTCTCGCCGGTGGAAGCCGCTACGCGTGTCCTTCGCCACCTCACCCAGGATTTCGCGGAGCAGCACCCAGAGGTGGTTTGGTCAGAACAGCCGATCGTACTCACGGTCCCAGCCTCCTTCGATCCAGTAGCACGACAGCTCACGGTCGAGGCCGCTGAGCGCGCCCAACTCAGCGTGCGACTGCTCGAAGAGCCTCAAGCAGCGTTCTATGACTACCTGGATCGCGAGGGTTCGGGAGAACTCGAGCGGTTGCTGAAGGAGCGTTCGCGAACGCTCACGCTGCTGGTGATCGACGTGGGAGGAGGGACCACTGACCTGTCTCTCTTGCGTGCGCGTCGCGACTCCGACCGGCAGTTGACCATCGATCGGATCGCGGTCGGAAAGCATCTGCTGTTGGGCGGAGATAACATGGATCTGGCGTTGGCTCACCGCGTCGAGCAACGCCTGGTCGCGTCTGGTCAGCACCTCGATCCGGGCAGCTTCAGTCGGCTACTGGGCGGCTGTCGCCTCGGACGTGAGCGGCTCCTCTCCGATCGAAGTGCCACCAGCTTTCCGCTCAGCATCGCGTTGCCGGGGAGTACGCTGGTCGGCCGCGTCGCCCGCGCCGAGCTGCTCCAGAGCGACATCGACGAGCTTGTGCTCGACGGATTCTTTCCCTTTCTCGAGCACACCACCCCACCAGCGCGTCCGCGCTCTGCGCTGATCGGATTCGGCCTGCCCTACGAGAGCGATCCGGCCATCACCCGTCATGTGGACGCATTTCTGGCACGTCATCTCGAAGCCGACACGATGCTTGATGGAGTCCTGGTCAACGGTGGGATCTTCGCAGCACCTTGCCTGATCGAGCGCCTGTTGCAGGCGATTCCGCGCCTTGCCGAGTCACAAGTCACTCTGCTGGCACAGCCGCATCCCGACTTGGCCGTGGCCCGCGGTGCGGTGGTCTATGCCCGCTCGCTGCTCGGTCGGGGACCGCGGATCGGCGGCGGATCAGCGCATGGCTATTACGTCGCTCTCGAACGGCAAGAAGGGCGTTCACTCGTGTGCGTGGTTCCCCGTGGAACCCGTGAAGAAGAGCTGACGCGCGCCGCGAATCTCCCTCTCGCGCTCCGAGTCGGCGGCATGGTGCGCTTCGAACTCTACGCAACCGAACGCGGCGCGCTGCACGCTCCAGGTCAGCTGGTGGAGCTCGACCCTGACTTCGAACTCCTTCCGCCGATCACCGCTGAGTTTGAGGCCAAAGGAGATACTCGGGACCAAGTACCGGTAGTGCTCGAGGGCCGTTTGTCGGCGGTCGGCACCCTCGAACTCTCCTGTGTGACTCTGGATCGGAGTCAGCGTTTCAATCTCGTCTTTGAGCTCCGCCAAGCAACCGGACCCTCGCAGTCACCTCAGTCATCCAAGTCTGAGAGCCAATCATCGGCCGCGTTGGGGTGTCTGGCCGAGGTCGACACGACACTCGACCGCGTCTTCGGGCGAGCTCGGAGCGACGTTCTGAGCCGTGAAGCCAAAGACTTGGTCCGCAGCTTGGAGCGACTGCTCGGCGCACGAACCAGCTGGTCGCTGTCGAATCTGCGCCGGATCGCAGACTTCGTGGCGCCGAAGCACAAGGCACGACAGCGCAGCCCCGAGCACGAGCGAGCCTACTATATGTTGGTGGGCTTCTGCCTACGTCCGGGCTTCGGGCATCCGCTCGATCGCACACGCACCGAGCATCTGCACGGTGTCCTTCTCAGCCCACCCAATCATCCCTCGCAGATCAGGAACTGGCAACAGCTCTTCATCGCCACGCGACGCATCGCCCCTGGACTCTCCGAGCCGTTCCAAAGCCAGTTCTTCGAGCGATACATGCGGGTGTTCGCTCCGCTGACGGAGCGTGGGCGCCGTCCTCTCTCCCCGACGCCCATGGCCGAGCCTGAACTCCTCGACTGTCTGTGCGCGCTGGAACGCGCGCCGACCGAGCTTCGCACCAAGCTGGGCGAGTGGCTGCTCGATCGCTCCTTCGCGCGACCCGATCCCTCCTTGTGGTCGGCGCTCGCAAGGCTGGGGGCACGCGCACCTCTCTTCGGACATGTGGATCGCGTGATCAGCGTTCGGGTCGTGGAGTCGTGGCTGTCGCACCTGCTACGAGAGCATTGGGAGGAGTGGCCAACGGCTGCTGAGAGCATGTGTCGCCTGGCCAGGTTGACCGGTGACCGGACCCGCGACATAGCTTCGCCGATGCGCCACGAGATCATCACACGCCTCACGGCGCTGGGGGCTCCCCAACGCTTCGTCACGCCGCTCACGGAGCTCGTGGAGCTCGACGAGATCGATCGCACCGAAGCTCTGGGTGAGGAGTTGCCGGTGGGGCTGACCTGGGTCGTTTCCGACGCGTGACCAGACTTGAGTCAGCCGATGGTCAACGTACTGTGCTCGCGAGCACAAAACGCCCCCGACCAAACCGCGCGCGCCTCTTCCTCGATGCGGAGCATCACCGCATCATCATGTTCCGGGTCGTGGTGGAAGATGGCCAAACGTTGCACGTGGGCGAGGTGACAGAGCCGCACCGCCTCCTGCCAGGTTGAATGCCCCCAACCCTGACGAGCTGGAAACTCTTCATCCGTGTAGGTGCAATCGTAGATCAGCAGATCGGCGCCTTCGATCAGCCCGAGCACGTTCTGATCGGGTGCACCAATCACATGTTCGGTATCCGTCACGTAGCACACGGCACGACCATCGTGCTCGATACGATAACCCGTCGCGCCGTTCGGATGATTGAGTGGGGTGGTACGCACCCACACCTCAGACCCAAGCGAGAAGGCATCCCCAGCTGAGAAATCCTCGAACACTAGCTCGGCGCGCATGGTCTCGATCGGCACTGGAAACGTGGGCTCCGCCATCTGCCCAGCCAAGACGTCGCGGACGTGGCCGGTGCCAAGATGCCCAGCCATGATCCGAAAGCTTCGTCCCGGCGCATAGGCAGGTTTGAAGAACGGGAAACCATTGATGTGATCCCAGTGCGTGTGAGTGAGCAGCACACAGGCTCGCCGCACGTCTTCCTTGGAGAATCGGTTGCCGAGTTCTCGGAGACCCGTTCCCGCATCCAACACCACCCGCTGCTCGCCGAGGTGCAACTCGATGCAGCTCGTGTTGCCACCGAATGCTACGTAGTCGGCGGAGGGGCAAGCGATGCTGCCGCGCACGCCCCAGAAGGTCAGACCAAAACCCATGGGATATCGCGATGGTAGCATTCAATCGGCCAGTTGCGGTAGAGGGGATCGGCGAAAACGGCCACTGTCGTTCGGCGCTCGGCCACACCGGGGCCGAAGCTCCCCATAGTCCCGCTGGCATGCGCGCCCTTGGTCCTCGGGCTGTTCCTGGGTTCTGCGCGCCATTTTCCTCGAGAGCTGGCGGTTGCACTGACGGGACGCTTGTCGAGGGGCCGAGCGTCCGCTACGAGGCCAGCGTGGCTGATGCACTTCAGGGTCACGTCCCCGAGCAGCTTCACGCAAGCCTTGGACTCGACCTTGGGCAGCTGCGGCGACTCGTGGCCTCGGTTCACCAGCGAGGGCTCTCCGAACTCTCGCCTCCGGCCAAGCTCCCCCCGCAGGTCTCGCGGCGCGTGGTCGAGGGCCTCGGTACCCTCGGGCGGGTGGGTGCGCTCAGAGTCACCCAGCGGCTGAACTCGGCCCTCGATCCCTTCGAGAAGTTCGTGCTGGTGGCTGAGGATGGTCATAGGATTGAGACAGTCAAGATCCCGCTCGAGAAGCCAGGAAGAATCGGGGTCTGTGTCTCCTCACAAGTTGGGTGCGCTCAGGGTTGCACCTTCTGCAGGACAGCCCGCTCCGGCTGCCTACGCAGCTTGTTGGCATGGGAGCTGGTGGAGCAAGTGCGGGTGGTGCGCCAGACGCTCGGGCCAGGGCAGCGCGTGAGCAGCGTGGTCTTCCAGGGTATGGGAGAGCCACTCGCCAACCTCCGCGAGGTAGCCGCCGCGATCGCCGTCCTGTCGCACCCGGCAGGTCAAGCGGTGGATCAGCGCGGGATCACCGTGTGCACGGCGGGTCTCACTGGCAAAATCCGAGAGCTACTCGGCTTTGGCTTCAGGGTCCGCCTCGGCCTTTCACTTGGCAGCGCTCGCAGCGAGATCCGTGCGCGACTGATGCCCCTCGAGCGACGGCATCCGTTGCTGGGCCTGCTCCCGGAAGTGATCGAGTTTTCTCGCACCACGGGTTATGCCCCGATGCTCGCCATCACCTTACTCTCCGGCATCAACACCACTGACGAAGAGGCCCATGCCTTGATCAACCTGATACATCACCTCGGCGATGGGATCGGGCGTATGCCGCGTCTCAGTCTGGTCACCTACAACCCAATCGGCGAGGATGACCCCTACCAACCAGCGAGCAGCCAGGAATTTGAGCGTTTTCGCGATCGACTGATGCAAGGGGGCTTTCCGGTGGTGCGGCGCTACTCGGGGGGGTCGGATATCGGTGCTGCCTGCGGCCAGTTGGCAGCAGACTCGAAGGGATGACTTCTGATGAAAGCTGCGCGTGGCTGGCTGATCGATCTCGATGGGACGCTCTATCACGCTTTGCCGATGAAGCTGCTCATGCTGCCAAAGTTACTCGGCCTCTCCTCTGAACAACTCCACATCGTGCGGCGGTTCCGCCGTGAGCACGAGTTCCTGCGGGAGGTTGGCCTCACCGATGCGGGCGTGTCTCCCTATACGGTACAGCTCGCTCGCACCGCGGCAGCGCTGCAAATCTCCGAAGAACGAGTGGCGGAGGTGGTGACACTCGCCATGATCGAGCTACCCTTACCTTTGCTCCGGCCAACCCGGCGCCGGGGTCTCTTCGGCGCGATCGCCCAGTTTCGTGCCCATGGAGGCAAAACGGCGCTGGTCAGCGACTACCCTGCCCGAAGAAAACTGGCGGCACTCGGGGCGGAGACTCTGTTCGACACTGTGGTGGCCAATGGCGAACCTGATGGGCCACCCGCGCTCAAGCCTTCTCCTTCGGGTTACTTGATCGCGGCGGAACGTCTGGGGCTTACCCCGCCCGAATGCCTGGTGATAGGGGACCGTGACGACGCGGACGGCGCCGCTGCCCGCGCCGCTCAGATGAAGTTTCGCCGGGTTGGTCTCTGACCGAGCGAGGCAGGCCTCAATTCCCGCTCGGCGGAACGCAGGCTCGGCTCTCGGTCGGCTCGACAAACACCACACTGGAGGTGCAGTTGGACTCGTTCTCGATGCTGCGTGACCCGTTGCAGTCTGACTTGGTCACACAGCTCAGAAAGCAGTAATGCGCGCCGTCATCGTGGACCACACACAAAGAACCGCTCGGGCAATCCTGGTTCGCGTCACAGGGCGATAGGCCGCAGTAGCCGCCTCGGAATTGGGTGAGGCATTCCGTGCCTTCCGTCGCGCACTCGGCGTTGACGTTGCACTCCGCCCCGACCCCGAGCCGGATCGCGTCCGAGCCCTGATCGTCGTCACAACCTGTCATGAAGAAGGCTGCCAGAAGCAATGGGTAAATACGGAGGTAGCTCTTCACGGTGCTAGTCTACCACGAGCCACGCCTTGAACCATGATCCCTTCCTTGCAGCGCAAAGCCCTCTTCCTCGATCGCGATGGGACCATCATCGAGGACGTTGGCGATCTGGCCACTCCAACAAAGGTGCGTCTCCTCCCTGGTGCGCTCGATGCGCTGCTTCGTGCCTCCACCGAATTTTCGCTCTTCATCGTCACCAATCAATCGGGAATCGCTCGCGGCACCCTCACTCACTCCCAGGTGGATGCCGTCAATGAGCACCTGGTCATCACGCTCGCCGAAGCTGGCGTGCCGGTCGAGCGGGTCTTCGTGTGTCCCCATGCCCGTGCGGATGGATGCCTCTGCATCAAGCCCAAGCCCCACTTCCTCAAGATCGCTGAGCGCGAGCATCGAATATGCCTTTTGCGCTCCTACTCGATCGGTGATCACCCCCACGACGTCGATTTTGCCGAACAAGTGGGGGGCAAGGGCCTCTACGTTCTGACCGGTCACGGTGCTCGTCATCAGAACGAGCTTCAGCGGCCTTGCCCCATCTTCCCCGATCTGGCAGCCGCTATTGACTGGTTGATAGGCCCACCAAGTACATCCCTCTCTGGTCCGCCATTTCGCTAATCTGCCTTCATGCCCCGTGGGGTTGGCCGTTCCTCCTTTGTCGGTGACTATGTCCCCATCCAAAGCGGGTGACCGGTCCAACGTCAAACTGGGAGAGCCAAGCCATGGGAATGTTGATTGAGTGGGACGACCAGCTCAACCTCGGGATCTCCGAGATCGATGCACAGCACCAGAAGTTGGTGGTTCTGATCAATGAACTGCACGAAGCGATGCTGGCACGTCGGACCAACGAGGTTCTCGGGACAATCATCGAGCGCCTGCTCGCCTACACGAAAAGCCACTTTCGAACTGAAGAGCTCTACTTCGCCGAGTTCGCTTTTCCGGAGAAGGCAGCCCACACCGAGGCTCATCAGCGGTTCACCGGAAAAGTGCTGGATTTTCAGCGGGATTTCTCAGAAGGAAAGCTGCTTCTGTCAATGGAGGTCATGACCTTTCTGAAGGAGTGGTTGATCCAGCACATCCTCGGAACCGACCGCAAGTACGTCGCCCTCTTCAGAGAGCGCGGGCTCGGCTAGAGCCCGAAAGGTTCGGTGGCCTTCCGAAAAGCGCTCGAGTTTGGAGGGCACTCTAGCCTGCGTCACCACACAGGCCACGGTACCAGTCGACCCAACGGCGGTGCTCGAGACCGAAGCTCTCGAAGACAGCGATGAGCCAGCTCAGGTGTGCGTCCAGGGCGGGAAACCTCGGACCGAAGAGGGCTCGGATCCGGCTCTGGTCAAGAACCGACTCCGGCTCGTCCCGGCTGCGCTCGAGCATCCACGCGAGGTCGAACTCCGCGAGCCGGAGCATGAGGACAAGCATTGTTTGGTCGTGAGGTGTGGTGAGCCGCAATGGGCCATCCGGCTCCGCGAAGGTCTCGATGGCAGCAGTGAACGCCGAGCTTGCCTCCACGGCCGCAATCGCATCCACGTAGGCCGCGGCCGCCGAGGCTGCGTCCGCCGCATAGGCCGCTGCTTGAGCCGTGTGCCGGACCGCGCGTGACACCAGCATGGTCACTCCGGCGTCGACCGCCCCATAACTGGTGCCGCGGGCGACCGCGCGCACCATCGCCGCGGTCGCAGCCCGCACCAAGCCGCGCGCCCGATCCGCCGCGCGCGCTGCGGCCGCAAAATCAACCGAGCCTCCTTGGTTTACCAGTTTTACCGCCTCACACACCGCCAACGTGTGAGAAATGCGCTCATTTTCCGGAAGAAACCAGAGGTAAGGCCGATCATCGCAGATCGGGAAGGCGAACCCAAGCAGCGCGCGGGCCGCCATACGCCCAGCAAATCCGACAGCAAGGGGCACAGGTAGCTCCGAGAGCCGCCCTTGGAGTTCGGAAAGATCGAGGCGTGAGGGTTCGGTCATGCAGCCATTGAACTCGAGGTTGCCTCGGATTTTAGCCGATTTGCGCCGACCCTGCCCAAAAACGCGAGGGTTGCTGTTCCGGGAGACGGTGGTGGTACGGATCCCTTGACGCGCGCAGTCTCGGCCCCCAACTATCAGCCTGAGATGCCCACCAAGAAGAGCCCTCCCGCTGCGCTGGCTGAAGGCGACCCGATGCCTGACGTCGAACTGTCCGATCAAGACGGCAAGATGTTCAAGCTCTCCAGCTTGCGCGGCCGAAAGCTGGTGGTGTACTTCTACCCCAAGGATGACACGCCTGGGTGCACGAGGGAGGCCTGCAGCTTCACCGAGAATCTGACGCGGTTTCGTCGCCTCGGCGCGACGGTGGTGGGGATCAGCGCCGATTCAGCCGAGCGGCACCGCAAGTTCACTGACAAATACCAGCTCGGTTTCCCGCTTCTGGTAGACGAAGGGCGACGCTACGCCGAGCGGTGCGGCGTACTGGGAGAAAAGACGCTCTACGGCAAGACGTCGATTGGAGTGATCCGTACCACTTTCGTGATCGACGAGCGAGGTCGGGTGGCTCGAATTTTTCGCAAAGTCAAGGTAGATGGGCACACGGAAGAGGTGTTGAAGTCCTTGAAGGAACTTGGGTAAGAAGTCCGCGTCGCCCCCCTCCACGGCTCACCGCTCATCCCAGCCGTCCAACACCGCACCGTGACTCGCGTCGGTAACATTTCTCGCGAATTTGGCCAACACACCCCGTCGATAGCGAGGCAACGGCGGCACGAAACGAGCCCGACGAGAGAGTAGCTCTTCATCCGAGAGCGCCACCTCGAGCAGCAGCCGCTCGGCATCAATCGTGATCTGGTCCCCCTCTTCGACCAGCGCGATGTTGCCGCCCACATAGGCCTCGGGGGTAACGTGACCCACCACCATACCCCAGGTGCCCCCGGAGAAACGTCCATCCGTGACCAGCCCCACCGATTCGCCCAGACCTTGCCCCACCAAGGCGCTGGTCGGCGCCAGCATCTCCGGCATACCAGGGCCGCCTTTTGGCCCGAGGTAGCGCAGGATCATCACATCACCGGGTTGGATCTTCCGCTCGAGAATGGCGGAAAGCGCGCTCTGTTCGTCGTCGAAGACCCGCGCCGGACCGGTGATGACCCGGCGCTTCAACCCCGTGACTTTGGCCACCGCACCCCCCTCGGCCAGGTTTCCGCGGAGAATCGCCAGGTGCCCCTCCGCATACAGCGGTTGATCGAAAGCATGAATCACACGGGGTTCGTGGGTCTGTTCGGCTCGACCGGTGAGTTCACGAAGGTTCTCCTCCACGGTGCGCCCCGTGATCGTGAGGCAGTTACCGTGCAAGAGCCCGCGCTCGAGGAGGATCTTCATGACCTCAGGCACACCCCCCGCACGATGAAAATCCACCGCCAGATATTGTCCGGAGGGCTTGAGGTCACAGAGTACCGGAACACGCCTACGAATCCGCTCGAAGTCGTCGAGGCACCACTCGATCTCTGCGGCGTGGGCGATGGCCAAGAGATGTAAGACCGCGTTGGTGGAGCCCCCGATCGCCATCACCACCGAGGTGGCGTTCTCGAGCGCCTGACGGGTCACGATACGCCGCGCGGAGAGCTCGGCGCGCACCGCCCGCACCAGCACCCGGCCGGCCTCCCTCGTGCTCTCCACCTTCTCAGGGTAGGGGTTGGCCTCGGTCGATGAGTAAGGAAGGCTCATCCCAAGCGCCTCGAACGCCGAACTCATCGTGTTTGCGGTGTACATGCCTCCGCAGGAGCCAAAGCTTGGGATGGCACAACGCTCGAGTTCGGTCAGCTCGGATTCGTCCATCTTTCCAGCTGTCACCTCGCCCACGGCTTCAAAGACACTGACGATGTTCACGTCGCGACCACGGTGTCTGCCCGGCAGCACCGTCCCACCGTAAACGTAAATCCCGGGAACATCGGCACGAAGCATCCCCATCATGCCGCCAGGCATGTTCTTGTCACAGCCCCCTATCACCACCACTCCATCCATCCACTGTCCGCCCACGCAGGTCTCCACGCAGTCCGCGATCACCTCCCGCGAGACCAGACTGTACTTCATTCCCTCGGTGCCCATGGCCATCCCATCGCTGATGGTTGGAGTGCCGAAAATCTGAGCCTTGCCACCCTCCGCCTCAATCCCCATCACCGCCGCATCCGCCAGACGCCCTAGACCAGCATTGCAGGGGGTGATGGTGGAATGACCATTGGCTACTCCGATGATCGGTTTCTCGAAATCCTGCTCGACGAATCCGAGTGAGTAGAACATCGAGCGATTGGGGGCGCGGGCCACACCCGCGGTCACATGGGAAGAGCGGCGATTCGGTTTCATGAAGGTGCCCCCATTATGGAGCTTCTGCTCCCCAGCGGAACTGGGCAAATCTCGGCTTTGGGTCAAAATGGAGCGTTGTTTTCACCGGTACCTCCGCTTTTTCCCACGGATCAGGCGTGCTCGGGTCGCCTGTTCACGCTCCAGCTCAAGATAGGAAAGGAACCGTTCCGACGACAGCTCACCCTCGGCGAGTGCCTGCCGCACCGCGCAGCCAGGCTCGTGGTCATGGGTACAGTCGCGAAATCGGCAGCTGTGGCCGAGCAACGCGATGTCGTTGTAGGTATTGCGGAGTCCCGCGTCGCCCCAGAGGCCAAGCTCACGCAAGCCTGGTGTGTCGATGATGGAGACTCCCCCGTCCGTGGTGAGCAATCTCGCCGCCGAGGTGGTGTGCCTGCCCCGACGGTCACCTGCACGCACCGCCCCTGTGCGGACCGCCTCACCGCCAACGAGCGCGTTGATCAACGTCGACTTCCCCGCACCCGAAGGGCCCAGCAGCGCCACGGTGGTGCCGGCGGCCAGCGAGGGGTAAAGGGGGCAGATTCCCCCATTTTGGGACGCTACAAGCGGTATGAGCTCGAGATCCGGCGCCAGCGAACCGGCCCAAGCGAGTGCGTGCTCGAGATCCTCGCACAGATCTGCCTTATTGAGCAGGACGGTCACGACCACGTTGTTCAGGCGCGCCAGCGCTTGATAGCGAGGGAGCGAGCGGATTCCTTGGCTTCGGTCCAGACCTAGAACAAGAAAGACCCGATCCAGGTTGGCGGCAAGGGCTTGGGGTCGTGGGCTCCCCACCGTCTGGCGAATGATGGCGTTGCGGCGCGAAAGCACCCCGCGCAACACTGCCCGTGCATCTTCTCCGCCGCTCTGCTGGAGGCGTTCGATCATCACCCAATCCCCACAGACCGGGACCTGGTCGAGGGCCCTCGGGCCCTCGACCAGCACCTCGCCCAAAGCATCGGTCACGACAAGCAGGCGTGATGCTTGGGTGACTCGCCCAGGCTGTCCTGAGAAACCAGCCCTCACGGCCTCGGCCATCCAGCAAGCATCCCAGCCCAGCCGCGCCAGACGATCCTTTGTTGGGCTCATCCTCGACTCCTTTCGTCCTCGAGAGCCTCACGACATAATGAGCCGGACTCGATGGGGCGGCGAGCCAGACGGTAGAGTTCCTTCGGATCGTCGTCGCCTGCAACCCGATTGCGACTGAGCCGGCTGCAACGCAGACAGGAGTGAACGAGCATCAGCTCCCCATCTGGGCGCACGAAGACCGCGAGCGGCTCCATCACGCCTCGGCAAGCAGAACGCCGATCGCCCGGCAGGAGATCGACGTGTCGGCTGTAGAGGCACCTTGGGCAGTGGTTGCGGTGGTGGCTGCCGAGCGCCATCCCCGATACCATGGCTCCGCAGTGAGAACAGAGGAAGTGTTGGCTAGGGTAAGCGTCGTGGGACTGGGACGAAGGTCGTGACATGATGAGACTCATGAAATGGACACACAGATGCTCGCTGCGACGCGGTGGTCGGCGAGTAACGACGAACGAGACTACCGTGAGCACCCACCTCACCCGCAGACACAGCGTTCTGACCGCTGTCGAGAGCCGATAGGGGCTGCACCACGCTTCACGTGGACTCTACGAGCCCTGCGACGTTGCCCAAGAAAGGCCGTGACGGCGCTAGCCTCTGAATCACACGTCAACCCCGAAGAGCACCGCTCAGGGTACTCCCTCAATCAGGATTGGTGATGAAACGGGCCACCAGCTCACTCCACCCGCTCAACCTTGACCGGACTCCGGCTCGAAAGGCGGGTGAGATGACCTGGCTCGTCAGACAAGGGCGACTTTGATCACAGACCTGTTTTTTAGCCCAGCGCCGTGCTTTCGTCAACTGAAGAGCTCGGGGTAAGAGAAGCGCGTCGCCCCACTCAGGCCTTCTCGAGCATTCCAAGCTCTTCTGGAACCTCTCGAGGTATCGTTGTGTCGTGCGCCCACTCCTCTTCGCACTCCTCATCGTACTGCCCACGCACTGTCAGGGGCACGAAGCGCCTGTACCAAGAAAAACGCCCGAGCCTGCGACAGCAGTGGTGGCCCGAGCCGGCACACCGAAGCCACCTCGCGTGGAAACGAATCCGAACGTGGATACCGTACCCTCGGGAGCAGCGAGCGCTCCGGCACTGCCTTTGCCACCGAGTGAACCGCAGCGCCTCCCGATCGGAGAGGCCCGCGACGCCGTATACTACTACCCAAGCACGTGGAAGGAAGACCTACCGGTGGTGGTCATGCTGCATGGCATGTGCGCGCTCCCGGAGTACGAATGTGGAGCGTTTCGGGCTGGCACCACCCACATGGCATGGTTGCTCTGTCCTGCGGGTCCGACACCCTGTCAGGGCGGGGGCGCCATGTGGTCGGGCCCCGACTCCCGTCTCCGTGAGGTCGTGAGGCGCGCAATCGAGGCGCTCCGTCATCGCCATCCGAGCGCAAGCGCGGAGCGACTTGCCCTGGTTGGATACTCCCTCGGGGCTAGCGCGGCGCAACGCTTGGTGGCAAGAGAGCGGGCCGGTTTCGCCCGCATCATGTTCCTGAATTCAGGGACCGTGACCTACGCCGAGCCTCTCCGCCAAGCGGGCGTGACTCGAGTCGCACTGGTCGCCGGTGACCGTGACATGTCGACTTCGAAGCTGAAGGCGAGCGCTCGCCGTCTGCGTGAGGGGAAAATGTCAGCACGGTTCTTCAGTCTCGAGAACACCGGCCACTTCTTCGATCCGACCAGCGAGGAGCGGCTAGTGGCGCCGCTGAACTGGCTGCTGGAGGACTTCTAGATCACCCGATCTTTGCCCCCACACGACACCGTCATCAGCCCACAACACCTGCGTGAATCAGCCGCAACCAATCTGCTCTCGACCCCTCTTGGGCATCAAGAACGCCCATCCTCGAGCTGACTTGGCGGAGCTCACCTGCGCGTCGCCGAAAACGGGACATCCCGGCTACCGCCGCTGCCTTTGACCTTACCGTCGATTCGATCGGGATTCACCAGCGCGCCCTCGATGCGAATCGGGCCTGAGCTATTGGTGGAGTAAGTGTGATCCTTACCCACCGGTAGCTTGGTCACACTCGAAAGCTTGGTGTTGACAGTTCCACTTGCGGTGAGCGTGGCGCCTTCGAGTTTTCCGGCGAGACTCGCCGTCGACTCGGTCGATATCTTGGTGACACCCCTACCCGAAGTGAACTTGAGCGGCATCGAGAGTGTGGCGTTCACGTTGCCGGAGTCGTCGACTACCAGCTTGATCGGCCCCTTCATGGCGACCACGCCATCGATCCCTGGACCGCTGTGCGTACCGTTGAGTTCTCCTTCATAGGTACCCGCCACTCCATCCAGCGCGATCTCAATCACCGTGCGACCCGGAACGTATTTGAACTTCTGCTTCCGCGTCTCGGGCTGGGCCCCGGGTACAGCAGGAAACGTGACCATGACCTCGGTGGGCGAACCGTACAGCATGTATCCGAGGCTCGTGACCTTCATATCAAACACACCCTGTTTGTCGGTTGCTCCCTGCCACTTCTCCGGCTCGCGCGTCACTGGAAACGTCACCGTGAACCCTTCCAGCACCTGTTCGGCGCTCTTGGACTTCAACACCACATGCAGGGTGGTGGCCCGATTGAACCGACCTCGAATATCCTCGAGCAGTTGCTGGGTGTGCTTCTGTTGCTGACTGGCAATGAAGCGCGAGAGCTGCCCGAACTCAGGGCGCAAATCCGAGTACAACTGTTTGGCATACGCAGCCGAAAGATCCCGCTTGAGTTTCTCATTCAATCCACCGCCACTCCCGACGTTGGTGCCGCCCACGTCGAACTGACACATCGCCTGCTCTTCCTCGTTATTCCAAATCTCGGCCGCGTACGCCTCGATCTCCGCCTGAATGGCCGCGTTCACGGCATCGGGCGAGGATGAGGCAGCGGTCACGGTCTTGAGCCGCGTCAACCAAATCGCCGAGCTGCGGGCGTGATTTTTGTAGTAGCAATCGAAGACTCGTCTCCACATGTCGTTACGCTGAGACCAGGCGGTATTGGCGAACTTACCGAGTGAGTAATCGAGGGCAAAAACGCCCACTCCAGCCACTTTGATGGCCGAGGTCCCCCAACGACTCAGGGCATCCATGCCGATCGCCTTCAGCGCGTTGCCGACCGCGCGCACCTCGTTGTCCGGTTTGGACATGTCGACGGTGAACTGCACCAACGCAAATGCCACCCCCAGGTTGCCCGCCACGTCATTGATCCGACCGAGCACGGTGGAGACGCGACTGTACTCACACACGCGCGCCGCCCCCTCGCCGACAGTCGCGAAAGCCTGCCCGATCCCGAACCATTCCATGCTGGCATTCCAGCCCGCCTCTCCCGCCTCGGCGAGGCTACCCCGGAGAATGTTCTCCGCGGTGGCGGCGTCGGCGAAGGCCCCGGCATACGGTGGCATCGTGTATTCGATCCGCGCCGTGGGGGTGATGGCGATGGGCGCCGGCGAGACTGCAGAAAACATCGACAAATGCGGGGTGTCGACGATCAGCACCGAGCGCGTGGCGTCGACGGTGTATGGAACGTAGTCCCACATTCGTCGGCTCGGATCGAACCACAACGCCATCATCTTCGGCTGCCCCAAGAAGCGCCCGGTTACCTGGCTGGGCTCGAAAGGAAGCTCGATTCGAACCGGGATCTCGAAGGCATGTTCGGCTCCGAGGCTCACATCCAGCACTCTGCCCAGTTGGGCCGCCGGAGGAACCGGAAGATTGGTGACTTCACTGACGGTCAGGTGCGCCTTCTTCTGGATGGTGCCGCGCGGAAACGTGACACGTCCGCGACCGGCAGCGTCGATGGTCGTATCGGTCGTCGGATTGGCATCGAGCTCGCGCTCGAGAAGCAACACCCGCGAGGTGTCTGTGCTCCGCCCAAACCACCCTGAGCGCCAGGCGAAGAGGCCGACCCCCACAACCACCGCGAAGACAACGAAAAGGGAGAGACCAAGACCGAGCACAACCAGCAGGCGTGACTTCGGCCGATCGTGTTTCGGATATGCCCCCGCCTGTTGCGGATATGCCCCCGCCTGCTGCGAATACGCCCCCGCCTGTTGCGGGTATGCCCCCGCCTGTTGCAGATACGCCCCCGCCTGTTGCGGATATGCCCCCGCCTGTTGCGGGTACGTCGCCGCCTGTTGCGGGTATGCCCCCACCTGTTGCGGATATGCCCCCGCCTGTTGCGGGTATGCCCCCGCCTGTTGCGGGTATGCCCCCGCCTGTTGCGGGTATGCCCCCACCTGTTGCGGGTATGCCCCCACCTGTTGCGGATACGCCCCCACCTGTTGCGGATACGCCGCCGGCTGTTGCGGATACGCCGCCGGCTGTTGCTGCTGCTGAGGCTGTCCTCCTCCCTGCCCGTCGCGATGGTGGTGGGTCATGAGATCCCGATCCGGAAAGGATCTCGCGGACGGGAGTCTTCTGGCAAGCGGAACCGGCAGACAAACGCAGCTTCGTGCGACCAACTGGCCGTACGAGCACAGTCAGCCTGGAGATCCGTCCCTCTGCGGAGGAGCTGAGCCATGAGGGTGACGCGCCGAGCTGTCGACAGGGGCCGGTGGCTTGGCCGTCGTCTCCGAACGAGCTAATCTCCTCTCCGCTGCGGTGGGTTGTTTCCACCGCAGGACCTCACCGCGAGTCGGCTCGTATCCGCCTCGCAGAATGGACAAATCACATGCTGAACATTCGTCTCCCGGATGGGAGTTCGCGGGAGCTCTCCGACAATTCCACACTGCTCGATCTCGCCACTGCCATCGGACCGGGGTTAGCCAAGGCCGCGGTCGCTGGGCGTGTGGACGGGCGGCTGGTGGATCTCTCCACCATTCTGCACGATGGTGCCGAGGTCGCGATCCTGACCAGGAAGGAGCCCGAGGCGCTCGAAATCCTCCGGCACTCCGCGGCGCACGTGATGGCGGACGCCATCCTCCGGATCTTCCCCAAGGCCCAGCTCACGATCGGCCCCGCCATAGAAGACGGTTTTTACTACGACATCTTCTTTCCTGATGGCGGCAAGATCACTCCGGATGATTTCCCAAAGCTCGAAGCCGAGATGCAGCGCATCAGCAAGGAGAGTCGCCCCTTCGTGCGCTGCGAGGCCAAGGATGAGACCGACGAGGTCTTCGCGCGCTACCAGGCCATCGACGGCGGGCGCAACAAGTTCAAGGCTGAACTGGTCGAGCAGATCCGCTCTCGGGGCGACAACCTCAGCTTCTATCGCCATGGCGACTTCGTCGATCTGTGCCGGGGCCCCCATGTTCAGAATACCAGCCTCCTAGCCCACACCCGGCTCACCAAGGTAAGCGGCGCCTATTGGCGTGGTGACGCCAGCCGCGAGCAACTGGTCCGCGTCTACGGCACCGCGTTCTTCAGCAAGAGCGAACTCGACGAGTACTTCCACCAGCTGGAAGAGGCCAAGCGACGGGACCACCGCGTGCTCGGCGAGCAGCTCAGCCTCTTTACTTTTCATGATGAGGCCCCGGGGTTTCCCTTCTTCTTTCCGCGCGGAGCCACCCTTTTCAATCTGCTGCTCGACACCATGCGCAACCTCTTGCAGCAGCGTGGCTATCAGGAGGTCAAGACGCCGCTCATCCTCTCCGAGCAGCTTTGGCACACCTCCGGACACTACGAGAACTATCTCGAGAACATGTTCTTCACCAAGCTCAAGCTGCGTGATCCGAAGCAGCCCGGCACCATCCGCGACAACGTGGAAGAAGAACGACCGATGGCAGTCAAGCCCATGAACTGCCCGGGTCACCTGCTGGTCTATCGGAGCCGGTTGCACAGCCACAATGAATTCCCCCTCCGGATCGCCGAGATGGGGCTGGTGCACCGGCGCGAGCTCTCTGGGGTGCGCCATGGCCTCTTCCGAGTCCAGGCCTTCACCCAAGACGACGCGCACCACTTCTGTACGCCTGAGCAGATCGAGGGCGAGATCGCCATGTTGATCGAGTTCTTCAAGGAGGTGTACGCGATGTTCGACCTGGCAGACGTCCGGATCGAACTCTCGACCCGGCCCGAGAAGAGCATCGGCAGCGACGAGATCTGGGAACGGGCGGAAAGCGCGCTCCGCGATGCCCTGGATCGATCGCAGATCACCTATCAGGTCAATCCAGGAGACGGGGCCTTCTACGGACCCAAGATTGATTTTCACATTCGAGACGTGCTCAAGCGCAGCTGGCAGTGCGGGACCATTCAGCTTGATTTCTCGATGCCTTCTCGCTTTGGCCTCGAGTATGTGGGCGCGGATGGTGAACGGCACATGCCGGTGATGCTGCACCGGGCCTGCTACGGCAGCATCGAACGCTTCCTTGGGATCCTGATCGAGAACTACGCAGGCGCCTTTCCGCTGTGGCTCGCACCAGTGCAGGTGATGGTGATCCCGGTCAGCGACAAGACCGAAGCCTATGCGCGGGGCGTGCTCGCAGAATTGCTGTTGCTCGGACTGCGCGCTGAGGCCGACCTCGGACCAGATCGGGTGGGCTACAAGATCCGCGAGAGCAGCCTGCAGAAGATCCCCTACGCGTTGGTGGTCGGTGAGAAGGAACAGGCAGCTGGCACGGTGGCTGTGCGCTCGCGAGCACACGGCGAGCTTGGGACAATGGCACTTGCGGATTTTTTGGCAGGAATCGAGACGGAGAAGAAGCCCGGGGGCAAACCCGTGCTGGGTCGGAAGTAGCCTGCGGAAGCCCCAGAAGCGGGCTCGAGTCGAGCTCGAGCCCGCGCACCCTAGAACATGGGGGCGGTGGGTGAGGTGCACCCGGCAGCCACCCAGGTGTCGTACGCGGCACTCGCTGGCTCGGATCCCCCGCCCACCGCGTTGACATGGCAGGCTCCCGTCGGAGAGGTAAAGCACGCTTGGGTGGGATCACAGTCGTTGACGAAGAAGCAGCGCAGATACGACCTGCACCCAAGATTGCCGTTCGGAAAGTTGGTGGAGGCGCAAATCGTCGAACCGTCGGCGAGCAGCCCATCCGCGTCGCTGAGCAGCTGACCTATGCAATTGTCGGCAGGACCGCAGGTGTCGGCATCACAGGTAAGCGAAAGGCAGTCGGTGTCGGTCTGGCAGGCCTTTCCGCCAGAGCAGGTGAGGCAGTAGGCCGAGCGGCTGCTGTGAAGGCAGTCGTCAGGGTGTGCGCAGTGCTCACCTCCACAATCCACATCGGTCTCGCCCTGGTTCAGCGCGCTGTCGCCACAGGTTGGAACCACGCACAGGCTGCTCTGAGGATGACACCAGCCGTCCGCGCAGTCAGCGTCGAGCCTACAGGTGCTTCCTTCCAGACATAAGGGCGAGGCGGTAGCACCAATGCAGATCGCTCCGCAGTCCACATCTCCTTCTGCGCCGTTCGCGATCCCATCCGTGCAGCTCCGCACTGCACACGCGCCGTCGTCGCACCAACCGGTCGCGCAATCGTCATCGGAACCACAGTCGGCCCCGGTCGCACACAGCCGGCCCTCCGCCACGCACACCGCACCACAATCCTCGGCCGACTCGCCGCCATTCGTCACGCCGTCGTCGCAGGTGGGCAGAGCGCACACCCGATCCGTGCAGACGCCGCTCGTACAATCGCTCGGGACCGCACAGGCCGCGCCCGAGTCGCACCGCGCTGCACAGAATGCCACGTCTCCCCCGCAGTCGACGTCAGTCTCACTGCCATTCTTCGCCAGATCTCCGCAGGCAGCCTCCAAGCAGAGCCCCGTTGGCCCGCACTTGTTACTGATGATCGGCACGCAATCCCCATCCACCAGGCAGGCCTCGTCCACCTTGCAGGTAGCACCACACTCCGGTCCCCCGCAGTCGATGTCGGTCTCGTCAGGCCCGAGCAAACCATCGCCACAGTTGGGCGCCTCGCACAATCCGTAGTTGTTACAGCTGTGATCTGGTAGACAATCGGACGCATCACCGCAAGGCTGGCCAGCGGGGCAGCGCGCCTCACAGGTTCCGGCACAGTCCTCCCCCACTTCACCGCCGTTTCTGACTCCGTCCTCACAGGTGGGTTCTAGACACAGATGGGGCGGCTCGGCGGCGCACACGCCTTCTTCGCAATCCGAACCTTGCAGGCAACGCTGGCCGGTCTGGCACCGTACTGGGCAGTTTCCGCCACAGTCGATGTCTCCCTCGTTGCCATTTTGAACGTCATCATCACAGGTGCCGAGCACGCAGAGGCCATCTTCGCTGCAGATCTTGTCGGCACAGTCCGAAGCGGCTTCGCACTCGTAGCCAGCATCGCAACCTGGACAGCTACCACCGCAATCAACGTCGGTCTCGTCCTGGTTCTTTCGCGTGTCGGAACAGCTCTGAGCGACGCAGATGGCAAGGGTCGCGTCGCACACCTCCGACTGACAATCACTGTCGACCAGACAGTGCCGATTCAAAGCACAGGCCAGCTCTTGTCCGACACACACCGGACCGCCGCAGTCAACGTCAGTCTCGACGTCATTCCTCACCTTGTCAGCACAGTTCGGCTCGGCGCATTTGCCACCACTGCACACCAACGACAAGCAATCAGCGTTTCGACCGCAAGCCTCTCCATCCGCACAAGGATCACAGCCCCCACCACAATCCGTGTCGCTCTCGAGACCATTGGTGACGGCATCCTCGCAGGTTGGTGCGCTACAGATGCCATCCGTACAGACCTGGCTCGTGCAATCCTCAGGCAGCACGCAGGTCGCATCAGGAGGGCAGGCCGGGCAGCGCCCACCGCAATCAACGTCGGTCTCCTCGCCGTCGAGACGCCCGTTGGCGCAGGAGGGATCGGCGCAGACCCCAGCGTTGCACGAGTTGTCGATGCAGTCCTCATCGCTCCCGCAGCCCTGCCCGATTTCGCAGCGCTCCGCGCAGTCACCGCCGCAATCCAGGCCGGTTTCGGTGGCATTTTGCACACCATCGACACAGGTTGCCACCTGACACTCCTGTGCATCGCAGACCCGACTCTCACAGTCGCTCATCTCAGCGCAAAGAGCGCCATCTGCGCATTTCGTCGTGCAGACACCGCCACAGTCGACGTCACCTTCGTCTTGGTTCTTCACTCGATCGATACAGGTAGGAGCCAGGCACACCCCTTCTGTGCACACGCCGCTCGCACAACCCTCGGGTGCAGTGCAACTCTGTCCCACCGTGCAGCGCGGACACAGCAGAGCCAAATCGCCACAATCCACGTCGCCCTCACCCTGGTTCTTCACCTGGTCGGTGCAGGTGGGGGTGCGGCACACCGCGGCGTCACAGAACTCTCGCTCACAATCGGAGTGGAGCTCACAGGACGCACCAACCGCACAGGGGTCGCAGCTCGGACCACCGCAATCCACATCGGTTTCGTCGCCATTCTGCGTCGAGTCGGCGCAGTCCGCGGCCACGCAGGTGTCACCATCGCACACCCCCGAGCTGCAGTCTGAGCCGTCTTCGCAATGTGCACCCACCGGACAGGCACTCGCGCAGGACCCACCGCAGTCCAGGTCCGTTTCATTACCGTTCGCGATCCCGTCGGTGCAGGATACGGCAGCGCAGATTGACTCGATGCAACTCAGGCTCGCGCAGTCCTCGTCACGGACGCACAGCTGACCCCCGGCACACCGCGGGCAGTTCTGGGTGCGATCACCACAATCCACGTCGGATTCGAGCTGGTTCTTGATGCCGTCCGTGCAGGTGGGAAGAGCGCAAATTCCTTTCAGACAATGCTGGCTTTCACAGTCGCGAGCCAGCAAGCAACCTTCGTTCGTGTCACACGCCGCGCAGTCCCCTCCCCCGCAATCGACGTCAGTCTCGTCTTCATTTTCCTTGCGATCGCTGCAGTGTTCGGCACGGCACGCCTCATCGACACACTGAAGACCGCTCGCGCAGTCGCGATCGGCGCCACAGCCCTCGTTTTTGGCACACGGGTGGCAGTCGAGCCCGCCGCAGTCGATATCCGTTTCTTCACCGTCACGACGACCATTGCTGCAATCGGCGGGAGCGACCGTCGAGGCCGAATACTCGGAGGCGCAGCCAAGAGCCGCCATCCACACCGCCAGCCCACAGCACCGGGTCAACCAAGACATTGTGGCGTTCTACCCGATCGTGGAACTCTTTCACGAGCAAGTGAACACCGTCGGACACGTTCTTCTGCCCGTTGATTTCTGAAGCTGCGCAACATACGCGAGGGAGCGCGCAGATCTGTGAGCACTCGGTCTAACGCCGTGACTGCCGCGGATTCCGATCGGCAACCTCGCGCACGGACTCGGCCATCTGGTCAGCCATGTTGATCACTCGCATGTTGGCGATCGCGCTGTATTTCGCGACGCGCAGATCCACCATCGGCTTCTCGATACCCGCTGCCACCTCACCACCCCTCGCGGCGGCCCGGGCCACGGACTCCGGCGAGAGATCGACCGAATCCTGCATCCCCGCGGAAGCGCGCGCGATACGCTGGGCCGCCTCCCCCGCCTTCGAGAACTGCTCCCTCACCCCCTCCGCGGAGGTTCGGAGCACGGAGACATATCCCAGGATCGCACTCATACGATCCGGGTGAACGGTTGCGGCCGGAGCATCTTGAGGAGAAACATGACATTCGGCCCGCTGGCCTCTCCTCTGGTGTGGACGGCCGCTGATCGGCCGAGGGATGCTGCCGGACCGTGAAGCTGCTCATCCAGATCCCCTGCCTCAACGAGGGAAAAAACCTCGGGCGTACGGTGGCGGAGCTGCCCCGGGTGCTCGAGGGTGTCGACACCATCGAGGTGCTGATCGTCGACGATGGCAGCGAGGATGACACACGTGAGGTCGCACGCGCAGCCGGGGTGCATCACATCGTGCGCCATCGCTCACGCCGGGGTCTGGCCGCAGCCTTCATGACCGGTCTCGATGCGTGTCTCGCCCTTCACGCGGACGTGATTGTCACCACCGACGCCGACAACCAGTACCGCGGACCGGACATCGCCGCCCTGCTCGACCCCATCCTCGCAGGGCGCTCCGATCTGGTGATCGGTGACCGGAACGTAGCCGAACACAGCGAGTTTTCTTGGCCAAAGCGCTGGCTTCAGCGGCTCGGTTCCGCCAGCGTGCGCTTCTTCTCGGGAACCACGGTCCGTGACTCGCCGAGCGGCTTTCGCGCCATGACACGAGCAGCGGCGCTGTCGTTCTTCGTCCACAGTCGCTTCACCTACACGCTCGAGACCGTCATCCAGGCCGGTATGCTCGGCATCCGGGTGGAGAGCGTACCCATCCGCACCAACCCTACCACGCGCCGCTCGCGACTCTTCGGGTCGACCTTCGAGTATCTGCGACGTGGAGGCTTGGTAATCCTGCGCGCGCTCATCATGTACCAGCCGATCCGGCTAATCGGCGTGGTGGCCCTGGGTTTGTTCTTGTTTGGTCTCACCCTCTCGTTGCGCTTCCTCTACTTCTTCGTTCGCGCTCCCGATGTAAGCGGCCACACCCAATCGCTGGTGGTGGGTTGCACGGCCGTGGTGGTGGCGGTGGTCTTGTTCGCGGCAACCCTGCTCGCGGAGCTGCTCGCAACCAATCGACGCCTGCTCGAGGATCTGCGGCTCCGCGTGCTCGACATGTCACTTGCGCAGTCGAGTCATGCCCATCTCGAGCTCGAACGGACGGGAGCACGAAGCTGGTCGGGTATCGGCGTCACCAAGGCCTCCGAACCCACAGAACGGGGTGAGCCGTGACCGAGCTTTCTCTTCCCCCTGGCAATCTGTATGACAAGTATCGAACCAAGAACCCCATCGCGCGCCTTTTGATGGGCCATTTCCTGCAGGTGATGGAGGATCTGGTCGAGCGCGTGACCCCTCGGGATTCGGTGCTGGAAGTGGGGTGCGGCGAGGGACACCTGGCTTATGAGCTCGCTGGTCGGTGTGGACCGTTCGCGCGCTTCGAGATCTGTGATCTCTCACTGGCCCGGCTGCGGCACGACCTCCCACCATCGATCCAGGCTCGAGTGGCCAGCATCTACGCGCTCCCCTACCCGGATCGTGAATTTGACTTGGTGGTCTGCTCCGAGGTGCTCGAACACCTCGAGCACCCCGAAGCTGCCCTCCTCGAACTCGCCCGGGTGGCGCGCCACGCGGTGCTGGTCAGCACCCCGAACGAGCCCTGGTTCCGAATCCTGAACCTGTGTCGAGGAGCCTACCTCGACACGCTCGGGAACACCCCGGGTCATATCCAGCACTTCGGTCCAACCACACTCCGGCGACTGCTTCGAGCTGGCTTGACCGTACAGGCCCTGCGCCGACCGCTCCCTTGGCTGATCGCGCTGTGTCGGCCAGCAGAACCCGCCGGGAGCACCGGCACATCGAGAACCCTGGTGGTCGACTCGAAGTCGGGGTAAGGGGGGCTCTGATCATGCCCGACACCGCTGCCTCCGCCTCGATGGATCTCCCTCGGCCAGCCTCGCTGCTCGACCTGTCGGTGGTGATTCCGGTCTACAATGAACAGGAGTGCGTCGAGCACCTGATCCGCGAGGTGCATGGGGCACTGTCACCAACCGGGCTCAGCTACGAACTGGTGTTGGTCGATGATGGCTCCACCGATCAAACCTTCACGTTGCTCGAGGCCGCAGCCAAGGCCGATCCCTCGGTGACGGTGGTGCGCTTCCGTCGCAACTTCGGCCAGACACCGGCGATGCAGGCCGGCCTCGATCTGGCGCGGGGACGGACCATTGCCATGATGGATGCCGATCTCCAGAACGACCCCGCGGATATCCCGCGGCTGCTCGCCCGCCTCGAGCAGGGATTCGACATGGTGGCGGGCTGGCGCAAGGACCGTAAGGACGCCTTCTTGAACCGCCGGCTCCCCTCGATGATCGCAAATTTCATCATCAGTGTGACCACCCAGGTCAAGCTCCACGACTACGGCTGCACGCTGAAGGTTCTTCGGGCTGATTTGGCGAAGGAGCTGCGGCTCTATGGTGAGATGCACCGCTTCATCCCGGCGGTGGCCGCGTTCGTTGGAGCACGGATCGACGAGATGGCTGTGAACCACCGCCCGCGGCGCTTCGGGCGTTCCAAGTATGGGATCGGACGGACGACCCGGGTGGTGCTGGACCTGATCACCGTGCGTTTCATCCAGCAGTACCTGACTCGTCCCATGCAGGTCTTCGGGCTACTTGGCCTGTCGCTCCTCTTCCTTGGCGGAGGAATCAGCATGTTTCTTGCGGTCGATAAGCTGGTCTTCGGGCACGCGCTCGCCGATCGCCCGCTTTTGCTGCTCGGGATCCTACTCATCATGGTCGGCGTGCAGCTGCTGTCGTTTGGCCTCATGGCGGATGTGCTCTCCCGCACCTACCACGAAGCGCAGGATCGCCGGCCCTACTTCATCCGCACAGTGGTCCGAAACGGCCAAGAATGCTCCAAGGATCGGGTCTGAGCGGGGATTTCTGGGACCAGTTGGGCTGGATGGGCTGCGGCGCGGAGCGCCAAATCGCAGCCGGTGAGCAAGGGAAGACGTTGGCTTTTGCCAGCGCGACCAGAAATCGGTATCAAGGGTGTCGATGTCGTCCTTCGGTCATGGTTCGCGCCTGCGGAGCGTGGTGGGTGTCTCGTTCGCCGTTGTCGGCGGTCTGACCCTCCTCTTTTTCAACCAGCCGCACTACCCACTCTCTGAATGGATGCTCTGGCAGTATCTCCCGCTGCTTGGTCTCGCCGCAGCCTTCACCCTCGCCTGCTTGTGTGTGGGGGACCGCATCGTCCGCTGGGTAGTGGGAGCGTACCTCGGAACCCACGAACGTGTCGCGCTTGCGCTCGCAGTGGGAGTCTTCGCGGTTGAGATGCTCATGTTCGTGCTCGGGCTGCTTGGCCTTTGGAGCACCACCTTGTTCGTGGTCTTGCCGCTGGTCTGCATCGCCACCAACGTCACTGCGGCCCGCGATCTGGTGCGTCGCGCCCGGCGCCTGCTGGCTTCATCACCACGGCTCTCGCCCCGCCATCTGCTGGCCATCCTGTTCGGGCTCGGGATCCTCGGCCTGATCTACTTTCTGATCCTGACCCCCTACAACGTGCAGTTCGATTCGCGCTGGAAGCACATGGCGCTGGCCGAGGACTACGTAGCCCACGGTGGCGTGCGTCGCATGGATGAAGGGTGGGTATTCTCGACCCGGCCGCATTTCACCACCTTCGCCTATGGGTGGGCCTTCTTGCTGCCCTTCGGCACCCTGTTTCATCGCATGGTGCTGTGCGCGCACATCGAGTACTTCCTGTTCGCGCTGACCACCTTTTTTGGGATCCCAGCGGTGGTGCGCCGACTGATTCCAAGGGCGGATCCTCGCTTGGTTTGGGTGGCGCGCTTCCTGTTTCCAGGCATCCTGGTCTACGACAGCACCTTGTCGGCAGGGGCGGACCACTTCGGCGCCATCTTCGCGCCAGCGGTCGTGCTCACGCTGATCCGCGCATTTCCGCGGCTCGATCGCCGTTGGTGCTGGCTTCTGATCACGTCGATTGCTGGAGCATGTCTGGTCAAAGAAACGACCGCCATCATGCTCGCCCCGATCCCGTTCGCCGTGATGCTCGGGCGCTTCGGCTTCTTGGCAGTACGTGCGCTTGGTAAACGGGGTCCGGAGAGCATGCGGAGCCTCTGGCTCACCTGCGCGACCACCGCCTTTCTGGGGCTCGCGCTCACCGCCCCGTACTGGCTGCGCAATTGGGTATGGCACGGCAACCCGCTCTATCCACAGTTCGGCGACCTGTTCCCCTCCCGCCCCTGGTCGGCGTGGTCGTCATACAAATTCGAGCACGAATACAGCGATCTTCAGATGTGGCAGCCACCCCGAACCTGGGATGGAGTCCTCCGAAGCCTGCTCGCCACCGTCGATTTCTCCTTCATCCCCAATGACTGGAAGAAGTTCCATGGTGATCGACCGGTCTTCGGGTCCCTCTTCACGCTCTTCGTGCCATTCCTCTTCTTGCTCAAGGGTACAAGGCGGATCTGGTATCTGGTGCTCGGACTGCATGGCGCCATCTTCACTTGGTTCTGGGTGCACCATCAGGATCGGTACCTGCAAGCGATCCTGCCGCTCCTCGCCGCGGCCACCGCCGCCATCCTGGTGCTGGTCATCCGCCAGCTCCGAGCGTGGCCCCGGCGCGCTCTGCTCGTGCTGGTGGTCCTGCAGCTAGCGGTGGCAGCCGACTTGTACTTCTTGCCCACCCACGCCATGGCGGGATCGGCCGTGAAAAAGGTGGTGGATACTCTGGGTATGGGGCACCAGAAGAAATACGCCGAGCGTTTCACCATCGAACCCAAGATGACCCAAATCGGCAAGAGCCTGCCGGAGAACGCTCGGATCTTGTTCCACGAGCAGCAGTCCCACCTCGGCACAGGACGAGAAAGCGTGCAGGATACCGCATTTTGGCAGTATGGAATCGACTATGGTCGGATGAAGGACCCGCTCGGTGTCCACCGCATGCTCGGCGAGCTCGGCGTCACCCACATCTACTTCAGCACCGTCAAGTCGCTGGGCATGGACACGCTCGCGGGGGACTTCATGTTCTTCGACTATGTGCACAACCGCGCGGGTCGCCGCCAGAACTTCGACAATGTGGCGGTGGTCGAGGTGCCCGAGCGTTTGCGCGACGCCAGCTTCAACCACCAAGTGCTGCTGTTTTCGTGCGCTTCACGCTATCGGGCGAGCCTGCACCAAGTCCTACAACTGGCGCTCCCGGGCTATGGACCGAAAAGCCGCTCGGAGTTCCCTGCACTCCGAACAACCACTGACCGTGAGCAGGGACGTGCCTGGCTCGAGGAAGTCGACATGGTGGGGGCCGATCCGAAATGTGACCTCAGCTCGGTGATCGGAGCTCACTTCTCGCGGGTTGCCGAGCGACCGAAGCGCGGGCGGGTGGGCGCCTACCACCTCTTCCTTCGCAAGAAGAGTTGAATCAACCGGCGGGCTTGGCGGCGCCAACCGAACGCTCGGCGATCACCAGATACTCCGCTGTGGGTCCGGGACACTTCTGGGTGAGCAGGGCGCGGATCCAGGCGTGCACCAGGATGGCTGACTTCTTGCGGAGCGGCGGGAAGTTGGTCCAGCGCGTGGTCAGCCGTTTGTTCAGCCATCCGAGCAACGACGGGACGAGGCACAGCTCGAAGGCCACCGTGGTGGCAGGCGACAACACGGGTTCCACAGCCACCACGGAGAGATCTGCTTCCTCGAACAGACGGCGCCAACCGGCCTCGTCATGGAGGTGGTGGTGCTTGAACACATGGTCCACCGAATCACGCAGCGTCTCCGCCAGACCGGATAGACCTAGAGCGGTGAGCAGACGACTGGAGAGCAGTGCCTGGGTCCAATCACGATTGGGCACGAAGGCGTAGATGCGACCACCGGGCACCAGCGACGCTCGGATATTCTGCAGAGCGAGGTCGATGCGCGGGACATGCTCGAGCGAGCAATTGGCGACACAGGTTCGGAAGAACTCGCTCGGGAGGCGAGCGGCGGTGACATCTCCCAGGATCACCTGCGCGTAGGCGCGACTTGCCGAGGCCCAACGCCCCTCCTTCGCATCGATGTCGATCCCCCAGATCTCCACGTCGTCGAAGGCGACCTTGGCGAAGAGCCCATCTCCGCACCCTACATCCAAGACGGGACCAGGGCAGGGGTACGAGCGAAGCACCTTCAGCCGTGCGCACTCCTTGATGCACAACGCGGCAGGCGTGTACGGGAAGTACTTCTCGAAATCAGGGAGGGACACTTCGTGGGACATAGCGGGACTCGGCGTGGGGCCGAAGGAAAGCCCGGCCACCGCTCCGGCGTCTACCTCGTAGCTGTCTGCTCCGCAAGCCTCTCCCGGTCTTGGGAGGCAAGGACCGGGACCTCTAGCGGGGTGGTGCGAGGTCGGCCGGATTGGTCGGGGTGGTGCCCGTTTCACCACAGTGAGAGAGGACGCGAGGGCGATCGACCACCACATGCTCTCCGAAGCGTGGAAGAGAAGGCGTGGTTCGCGCAAGCTCGACCAGAAAGCTGGGCTTGTCGCCGCGCGCTGCCAGATGCCGAGTGATCTCGGCATTGAAAGGCCGATAGTAGCTCCGCACCTGGGCTGCCGGTGCGAGGTCGACCAAGAAGTGAGTCACGCCAAAGTGTGTCAAGAGCCGACAGGCAGGCTCGGGACCGGGTGCCAACTCCGCAGCGATCACGGCACGGACGCGGTCCCGCACCGTCTCGGTGAAGAGAGCGTGGAAGGGCATCTGGAGCTGATGGGCAGTGAGGACTCGACGCCGCGAGAGGTACGGCACGTTCTCGACCGGACCGGTTGGCCACCCCGCGATCAAGGAGTTTTTGGGTAGCTGAGCCAGGTGTGCGTAGAGCGGTCGCTCGGGTTCGGGGATCACGACCTCCACGCCTACGAAGGAGGTTCCTCGAGAGCCGAACAGAAACAGCAAGAGCCCGCACCCGACGGCGATCCTCGGCTCGGTCCACCGCGAAGGTTTTCTTTCCACACCACCCCAAGCGATCCCGAGCACGAGCAGGGAGAGGAGCGGAACCGTGTATTGGACGTAGCGCTCCGGAAGGAACAGCTGCGGCGCGAACTGCACGGATAGCGCGTGCCCAAACACCGACACCAACCAGAGGCCACCGAGCGGCACCAAAGCCACGCGGGTGGCGCGTCGCATCAGCATCAACCCAAGCGATGTGCCCAACACCACCCAGACCAGCTGGCTCTGCCGATCGCGAGACAACCCGAGAGAGCCCAGCGAGTGGCCGAGGAGCGGCGCCCCATAGCCCACCAAGGTCCGGTGCGCGTGACGCTGCGCGGTGGGGAAATACCCAGGATACGGCGGGTGGTGCTCGGGGTCGAGGCGCCCACCCGGCCCTGCTTCTTCAAAACTGGTGAGCTCGGTGGGGCGGATCGGGGGACCAAAGGCGGCGAGGCGCGACTGGATGGGTCGAGCCAGAGCAACCAGTGCCAGAAGGGTCAAGCCAAGCAGCAGCAGCCGATGCCACAGCTTCGCACCCGAACCACCGTACGCCTCCGGGAGCACCAACAGAAACGCGAGGAGCAAACCGAGCAGCGCCGCCGTCACCGGGTAGAAGGCCATCCCCAACACCGCCAAGCAGGCCAACCAAACCGGCCTTCTTGTCACCATGGCGTACAGCCCGGCTGCGGTAAGGACGAAGGCGAAGCTGCGGGGGAGCCCGCCGCCCGCGCGATCGATGAAGACGTCGGACCCGAGTATCAAAACCGCCACCAGAAGCGCTGCACGCGTCCCAGCCATGCGATAGGCAGTCGCCGCTGCGAACCCCAGCGTCGCGAGCACCGAGAGGTACGGCAAGACAATACTGGTGTGGCGGACCCAGCCGAGGCGCGCGACGGCCGAATACAGCAACCGAAAACCCTCGGGAAGCCCAGCCGTGTAGTAGGATAAGAACAGATCGTCGGGAAATAGCCCTGGTTCCTCGCCGCGAAAGAATGGCCAGATCAGGATCCGGGCGTCATCGTTGAAGATGAAGGGGTCGAGGCTGCGGCGCACATGAAAGTACCAGCTCGGCGCGATGGCGAGCAGGGCAGCCATGAGAATCAGTGTGGTCAGGGCTTTCTGCGAGCGTAGCCAGTCGAGTCTCGAACTCCCGGCTCCCGTCACAACCTGCCTCGGAGCCTGGCCAGCCGCAGCGAAAGGAGCACGGGCAGGATCGAGAGCACCTCGGTGAACTCAGGACCGCAAAGCATGCGCAAGCTCGCTCCCTTCACCCACCAACAACACGTCGAAATCATCGCGCACTTGGCCGAGCCGCTCGGTGAACCGCTCGGGTTGGCGAGCGGCTCGGGGCACCGTGACGATGACCAAGCCCGGACGGCGCGTGTCTGTGTCAACCATGCAAAACCTCCTCGCAAGACTCCTTGGCAGGGGTGCGCGGCGCCGGGTCAGCCACCGCGTGGGACTTCTTGGCGGTCGCGGCCAACACCCAGCCGAACGCCAACTCGTCGATGACGGGCTCGTTGAGCCTAGCTGTCTCGAGCACCGCGCGAAGCCGCGCCCGGTTCATCTTGGTAGGGTGGATACCTCGGCGCGTGAAGCCCTGCCAGCGGGCTACCAGCTCGAGCGCCGTGTTCTCGAGCAGACGCAACCAAGCCGAGCCATAGTTCGGTGTGGTGAGGAAGAGTCGACCTCCGGGCTTGGTCACCCGAGCGAGCTCAGCGAGCCACGCTGAAGGCTCGGAGAGATGCTCGATCACGTCCATCGCGACCACCAGCTCAAACTGGTCATCCGGGAAGGGCAGCGGCCCACCCTCCTCACACACCAACGCACGATCCAGCCGTGCCTGATGGTGGTGCCGCGCAAACGCGATGGCTCGCGCGTCGATGTCACACACCGAGAAGCGACAGTCCGAGGGCGCGAGGTGATCGAGCTCGAGGAAAGGTCCGGAGCCGACGTTCAGAACAGCACCGCCCCGCGCCTCCCCAAGCTCCTTCTCGAGCCTAAGCACGATGGGGCGGTGGTACAGGGTCCAAGGGAACCTCAGTTTGACGAAGTGGTTCTTGTAGTAATCGTCATCACGCGGCATCGACAATCGACCTCAGGCTCGGTGTGCCAAGAACTTAGCGAGGGCAAACGCTATCAGATCGGCGGCAATTGAGGTGCCGCGAGCGAGTAATGCCGCCGCGAGCGCCCGCGTCGGCCCGAGATAGGGGGTGAGCGCGAGCGACAGAATGGCCTCGCGCACGCCGAGGCCGCCGGGTGCCACCAGAAAGAGGAAGCCCGCAATCGGGGCCAGGGCGAACATTCCGCTCTGCGCGAGACCCAGCCCAAGGCCGCCTCCAACGCCCACCACCAGCAGCACGCCCGTGAGCAGCCATCCGAGCCAGCTCGCAAGCTGATAGCCGAGCACCCGGGTCGGGAGCAGCGGGCCGGCACCGTCCAGACGCAACCGGCGGCGCAGTGCCTCGGGCAGCCATCGCCGGTCGATTCGATTCAGGGCAAGCAGACCGAGCACCGCCACCAGGAGCACGAGCGGCGTGGTTTCGCCGAGCTGCGCGCGAAGCCAGGAGGTGTCGCCACCGCAGAGAGTGAGCGCCACCAACCCGGTGCAAGCCCCCACTGAGAGCCACGAGAGCACCTCGATACCCACCGAGGAGCCGAGGAGGAGCGGCGACAAACCGAGCCGTGTCGCCCCTGCCAGGCGGACCAACGGCAAACCAACCTTGCCGGGGGTGTAGCGCGCGAGTTGTCCCAGCATGTAGATCTCGAACAGTGGCCGGTAGGCGACAGCACGCTTGGCCATGGTCTCGAGCAGCGCATGCCAGGCCATCGCCTGGGCGAAGTTGGCTGCCAGCAACACGAGGGTGGAGGCAGCTATCGCGCGCCAATCAAGGTCAAGATCCCTCGGCTCCCAGAGCACCAAGAGCCTTCGCAAGGTGAGTACCACGAAGACCAACACGACCAGCGTGAGCACCCATCGCAGAACCAAGAAAAGGCGCGAGCGCTGGCGGAGCTCTCCCTCGGGGCGCCCGCTCGAGCTGATCGGCGTGGGGCCGGATCCGTTCATGAAGGGCCATGCCTACTGCCGGCCCAGTGCTGCCGCAACACGAAAACCCGCCAGCCTGCTAGGCAACGTGGGGATCGGCGCTGCGCAAGCTATGGACCACACTGCCCCGGTCCGGAATCGGACCGGTGGTCTCCCTCACGACCAGCTCCGTCTGGAACATCATCTCCGTACCCAGGTGCTCGTGGCTCGTGCCGTCCATCATTTGAAGCAGAATGCGACACGCCACTGCGCCCATCGAACGCAGGGGCTGCGCGACGGTGGATAGGCCCGGCCAGAACCGCGCCGTCTCCGGGATCCCGTCGAATCCCATCACCGATACCTCCTCGGGCACGCGGACGCCGTTGGTGAGCAGGATCCGCACGAACTGCATCGCCATCTCATCGTTGCCCAGGATCACTGCGGTTGGTCGCTTGTCACGCGGGGTGGTCAGCCACCGCTTGGCGTAAGCGGTGCACGAATCAGCGCAGTACGAGTGCGCGAACCCAACGTGCTCGGGATCGAGGGAAAACCCGCTCTGCGCAACCACCGCCTCGATACCTTCGAGCCTCCGGCAGGTGTCTACCGAACCCTGCGGACCTCCCAAGTAGGCGATCCGTCGGTGCCCGAGCTCGATCAGGTGTTGCGCCGCCAGACGTCCCGCCTCCACGTTGTCCGCGGTGATCCGAAGACCGTAACCGAAGTCCTCGTCCGGTCCGATGATCACCACCGGCAACCTCGCAGAGCGCGCCGCCTCCACCAAGGGTCGGTGCGCCATCAGCGCCCTGGCCAAGATGAGTCCATCGACCCGCCGCTCGGCGATCCACCCCTGAACGGCACTTGGCTCGAAGGTGTCTCGGAGTCCTACGCTCGCCAGCGCGACGGTCATGGAGCGTCCCACCAGCTCTTCCTCCACACCGTGCAAGAGGCCTGTGGTCCAGGCGCCTTGGGTGTTCCACGCCACGAAACCCACCAAGCCGCTCCGCCCCAGCTTGAGACCCCGGGCACTGGTGGATGGCACGAAACCCACCTCGCGCACGACCTGCTGGACCTTTTCACGCACGGCTGGACTGGCGTAACCTCCATTCAGAACACGGGAGACCGTGCTGACCGCCACACCTGCCAGCCGAGCAACCTCGACGATCGTGACCCGTTCCTTCATAGTTCTGCTCCAAGAGGCATGATTGCTATATCGGTTGCCGCTAGGGGTGCGCTGAGGTCAGGAAATCGCCTCACTCAACAGATTCTTCCAGCTATTATCTGATAAGTTTCCAGATTCACACCATGAAAGCGTACCCGTCCCTGACCCACCGCCCTGGAACAATCCTTTCAGCCGGTTTGGTCGACCGGGAGGAGTCATGAAATCTCGCCTCCTTCTCTTCGATATCGACGGTACTCTCCTCACGGCAGATGGGGCCGGTCGAAGGGCCTTGGTCCGTTCTTTCGCTGAGCTCGAGCAAGATCTGAGCACCATCGAGCGCATCGATCTTCGGGGCATGACCGATCGGGCCATTGTTCGGGAAAGTCTCTTGGCCAGCGGCAAATTGGCTGATGAGCCTACGATCGATCTGATTTTGGGCCGATACGTCGCGCTCTTGGTGGAGGAACTACGCCAGAGCCAGGCAGCCCGCGCCCTCCCCGGGGTGGCCCGCCTGCTCAGCCGCCTGCAGGGGGAGCCAGGCATTTTCCTTGGGCTCGGAACCGGGAATGTTGCCGAAGGCGCAGCGGCGAAGCTCCGGGTGGCCGGGCTCGAGGGTTACTTCTGCTTCGGAGGCTATGGCTCGGACGCCCTTGTACGCGGAGAGGTGCTGCGCATCGGTAAGGAGCGGGGCCAGGCCTTAGCGGGCTCGACTGACTGCGACGTCGTGGTGATCGGAGACACGCGGCGTGATGTGGAGGCCGCCCTCGCCATCGGAGCCGTCCCCATCGGCGTGGAGACCGGTGGGGTGACCCGCGCGGAGCTGCTCGCCGCGGGGGCAGCCCATGTGTTCCGCGATCTCGAGGATCCGGAGGCGGCCACGCTGCTCCTCGCCAAAATCGATGACTTGAGGAATGACTGAGCTACCGTTCGGGGAGCTCTCATGCCCTATCTGAGCGATCTCGCCCACGAGCTTCGAACCTCGGGTCAGGCGCGCTTCCTGTCCACCTACCCCGGCTCACCGGTGTTGGTGGGACACGGCATCGTGGGCGTCTCGCTGGAGGGGGGACGCACCGCCGAAGGTACCCTGCGCATCAGCATCGGCTCGAGTTCCGAGTATCTTCGGACGGCAGCGTTGGTGGAGCGAGTCTGGTTCTTGGTGAAGAAGCGCGAGAACCGGAGCGTCCCACGGATCATCCTCGGTCGCACCGCGGATGCCGACGTGGCAGTGCCGGAGCTGTCGATCTCGGTCCAGCACTGCGCGTTCGAAGCCACACCGTTCGGCCTCCGGCTGATCGACATCGAGTCGACCAACGGCACCCTACTGAACGGGCAACCCATCCCTCCCAACCGCTCGATGCCGCTCAAGAGCGGGAACCGCTTGGTGATCGGCCGCTTCGAGTTCGAGTATCTTGGTCACAAGGAGCTGCTTTCGCGGCTGCACACCTACGGAACCGGGATGGACGAATGACACGCAGAGCCACCACGACCCAGCGCTCCACCAAGACATTGGCCGCCAAGGCGTCGCCCGCGTCCCGAACGCCACCTGCCTCCAAGAAGAGCACCACAGCGAAGCTCCGTGCTGATCGCGACCGCGTGCTCGCGCTGATCCGCGCCGCCGCAGGTGCCGTCACACCCACCACCACCACCCGAGCCCTACTCGAACACAACCCCGATTTTGGTACCTTCGAATGGATGGTGACCATCCTGGCGATCGAGATCGAACTCGGCGTGGAGCTCGATGAGAAGATGGCACAGCCCTCACGGGCTCCGCTCGCCAGGTTCGCCGAGCGGGTGGCGGCGCTGCCCCGCATCGATGATCCCGGATTCACGCTCGACCGGCTCAACCTACTGGTGGAGGCATGTCTGGCCAGCACCGAGCGGGGTTGAGCGGCACCACATCAGGCCCCGACCGCAACCGCGCGCCCCCGCGTTCACCCACCGTCAGGACACGCCGGACTCGGTGAGGACTGCGTCGAGGATCCGGAGCTGCACCAGGGGATCCCAGGCGAGCTGCAGGGCAGGGCCGGCACTGACCGAGGTCGCACCGATGATGGTGTGCGGCTGCAAGAAAGCGAACTGCATTCGAAGCAGGTTGCCGATGGTCCCGTGGATCTGCGGCACGGCGATGGCCGTAAGCAACTCCCTGACCAGCGGGCGCGGCAGGTCATCCACACGCCGCTCGACCCGCCGATCGTCGTTGCGATAGGCATGCTCCCTCATCTCCTCGAACAGGCGAAAGCTCTCCGGAAAGCGGGTTGGGATGTCGGCGAGCATATGCTCGGAATCTCGATCGGAGGGATTTTTGAGCAATTCCTGCAGGCGGTCCGTTCCGTGCAGGTCGGGCCGCGTGAGCAAGATGGTATCGGGAGCAACCAGGAAGGCTCGCACACCGAAGAACCCATTCAGCGCCAAGGGCACAGAGCGTGTGGCGAAGGCCTCCGCCAATTCCAGGCGCAGCGCCTCGGTTGGTTGACGGATCTGAAGCTCACGGCTCGCCGCCCCGAGCGGCTCGGTGCAGGTGATCTCGATCCGCCCCGTGCGTTGCTCCGGACTCACCGTCTGGCCGTAGTAGCCGCGATCGTAGATGACCGTGACCGTACCGTTGCGAGGTGCGTCCAGCTCCTTCCAGATCTCCCCTGCGCCCTCGCCTTCGTCCGCGGCACCCGGCTCGCGTGGCTCGGTGTCACGTTCCTCGTCTCGTCGCAGGATCCGCCGGCGAATCACCGGATCGCGTTGCATGACCAGCTGCTCATCGGTCACCAACACCACATCCCCCGGCTCGATGTTGACCGTCTCCCGGGTCCGCGTCAGAACTAGACCCAGCTGCTTCATCAGCTCCGGATACGAATCTCGGATCAACTGCATGAAAAGCGCTCGAGGCACGCTCTGCTCGGTTCGCGCACAGGCCCGCAGGCTCGGATAGTTTTCCAACCGGAGGGTCATCGAACCACTGATACACCCCCCGTCGCCGACTTTCAATTGCCTTTGCCGGCCGGGAGGTCCGCGTGATGCGGGCGCCCTCCCCAACCGATCGCAGCGTGCCGTGTTCGCACCATCAGCTCGGGTCTAGGACCGGGGCCAATCGTAGCAAATAGACAGTGTCTCGACCCCGATCCGGAGCTTTCGCGGCGCGCCCCGACGCTCGACGATTCGGTGCGCTTCGAGCACTCCCAGTTGATCGAACTGCTGACGCGCACGAAAGACATCCACGTTGATCCGCGTTGGATCAGCCGCGGTGCGCCGGGCCAACTCCTCCACGAAGAGCCAGCCCGCCTCAGATTCTGCCACCGACCGTCCGCGATCGTTCAGGCGAGCCTCAGCCAACACCAGCAACGTCTCGTGGTGCGCACGACTGGCAAGAGTACGTTGCTCATGGCCCGCTACCACCACAATCTCGATACACTCGCGATCGGAGCTCACGCGCAGCTCGAGCTCGAGCGACTCGAAGGTCGCGAAGCGCGCGGTAGTGTCGAGCCCGGTCTCGGCCACCTCAGTGCCCAGGGGAGGGAGTTCGGCCACCCAGGTGGTGCCGTCGACCAGCAGGTGTTGTTGGTCAATGATGCGTGTGATCGTGCCATCACGATCCTCAAACCACCCTTCGGCGTTCCCGTACAAGGTGACCAGCGGCCGAAGCTCCGAGGGCAGAACCAAGAGCGCCCCGTCGGGTTCGTGGACCCGTTCCGAGCCGAGCTCGCGGAAGCGCACCCGGGGTGGCCGTGCACACTCGAGGAGGAAGGGATGCTGGGAAGAGCCGAAGCCAAGGCTGTCTCCCACCGCGAGCAGGGTGCGCCGGCCGCTCTCGATCCGAATGCCGTTGAGATACGTCCCGTTGGTGCTCGCCAGGTCACGCACCACCCACCGGCCACCATCGAACAGCAGGCTCGCATGCTCGCCGGAAGCGAAGGGGTCGTCCAGGCGGACCGCACAGTACTCGGCGCGACCGATCAACGAACGACTCCCTAAGGTCTGCCTGAGCTTGCCGCGAACCAACACACCCATGATCTCTTCACCTCACCCGAGCGTCGTGCTGTGCCTCCGGTCCCGTCACCTTGGACTGCAGGAGACCCAGAGGTATGACAAAAATGTCGCTGCTCACGGAATATTCCGCCATCAAGAGAAGGCAATCCGGCTGGATCAAACAATCCCCGAGCTTGGCATGAAGGGTGCATCTTCGCACGAGTATCATGGCTGTCTTGGTTCGCGCACTACTCTGGGGGATCGTGCTCTTGGCGCCGGGTGGGTTGATTCTCATGCCGTTTCTCGCCGTACGCGCGCTGCGCAAGAACAAGCACGCCACCTCCCATTGAACGTCACAGTGACGCACCAAGCGTAAAGGCTCCCATCAAGCTCTACCTGGACGACTGCAGGCCGAATCCACCGGGTTGGATGTTGGCACGCTCGATCGACGAGGCCGTACACATGTTGCGGACGGTTCCGGTCAGTGCGGTCAGCCTCGACTACGACTTGGGCCAGGGTTCCGCTGTAACTGGAATCACCCTCCTCGATTGGCTGGAGCGGGAGGTGGGTGCTGGGCGGATGGCCCTTCCCGAGTTCGAGGTGCACAGCGGCAGTCTGCTTGGCCAGGCCCGTCTGCGGGCGCGGATCGCTGAGCTCATCGAGCGCTTTGGGCCACCGTAGCCCTATGCTACGGCCTCGCCCGAGCCCATGACTGCCAAAGCCGGTAAGGCGCGAGCGTGTTCTACCCGCACCGTGGGTCGCGGCAAGGCGGTGGAACTCCCTCGACCTCGTGTGCGACGGTACGCAGGGCATGGGGCGACCTTGGTGCTGGGTGATGCCCTCGAACACTACGGGGCGTGGCCAAGCCCGACGGTGATCGTCTCGGATGGGGCCTACGGAGTGCTTGGCTTCGAGGGTGATCTCCCCGACCACCAACGCGTTGCACAATGGTACGAACCCCATGTGGCGGCTTGGTCGAGGGCGGCGACTGGCCGTACCACGCTCTGGTTCTGGAACTCGGAGATCGGCTGGGCCGTGACCCATCCCGTGCTCGAGCGCTTCGGATTTCGCTATGTGGCATGCAACGTCTGGAACAAGGGCACGGCACACATCGCGGGCAACGTGAGCACGCGCACCATCCGAAGATTCCCAGTCGTGACCGAGATCTGCGCCCACTACGTCTTCGAGCCAAGGTTATCGGGTCTCACCCTCAAAGAATGGCTGCGGAGCGAGTGGTGTCGCTCTGGGCTCCCCCTCTGCGAGGCGAACCGGGCCTCGCGAGTGGCCGACGCCGCAACCAGGAAATACCTGACCCAGGGGCATCTCTGGTACTTTCCTCCGGGCAACGCGGTCGAGGGCCTCGCGCGGTACGCGAACCAACATGGTGCACCCGAAGGACGCCCCTATTTCTCCCTCGACGGTCGGCGCCCGATGGACGCAGCAACCTGGGAGAGCCTGCGTAGCTGGTTCGCCTGTCCCCACGGTGTCACCAATGTCTGGGAACGACCACCGATCCGTGATGCCGAGCGGGTGAAGACCGCCGACGGCCGGGCCGTGCACCTGAACCAGAAGCCGCTCGATCTCCTGGAGCGACTCATCACCACTTCCAGCAAACCCGAGGACGTGGTCTGGGAGCCCTTCGGCGGGCTGTTCACCGCTTCGCTAGCGGCGAGCCGGCAACAGCGCCGCGCCTACGCCGCCGAGCTCGACCCCACCTACTTCGAGTTTGGCCGACGACGTTTCCTCGCGCTCTCTCGCAGCGAAAAAGCCAGCAGCCCCGACGCAGGGTGAGCAAAGGGGCGGGCACCAAGTGCCCTCGAAACGCGCGCCGTCTACCCCACAATCACCTAGAGTTCCTCGGCGCGGTATTCTATCTTCCGCCCATGCGCATCACCTGGCTCAGCCGCTTTGCCTCGCTCACAGTCCTTGGTCTCATCACTTCGAACGCGGGCTGTGGCGGTGATTGCGCCCAGAAGAAGCCCGAGACCACCCACGCAGCCTGCACCGACACGGTCTCGAGGGAACGGCAAAGCCCCGGGCAACAGGTAGACCGCGCGCGGCTGCTCGCCGCCGCCACTCGCCTGGATAAGCTTTCCGAAGGCGTGATGGGATTCTGGTTGAAGTACGGCCCCGATACCGAACACGGCGGCTTCCACGGCACCCTCGATCGTGAGGGCCGCCCGAGCGAGCCTACCGACAAGGGGCTGATCCAACAAGCGCGCCACCTCTTTAGCCTGAGTACCTGGTACGAGATGGTGGAGAAGAAGCCCGAGGTGAAGGCGCTGGCCGACAACCTGTACCGTTTTCTGGCAGACCACTTCCGCGAGCCTCACACTTCAGAGTTCGTTCTGACTGTCAGCCGCGAAGGAGCAGTCAAGAACCCAGCCCGAGTCCTTTACGCGCAATCCTTCGCCATCTACGGCTTGGTCCAGTATGCGCGCGTCTTCGAGAACAAAGAGGCAGGGAAGCTGGCGCTGGAGTGCTTTCGGTCCATCGATGCATCCCACGACCCGATCCACGGCGGCTACTTTCGCCCCAACGATCCCCCTTGGCTGACTGCCGGTGCCATGAAGGAGACCAACACCCACCTCCACCTGCTCGAGGCCTTCACCGCTCTCGCAGAGTACTCTCAGGATCCGGTGGTCAAGGCACGGCTCGCCGAGCTCTTCGATCTCTTCCTCACTCGCATCGCCCAGAAAGAGGGCTACGCGGCCCTCGACTTTGCCATGGATTTCTCACCGTTCGGCCCGAAGAAGGTGAGCTACGGTCACGATCTCGAGACCAGCTGGCTCCTCTTCGAAGCAGCGACGCTGCTAGGTCGCACGAGCGATCCGGTGGCCCGCGGCGTAATCCTGAAGCTCGGCCACAATTCGTCGGTGTGGGGCTTCGACACAGCGCGTGGTGGCTACTTCGACGGTGGCATTCCAGGAGGTGCGGTGACCCAACCGAACAAGATTTGGTGGGTGCAGGCGGAGGCCATCCCGTCGTTGGTGCGGCTCTTTCTGCTCACCCACGAGCCCCAGTACCTCGACCGGCTCGAGGCAACCATCCGGTGGATCGAGGAGCACCAGCAGGATCGCGAGTACGGCGAGTGGTACTGGGGAGTCTTGCCAGATCTGAGCCTCGATCCGGAGCGTGGCGCCCACAAAGGGAGCGAGTGGAAGTCGAGCTACCACCAGATTCGTGGACTTCTGTATGGGGCCCGTTGGCTCCGTGAGGTGACTGGGTAGTGTGCAGCCGTGCAGTGGGGTTACCCACCACCCTGTAGGCAGCTGACCTACTCGAACATCGCAAAAGTTTGCTGCGGTCTGAAGTGATTTCTGCCGCGGCCGTTCTGCTGCGGGTGTATTGCCGGACAATTGCCGGCTCCCAAGGGCTGTCTCTGACTGGCACAGACTTCGCTTGAGGCGAACCGCCCGCGGAGTGACGGACTCTGGCCTGTTCGCGCGACGAATGGACGGGGCGAAACGAGGTAGCGATGACACGAGCCAGACACAAATCAGGGTGCAGGGTGGGGCAGGTGTGGTCTCTCTGGCTTGCTGTGCTCGCTCTGCTCGGCCTTGCCTGTGAGCCGGATCTCTCCGAGCTCGAGGGCGGATCCACCGGAAGCGAAGTGATGGACTGCGCCACACCGAACCAGGACTGTCCCTGCGAGAATCCGGGTGAAACAACAGCCTGCGGTGAGGTGGTGGAAACGAGCGGCGAGCGCGTGCTCTGCTCCCGTGGTGAGCGACTGTGCCAAGAAGATGGCACCTGGGGCACTTGCGAGCCGGAGCAGCTGCGCCTGGTCACCCGCGCGACGCGCACCCGCAAATTGCTTGGGCTTGGCACGGCAGCGGACTGCGGCATCCTCAACCCCTGCGATCCGTACTGCACCTACGTCGACGACGACGCGGAGGATCTCGAGGATGAGCTGCCGCCGGGTCTGTGCGAGGGCACGACGGGCCTCGAACTGTGCCCGCGCTGCGATGACTACACCTCTCCCCACCGCGATTTCGGGTACGACGGGCTGTCCTCGACCCTCAAGACCAACCCGGACACCTGTGTTTCGCCCCCGACCGCGAGCGGACAGGGCTGCAATTTCGATATGGAATGCCGCAGCGGCACCTGTGTCGTTCCGAACTCACCGTGTTACGACGACAATCCGCCTGGCTGCAGCATCGCCACCAAGGTGGACTTCACGATGGGTCCGCCCTGCGTCTCCTCGGGCAGCTACCACATCCCCGTCTGCAACCGCGGCTCGGCCCGCGCTCAGGCCGGTACCCTGCGGATCGGGATCTATCCTTCCACCGACACCGGGCGCACCGATGACTGCGTGAGCAGTTTCTACACGGCAGCCAGCCGCGGCTACATTGATTTCGCCCTGAGCAGCGCAGCGGGCCGCTACATCGATCCCGGACAGTGCATCGATGTAACTCCGGGCAACAGCACCCTTTACAACTCCTCGGGGGGCAGCACCACGGTCACGGCGGTCTTCGGCGCCGGTTACAACCGGATCATGGCCGTCAATTACCGAGCCGGGATCCAGGAGTGCAACTACTGCAACAACTGGAACGTGTACGTGACCGGCTCTTCGTGCACCGGCTGCACGAATCTCGAGTGCGACCAGGTGTGCTCGACCACCACGCTCAACGGCACCATCTACGACCCCGCTGGGCTGAACCCGCTGCCCAACGTGGCGGTGTATGTGCCGAACAGCACCCCCACCGCTTCCCTCGATGACGACATGGGCTGCGACCAGTGCAGCGACACGCTCTACTCCGGGGATCCGCTGGTCTCGACCATGACCGCCGCGAACGGTACCTTCACCCTCACCAATATGCCGTCAGGCACCAACGTGCCCCTGGTGATCCAGACCGGCCGCTGGCGCCGCCAGGTCACGGTGAGCCCCATCACTGCCTGCGCCTCCGCCACACTGCCGGTTGGAGAAAGCCAGCGCCTCCCCAGCAAAGCGAGCGAGGGAGACATCCCGCGGATGGCCATCATCATGGGCGATGGCGATCCCATCCAATGCCTGTTCCGCCGCATCGGCCTGGAGGCGAGCGTCTTCGGCAAGACCTCGGACGGCTTTGCCACCAAACGGATCCACCTCTACAACCACAACGGCATGCTCTATTCCGGGGCTCGCCCAGGCATGGATACCTCCGGCTGGATGGCGACCCACAAGCCGCCTGCCATCGCCGGCACACCGCTGCTCGACGACCCAGCCCAGATGGACAAATACCAGGCCATCTTCTCCACCTGCGACTACGCCCACGCGTATCCGGCCTACGTGGAGCGCGCTGGGGTCACCTACAACGGCTTGCCGTTCCACTCCACCACCGCCGCGAACCGGTCCAACATGCTCTCCTACGTGAACCGCGGGGGACGTCTCTTCACCAGCCACTGGCTCAGCATGGATTTCGTCCATCTGAACTACAATCCCCCCCCCGAGCCGAGCACCAGCTACGAGTTCCTCTCGCCGTACAACCTCAACGATTTTTCGGAGACCTTCCGCACCGCGTTCAACGCCGAGCTGGCGGAGTACAACCCGGTTCGAAGCTGGAGCTACACAGCTCCGAGCGCGTTCAACCCCTCGGCGCCCGCCGTGCATGTCTTCGGTCGTCCGGTGGAGGCCACCGCCAACAACGCGGAGCCAAAGCCACCGAGCTTTGCTCCCACCACCCCCTCCTTCAACTACACCATCGACACCAGCACTGCGATGGGAAGCACCTTCTCCAGTTGGGCGAACCTGGTGGGGGCGAGTCCGGGCGGAGCCGGAACAGTGCAGTTCAACACCTGGTCACCCATGGTGCGCCAGGTGCGCGCCCCGGCGGTGACCTTGGCCTACGGCGATTCAACCAACGGCGCTTCCCAAGATCCTCCCCATACCTTTGCACCAGCGGCGGAGCCATGCCTCTTCCCTGATGGGGTAAATACGTCGATCGCCGACCTCTACCACTGCCAGGGTGGAACCGATAACATGTACACGGGCCCCCACGTATCCCTCTTTTACTTCGACACGCCTTGGGGTACGCCCGCCGAGTCGCAGTGCGGGCGTTTGGTGGTCTCGCAGAATCACGTGAGCACCCACGAATGCTACATGCCAAGCTACTCTAGCCGAAGTGTCCCTGCCTGCGCGGCTCCTCCCGACAAGTTCAAGCAATGCCAGACCAATAGCGACACCTCGGTGCCCTACACCGTTGACTCGGGCACCAACCCTGCGCCTGACTGCGGCGCCATCGATCTGTCGATCTCGACGGACTGGGAAAGGGGTTGTGGCAGCCTTACCACCATGACCGCTCAAGAGAAGGCTTTTGAGTTCTTGGTCTTCGCGACCACCGAGTGCGTGGGCACGGCCACCACCACCCCACCCACCGTGCCGCTCGTGCCCCAGACCTTCATCCGCGATTACGAGGCCAACTGCGACGTCGGGGAGCAGCCGCGCTGGCAGTACCTGTACTGGCAGAGCACGATCCCGGCGGGCACCTCCATCACCTTCACGGCTCAGACCGCCGACACCCAAGCGGCACTCACCACCGCGACGGCCGTTGAGATCGGAGAGAGCACCTCCACCACCAGCACCTGGACCACCGACGCGGACACCATCGAGACCCACCTGATCGACGATGCCACCACCCTCTCCCGGGAGTGGCTCCGCGTGGCCATCACCCTCGAGCCGAGCGGCACCGAGACGCCGATCCTGAACAGCTGGCGCCTCACCTACGACTGCATGCCGGCGGAGTAGCGGAAACAGGGGCCGAGCCCGGCCGGCCCCGCATCACCGTGGCCTTAGTTCGGCTCGAGGAGCAGGGTGGTGTCGCACTCCGTCCACTCGTTGTTGAAGCAGGACTGGACGCCTACCCAGCAACCCTCCGAACCGGGCGGATCACCCATGTAGACGCGGCACTCCCGCTCTTCACCCCATTCGCAAGCGCCGGTCAAGACGCCGGCGCCGCCGCCAGCGTTCCCACCCGCCGCTGACTTGCCTCCTCCGCCTGCTGCTCCGGACTCGCCCCCGTCCCCGTAGTCCCAAGACTCGGGGGTGGCTTCTTCATCACCACAAGCCCCTACCAACCCCGCGACCAGGAGGAAGGCCGTGGAAACGGCAAGGAATCGGCAGAGCATGCGGGCCATGAGCCTCACTTAAACATACGACGGCCGGGCACTCTCCGGTATCGAGATTCTTCGGCTCACTTCACCCAACCGGAGACCGCCACGGAGATCCCAATCTGCCAGCCGGAGATGCTCAGATCTGCCTCGCCCGGCTCCTCCAGCTCGCCCGACGCAGAGATGTAGCCCATCTGGAACATCGGATCGATGGACAGTCCGCGGGCGGCGAACCACCGGAGGCCAACCCCTGCTCGGACCCCCACCCCAGTTGCGGAGAGTTCTGTGCCCTCCCCCTCATCGTCCACGCTGGTGTGCAGAAGTCCCAGGCCTCCCCCCACGAAAGGGCGGACCGTCGTGCCGCCGAACATGTAGTCGATCTCCGGTCCGATGGTGAGTTCGAACGAGTCCCGATCCTCCTCATCCTCGCCCTCCGACTCGGTGGCGGTCGAACGTGACCCGAGCTGGAGGAAGCCTCCGAGCACCAGGTCATCATTGATGCCATAGCCCACATGCGCCGTGACGCCGTTCTCGTCGCTGAACCCCCAGGCCGTCGACGAGGATTCCTCTTCTGCTTCCCCTCCACCGTCGAGTTCTATTTCGACATTATTCTTCGTGTAACCAATGAGTGGAGTGCTAAGGGCGAGGTGAAGCGCGCCCCCCACATCTTGCGCCTTGGCACCTTGGGCGAGGGACAGCACGAACACGGTCGCTCCGAGCACGAGAGGAGTCTTCTTCATCTTCTTACCTCGGTCGCTATTCTAGAACGAACAAGCCGCGTTCGGCAATCGCGGTCGGGCAAGATACGCAGCCCCCTTGGGTATGGAGACTTACCCCAACCCGTTCACTGGGGTGGCGGCGACGCCACCTGCTCGGTCTTCTTCTCCGGAAACAGCGCGGAGATCACGCCAGAAAGGCCGATCAGACCCCCCACCACACCGAGTGAAATCCCGATCGGCACCTTGAAGTAGTCGATGATCAGCATCTTGATGCCCACGAACACGAGCACCAAGCCCAACCCATACTTGAGGAAGCGAAAGCGCCCAATCATGCCAGCCAGAAGGAAGAAGAGGGCGCGGAGGCCGAGGATCGCGAAGATGTTGGAGGTGAAGACGATGAAGGGATCGAGAGTGATGGCGAAGATGGCCGGGATCGAGTCGACCGCAAACACGATGTCTGTCGCCTCCACCACCAGCACCACGATGAAGAGCGGCGTGGCCAAGAGCCGGCCCCCTTCCCGCACGAAGAACGCTCCGCCACGGTAGGTTGAAACGGCTGGAATCACCTTGCGCGCGAGCCGCAGCACCAGATTGCGTTCCGGGTCGACCGCATCATCGCTCTGGAGCATCAGCTTTCCGCCGGTGAAGACCAGAAAGGCCCCAAACACGTACATGATGAAATGGAAGCGAGCTATCAGTGCGGCTCCCGCCACGATGAAAAACGCACGCATCACGAGCGCCCCGAGAATCCCCCAGAAGAGCACCCGATGCTGGAGGTTCTTTGGTACGGCGAAGTACGAGAACAGGACCAAGATCACGAACAGGTTGTCAACGGACAGCGCCTTCTCGATCAGGTAACCGGTCAGAAACTCGAGCGCCGGTTGCGCCCCCAACCAGAGGTAGATCCCCGCGTTGAAGAGCAGGGCGAGACCGATCCAAAGGCCACTCCACCCCAGCGCCTCACGGGTGCCGATCTCGTGGGCCTTCTTGTGAAAAACCCCGAGATCGAGCAGCAGCATCACCAAGACGAAAACGATGAAACCGATCCAGGCGAGAGGGGTTCCGACGCTGTGCATCTCTTCGGGATTCCTTGGTCCGACAAGTACGAACCGTGAGCCTGCGCGGCCCGGTCCGTACATACCAGCGCCCCTCGGCTTCGCCATCATCTTCTGGTCGGTCCTCGGTTCTGGCTCTTCGGCTCGTCGAGCCTTGGTGCGGAAGCGGGGTTCGGAGTACCCTCGGGCCCGGATCCTCTGGCATGGAAAACCTCCCGCTGTTCGACGAGCTCGCGATCGTGGCTGTGCTCGCGGTCGCGGTGAGCGTGGTGCTCGCCCGCATCAAGCTGCCCACCGTGGCCGGACTGCTCGCGGCGGGAGCGCTGGCCGGCCCCTCTGGTTTCGGCCTTATCCGTTCCATTCACGCCATCGAGGCGTTGGCCAATGTAGGCGTCGTGCTGCTGCTGTTCTCGATTGGCCTCGAGTTCTCACTCGGGCGCTTGAAGAACATCTTCAAGAAGGTCGCGCTCGGCGGCCTGCTCCAGGTGGGACTCACCACACTGATCGTCGCGTTGGTGGTGATGGGCGGAGGAGGGGACGCGCGCCATGGGATCTTCTATGGCTTCGTGTTCGCGCTCTCCAGCACGGCTATTGTGCTCCGCGCGCTCGAAGAGCGCCGCGAACTCGATGCCCCCCATGGTCGCTTCATCGTCGGCACCCTGATCTTCCAAGATCTCTGCGTGATCCCGATAGTGCTGCTGATTCCGGTGCTTGGGGGTGAAGCCGGCGGCACCGCGGTGCTGGAGGGCCTCGCCTGGGCGCTCGGCAAAGCTGTGCTGGTCGTGGTGGGCGCGCTGCTCGGCGCACGCTTCCTGGTGCCGGTGCTGCTCGGCTGGGTCACAGCGATCCGAAGCCGTGAGGTGTTCCTGCTCGCGATCCTCGGGATCTGCGTGGGCACGGCCTGGATCACCAACCAGGTCGGGCTCTCCCTATCACTCGGGGCCTTCCTCGGCGGGATGGTGGTCTCCGAGTCTGAGTACAGCCACCGTGCCCTCGGTGACGTGCTGCCGCTCCGTGACGTATTCTTGAGTGTGTTCTTCGTGTCGCTGGGGATGCTCTTCGACATCCAGGTGGTGGTGGAACGTTGGGCGCTGGTCGGTGGCCTCTTTCTGGGTTTTCTGGTGCTAAAGGCCCTGATCGCCACCTCCTCCGCGCTCTCCATGCGCTTCCCCGCACGGGTGGCTTGGCTGGCAGGGGTGGGCCTGGCCGGCTTCGGAGAGTTTGGCTTCGTGCTCACTGCCGTGGCACGCGAGCATGGGGTGGTGGACAAGGCCGCCATCGAGCCGGTGCTCGCAGCCGGAATCCTCAGCATGTTCATGACACCACTCGTGATGCGGGTTGCCCCGCACATCACTGCCGGGGAGCGCCTGCTCGCTCCGCTCGAACGTTTGATCGGCGTGCGTTCGCTCGAGGATGCCAAGCTCGAGCACGCCGAGCTCCGCGATCACGTCCTGCTCATCGGGTATGGCCTGGCGGGCAGACTGGCAGCACAAGCCCTGCACCAGCTCGGGCAGTCCTTCGTGGTGCTGGAGCTCGGGGTCGAGAACGTGCGGCAGGCCCGCCTGCTCGGACTGCCCGTGTTCTACGGGGATGCGACCAGCGAGGAGACCTTGTCCCGCGTCCAGATAGAACGGGCCCGTAGCATCGTCCTTTTGATCAACGATCCGGCTGCCGCCGCGCGCGTGGTCAGCACGGCACGGCGGGTGGCCCCCCACGTTCCGGTGTTGATGCGCACGCGCTACCTGCTGGAGCGCGAAGGGCTGGTCGCGCTCGGCGCGAGCGACGTGGTGGCCGAGGAGGTCGAGGGTGCGGTGGAGGTGCTGGCGCGGCTGCTGCGCGGCCTCGAGACCCCCCGCAACGTGATCGAAGGCCACATCCAGGCCATGCGACAGAGCACCCAGACCACCGAGAGAAAGCAGACCCTGCCCCGCACCAATCTGCCGGATGTGCGCGGCCTCGACGAACTCAAGATCGAGTCGCTGCTGGTCGAGCCGGATAGCCCAGTCGTCGACCAGTCACCGGCCAGCCTGATGCTCCGTAGCCGCACCGGCGCCTTGGTGGTCGGTGTCCGCCGGCATGAGCGCCTGCTCGAGAACCCCGATCCGAACATCCCCTTTTTCCCAGGCGATGTGGTCTACTGCGTGGGCACCTCGGCGGCGATCCGCCGGGTAACCGCGCTCTTCACGGGCCAGCCCACCGACGACGAGACGCTCAGGCTGGAATTTCGAAGCACCCCTTGACGAAGAGCCTGCCTCGACGAGATAATTCGCCGGTTTCGGTAATCGGTGAGGAGCGTGATAACCATGAAGCACTCAATCATTTCCCTTCTGTTTTTGGCGTTGGCGAGCGTGTCGTGCAGCAGCGACGACAGCGACTCGAATGTCTGCGACAAAGCGGCTGCCAAGGCCCAGTCCTGCAACCTGACGCTCACGGACGCTGAGGTCGCGGAGTGCAAGAACGACCCCGTCCTCCGGTGTCAGGCCCAGTGCCTGGTCGATTTGGAGGGCTGCGACCTCAACGACACCACCTTGCTCGCCTGCGTGATGGACTGCGAGAGCACCACCTCCGGCACCGGCGGGACTGGCAACAACGGCGCAGGCGGCACCACCAACAGCGGCGCCTGCACCGAAGAGGCCATCGCCTCCGGGTTCGTGAGTGGCGGCGATCCGGCCACCACCGATTGCCCAGCGTACACCGCCTGCATCACACCCTGCATCGAGCCCATCCAAAGCTGTTTTACGACCGGCGGGGCCTGTGAGGGCTACGTCACCTGCGTGCTCGACTGCGACTGCGACCAGACCTGCGTGACGAACAACTGCACAGCGCTGGTGACGGAAGCCGCCTGCCTCAGCTGCTACAGTTCCGCCACCACCTGCGCCCTTGGGTGCATGGATGAAGCGGCCTCCTGCTCGAGTACCTGAGCTCAGGAGCGGGCGGAGACCACACGGAAGGGGAGCCTCGAACGGCTCCCCTTTTTTCATTCCGCCGAGGTCAGAGCCGCGCCGTCGCGGATCCAATCGCGGATTGTGGAGACGAGTGCAAACGGCGAACTAGCCGGGGGCCAACCTACCTCAGACGGAGGCATGGGGCCGAGTACCCCCAGCCAATCACGCAAGCGCTCCCGCTCGTCCAGACTCGGCGGAGCCACCTGAGGCTCCCCTTCGTGGTCGAGGTAGGCACGCAGGTCGAGCAAGAGCCGGTACAAGAGCAGGCTGTTGGCAGGTACCCGGGGGTCGATGAGCGGCATCCCGAATCCGAAGCGTTCGCTCCGCACCAGCGCAGTACCGGTCTCCGCGCCCCGATCGGCAGAAAGCGCGACGCGACCAATCGCGGCCTTCAGGCCCTCGCGCGTGTCGAGACCGAGCCCTCGTGCCGGCGTGGCGCCACCGTGGCAACTCGTGCAACCTCCGTCACGGAAGCTCTGGAGGGCACCGGCGAGGAGGATCGGCGCCCGAGTGGGCAGGGGCTCGGCCGGACCCCGGGTACGAAACAGGTAGGGACTCGGAACCGAGGCAACGTTCAACGGCGCGCCGTCGAAGGCACGAAACCCCCAGCCATTAGGGTTGGTCTTGGGATCGGTGAGGCGTACCGTCACCACCACCCCGGGCAAAAAGCCATTTTGGGTGGTGATCGCAACGGTGCGGCTCACCGGATCGAACTCGGGCGCGCCGAAGAACCAGAGACCCGAGTCTCCGACCTCCAGGCTCAGGGCCTGCCTCGCCGCGGAGGCGGGGAGCAGAAACCGATCAAACCCGAGTCGAACGGGACGATTGGTACTCGCGCCACACTCCGAATCGGTGGACACATCGCAGTCGAGTCCTTCGTCTGCGCGCGGAGATACGGAGTGAAGGCGAAGCTCGGGACCTATGCCCCGCTCGGGAGCCGCCAGGTCACAACCGAGGGCAAGCAGCAAAAGGGCCGGAAGAACTCGTTCGAGCCGCACGGGCTCCCATCAACTGTCGGTGTAGAGGCTCAACTGCTCGCGGACGGTTTTCTCCGTGATGCCTGTGCGGATGTGCTCCTTCAAGCAATCAGCCAGCGCGAGGAGCATGTCGTCCACGCCGTTCTCCTCGATGATGCGGGAGAGCAACAGGCGCGCCTCTCGACTCTCGTCGTCTCGCAAGAAACCCCGTACCCGGTCGACAGAGATGTCGCCCTGAAAGTCGAGGTACAAGTTTTCGAGCAAATAGCGAACGAGCTCCTGCACCAAGGCCTCCTTCTTGCTCCCTGCGACTGCCGCACGGAGGAATTCCGCTATACCCGTCCTTCGTCGCATCAGGCAAGGGAGTTGCGAGGATTCGGCCGATCGGGTGCCAATGTGCCATGACCAGCCAGTCGGATGCGGCGGAGGAAAGAACAAACGACAGACTTTTGAGTCAGCGGCAACGGCTTAGCTGCTGGTCGGTAGGCCGGTGACAGGTGAGACAAGAGCGGGGATTCTTCGCAAAAATCTTGCGGCAACGGCCAGCAAATCCTGGTGGGTGAGGCTTCAAGCGGCCACCCGCGTAGCTTCCCACCCCGCCGCGTGAGGGGCTGGCATGGCATCGAATGCAGTCGTTCTCGCGATGACAACTGGTGCAACTCCTGAGGTTGCGGCGTGCCTCGGCACCGTGGTGCCGCGAGCTGAGGGGAGGATCGATGAAAACCGACCGTGGCGGGTGCACCCGGCCGCGTTGGGCCAAGCTGGCCTCTGATCCAGAGCTGGTCATGCCGACGCGCTGATGGCAGGTGGCGCAGGTGCTTTGGTCGCGATGGCAAGTGGCGCAGCGGTTGGCATCCAAGTGAGCTGCCACCTTGTGAGCGCGCAGCCAATCCGAAGGATGCACGGCCCGTGGGCGAAGACGTCCATCGTGGCAATCCGAGCAGTCGCGAGGTTGATGGCACATCTGGCAGAGTCGCGGGTCGTTACCGGCAACAGCACCGTGAGAGTGCCGAAAGAGCGGATCGTGAGCAACACCGGGCAGCGCGTGTTCTGGCGCGATGAGCCCCTCCGCGAAGCGGGTCTTCAGGCGGCCACGAGCCGACTCGTGACAGAGCGTGCAGCTCCGACCTCCCGCACCGCTGAGGTTGACAGCATGACACTCGAGGCAAGTTGCCATCTTGGGCAAAGTAACTTCTGTGGACGGGCCGTGACAGCGAGTGCAACCAATCTTTGCGTGGGCAGCATGGGAGAAGTGGAGGTGACCCGCGGTGCGCTGAGCCTCCCCTTGGCTCGGGCGGTGGCAGCCTTGGCAGGACAGATCACCGGTCGCGGAACGCTTGGGGAGCTCAGCATGACGGATGCTGTGGCAACCTTCGCACACCGACGAGTCGGAAAGCAGGCGTTCGGCGGACCTCCGGCTGGTGGCCGCCTTGGGATGACAGTCGAGGCAGGCACGCATCTGATGGGAGCGATGCTCGAAGAAGAACTGGGCGGGACGCGAGCCAAGCACGACGCGGCTCGCCGAACGCTCGGCGGCGAGCGACGCTGGTATGAGCCAGATCAAGACAGCCAGGCTGAGGCAGAGGAGCCGTTCGATCCTCACCACAAGGCCTCCATGCCAACCATCAGTCGGAAACGCTGAGCACGGGTCTCGACCAAGACATGCTCCCACTCGGCCACCAAACGTGGCGAAGCGCTCGGTCGATAGGTAACGCTCGCCACGTACAGGGCGGCTGTCTCCGATTGATCGAACAATCGTCGATCGCGGTAGTGAGAGACGCCGGTGAGCAGCCCAGCCTCGAGGTGATCCGTGAACAGGCGACGGCGTGTAGCCAGGTCGACGAACAAGAGCCGCGCTGCCTCCCCTGCCTCCAGGCTGGCGTCGAGGCTGGTCACGTGCCCACGGTGACGGTACGCCACCCCCGTCCGCCCCAAGCCGTCTTGCTCCACACTGGCTCGGGAGGCAGCCGAAGCCGCGTGCCCCACGCCGAAGAAGCGCGCTCCAAGGGACCCGTAGGATTCCCAGCGCGGCGAGAGTTCAACCACAGCCCCGCTCTCCAACAGCAGGCTCGGCTCGGCGCCAAACCAGTTGAAGATGCTGTCGCCATCGAAGCTTGGAACCTGATAGCGATGGGTGAAGCGCGCCCGCACACGGCGGTGGAGCAGAAGCTCGAGTTGACTTCTGTGCTCCCCGAGCTCACCGCGAAAAACGTCGTAGACCGCCGCGGTGTCCCACCGAAGGCGCCCAGAGGGCATGAAACGCGCAGAAATCCCGACTTTCTCACTCGAGACACGAGCCAACGCCAAGGTCTCGAGCTCCCCGCTTTGGTCAAGAAAGGGACTGGTGACCACCCGATCGCGCTCGGTAACGCGCCGGTAGTCGGTGCGGAGGGTCAAGGTGGGGATGGCGAGGATCGTGAGGCCCCCTCCAGCGGCGCGTGCCGGCCTGGTTACGCTGAGGTACGAAGGGTAGAGTTCCGGACTGAACTCTGCGCGGTCCCCACGCCACACTCCACCCGGTTCGTAGCGCGAGGTCGAGAGGAACGGCAACCCCCCCCGCTGCTCGTAGCCAGCGAAGCCCTCGAGGATGAACAGCTGACGCGGCGAGAACGCTACGCTCACTCCGTCGTAGGACATGAACCCGAGTTCGTCGATCCGAAGGTGGCGACCAACCGAGATCCGAGTGGTGCGTCGAAACAGATCGCGTACCTCAATCGTGCCCACCGAGAGATCGATGGGGGTAGTTTCGAGCCCAGGGATGAAGTGATCCGGGTCGTTCGGCGCACGCTCGCGGGCGGCCACGCCGTAGTCCCCGTCTAGACGTAGCCGAAAATGGCCGACCACCGAGGGGCCGGGTGCAGCGGTGGGCCTGGCCGATTCGGGGTCGTTCCAGTCTTCGTAGATCTCGAGCCCAAGCTCGTGGGTCAGACGCTCGCGCATCACCACCGGAGTGCCGAAGCGACTCCGAACGGTGTAGAGCTGCAGAGTGCTTCGCGCGTCGACCTGGGTGTCGAAGGCGAAGCTCGGGGTGGGCAGGCCAAGGAGGACCGCAGCCAGAAGCACCCGTGACCCAGCCGCTCGGCCCCAGGCCATCCAGCTCGATCCCCTACCGACCGAGCGCTTCGGCACGGTTGACGATCCGAGGCGTGAGGAAGATCACCAACTCGCCGCGTTGATCGCTCGCCCTGCGATGCTGGAAGAGCAGACCGATGATCGGGATATCACCGAAGAAGGGAACCTGGTCGAGGTTGCGACCGGTATTTCTGGTGTAGATCCCACCGATGACGGCGGTGTGTCCGTCCATCACCAGAAGCTCGGTCTCCGCCTCGCGCTTCAAGATGGTCGGATCGCCCCGGGCCGAGGTCTGGTTGAAGTCGGGCTCGTCGCGGTTGATCTTGACCTTCATGGAGACGCTGCCATCTGCGGTCACATGTGGTGAGACCAACAGCTGGAGTTTGGCTTCCTGGAAGGTGGTCTGCACACCCTGGGCACTGACCTGTGAGAAAGGAATCAGCGTGCCCTGGGCGATCCGCGCGTCTCGGTTGTCGAGGGTGAGAACGCGCGGGCTGCTCAAGATCCGAACCATACCGGTGGCCTCGGCCGCAGAGAGCCGCAGCGCGAGGTTGATGGTGTTGTCGATGGAACCGAAGGTGAGCCCGATCGCACCACCGGAGCCGGTGCCCACCGCTGCCGGGAGATTCACCGCAAAATTGGGGTTGGCCACCGTGTTGGAGGTGGCAGAGAGTCCGGCGGTCGGGGTGTCACCATCGCTCGCTCCACCCGCGATGCCCACCGTGTTCGGGAAGGCCAACCCGGTGGGATTGGCCGTAGCAGCGGAGAAGGTGGCATCGCCACCCCACTGAATGCCGATGTCTCGAGTGTAGCGGCTGGTGGCTTCGATGATCCGCGCCTCGACCAGCACCTGAGGAGTCTGGGTGTCAAGGGCCCGGGTAAGCTCCTCGATTTGGTTCATGTTACCGGCAACATCACGCACGATCATCACGTTGGTGCGCTCATCGACGGCGATGCTGCCGCGCTCGGAGAGGAGATCCCGGGCACGCTGCTGGATGTCGGTCGCGCGGGCGTAGCTCACCGGGATCAGGCGAGTCTCGACTGGCGCCAGCTGGACCTCCTGCTTGGCACGCGCGATGGCAAGATCCCTCTCCTTCTCCAGATCGGCGAGCGGCGCGACCCGGATCATGTTGGCCTGACGTACCATGCCCAGGCTCTTGGCCTGCAGAATCACGTCCAGTGCCTGATCCCAGGGGACGTTGCGCATCCGGATGGTCACCGTGCCACCCACGTTGTCCGCCGTGACGACATTCACCTGTCCAACATCAGCCAACAGCCGCAGCACGTTGTGGATGTCCGCGTCCTTCAGATCGAGATCGATGCGACGACCGGTGAAGTTTCCGGGGCGCTGCTGGGCGAAGAGCTGGGGGGTGACACCACGCGCCTCCTCCACCGCGCCCCGGTGCTCTTCCAGCATCGGCGCGCCCTCGATCTTCTGCAGCTCGACCTCTGGTCCGGGATCGGAGAAAGCCTTGGTGCGCCGCGCAACGCCACCGTCACTCGCGACCCCGGTCATGGACGAGGGCAACGAATCAGCTCGGTAAAACTCCCAGACCAGCGCCCGCCCCTCCACCGACAACCGCTGCTCGCAGCCAGGGCGAAGCTCGGCCTCGAGAAGCACGCGCGCTGGGCTCCCAGGATCGGGATAGCTTGCGACATGGGTCAGGTATTGACCCGCCTTCGAAAGGTCGAGTACGCGAGCCAGCTGGGTGGGGAGAGTGCTCGCTTCCAGGGCAATCCGCACCAGACGTTCCCCCACGCGCTCGGTACGGAACCGAGGCACCGAGGAGAGCTCGATGCGAAGCCGGTCGGTGAGACCTCGCTGCTCGAAGCGCACATCCGTGATCGCGCTCGGCTCTGGCTGCGCAACCGTCTTGGCAGCGGAGGGCAGGGCACGGGAAAAAGAGCCGCTGTCATCGACCGCCACCACCAGATCCGTGCCGTCGGCGGCGACCCGGTACTCGGCATCCTTGGCCAGCGTCACCCAGATCCGCAACAGCTCCTTACCTTCGTTGCGGTAGGTCTGCGTCAGAACACCAGCGATGAGTCCGGCACTCGGCGTCACCACCCAAGGTTTCTCGGTGATGCCTGTGTCTGCGACATCGATCACGATGCGGCGGGCCTCTCGTTCGTACCGAGCGGTGTACTCGGGGGTACGGTTGAAGCGGACGCGGACCAGGCTTGGGCTGCCGGACTGTCCGGGTTCGACGCGCAGCTCGGTCGCCACCCGCACAGGCTCGGCCCCGAGTGGCTCCGGCATGGCGAGCGTGGCGAACAGGGCAACCGGAATCGAGCACAGCCCGTAACGTGTGGACCTTGACCTCATCCTACATCTCGCTTCCATCGGCTGGAGAGGCTCAAGGACAGGCCTTGGCCTCAGGCGGCCCATCGTAGCCTCTATTTTTGGCCGATCACAAATCCCTGACGCGCCAAGGCGTCGGAATTTCCCGATTCCCCCGAAAACCGGCTCAACGACCGCTCAGGATTCCTGGGTCCAGCAGCATCTTCGGGTCTCCCTCAGGATGAAGCACGATCACCCGCGTGGAGCTGGGAACCTCGGGGTTCTTGGGATCTTCACGGACCAGCACAAGGTCGCTGTCGCGGATCCGATCGATCCGCCAGTTGATCTCGTAGGCAGGGGCGCCCTGGGCGTCCCCCTCGACGATCTCGGCCTTTCCCACGAACTGACCGCGTCGTACCACATGCCCGCGGCCCGTCGGATCGACCAGCATGGCCCGGGCGTCGGTCACCCCGGAGACGATACCGACCAGTCGCAACTCATCGATCCCGTAGTCGGCGAGCACCACCTGCCGTTGCGACTTGGTCATGGTGCGAGCCTCTTCGATGAACCGTTGGGCGTAGGAACGAAACGGATCACGACTCCGCTCGCTCTCGTTGAACTCCACTTCTTGGATCGGCACCTTGGGCAGACCACTGGCGCTCGCCGACGGCACGGCCGAGCCTTGGCTACCAGCCATGGTCTTGCGATCGGTGACCGGGGCGGTAGCTCCCGCATTGCTCGAGGTCACGACCTCTTCTTCACAACCCCAGCCGAAAGCAGCCAGGATGAGCAGCAGTTGGCCTCGGCGCGTCATTTCGTCGCTCCCCCTGCCGGACGCTTGCTCTCTTGCGTGTCCGTGGTGCCGAGCGCTCGGAAGGCAGTAGCCAGGCCCGTCACCTTCACCAGCACATCCTGTTCAAGGGGCTTCGGATCGGTCATCGCGATGTTCTCCAGGTTGATGATCCGATCGAGCTGGCCGACACCGTAGAAAAACTTGGCGATCTGATGGAAGCGCCCCTCGAGCTCGATACGCATGGGCACCCGCGCGTAGAACTTCTCGGTCGTCTCGGGTTGCGGTGCCCAGGCCGAGAGGGTCACACCCGAAACGTTGGCCGCACTCTGGATGGAACTCAGAAACGCCGGGTACTCAGTGGTGGTGGGGAGGATCTTGCTCAGTTGGTTCTGGCGCTGCTCACGGTCGGCGAGCTCCGCCAAATCCTTCTGGTAAAGATGCTCATTTTGACGGGCATCGGCCAGATCACGCCGCAGGCCGCTCTCGGCCTGCTGCGCACGCTCGATGGCCGCAGCCAGTTCACTGTAGAACACGAAGAAATACCCGGCAGCCAAGACCACCACGATCACGAACCCGATGGCGACCTTGGTCAGACCCGAGAGCTTGTCGAGATTGAGCGATGCCATATCAGTACCTCGCTCGCGCTTGGAGTTCGAAATCGACGAGTTCGAGGCCAGAGGGCAGGGTGGTGCGCTTGCCCGGCAGCAGGCGCACGTCGCTGAAGAACGCCGAAAGATTGAGGCGTCGCGCAAACTCGCTCACGTCCTCACCATCCCGCGCCACACCGACGATTCTCACCTCACGTTCCTCCTCGGTGAACCGAGTCAACCACAGCCGCCGCGGATCCCAGTTGGGTGTGAACAGGGCCAACGGGTTCTCACGACGCAGAGTGTCGAGCTGGGCCGCGTCCACGGTTGGCCCACGGCCTGGGGTCAGGATGCGCGCCAGCTCCAGCAACACCGCGGTTGGCCCAGTGCGGGCGCTCTGCAGCGCAGAGATGGCATCCTCGCGTGCACGGAGCTGCTCGAGCTTGGCCTTCACCTCGGGGTGGTTGGCCACCGCCCGCTTCGACTGCTCGATCTGCGCCGTAAGCTCGTTGTTCTTGCGACTCTGCTCCTTCAGCTTACCTTCCGTGAAGGAGTGGAAAGCAAATAGGCCGACCACCTCGATGAGCATCAGCACCAGGATGGCTACCAGCCAGCCCTGCCCATCGGAGCGAGAGGCCTCGGTGCGCTTCTTCTTCGGTAGGAGGTTGATGCGAATCATGTTCGCGCCTCCTTGTCCCTTCGGAGGGTGAGGCCAAGCGCGATCCCGAGCTGAGAGGCTCGACTGAGCAGCTCCGCCTCATTCACATGCTTTGGATCGACGCTGAAGCGCTCGAGGGGTGACCAGGTGGCCACCGAGAGCCGAGTGCGCTTCTCCACCGCGTTGCGGAGCGGCGCCAAGTTGGTGCTGCCCCCCGACATGAACAGCCCGGAGATCTCGCTGTCACCGCTGGTGGCCACGAAGAAGTCCAAGCTGCGCTGGATCTCGGCGGCGATGTTGTCGGAGGCAGTCTGGAGGATCCCCATCACCTGCTGGGGCACGATCCCCTGATTTTGGACACCGGGCGGCTCAGTGCCGCATTTGTAGGCCTCTGCCTGATCGAAGGGAAGGCTCATGGCCTTCTGAATCTGCTCGGTGACGGCGTTGCCACCGGTGGCGATCTCGCGGGTGAAGACGCTGACACCGTTGGCGAGGATGTTCAGCGACGAGAGGCTGGCCCCCACGTTGATCAGCGCCACCGTGCGATCCTCTGGTACCCCGCGGGTGTACTCGAAGAGGTTCTGCAAACAGAATGCGTCGATGTCACAGACCACCGGCCGCAATTTGGCGTTGCGGAGCAGCTGAGTGTAGTCGTTGATGTGGTCCTTCTTGGCCGCGACCAGCAGAAGATCCATCTGGCTGGTCTCGGGCCGACGCTTGAGCACCTGGTAGTCGACCTCGACGTCCTTGATGTCGAAGGGAATATGCTGCTCAGCCTCCCAGTGGATCTGCTCGTCGAGCTCAGCCGGCGTCATCATCGGAACACTGATCTTCCGGATGATCACGCTCTGGCCAGAGACACTGACCGCCACATTGCGCTCGGAGATCCGGGCGCGCTTCATGACTTGGACCAACGTCTCGACGACCACGGCCGCGTCCATCACCTGTCCATCCACGATGGCCTGGGGTGGCAACGGCGCATAGCCGAACCTCACCAAGGTAGGCCCGCGACGGCCCTCCTTGACTTGGCAGACTTTGATGGAACTCGTGCCGATGTCGACACCAACCAGATTCTTGCCTTCGCCCATCGTGCAGGTTCCCTCGAGTGGCTCGGCCTCCACATCAATCGTCGCACCCTCGGACGCCAAACTCCAAAAAGACAGCAGTACTTTTCTCGGCTGCCAGAACTGAAGGACTGGTCGGCCGCAAAGAGGCGGGTGGGTATCCGGTGACCCTACGGCTAACCATTCGTTTCTATTAATTAAAGTTACTGAAGACCCACTCGGAGGGGGTCCGGGTCGATTGAGACCCAGTAGTGTTGTCCTGCTGACGTGGCCGTCAAATTCTCTGCCCCCCTCCATCTTTTGGAGTTTTCGCGACCTTTGGGCGGTTCCCCAGAAATCTCCCGAGAACCCTTGCACCCGTTCCGGGGTCACAGAAGACCCTGCCGTCAACCTGTTGACAGGGAACCGGATGGATTCCGAGCGCTTGCCAAGGTGGCACATGGCTTGCTGAACGGAGGCCATCACGGAGGCAGTCATGGCGATTCGCAGTGCTGGGGCAGTTCGGAAGTTGGAGTCGGATGTCACGAATTTTGATCTTGGGACCAGTCTCGAGCACCTGCTCGAGAGTGCACCCGACTACCGCCCGCTCCGACACTCGGTGCGGCCGCGGCCCTCGGTGATCCCAGCTCCGGTGCGTAGGCGCTCGGAGGTACGTCGGGTCGAGGGCAAGCGCCAGCACGTCACGCGGGCGCCGGAGCCTCAGCATCGAAAGCCCACGCGGTTCGGCGGTCTCGACGAGCGGACCGCCGCCGCCCTGCTCGATCAGTATCTACCGCTGGTTCGGGTGATCGTAGGTGGCTTCCAGCGCAAGCTCCCGCGCAACGTGCTCCGCGACGACCTCCTCGCCGCGGGCATGTCCGGCCTCTGGGACGCGATCCGCCGGCAGGGTTGCAACCGAGACGAGAGCTTCGAGTGGTATGTCCGAGTGCGGATCCGCGGGGCTATCCTGGATGAGCTGCGCGCCCAAGATTGGCTCCCGCGGCGCGCTCGTGCCGCGGCAGCCGAAGCCCAGGCACAGGGCCGTTCCAGCATTCTGCCGCCTTCAGTGGTGCGCCTGGAGGACGTGAGCGAGTGGGAGCAGGGCCGAGCGCTGAGCTCTTCACTCTCGGACAGCAGCGAGACCGCAGTCCACCAGAAACTGGTCGGTGAGGCTCTGCAACGCGCCGTGGAACAGCTCCCGGAGCGCGAGCGCCACATCGTCTCGATGCACTACTTCCGGGGCATCAAATTCAAGGATCTGGGGGAGGAACTCGGCGTGAGCGAACCTCGAATCTCCCAGCTCCACTCCCGCGCCATGAAGCGCCTGCGCACGCTGATCGCCCAGCAGGTCGCCGCTTGAGCGGGGCGCAGAGGCTCTTCGCTCAGGGCTGAGAGCACCGATGCTCGGAAGGTGCTGGGTAGATCCCGGACCGGCCGAAGTGCCCTGCTAGAAAGTGAATCGCTCGTTGTAGTGTCAAAACGCAGGGCACAGCGGAGGCGCGAAGGGTGCAGAGCAGCACCAACGGTGGTGGGACATGACGACCGTGTGTCAGGGATGACGCGGGTGAGGGCGGGAGCCAGGCTCTTTGGTCAGCCGGACATTGTCCCTTGACGAAGCGCGCTCTGCACGACTAGACGTGGCCTAGAGCACCGAACAGGATGAAACGCCGGCATTGCGGGCCCGCTATGCCGCCTG
>CAYNEY010000021.1:62265-96978 GCA_964396375.1 uncultured Polyangiaceae bacterium | reverse complement strand
CGCTCCACCCCATCCGAGCCGACAACCTGCACCCGTCTCTCGGCGCCCCCTCGAAGATCCATGTGACCCTGGACCATCGGATGAGTTCGCTTCATGGGCCGGTGAAGAGGTTACGGCCAGGTTGGGGGGGTGTCGATGGCATCCGCTTGTGGTCCGGTCATACGGGCAGAATCAACGTGTTCCCGCTCCGTTACCGACCGTCACCGCGCCCAAAAACGGTCCCTTCCGAACCCGTCCACTTCGTCCGGCCTCACCCGTCAGTGCCGAGCCGGGCAGCACGGATGCTCCGCACCCTCGCCGAAACACGCCTTCCGAAGGGGGCCTTTTGACCTCGCCATTTCGGTGACGGTCTTCCTCGTCGATCTTCCTCACCATTCTTGAGTGAGTCTTCGGAGCGGTTTTTCGTCACCAAAAACCGACATCAAATCCGACACGAATGTCGACGTCAAAATCCGAACGAAAGGACGGGGGCATTTTTGACCCAGTCTGACTTGGTCAATGGACCGACACGGTCGAGCGTTCGACCTTGTCTGACTGCGCTGTTTTTTACTGGTCAGAGGCTCGGGACTCTGTCATTGAATAGCCATGCGACCTAAGGTAAGCCCGAACACGACGACGTTCTCGGGGCGGCTGACGGTCGAGGATATGGCCATCGTCGAAGCCGTGCGACAGAAGCTCGGCATCCGGAGTGCTACCGAAGTGCTCCGCGTTGGCCTGCGCTCCCTTGCTCGTGAGCATGACCTAGCCATCCCCGCCAATCAGCCTGAAACCCCATAAATCAAGCGCTCCCGCGGTACTGATACACCCGGGAGCATGACCGAACCAGTGAAGGTGATTCGATGAAACTCAAGATAGCAACGACTCGAGACGAGGCAACGCGCAAGGCCACGGCCTTCCCCTCCTGGGACGCCCTCATGACGTCGGTTCACCGGGACGGGTACTTTCCAACCCTCCGGCGTGATGACGCTGCACAACGCCGGCTAGGTGCCCTCCTCGAGGCCGAGGGGATCGCGGTCTACTGGATCGGCAGGGGGGCGAGCCAGGCCGCGTAAGGCTGCTGGAACTCTGCTCCGCCTTCCTGACGGCAGATGGCAGGCCAAGGTCACCCTTGCCGACGGCAGCCGGAAGCGCCTGCCCCCCTTCCCCGCCGGAACGTCCGAAGCCATGGCTCGCGAGAAGATGGCCGCCTATGCGGAAACGGTGAAGGCGAAAGGGTTGGTTTCGGGGTCTCGTAAGGTCGAGGTGATCGGAGAACGCGGCTTCACCGTCTCACAGTATGTTGACGCCGTGTTCCGTCGACACGAGGCCCGCGGACTGCGGAGGCAGGACAACGAACGCGCCCGCATCAAGAACCACGTCGAGCCGGTTCTCGCGGCGCGTGGTGTCGAGCACTTCACCGGCATCACCCAGATGGACTGCCGGGCGATCGTGGAAGACCTCGACGAGAAGGTGAACCGAGGGGAGCTCGGTGGGGCCACGGCCCGATGCACCTGGCACCTTTGGCGGCTGCTCTGCCGTGAGTCTTGCGCTTCGAAGATCGACCAGCTGCGCATTCGTGAGGACAACCCAGCGTCGGAAGTGTTGCCCCCCGAGAAGACCGCCCAGAAGGCCCGCCAATGGCTCTACCCCGAGGAGCTGGCGGCGCTCCTGTGGTGTGAGGCCGTTCCGATACGCTGGCGTCGTCTGTACGCTCTCGGCGTCTACCTCTGCCTCCGCGCAGGGGAGATCGGCGCCCTCGACGTTGCACCCGTCGACCTTGAGCGGGGCCGCGTACGGGTCGACAAGGCGGTTCAGCGCGACGACGGGCAGATCGGCACCACCAAAACGAAGGACACACGAGAGTTCGAGGTTCCCGCAACGATTCGCCCTCTACTGGCGGCCATGGTGAAGGAAGCCGGCGAAGGTGGCTTGCTGGCTCCCCTGCCCCCCTTCGAAGATCTGGCCGAGACTTTCCGCGTCCACGTGAGGCGTGCGGGCATGACCCGACCCGAGCTCTTCGCTGCGACCAAGACAAGCATTCCGGTCAAGCTGAATTGATGCCGGATTCTTGGCGTCCCCAACGAGATTCGAACTCGTGTTACAGCCTTGAAAGGGCCGTGTCCTGGGCCGGGCTAGACGATGGGGACCGAAACGGGCGCGGAATCTAGTCGGTCGGGTGGGTCGGCGCAAGGCGCCTACCGCGATTTCTTGGCGACTCAGCCCGCAGCCGCCACGAGGGCCGGCTGGCTCGCCTGAATCATCGAGATCACCTCCGCCGAACCGGCACGAACGCGCCCTTCGGCGGTGGGGAGTTGAGCGGATTCGAGAATAGATTCCAAGACTTCCGCAAACCCAAAACCTGCAGCATCGGCGAGGCGAACGAAGGCTGAGGTGGGGGTGAGGTATGGTTGGGTGTTCACCTCGAGAAGAACCTCGTTCTGCTCCTCGGTCACCCGCAGATCCACCTCGGCAGGTCCGGTCACGCCCAGAGCTTCCACCGCGCGTTCGGCGAGCATGAAGAGATTCTGGGTACGGATCGCGTTGATGCGAGCCGGCAGATGAACCTCGACCTCGGCGCCAGAGATCTTGGCGGCGGTCCCGAGCAAGCCACTTGGTGTCACAAACTCGATAGCCCCAAGCACGCGACCACCCAGGAAACCAATCATGATCTCTTGGCCGTCCACATAGCGCTCCACCAAGACGAATTCTGCGAGGCACCGAGCCGCTACCACCGCAGCTCTGAGTTCGTCCAAGGTATCGACCCTCTTCACCCCCCGAGCCATGCTCCCGGAGCGGGGCTTCACCACCGCTGGGTAGCCAAAATCGGCATGGCGCGCGCCAAGCTCGTCGAGGGAAACCGACAGAGGCAGCTCGTACGCCCGCGGCGTCGGCAGGTTGTGCAGCACGAACAGCTCCTTGGCCCGGAGCTTGTCCATCGAAAGCGTCGAGGCCGATGCCGAGGAGCCGGTGTAGGGGATCCCCAGCTCCTCCAGCCTCTGAAGGAGTAAGCAGCTTTCGTCGAACGCGAAATGCGTCGCGACCAACGCCACATCGAGTTCAGTCTCTTCGAGAGCACGACGCGGATCGAGCCCCGAGCGAAGCTCGATCAGCCTGACTTCATGCCCTGCCCCGCGCAAGGCTCTGAGCATCGATCGCATCTGCCCAAAGGGGAGCTGTTGCTCGACAGAGCCGCCACCGACCACGACGCCTACACGCTTCGACTTCATCCGTGCTCGCTCCTCGAGAGACAGCCACCGTGCGCGGCCATCCCTGGTCGAGGTAGCGAACTTGGGTCCGCTGGGCCAAGAAACTGGGGTCCAGACTGCCGCTCGCCGCAGCGGCCCAGTGACCAAACCTCAACCGATCTCGACCACCACCGCCGTGATGTTGTCACGGCCTCCGCGTTCATTCGCGTAGTCGATCAGACCGTGAACAGCGCGCTCGGCGCCGAGCGCGATGAAATGGGGGATCTCATCTGCCTCGAGGTAACCGTGCAGACCATCGCTGCAGAGCAAGAACGCATCCCCGCGCTCGCAGCTCACGGCGAAGGTGTCGACCTGCACGTAGTCGCGATTCCCCACGGCCCGGGTGATCACATTGCGCTGCTTGCTGGTCCGCGCCTCGGCCTCGGTGATGATCCCCTGCTTCACCTGCCAGGCCACCAACGTGTGATCCTCGGTCACCTGCTCGGCGCACCCGTGGCGAATATGGTAGATCCTACTGTCACCAACCTGGGCTAAAACCAGCCGATCGTACACGTTCAACATCGCACTGATGGTCGTCCCCATCCCGGTCTTCTCGGCATCCAACTCCGCCATTGAGTACACGATGTACGTGGCAGCCTGGATCGCTCCCTCCAGAAGACGGAAGGCAGCGGCCTGGCTGGTGTCGTCCCAAAGCGGGTTCTTGAGCAGCCGGGGCTTCCCCTGCTTTACCACCCCGTAGATCGCATCGCAGGCCTCCCGACTCGCTATCTCGCCGGCTGCATGTCCACCCATGCCATCTGCCACCACCCACAGGCCGAGTGCGTCGTCGGCCAAATAGGCGTCCTCATTGTGCTTGCGCTTACGCCCCACATGCGAAGCACCGAAGGAGCGAAGGGTCGGGGATGGCTGCTGGTCTACGGACGCCACGTCACTACGCTACGCAAAAAGGCAGCCGAGAGGAAGGGTTCGTGAGCGTCCGGGCGCCGACGGTCCGAAGGGCCGAGCCGGAGGGGGTAGCCGCACACCCTCGGGTAATCCTTGCCCTCCCTCCTCCCAGGAAATATGGTCGGGCGGTGGCGGCCCCCTCTGCCCTCAGCCTGGACATCCGGACCAGTAACACCCAGAAGGCGGTGCGGGGAATCGAGCGCCTGCTCGAGGCCGTGGAAAAGCCGCGACTGTGCCTGGTAGCGGTGACCACGGAGCTCGTACACCAGCTTCCATCCCTCGTCGACGCTCTCCGCTCGACACACAGTGGTGTAACCTTCGTGTTCGCGGCCTCGACCGCCGTCTTCACCGAACGAGGTGAGTTCGACGGCACACCGGGTTTGGTCGCCCTCGCCTGTTCACCCCCCGAGCTCAACGTCCAGACTCTCTTGTGCGCACGGGAGGAGCTGCCTCGCCAGCTGGCGAGGCAGCTCACACAGACCCGGGCGCTTAGCACGCTGTGCTTGATTGACGCGACCGCGGCGGCGTTCGACTTCCACGAACTGTCCGAGATCGAGACATCCGGCACGTTGATAGGTGCCATCATCCCCGCGCAAAATTCGCTCTTCGTGCTTGACGCAGAGGGTGCACAGGGCCCAGCGCTCGGCGTATCCCTCGGCCTCGGCGGTCTTGGAAACTGCTCGGTGGCCACCAGCTGTGCCTGTCGTCTCGTCTGCGCCACCTCAACGGTGACGCGAGCCATCGGCAGCACTGTCCTGGAAATCGACCATCTACCGGCACTCGGGTGGTTGGAACGCACCGGTGCGCAGATCGGCAGCTCGGAGCAGCTCCATCTGGTGCTGGTAGACTCGCAAGCCGATCCAGAAGCGTCCCTCCCGCTCAGCCTTCGTACCCTGCGCGGAATCGATCCGAGTCAGCGAGCGCTTCTGCTCGCGGGTCCGGTGCAGGTCGGCACCTCGATCGCGATCGGAGTGCGTGATTCCCACGTGGCGCGGCGCAACCTGGAGCGAGCGCTTGGACGTACCCGCAGCGAGTTGGCCGGTTCGGTGCCGCGCTTCGGTTTCTACTTCGATGACGTGGGGCGAGGCCGTGGCCTCTACGGACGTGCGGACGTCGATCTCCGAATGATCCGCCAGAAGCTCGGGGATTTTCCGCTGCTCGGCTTGCGGTCGTTGGCCGAACTCTCCCAAACGGCAGGGTCAGGACACGCCCGCACCTTGTCTGGCCTGCTCGCAACCTTTTTGAAATCCAGCTGAGCCAATCGCAGCATCCAGCACCTCACGACTTAGAACGCGAAGCTGACTCGAGTCCAAGTGTCCTCGTGCAGCACCACGCCGGTCTCAGCCAGCTCACCTTGGACTGGCTCGCCGTCCACGGTGAGGAGAGTGGCCCGAACCGTGAAAACTCCCACCGGCATGCTGTCGATCAGTGTCCCGAACTCTTCGCAAGCGTAACGCTGGCGCAGCAGCTCACGGCCATTTTCGTCGTCCAGAGAAAGCCCAAGGGCGTCGGAACCCGAGGACTCGCAGCGCTCCACGTCGGTATCGCCCGCAATGGTCCAGCGCACTTCGAGCAGCCCGAGCGGTGGCGAACCACCGCAGCCTCCCACCCATGGGAGCCCAAGCGCCGCCACCACCACAGCGGCACGACCGCTTGTCCAGCGGGAGCCACCCTCTGCTCTTTGGTGCCTAGGAGAGGGAGGGACAACAGAGCGCCGAGAAGCCCGGTTCGCACCCCACCCCCCCCGGATTCCAGTGCAGCTGGCATTCGGGCAAGAAAAACACCTCTCGACTGGGGTGAAACCACCCAACCTGGCTTCCGATCTTTCCATTTCCTCTCTATGATGCAACCGCTTCCGAGGGGTCCGGCTGGGCCGAGGAGGCCACCAAGGTGAGGAGTTCATATCGATCATGACCAAATACCACACGGCAACCATGGCCTCGATGGCCATCGCCCTCCAGGTTTCTTCCGTCTTCGCGCAGACGACCGATCCCAACGCAGAAGCGCCGGCAACCGCCGATGCACCCGCTGCAGAAGGTTCGATTTCGCTGTCGACCTCCGACGGTATGGATGCTGAGGGGCAGACCGCCGCACCGGCGACGACCACCGGCTCGGAGCCGGCGTGGATCGATCGCTACGCTCCTGAAGCGGGCATGTTCGAGCTCGGTGCAGCCATCGGTCTGCTTTTCCCGTCGAGCGATCACAACCTTCAGCTCGAGAGCATGCCGCACTACGAGATCGCGACGACTCCCGAACTCGTGCTGCGCGGTTCTTGGCTCCCCCTGTCCTGGTTGGGAGTGGAAGCCGAAGGGGCCACCGGGCCATCGACCACCGACGATCCGAACGACACCCAGTCCTACCCCTGGTCGCTGCGCGGGCACTTGATGCTCCAGCTGCCGTTCTGGTCGGTGGTGCCCTTCGCGGTCGCCGGTTTGGGTGAACTCGGCAACGTGAGCAACACGATCGGTTCAGACGGCGATCCGCTCACCCACTTCGGCGTTGGTGCGAAAATCTTCCTCGACGAAGACACGCTGATCCGCCTCGATCTGCGCGACAACATGACGCAGAAAAACGATGCAGACGACGGCGAGATGAGCCACTCCCCCGAGATCATGCTCGGCGTGAGCATGGCCTTCGGACGCACCGAAGCTGCGACGACCTGCCCACCCGAAGATACCGACGGTGACGGCATCGTGGATCGCGCTGACGCGTGCCCCACTGTCCCGGGCCAGGGTCGCGATGGTTGCCCGATCAAAGACACGGACGGCGATGGCATTTTGGACGATGCCGACAAGTGCATCGACGTGCCAGGTGTCGCCCCCGACGGCTGCCCGCCAGATGCGGATGGTGACGGCATCCCGGACGACAAGGACGCCTGCCCGAAGGAGGCCGGTCCGGCCCCTCAGGGTTGCCCCGCTCCCAAAGACTCGGACGGTGATGGCATCCTCGACAAGGATGACAAGTGCCCCAGTCAGCCCGAGACCAAGAACAACTATCAAGACAGCGACGGCTGCCCCGATGAGATTCCAGAGAAGGTGAAGCAGTTCACTGGCACCATCAAAGGCATCACCTTCGAACTCAACAAGGCGGTCATCCGCCCCACCTCGAAGCCCACCCTCGACCAGGCCGCCACGGTCCTGAACGAGTACAAGGAGCTGCGGGTCCTCATTGCCGGCCACACGGACAACACCGGGACACGTGAGCACAATCTCAAGCTGTCGGGCGAGCGCGCCGAGTCGGTTCGCCAATACCTGATTCAGAGGGGTGTTGACGGCGCGCGGATCGAGACCAAGGGAGTCGGACCGGACGAGCCGGTCGAGTCAAATGACACGCCCAAGGGTCGCGAGTCGAATCGTCGCATCGATTTCGCGCTGATCAAGTAAGTCAGATCCGCCACGCAGAGCGAGATCACCGCTCGGACGAGCGGCCCCTTCCTCGGAAGGTGGCCGCTCGTTGGCGTTTTGTCTACCGGACGCCATAGCGCCGAGATCGCGGTCGTGCCCTGTCTCCCTCTCTTAGGCCGCGCCGCCTCCCTCGCAAAATGTGACGCCCAAACGGTGAGCGTGGTGCACTTTGGGCTGTTCTGTGGCCAGCAAATCGCTAGTATTGCATTCATCGTGCCCCTACCCTTCGCAACGCCGAGCGCAAGGCTCCCCTGCCGAGTGGGAGGGGATGGGGTGCGGTTCAGGGGGTGGGGCATCACCTGACCGTGACGGAAATCATCAGTGAAGTCGCAGATCCCCATCGAGTACATCGATCACCTACCGGTGCTTTACGTTGCCTTGTCCGCCGAGGGTGAGGTGCGCCACATGAACCGCGCGCTCCTTACCTTGCTCGGCTGGTCGAGCCACGAGGTGCTGGGGCTTCCCTTCTTGGATCGCTTCGTGCCTACCGATGCCCAGCCTCGCGCCCATGATGCTCTGCGACGCTTGACCAGGTCCGGTGCAAAAGGCCCCGAGCGCTGTTCCCTGGTCGCGCGGTGCGGCACACGCCTCGAAGTGGAGTGGCACAGCTCGCCTCTCGCAGCCGAGGCCCGCGGAGACGACTTGCTCGAGCTGATCGGCATCGACGCCACCCAGCAGCACGATTCCGTGCGGGTCAACGCCGATGGCTTGCGGCTCGAAGCGGGAGGGATCGACAAGCTCCTCAACGCACTCGAACACGTGGCCGATCACGTGGCGATCACCGACAGTACCGGCCGCATCGAGTATGTGAACCGCGCCTTCGAGACCTTGTCCGGTTGGCCCCGGGAGCAGGCCCTTGGCCGTACCCTCGCCGAGCTCTGGGCGGGTCGCGTCGATCCGCGCCTGCTCGACGAGTTCTCTGCCACCCTGGACTCGCGCCAGGGATTTCGCGGCGACTTCGTGAACCGCGATGCCCAAGGTGAGCTCTTCTTCGACGAGGTATCGGTCTCTCCCCTGCTCGACCCCGATGGGCATCTGACCCACGTCGTCACCATCGGTCGGGATGCCACTGGCAGGCATCTCAGTGATCCTACCACCGGACTTCAGACCCGAGCTTTGCTCCTCGAGCGTACCCGCCTGGCCATCGCTCGCTCTCGCCGAAGCACGGTCACGCTACCCTTCGCGCTTTTGTTCTTGGACGTTGACCGTTTCAAATCCGTGAACGACACCTACGGGATCGCGGTGGGTGATCAGATCATCCTCGAACTCGGTCGACGGATCCAGGCGGCGGTTCGTGAGGTGGACGCTGTCGCACAAGTTGGCCACTTGAACCGTGATGAGTTCGCGGTTCTGGTCGAAGACCTCCGTGATCCGAGCGACGCCTGCCATATCGCAGAGCGCATTCAAGACCACGTGCGCCAGCCGATCCTCCTCGCCGACGCCGAGCTGGTGTTGCGTATGAGCATCGGAATTGCTTCCAGCCGTCCTCATTACGAGCAACCAGAGGAGCTCTTGCGTGATGCCGAGACAGCCATGGAGCTTGCCAAGCAGGATGCACGGGAATCCACCCGCATGTTCGATGCCGAGCTCCACCGACGCTCGGTTCGTCGCGTGCAGTTGGGCACCGAGCTGCGGCGCGCCCTCTCGTCACGCGAGATCACGGTAAGCTATCAGCCCATCATCTCGCTTGGAACCCGGACTATCGCCGGCACCGAGGCCTTGGCGCGCTGGGACAACCCCCAGCGCGGATCGATTCCACCCCTTGACTTCATCCCGGCTGCCGAGAACTCCGGGCTGATCGTTTCGCTCGGGATGCGCGTGCTCCGCGACGCCTGTCTGGAAACCCGCTGTATCCATGAGCGAGGCTTCAGCGACTTGACGGTAGCGGTCAACCTCTCGGCTCGACAATTCCGTGATCCAGGACTGGTCCGCAATGTCGCTGAGATTCTTGAAGAAACCGGACTTCACGCCCGTTTCCTCAAGCTCGAGTTGACCGAGAGTACTGCAGCCGACGATCCCGAACAGGCCATATGCATCTTGTCAGAGCTCAAATCACTGGGCATTCAGATCCTGATGGACGACTTCGGCACGGGCTACTCCTCGCTCAGCTACCTCACGCGCTTTCCGCTGGATCAGCTGAAGATCGATCGCTCGTTCATCGCTCGGATCCCGGGAAGCCCACACGACACCATGGTCGCATCCACGATCGTCGCGATGGCCCACAGTTTGGGCTTCGGCGTGATCGCCGAGGGCGTCGAGACCAGAGAGCAGCTGGATTTCTTGACCGAGCTCGGGTGCGAACAAGCCCAGGGATTCTACTTCTCCCAGCCACTTCTGCCCTCTGATCTGCTCAACCTGCTCGAGCACCCCAGCTGGTCCGACCACGGTGAACCAGAACCCCGAAGCCGACCCAACGCGGTCTCGATGATCTCCGGCACGATCTCGACCACCAGCTCCATCGAGCATATCCGCGGCACCATCAAGGATGCGCCGGAGCCCAAGGTCGGGTAGAGGCCGTACACCAACCAGCGCTCAGCCGTTCCGCGTGGCGATCGGCCCCGGCACACGCACCATTCGCCCACTCTCACGCATTGAGCGAGTCCCTGCCTCGAGTGCGCGCAAAATGCAGAGCGCGTCGTCCATCTCCACTCGGGCCAAGGTCAAATTGCGACAAGCCGCGACGAATTGCCGCATCTCCAGCCGGAGCGGGGGTTCCCAACCAGACGCGACCAGCGACCAATTCTCACCACCCTCGCACTGAGTCTCGCTCCTCTGCACGATCGCCTCCAAATCTTCCAAGCTGATCAACGGTCGGTCGAGCACCGAAAGCTCCCCAAAACTTGCGCCCGAAGGACGGGGTTTGACCCACACGCCGCCGTTCTCACCATCCTCGAAGCGCGCGAGGGCACGCCGCCCGATCACCAACACTCGCCGCATCTTGCTCTTGTCGAGGAGACCAACGTCGATCACGCTCGGGATCTGGCCCCCGAAGTGTGCCACCGCCATCACCCGGTTCGGTCCACGGACTAGCGGCGTTCCCCGTGGCGGGGTGCTCCCGGCAAAGAGTACCCGAACCGGATTCCAGTTCACACCGGAGGGGCTCAACCCCACCGCCGCTGCCACCCGCTCTGGCTCAGCCTGCAAGATCCCCCGCAGCGCCGAGAGATCATGGGGAGCGAGCGACCACCAGGGTCCGCACCGATCGGCGTTTCGCCAACCCAGCCGACGCGAGACGACAAGCTCGATTCTTCCGAGTCTACCCTCAGCGATCAGGGCACGGAGCGCCCCTACGCCACCGTGGAACCGGAGCAGATGCCCAGCCATCACCAGCCGTCCCGCGCGAGTGGCCGCGCGCTCCAGCTCGAGCCCATCCGCCAGTGAGGTGGCCAAGGGCTTCTCGACGAAGACATGCTTGCCCAATTCGACCGCGCGCCTGGCCAGCTCGGCGTGGGTCTCGGGCGGGGTAGCGATCACCACCGCGTCAACGTCCTCAGCCAGCGCATCGTCCACGATCTCCGAGCAGCGCTCTACGCGAAGGTCGTCAGCGACGGGTCGAAGGCGCTCCAGGCTGCTGTCGCAGAGCGCCACGATCCGAACATCTTCTACCAGCGCGATGGTTCTCGCGAGGATTGCGCCCCAACGCCCCAATCCGATGACGGAGACGCGGAGCTCTCGGCTCACGACTCAAGCCCCCAGATCTGACTTTGGTACTTCTTGATCACGGCATCACTTGAGAAGCGGCCCATTCGGGCGGTGGTCAGGATCGATTTTCGAGTCCAGTCATCCGGCCGCAACCAGTCACGAAGGACTGCCTCGTGACAGGAACGATAGCTCTGGAAGTCAGCCAGCACCAGGAACCGATCGTCGCTGAGGAGCCGATCCACCAACCCGGTGAACCGGCCAGGATCATGGCGGGAGAACACACCTCGGGCAATCGCGTCAAGCACTCCACGGATCTCTGGGTCGGCAGCGTAGATCTCCCTCGGGCGATAACCACGGGCCCGCACCCCCTCTACCTCCGAGGCGGTGAGCCCAAACACGAACAAGTTTTCGCGTCCCACTGCCTCGGCGATCTCCACGGTTGCCCCATCCAGGGTACCCACGGTCAGTGCGCCGTTCAGGGCAAGCTTCATGTTGCCTGTGCCCGAGGCCTCGGTACCCGCAAGCGAGATCTGCTCCGAGACGTCCGCCGCCGGGATAATCAGCTCCGCCAATGAGACGCTGTAGTTTGGCACGAAGATGACGGCAAGGCGCTGTGAGATCTCGGGATCTGCCTTGATGGTCCTCGCGACAGCTCCGATCAACTCGATGATATCCTTGGCGGCAGCATAGCCGGGGGCCGCCTTCCCCGCGAACAAGAACGTGCGCTTCGGCAACTTCGAGTTCTTCTTCGCGCGCAGCCGGAGGTACAGCGAAGCCACATGGAGGATGTTTAGCAGCTGCCGTTTGTACTCGTGGATCCGCTTGACCTGCACCATGAGCAGGCTCTCGGGATCGAGCTCGATACCATGCACACGCTGAAGCACGCTGGCCAAACGCGCCTTATTCGCCCGCTTCGTGGCACGAAACCGCTCACGGAACCCGGCGTCACTCGCCAACGGGACGAGTCGCACGAGCTGGTCGAGATCGGTGACCCACCCCTCGCCAATCTCTGACGAAATCAGGGTGGCCAGTGGTGGATTACACTTCTCGAGCCAACGACGCGGGGTGATTCCGTTGGTCACGTGCTGAAACCTCTCCGGCCAGAGGTCGGCGAAATCACGGAACAGGGAATCGCGCAGGATCTGCCCGTGAAGCTCGGATACCCCATTTGTGACCCTGGAGCCGACAATGGCCAGATGCGCCATACGCAGACGCTTCTCGCCACCCTCGGCGAACAAGCTCATCCGCTGCACGCGTGCCTCATCGTTCGGGAAACGCCGCCGCACCTCTTCGAGGAAGCGGCGGTTCAACTCGTACACAATCATCAGATGTCTCGGAAGCACACGCTCCAGCAGCGACACCGGCCAAGTTTCGAGGGCCTCGGGCAGCACGGTATGGTTCGTGTAACACAGACAACGCTGGGTGATCCCGAACGCCTCGTCCCAACCAAAACCGTGCTCATCGATCAGAATCCGCATCAGCTCCGCCACGGCGATTGCTGGGTGCGTGTCATTGAGCTGAAACACTGCCTTGTCAGGCAGAGACTCGAGGCTACTGTGCGCCTTTTTGTGTCGCTCCAGGGCATCAGCGAGGGTGGCACTGACAAAGAAAAACTCCTGCTTTAGCCGGAGTTCTCGGCCCTGCTCCACCATGTCATTGGGGTAAAGGACGCGCGAGATGTTCTCAGAGGCGTTCTTGTCTTCGACGGCAGCTATGTAGTTGCCATCGTTGAAGTACTCGAAGTGAAAGCCCCGGGTCGCCTGCGCTCCCCACAGACGCAGGGTATTGACGATGTCGTTGCCGTATCCAGGAATCAGATAGTCATGGGCGATCGCCCAAACATCCTCGGTGTCCACCCAGCGGTACACCTCTCGACCCACCGCATCTCGCTCCAGCACCACCCGCCCCCCGAAGCGCACTCGATGGCGCTGCTCCGGTCGCTTCACCTCCCAGGGAGAGCCGAAGCGTAACCAATTGTCGGCGCGTTCAATCTGCCGACCATCGACGATCTGCTGCTCAAAGATTCCATACTCGTAGCGGATGCCGTAGCCGGTGCCGGCAATACCCACCGTGGCCATCGAATCGAGGAAGCACGCAGCGAGCCGACCCAGTCCACCGTTGCCCAGCCCCGCATCCACCTCCGCCTCCGCGAGATCGGCGAGAGAGAGCCCCAACTCGTTGAGAGCCGTCTCCATCGGGCCGTGGATCCCGAGATTGATCAGGGCATCCTCGAACAATCTGCCGAGCAGAAATTCGAGAGAGAGGTAATAGACCCGCTTCTGATCTTGACGGTAGTAGCTCTGTTGGGTCTTGTTCCAGCGATCGAAGAGGCGATCGCGGGTCGCGCGAGCAGAAGCATAGTAGTAGTCGAGCAGGGTCGCCGAGAACTCATCCTTGCCCTGGGAGTACTCCACATGACTGGCAATGGTCTGCTTCAGGCTGTCTTTGTCCATCGCAAGATCGAGGCCGGTCAAATGACCAGCGGGCCTCAACGACAGACGTGGTCGCAGCGATGCGAATGCCGCCGCAGGCAGTGACGGCCGTAGACTCCGTCGCTCGCCAGTGAGCGATGAGGGCAGCGGGGGTTGCGAGTCAGCGTGGGGTGGAGGCACCGCTCGCTCTTCCGAGAGAGGGACGGGCGGGAGGGTCCGCGGGGCCTGCGATTTGCTGCCAGCTTTGCCGCCCCCGGGCGGTTGGGTGCGCCGCACCGGCTTCTCGGCACCCACCGTTTCCACCCGGGCGTCCGCCGGGATCTGACCCAAGGTGATCTCTGCTGGAGGGATTGGGGATGACTTCGTGGCCTCGAGCGGGATCGCCTTCCCCTTCGGAACACCCGCGTTCTGTCGAGCACGTGGCAACGATGTCTTCTCCCCCGTCCCCGAAGGTGGCGTGGGCGTCGAGGCCCGACCCTTCGGCGATACCGAGGAGGTCGCGCGGGTACCCGTATTTTTTTTCGCAGACGCCATGGCCGGGCATTGTGCAGGAAACCCTAGGTCCCGGTCCAGCCTCGCGACTCGGCCTCAGGCGTGAGCGTTCATTCCGGGAGCGGCCAAGGAACCAGGATCCCCCCACGCCGGGCCGGGCCGGATACACTCCACACTCGTCTGCAGTCTTCGGCAGACAGACGTCGAGGCCCGAGCGCCGATGGGTCCGAAGCGTCCGCGTCCATGAGGTGAAATGGTGTGTCGGGGCCAGCCACATCGGGGTGACCGGGCTGCCGCATCAACACGTGACCCAGTTCGTGGGCAAGAACGTGGGTGCGGTGGGAGACCGCAAGGGCCTCGGCGCTGAGGATGATCACGTTGGCGAACCGGTTCTCCTCGCCAACCATGAAAGACTCTCCGAGTCGGTCGGCAGGCTCGAAGCTTGGAACGACCACCACATCCACTGTGATTGGATCGCGGTCGAGCACATGGTCGAGCAGAACGCGCTCTTCGTGACTGCCAACGTTGGAGTCCGAGTTTGAGAAATGGGTCAGACCGTCGGTCAGATCTACATGGGTGAACAGCAATCCTCCTCCCTTGTCGCCCGCCCCAGCGGGAAGCGGCGTGACCTCAGTCCCGGATGCGAAAACGAGATCGTAGCTCGGACCAAGACTCTGATGGGACGGTGGGTTCCGATAGACACGAAGCTTGACCTGCTGCTCGGTCGCTCGCGAAAAAAGCAGGCTCACCAGATCTCGAAGCGCATAGCTCCCGTTCTGGTCCACCTTCACCTCGCGACCAGCGGCGCGAAACCCGATCATCCCTGGTGGCGGTGCAATGCCAAGGCCAGCACCCAGGGTTAGATGAGGGATCTCCGGAGGGTCGACAACCACAAGATCCCTCTCTGCTCGTGGCCCGAAGCCTATCCCGCATTGACCCCAGATCCGCTCCGCATCGTCCAGGGCTCCCGCCATGAGCCGAAGCGCATCGCCCTCGCTTGCGGCCCATGGCACCTTCCCACGAGCGGTCTCGCGCACCAGGCGCCCCCTTAGCTGAACGCGGAGTCGTGGCGCAGCGGCCCAGACCTCTCGCGGCCCACCAATTGGGATGAGCTGCCGCGTCGTTCCCACTTCTATGGAGAGTCGGCCACCAAGCAGCGCGGAAAAGCAGTGATCGCTCTTGCAGGTGGGAAAGGCCTGATAGCGCGACGCTGGTTCCGACTCCAGTCTGATGGTTCGTGAGCGCGCACAGCGACGACCTTTGGCCTCATTCCCTACACAGCGCACCGGCACGAGCGGGATGTCGCGAGCCTCGACTTTCCGGCCTTGTTCGTCGAGCACTGCCACCTGTGCCACGGGGGACCCTTCGCCAGTGTAGAGCACAAGGAGGGTCGTCCCATCACCACCATCGAGAAGCGCCTTCACATCCGCCGGACTGTAGGGGAGCGGCAGGGTGATCTTGGCGACGGACGCCCAGAACCGAGCCGGATCGAGCGGTTGATGGTTCTGATCGAGCACATGGATCTCCGGGGGTGTCCCGTCCATGCCGTCAGCTTCCCCCATCCCGCCCACCAAGCCCAAAACCAGTATTTTGAGCCCGCGCTTCAATCCAGCCACCCCAATTGAACACGGCGAAACGTTGGCTCTGACACGAGCCTTCCGGTCTTGGGTCGCCGAGCAGCGATACGGACCAGGATTTCCCACGCCGCTGTGGGGAGCTGACGCGAGCGAGAAAAGTCCACATCGGAAAGCAGGCTGTCGTCCCCACGTGCATCGAACAGAACTGCCAAGGCCAGACCTCGGAGGGGTTCACGCTTCGCGCTCCGCACCACCTCGAGCAAGCGCCGCTCCATCTCAGCCACGCCGTAGTCGCGCAACAAGTAACCGGCAGCTCGGATCTGGAAGGCGTCGGTCAAGACCGGCATCCGAACCAGATTCTCGAGCCCGGCCCGCGCCGCGGGCAGCCCCGCGTTGGCGATCCGAAACAGAAAAGAGAGTTCGCGCTCCGAACTCGGTCGATCGCTGAGCCGCGCCAAGAGTTCAAGGCCAGGGCGCTGCTCTGGGATCTCACCCTCGGGCGCGAGCGCCCACAGCACCCAGCTCCACGCTGGGCGAGTGCTCTTCTGGCTATCCTCACGGGCAGCACGGACCTCCTCCAGAACCGACTGCTCACCGCTTCGGAGCGCCAGTTCCGCCAACACCAACCAACGCCCCAGGTGCCGCTCGGTGTCTCGCAACACCCGCAAAGCTGGCCCGATCCCAGGCACTTTGCGCCCTGCCCAAATCAGAGGCAAAAGAAGGTTGTTGCAGAGTTCGATGCGATAGGCCTCCTTCAGACGTGGTGCCATCCCTTCGAGCAGACCCGGGCTCGACTCACCACGGGCCATCCGCGCCACCTCCGCGGCAAACGCGGTATGGGGCACGCGCGAGCTCACCAGCCTCGCGAGCGGCTCCCGCAGTTCAGGTGCGTCAAGGAAGCCCGATGCCACCAGCGTGGCCGGATCGGGACCATCTTTGAGGCTCAGCGCTTGCGCCGTGAGCGGGGCGACCCGCGGCTCCTGAACCTCGGCGAGAGCGCGCAAGCACGCCGCGTACAATGGTCGATCCACCGTGTTGCGACGGATCATCACGTCCAACGCGGCAATCGCTCCCTCGCGCAACGCCTCACTCTCGGGAATCAAGAGCCGCAGCACACCGGCTAGCCTGAGTTCATGGACCGGGCGACGGCGCAGAGCGGTCTTCAGCTCTCCGAGCAGCCGCTGAAAGAACCTGACCTCCACCTCCTCATGGGGTCTACCCAATCCGAATGGCATCCGTTGGCGAACCATACACCATCTTTCAGAGTCAAGGTGCGGCGAGATCGGCCCCCGGTCCTCGCCCGGCGAGCAGCCCTATCTGCACATCCCGAACCATCCCACCTCGACCGACTTGGATTCCAACCTGGCTGCTCCGTCTGCCCCACCCCAGAGTTCCGTGCGCTCACCCCCGGCACTGTCTGCTCCGCCTTCGGCAATCCCCACCCCCCAATTGCCGCCAAAGCATCGAAAACTCACCTGCTGGGTTGACGAACCCGCACTTTGTCACCTAGCGTCTCGCTCTGCGAGGACACACGCTATGACAAATGCTTTCGTTCGAATGACCGTTCTTGCTGCCCTTCCCCTGCTCCTCTTGGCAGGATGCAAAAAGGAGGAGGAGACTCCGCCTCCCGCCATGCAGCAGAACTACCAGCAGCAGCCCGGCTACCAGCAGCAGCAGCCTGGTTACCAGCAACAGCCTCAAGCGCAGCAGCAGCCCGGCTACCAGCAACAGCCTCAGGCGCAGCAGCCTCAGATGCAGCCCCAGCAGCCTGCCGCGGCGCCGACTGCAGCAGCGGCCAGTCCCACCCCGGCAGCCTTCGCCTTAGCCTGCAAGCAAGACGCGGACTGTGTTGGTGCCAAGTGCAACCTTCAGGCACAGAAGTGCCAGGTGCCGTGCGGCTCCAACAACGACTGCCAGGCGGGCTGGGCCTGCATGACCACGCCGCTCGGTGCAGCCTGCATGCCCTCGGGTGCCACCACTCCGCCTGCCCAGTAAGCGCCAACGCTAGCGGAGGCGGTCTCCGACCTGCTCACCGCCGCGGCTTGGACGGGACGACCAAAGGCTCAGACCTTCTGTCGTCCCGTTCGGGTTTTGTCACTCAAATGTCCTGTCGCTGCCTGATCTGGAACCGTACCTGGTGCTCAGAGAGTGTGACCTCAACACCGTCCGCCACCTTGCCCCACCGAAGCTCCTCGACCAAGCACTCGGTGCGAATCGTCTCTTGGTGGGCCAAGATGATGCTGGCAATGTGAGGGGAGGCCTCGACGTCGAGGTCGATCCGCGCAGAAAACTCCAACTTCTGATCCTTGCGCGCCGCCTGGATACGGCTCAGAACTTCCCGCAACAATCCCTCGTCAATCAGCTCGGGAGTGAGCGCGGTGTGCAGCACCACCACCGCTACCGGACCAGTTTCCGCCGCGAACCCGGGCTCCGCCTCCACGGCCACCTCCACCTCCTCAGCGCTGAGCGCGATGGTCTGGTTCGGTAGGGCGAGCGTCATCCTACCCGTTCGCGCCAACTCCGCGTGCAGCATCGCCGGGTTGGCGGTTGCAAGCAGAGCCTTCACCGCCTGAACCTCTTTGCCCAACCGCGGCCCGAGCGCACGGAAATTCGGCTTGATCCGGAAGCGGATAGCGCCTGCCTCGTGCTCCCGCAGCATCAGCCGAACCTCGTGCACGTTCAGCTCTTCCGCGATCAAATCTCGGTGGAGCAGGACAGCCTCGCGCAGCTCCTCCTCATTGAGCACCACATCCACTCGCGAAAGCGGCTGGCGCACCTTGAGTCTCTCGCGCGTGCGCACGGAAAGACCCAGGCTTACGATCTGCCGTACGGCGCGCATGGTCGACGCGAGAGTTCGATCCACATGCTGCGGATTGGGCTCTGGATAGCACTCGTGGTGAACGCTTTGTCGAGCTTCGATCCCCACACCCACCACCAGGTTCTGATACATCTCCTCGGCGAAGAAGGGCACGAACGGAGCGATGAGCTTGCTAGTCGTGACCAACACCTCATAAAGGGTGCTGTAGGCGGCGCGCTTGTCCGCACCCAGACCGCTCGCCCAGAACCGCTCCCGACTCCGACGCACGTACCAGTTCGAGAGTGTTTCCACGAACTCAATCAGCGCTTGGGCAGCCTCGTAGGGTGCGAACACATCGAGATGCCGACGCACCTGCTCGGTCACCAACGACAGCTCGGACATGATGAAGCGATCGAGCAAGGGACGCTCGGCGAGCACCGGACCTGCATGCTCTGAAAGCCTCGGGGACCAGCCGTCGATCGTCCCGTAGATGACGAAGAACTGATAGACGTGCCGAAGCTTGATCAGAAACTCCCGCTGAGCCGAGCGCACGTTTTTCAGGGAATGCCGGGTATTCGAGTACGGTGGACTGGATGCATAGAAGAACCATCGGAAAGCATCCGCGCCCGGTGCAGGCGTGTTGAGATCCCACAGGGTCACCCGTTGCTCGACGGGAAGGCGAGGCACTTCGACCGGGCGCGTGTCGAGCCCGGTCAAGGCGGGACTCGCCCCCAACAGGTCGGCAAGTCCCGGTGAAAGGGCAACCACGCGACGTGGTAGCCCCTTCTTCGGCGCAATCACCGCCTGCACATGGACTTCGGGGCGCGCTCGACACGAGACGTCCACCACCGCGCCGGCCCCGAGATCCATTCCCTCCAGGTCCTCGGGAGCAATCGCGACACTCCAGCCGCCTTGCTCTCCACAGGTCTCCTCCAGAACCGCGAAGTCCATCTGCACCCGATCGAGAATCACCTCCGGTGGGGTGTAATTGCCACGGCTCTTGCTCTCCTTCTTCCCTTCCCGGTCGCAGACGTGACCGAGAACGATGCAGGTCTTGTAGGGGTGCGGCGCCGGCCGAACCGAGCCCAACCCCATGCGCTTCTGGGTCCCTTCGTCGAAAACCAGGCTGGATATCATCAACAAGGAGTAGAACCATCCGCGCGTCTGATCGATCGCCTCACTGATGAAATCCGCCGGGAAAGCCTCACGAAAACGCTCAAGAGAGCCTTCGGCGTGGGGGAATCCCCACTGGGCGAAGGGCATGCACCCGGAGTCGAACCAGCAATCGATGACCTCCGGCACACGCCGCATGGTTGCCCCACACGTGGGGCACGGAAAGCTGACCTGATCGATCCAGGGCTTGTGCACGATGAGGTGCTCGCTCAGCCCAGGATCCTTCTGTTTCGCTTGGTCGAAGTGTTCGAAGGCTCGCGGGTTGCGCTCGAGGATCTCGCGGGTGCTGCGCGGTGCATGACGGTGCTCGGGATCTGCCTCGCAGATCCATACGTTGAGTGGGGTGCCCCAGTAGCGCTCTCGGGAGAGCGCCCAGTCCACGTTGTTGCGCAGAAAATCGCCGAACCGCCCCTCCTTGATGTGCTCGGGGATGAAGTTGACTGCCTGGCTATTTCGGATCGCGTCGTCGAGACGCGAGGTGGTACGAATGAACCAGGCGGGGCGCGCCATTTGGATCAGTGGGTCAGCGTCCGCCCGCCAACAGTAAGGGTATTCGTGACGGACCTGCTCCTCGAACAGCAGTCGGCCACGTTCTGAAAGCTCCCTTATGATGTCCCGATCCGCTTGCTTGACCCAGCGCCCCGCGTACCGGGCGCCTAGTTCTTGTTTGAAGGTGCCGTCTGGCTCGATGGCGCACAGCAATTCCACGCGCTCAGGCTCGCGCACGTGGGCCAGCCGGCGCAGGTGGGCGCGGTTGTCATCGTCCCCAAATGCCGGAGCGATGTGCACGATACCGGTACCCGTGTCGAGCGTGACGAAGTCTTCGACGATCACGCACCAGCCATACAGCTGCGTCGAGCCGTCGCGACGCTGGATGGTACGCTCGGCATCCCTGGCGTAATAGAGATCGAAGGGCGGAACGTACCGCATTCCCTCGAGGTCACGTCCAAGCAACGTGCGGGTCACCACCAGTTCCACCCCAAGCTTCTTCTCGAGGTCGGCTCGGCGCGGACCGGCCACAATCAGACGCTTGATATCCAGCGGCCAGGCGCGCGTTCGAGCATTGGGCAGAGGCTCGCCGCGCTCCACCACCTGATACTCACAATCCCCACGCACCGCTGCATAGTGATTGGAAGGTAAGGTCCAGGGGGTCGTGGTCCAGACCACCAAGGCCGTGCTCGGCTCATCAACCAGGGGGAAAGCCACGTATACGCTGGGGTCGTCGACCATCTTGTAGCCGAGACCAACCTCCGCGGCGGACAGCGCCGTACCGCCCTGTGCCCACCACCACACCACCTTGTGTCCCTGGTAGAGCAAGCCCTTGTCGAAGAGCTCACCAAGCGCCCACCACACGCTCTCCACGTAGGAGCGATGGTAGGTTACGTAGGCATCCTTCAGGTTCACCCAGAACCCGATCCGTTCAGTCAGCTGTTCCCAATCGGTGGTGTAACGAAACACACTGTCGATACACCGCGCGACGAAAGGCTCGACGCCATACTCGAGGATGGCGCTCTTACCATGGATCCGCAGGTCCTTCTCCACCTCGACCTCGACTGGCAAACCGTGGGTGTCCCAGCCTGCCTTGCGATCGACCCGATCGCCGCACATGGAGCGGTAGCGAGGAAACAGGTCCTTCATCACCCGAGTCAGCACATGCCCGTTGTGGGGAACCCCATTGGCGGTGGGCGGTCCTTCGTAGAACACGAAGCGAGGCGCATCCTTCGGGGTCTGCTCGAGCCCCTTCTCGAAAATGCGCGCGGTGCGCCACAGCTCGAGGATCTTGGTCTCGAAAGCGGGGAAATCGAGCTCCGAAGGGACGGCCTGGAACACCGGGGATTCTGCCATGGTTTTCGGGCGCCCCTATACCATGCCTCGGTTCGGCTGTCCTTCCTCAGATTCCCCCCTAAAAATCGCCGAGACTACCCCGAAAGCATCGCACGTCACGCGCACTTCTTGCTGGATTTGCGCTCGAATCGCAGCCATGCGGGACCCCACTCGAGGGCGATGCCCGCGCACAGCGCTCCGAGTGCGTCCGCGAGCAGATCCCAGCCATCGGCGCTCCGATGGGGCAATCGTGCCTGCATCAGCTCGAGCAGCGCCCCAGCACAGGTCGCGCCGGTCATGGCGACCACAACCCGCACCCGCGGCCTCAAACATGGCAGGTGCACCCGCAAGCTCGGCGTGGCCAACCAGGTCAAGACGGCGAAGGCGACGAAGTGCTGCACCTTGTCGACACCAGGCACAGCAGCCAAAGGCGCGTGGTCCAGCCGTGCTCGCCCCAGCCCGAAGATCGCTGCAAGGTAGAGCACCAGCGGGACGGTGTGCACGAAGAAGCCGCGGCAATCGCCCGGTTGGACCTCCCACAAGCACCCTCGCAATTTCATCGTCGATCCCTAACTCCGTGCCTGGATGGCGCCGAGCCGCCGTGCCGCCTCCGCCAGGGTCACAATCACGAAACCCGCCTCGCGAAACTGCCGCAAGACGGCAGCCAGCCGTTTTAGCTTCTGGTCGGCGGCAAGCCGCAAGTCGGGCTGGAAACGCCCGAGTTCCCTCAGCCCGTCACGTTCGCACAGCCCATCCAATCCGTGCAGCTCGAGGTTGACATATGGCTCTTCTAGCAGGCTTTTGGTCAAGGTGCGGGCCACACCGGCCCCTGCCAGCATGAGGCTGGTCCCTATGTACGGTAGCCTCAGGTATGGAGTCACCTGAATTGGGAGTTCGAGCAACCGTCCCGACATCAGCTGGTGCGGGCGTCGGGGTCCGAAGAGGACCCGGGGGTGATCGAGGATGGACCGCGAACGTCGGCCCATGATCTGCATCTTGGCCATGACACCCAGCTTGGCGAGCCAATATGCCGGACAGGGAAACGATGAGCTGTCGTACAGGGTGCCCTGCTCGACCAATTCCTCTAGCAATTCACCACTCAACGTGTAGCCCGGCGCGCGAAATCCCACGCACGGTGTCCCGGTACACTGGGAAATCCGCGCTGCGGACAGAGCCACCTGGGCCCGCAGCTCCGCGCGACCTAGTCGAGTGAGATCGTAGCGGTGATCGAGGGTATGGTTTCCCAACTCATCCCCACGCTCCGCCCGCGCCCGGCAGAAGGCGGCAAAGGTCGGCTCCTCGAGATCCCGTCCGATCACGAACCAGGTGAGCTGGAATCCCTCGCTGTCTGCAAGCGCGGCCAGCCTCCTCACGCCCTGTCGGTGCACCGCCCTCGGATCATCCACCGAACTCGAAGGAGCCAGTCCGTGGATCGCACGGTAGTGTTCGATACCGTCCACGTCGATGCTGAGGCAAAGAAGCTTATCGCGGCTCATGATCCCCCGAAAACCTGGGTTCGCGCGGCGCGGGTAATGGCCAGCACCGCCGGATCCCTGAGTCGCCTCTCCGTCGAGATCACGTAGAAGCGCTCCCGTACCCCCTCCAACTGTCCCAGCTCCTTCACTTGGTATTGCCTCACCACTTCGTCGGCAATCACGGTCGCCGCTGGGAATAGCCCACTGCCATTTTGACCAAATACCTTCATGAGCGCGCTGTCCTCGAACTCGCCGACCACCCGCGGTCGAATCCTGCGCTCGGCGAACCAGAAATCCAAAGAGCGCCGAAGCGCCGTGTGCTCGGAAGGCAGCAACACAGGCGCCTGCTCGAGACCATCCGGAAACCGACGCTTGTGCCGGGCGCAGAGTTCCGACGTACCGAACAGGCTCACGCCACACTCGCCCAGCAAGTGACTGAAGGCGCGGATGGGAGTCGAGGGACTGAGCGGCGTATCGGACAGCACCACATCCAAGTTGTGCAACGCAAGCTCCGCCAGGAGTCGGGGAGACTTGTCCTCTCGACAGACCAACTGGACGGCCTCCCCAAGAGCAAAGACCGGTTCCAACAACCGGCGCGCCACCAGCTTGGGCAGGACATCGGCCACCCCAACGACAATTGTCGTCACAGGACCGACGGAGCGGCCACGCAGGGAGTCCTTGAGCTCCCGTCCGAGACGAAAGATCTCGTCCGCATAGCGAAAGACCACCTTTCCCGCCTCTGTGAGGGTCTTGCCGCGCCCTGCTCGACTGAACAGCTCAACACCCAGCTGCCCCTCCAGCAGACGGATCTGACCGCTCAACGTGGACGGAGCCAGTCGGATTTCCGCGGAAGCTCGAGCCAGACTGCCCTCGCGAGCAACCGACCAGAAGTAGTAGAGGTGGTGGTAATTGAGCCAATCCATGGGTTGGCCGGGCCGCGCCGAGACTCTTCGGTTTTCTCGAAACGTCTAGCGCAGATTTCCCGATTGTCGAAGGGTGGGGTTCGGTTTAGCAAAACCTGTGCCCTGCCCATTTTGGGCATGACGGCGCCGCTCCCTCACCTTACACTGACCACCGCTCGTCCGGGAGCAGCTCGGCTGGAGATTCGAACATGCAGATCATCGGAAACGGCAAGACCACCAACACATCTCTGAAAGACTGGGTTCAATCGATTGCAGCGCTCTGCAAACCCGAGAAGATCCACTACTGTGACGGCTCCGAGGAGGAGTGGAAGCAGCTCACCGACGAGATGGTGGAGAGCGGCACCTTCATCCGCCTGAATCCCGCCAAGCGCCCCAACAGCTTCTACTGTCGTTCTGACGTGCGTGACGTCGCGCGGGTCGAGGATCGCACTTTCATCTGCACCGCTCAACGCGATGACGTCGGGCCGACCAACAACTGGGTGCATCCGGCGGAGATGCGCGCAACCCTGCGCAAGCTCTTCGACGGCTGTATGCGCGGCCGCACACTGTACGTGATCCCGTTCAGCATGGGTCCGATTGGCAGTGACATCGCGCACATCGGCGTTGAAATCACTGATTCACCATACGTGGTGGTCAACATGCGGATCATGACCCGTATGGGTCAGAAGGTTCTGGACGCGCTGGGCGAACACGGCACATTCGTCCCCTGCCTCCACTCCGTGGGAAAGCCGCTCACGTCGGGGGAGAAGGACGTCCCCTGGCCCTGCAACCCCGAGAACCGCTACATCGTCCATTTCCCGGAAACTCGAGAGATCTGGTCGTTCGGGTCGGGCTACGGCGGCAACGCGCTGCTCGGCAAGAAGTGCTTCGCCCTGCGAATAGCCAGCGTGATGGCGCGCGACGAGGGTTGGATGGCGGAGCATATGCTGATCCTCGGCGCCCTGTCACCCGAGGGGGAACGCACCTACGTCGCGGCAGCATTCCCGAGTGCCTGTGGCAAGACCAACTTCGCCATGCTGGTCCCTCCGCAGAGCTTCGCCGGCTGGAAGATCACCACCATCGGTGACGACATCGCCTGGTTGAAACCCGATCAAGACGGCGTGCTGCGCGCCATCAATCCCGAGGCGGGGTTCTTTGGGGTCGCTCCGGGAACCAGCATGTCCTCGAACCCGAACGCGCTGCTCTCGCTCAACGCCAACTGCATCTTCACCAACGTGGCGCTCACTGACGATGGAGACGTGTGGTGGGAGGGCATGACCGACACTGCCCCCGCGCACCTCAAGGATTGGAAGGGGCAGGATTGGACACCTGCCAGCACCACCCCCGCAGCCCATCCCAACGCGCGATTCACGGCGCCGCTACAGCAGTGTCCCACCTTTGATCCGGCTTGGGACGACCCGAAGGGTGTCCCAGTGAGCGCGATCATCGTGGGTGGCCGGCTCAGCAAGGGCATGCCGCTGGTGTACCAGGCCAACAGCTGGACCCACGGGGTCTTCATGTCAGCCACCATGGGTTCGGAGGCGACCGCTGCAGCCGACAAGCAGGCGGCGATCCGTCGTGACCCAATGGCGATGTTGCCCTTCTGTGGCTACAACATGGCTGACTACTTCGCCCACTGGCTGAAGATCGGGCGCAAGCTCAAGGCGCCTCCGGCGGTCTTCCGCGTAAACTGGTTCCGCAAGGACGAGAACGGCAAGTTCATGTGGCCTGGTTTCGGCGACAACATGCGGGTTCTTGCCTGGATCGTGGCACGGGTGCACGGACGTGTCGGTGCCCAGGAGAGTCCCCTCGGATTCGTTCCAAGCTACGCGGATCTCGAGTGGGGCGGGCTTGATTTCTCGAAGGAGAAATTCGATGCGCTGATGGCTATCGAACCTGAGCACCTCAAGCTCGAGGCAGCAGATCTCGATCGGTACTTCGAGCAGTTCTACGATCGACTGCCGAAGGAGTTCGTCGCCGAACGCGAGCTGCTCCGCGCCCGCGCAATCCGAACCCAAGGCACCTACAAGCCCTGAGCGTCTTTGGGGCCCGCGGAGCGAGCCCCCGCCCCACGCTCGAGGACGACACCGAAGCCGAGGCCCAGCTACCTGGCCTCGGTTTCGTTCTTTTTGGCGTAGCCCCAGGCTTGCATGGCACGACGGGCCTCTGCTTCAGCCTGCGCAGAGCGTCGTGGCTGAACCGTCTGGCTTGCCGTCGCCGTCGCCACCACGAACAGCCCGAACTCCTGGCTTGCCGCCAGATGAGGCAACGGCCCCTCGAGTTCACTTGGACACGCTCCTGCTCTGCCGAGCCCCGACAGCAGCGCCGGACAGACTAGGCCCAGCGAACCTGCGTGTACTTGGTTGGGACCGAGCGGGCGTCCGTCGATCGAGAACGACCAGGAGATGGCTGCGGCCTCGGACATCACCAGGTCGAAACCCACGGGCAACCGACCAGTCACTCCATCAACTCTGAGTTCACCAGGCGCGCGCGTCACCGCCAACTCCGAGAAGCCCACCGAAACCAACTCTACACCCTCCACCGGACCGCTCAGTACCCCCGAGAACGGCAGGGCGCGGCCGCCGGTCACGAAACGGAGCGAGAACCTCTCGGGGGGTGCAGCAGAGGGCGCGCTGGCCTGCAGGGAGCCACGCCGAAGGTGCTCGAGCGAGCGCGCAAGGACCGCTACGCGCTCGGGGTCGATTCGGGCCAGATCCCGGCGCTCCCCTGGGTCGCGCTCGAGGTCATAGAGTTCATAGTCCTTCTCGACCATCCCCCACACACCCTGGAGCCTGCGCGCAATGGGCGTCCGTCGGACGAGATGAAACTGGCCATCGAGAAGCGAACTCGCTCCCCGACCCTCGATGACCAACGACCGATCAGTTTGGTCTCCTCCTCGGAGCGCACTCAGAAGCGACCGTCCATCGAGTCCGGGCGGCACGGGCAGCCCTTCCAACTCGAGCAAGGTAGGCATGATGTCGGTGATCTGCACCCGCACCTCGGAGCGCCCCCTAAGGCCAATACCAGACGGAACTCGCAGCAGAATGGGGATCCGCGCAGTCTCTTCCCACATCGTGGAAAGGTGCGTGTACCGGCCGGAATGAACCCCCTGTGCCACGTCCACCGCCACCACGTCGTGAGCCTCGCTGAGCGTCTCACCGTGATCCGCGGTGACCACGACCACGGTCTGATCCAAAAGTCCGAGTTCGGTCAAGCTCTCCATCAGCGCACCTATCGCCCGGTCATCTTTGTGGATCTCGGCGAGATACCGCCTTATCATCCGGTTCTTCGGACAGAACTCGCCCACTTCGATGGCCGCCAGATCCCCGTCTGGCGGATGATACGGTGCGTGCGGAGAGTTCAGGTTCACGAACAAGAAGAACCGCTCCCGCCGGTGTCGCAGCAGGGCCTCCCGGGCGTCATCCAGAATGGCCGCTGTATCCCGAGTCAGGTAGCGGTGATCGCGCAAGCGCTCGAAGCCAGTGTCCACCCCGACCCCATAGTATCCCGAAAGATACATGTTGTTCACGATTGCGATGCTCGCGACACCCCGCTTTCGCATCAACCTCGGCAAGAGCGGGGGAGGGTTTCGATAGTAGTGGCGTTCCTCGGCGTCGCTGATCTCGAATTTCAGCACCGGCAGCCCCATTCGCGCAGGGATCTGCCCTGTGAGCAGCGACAGGGTCGCGGGGCGCGTCCACATCGCAGCTGACCAGGCGCGCGTGAACACCACTCCTTGCGCGGCGAGCCGATCGAGGTTTGGCGCCACCTCGGGCATCCGAGGAAGCCAGGCATCCGCCGGCGCGAGCGGCGCGCGTTCCATCCGAGCGTCCCTCTCCGGGTCGTGAAAGGCACTGATGGCATCCGGGCGCATCGCATCGACCACGATCAGCACCACATTGTACGGGATCGGCGCCGGGAGCGGCGCGAGCAGCTCCGGCGACCCGAAGCAAGCGAGGGTGCCCGGATCGATAGCCTTCGTGCGGAGTTCAAGGAAGTCATCGGGCGACGTGGCGGGCAGCTCGATTTCCAGGTCCACGAAACGCTCGGTCGGTCCCCGCACCTCAGCGCTCCACAGCGTTTGCTGATGAGCCCGCGTGATCAGCGCCACTTCGAAACGAACCCGTCCCTCACCCAGCACCGCAGGCGCGAAGCGGAGCCAATTCGCTCGGTCACTGATGGCGAAGCGGAATCGGGCGGGTGACGGAGCAAACAGGACCTCACGCTGATCGATGGTACCCTCGGTAATCCCAAAGGTACGCGTGTCATGCTGGCCCTTTTTGTCCGGCACAACCCGGGAACGCGCACCCCTCTCGACGGTGACCGGTCGGGTGAGACCGAGCTGAAACACCAGCTCGGCGCGGCCTTCTGTTGGTCCGATGAAGGGAGAGCGGTGCCTCCGCCAGATCCGACCGAGCATGCTCTCCACATACGGATCATGGAGCTTTGGGACCTCGAGCTCGGCGTTGTCCAATTCGTCAATCAGCCGCTGCACGATCGCCCGTGGCCCGTTCCGCACCTCCGGCGACGGCTTCGGCGCCGTCGCCAGGCGGACCACGGCGCTCGGAAGCGGAAGCACCGTGACCAGCTGCCGGGCACGCTCACGCCAGAGCAGGATCGTACCGGGAACCGTAAGCGCGATCCCCAGTGCGATGGCCGCAGGCGTGTGCCAACCGGCGTTCATCGGCTCGACACTCCCCGCCACCGCGGCAACACCAACGAGCCACGAACCTCGACCAGCGGATCTGTGGCCAAATACTCAATCAATTCTCGCGTGAGACGCCCGAGCTCGATCGGGTGCTCTGCCGCAACATCGCGGGTACAGCCGGGATCGGCAACCACATCGAACAGAAGGAGATCTGGTCCGCTGCGCGTCGGTCGATACACGAGACGGAACCGCTCGTCCTCCAACATGCGGTGCTTGGCGGCAGCCGTCACCTCCTCCCACTCGCGGCGCAGCACCACCTGATCCCCATGGCCGCGATCGACGAAGGTCAGCTCGGTCAGCTCAGGATACGGGATGCGTGCTGTCAACGGCACATCGTCGATCGACTCCGTGAACCAGAGCCCGGTCTCCGCGTAGACGGTGCGGGGGGCGAGCGTGGCACCCTCAATCAGGGGCACCAAGGAACGGCCGTCAACCCTTGACAACGGCGGCTGTCCAAGCAAATCGAGCAGGGTGGGTGCGAGGTCAATCAGGCTCACCACCTCGGGAATCCTTTGGCCACGTCCACCCGTGCCCCCACGTGGCGGGTGCACAATCAGGGGCACCCGGAGCACCTCCGTGCCGAGCAGGTGATCACCATGCCCCTGACTACGACCGTACTCGTAGAGCTGCTCGCCGTGGTCGGCGGTCACCACCACCCACGTATGCTCGGCGAGGTCTCGACCTGCCAGACCGGAAAGCAGCTCCCCGATACTGCGATCGGTCTCGGCCACCGCAGCATCGTAGAGGGCACGCACCTGCAGCCGATCTTCTTCAGTGAGCGCTGTCTCGGCGAGGAGCGTGTCGGCCTTCTTGTAGCGAAACGACCCGTCGTAGCCCAATCTGCGAAACCGACGCTGCATCTCGCCCGAGGCCGCATACGGAAAGTGTGGGGTGGAGTAGAAGACGGTCACGAAGAAGGGGCGGCCTCGGGCCGCGTCGATCTGCCGCAGGGCGCGTTTGGTCACCACATCCGGATCAGTCGCAACATGCATCTCCGAGATGGCTGGCACCAGCTCTCGCATCGCGTCGCCCCGAAGCCAGGGCAAGAGCGCGAGATTCTGCCCGAGCAACTGTTCCCAGAGCAGCTCTCGCATCGAGAACGTTGGTGTGTCGATGGTCTGGTATCCGAGTTCGATCCGACGAAAGATGTCAGCTGCGAAGTCCCCAACCACTCCGGTTACATAGCCGCGCTCCGCCAGCTGACCTGCAACCGTCTCGAAGCGATGCTGTCGAGCCTCCCAGCTGGGAAACATATGGCGAATCCCGTGGTGTTGAGGGAGCTGCCCAGTCAGGATGCTCACCCACGCGGGGAATGTACGGGGCAGCGTGGTGGTGGCACGTTCGAAATACGCACCTTGCTTGGACAGTGCGAACAGATGTGGCGCACGACGAGCATCGATTCGATCCGGCCGGAGAGAGTCCGCCGCAATCAAGAGGAGGTTGGGCGGCCCGACCCGCCTTGGGTGCGTCGGACAGCTCCGCACACCCACGACCCACAGAAGAAGCCCAGCTCCGAGCACACCCACTCCAGCCAGAATCACGCGCATGAGCCTGGCTACCAACCAAAACGTGGGGCGCCGTCTCCGAGCGGGCCAGAAGAAATAGACTGCGAGCGCCGCGACGAATACAACCACGATCCCCCAACGGCCGAGCACGTCCGCCACCACCTGTTGAAGCCACCGGAGCACGCCGCCCGAGGCGAAGAGTCGATCTTGGTAGAGCGCTGGCCGTGACGCTACGTCGTCCAGAAACGACCAGCTCCAGAGGAGCGCCACCAAGCCGAGCACGCGGAGCCGCCCTGCACGCCCCCGTCGCTCGAAGGAGCCAAAGAGGCTCGTGCGCAGAGCATCCACCCCCGATGCGATGAGCCCCAGCAGGAGACCGACCAAGGCTCCGAGCGAAAGTGTGGCCAGGATGGCACAGAGCACCTCGCCCCGGTACTCAGTCGCGAAGAACCTCCGGATCACGGAGACATTCACGCCGCCAGGGTCCGCGCGGAAGAGGGCAGTGGTGGACCCTAGAGAGACGAGCGTCGTTCCAAACAGTACGGAGAGTGGGACGGGGTGGAAAAGGAGGGCGGTGACTGCCGAGACGCACCTCCGCACTCGGCTCGCCATCGCCATCCCAGGCCCCCGCTCCGTCACACGAATCCGGCTTTACGTCCGGGACCCTTCTTGCCTTCGATCGAACCGGCGTAGCAATCCGCGATCGCTACTATCGTCTCCTCACCTTGCGAACTCCGCGCGACCATGAACGGCGGAGTCAGGCGCACGGCCACGATCCGACCGATCACCAAGGACACGCCGTCGTGAGCGAAATGAAGGTTGAGAGAGCGCCCCTCAGAAGGGACAAAAAAGCCATCCTGGTCGGTCTCGGCGGCGGCGGTGTCGAGCAATGCGCGGACAAGCTCTTCGGACATGCTGCCGGTTCTTCCCCGAGCCGGTCGCCGTGTCAAGTCGAGAGAAGATCCTGCAGAACAGCGCTTTCAGTTGTATGGTGGCGGCCGTGGGCCGCGCTTCTCCTCCCCCCTGTCCCCACCCTTCCTCCCACCTGGTCACGGTGGACCTCTGCCGTCGTTTCGGCGAGTACGAGGCTCTTTCCGACATCCAGCTCAACGTCCAACGGGGACAGATCGTAGTCATCATCGGGGGATCCGGGGCCGGGAAAACCACACTCCTCAAAATTCTGATCGGGCTCGACCGTCCCACCAGCGGGGTCGTCTATCTCTCGGGGGAGCCGATCTCTCACTTGTCGGAGTCGCGGTTCAACCAGGTTCGCCAGAAATTCGGGATGGTGTTTCAGTACTCCGCGCTCCTCGATTCTCTCAACGTGCTTGACAACGTTGCGTTTCCTTTGGTTGAGCACACATCCCTGTCCACACGCGAGATCCGGGAGCGCGTGCGTGAAAAGCTGGGCGTGCTCGGACTCGATGGCATCGAGACCCGGATGCCCAGTGAACTCTCGGGTGGCATGAAGAAGCGGGTCGGCCTGGCGCGTGCCCTGATGTTGGAGCCGGAAGTCCTGATGTACGACGAACCCACCAGCGGCCTCGATCCCCTCTCCTCGCGTGTGGTCGACGATCTGATCCGCGAGACACGCGACCGGTTCGGAGTCACCAGCATCGTGATCTCTCACGACATGGCCGGAGCCCTGGCCACGGCTGACTACATCTACGTTCTGTCGCGCGGTCGCGTGGCAAACCAAGGTTCCCCGGAGGAGCTGGCCCATGCCGACCAGGGTCTGGCTTCCGATTTCTTCCGCGCCAGCGGCATCGATGCTCCGCATCTGCTCGACCAGCGCAAGCGGCGACCCGTCGAGGCACGATGACCGGCGAGATCCCGTTGTTCGCGCCCAAGGCCACGCTCAGCAAAGAACGCTCCCACCTCACCCGAGCATTCGAACGGGTGCTCGATCATGGCGCGTTTATCTTGGGTCCTGAGGTGGAGCAGTTCGAGAAGGAGAGCGCTGATTGGCTCGGCACGAACCACGCGCTTGGGGTATCCAGCGGCACGGATGCGCTGCTCATGCTGTTGCTCGCCCATGGGCTCGGTCCGGGTGACGAGGTGATCACCTCCCCTTTGTCGTTCATCGCCACGGCCGAGGTGATCGTGCGTGCTCAGGCCATACCAGTGTTCGCAGACGTGGATCCAAAGACGTACGGGCTCTCGACAGCGGCGGTCGAACGTGTAATCACCCGGCGCACCCGAGCCATCCTGACCGTGCACCTCTTCGGACACCCTGGAGAAGTTCGCGAGTTGCGTGCGCTGGGGCGAACCCATGGCCTCCTTCTGCTCGAGGACGCTTGCCAGGCGTTCGGAGCCCAGGTTGGTGCAGCGCGAGCCGGGACGCTAGGTGACGGCGCTGCCTTCTCCTTCTTCCCGACCAAACCCCTCGCCGGACTGGGGGATGGCGGGCTCGTAACCACCTCCGATCCAGAACTCTTCTCGCGGCTCCGCAGCCTGCGACGCCACGGCCAAACTTCGCCGCACAGCGCACCCCTGCTTGGCGGCAACTTTCGCTTGGACACCCTACAGGCCGCATTTCTGCTCACCCAGCTCCCGGAAGTCGAGCGCCGGCAACGTCGCCGCGCAGAGCTCGCGCGACGGTACACCGAGGCCCTTGGAGATTTGCCCTACCTCCGCCCCCCCCCGGTGTTGGCGCCAGATGTCACGAGTGCTTGGTCCTTGTACTCGCTCTTGGTCCTAAAGGGGCGCGACCAGCTCTCCGAGACGCTGTGCAGCAAGGGGATCGAGAACCGGATCTACTATCCTCGGCTGCTCGCGGACGAGCCACTCTTCACCCCCTACGCTCAGAGAGCCGAGCTACCTCGGGCACGAGATCTCACCCAACAGCTCCTTTCCATACCCCTCCATTCTGCCCTCACGGATCTGGAACAAGAGCAGGTGATCCAAGTGATCCGCGACCACTTCGCCCGGAGTTGACATGCAGCAGGTCTTCATCCATCCGACGGCGGTCGTCGACCATCCTACCGAGATCGGTGCGGGCTCTAAAATCTGGCACTTCTGTCACGTGATGGCTCACGCCAAGCTCGGGCAGGATTGTATGCTCGGCCACAATGGTTTCGTCGCGAGCCGAGTACGGATCGGGAGTCGGTGCCGAATCCAGAACAACGTGAGTATCTTCGAGGGTGTGGAGCTTGAAGACGACGTCTTCGTCGGGCCGAGCGCGGTGTTCACCAACGTGAAGAACCCCCGCGCCGAGATCTGTCGAGCCCATCAGTACCTCCCAACCCTAGTCAAGAAGGGCTGCACGATCGGGGCAAACGCCACCATCCTCCCTGGTGTCACACTCGGGCGGTACGCCTTCATCGCCGCCGGTGCGGTCGTGCACCGTGACGTTCCTGACTACGCGCTGATGGTCGGAGTGCCCGCGCACCGTATCGGATGGATGAGCAGAGCGGGCGAGCGGCTCGACTTCGATCTCGTCTCAGGAGAGGCCACCTGTTCGGCCCGGGGGGACAAGTACCGCCTGGATAGCAGTCAAATGTGCGTATCTATAGAATAAAAGCGAACCCCTGGCGTTTCCGAACCAACGTTTGCTTCTCTTGGCTGGGGTGGACGGCAGTTGGCTCGTGGGTTGAACGCGTGAAAAACGCTAGCCAGAGCATTCCTGCCGTTTTTTGGATCATCACACTCGATTCCTCACCCCTCCACGCGTTATGAAGAAAGGCAGGTACGGGGATGCCGTGCCTTTCCTCTGATTTCATCACCGTCACGCTCGAGGAGTCTTCACGCCATGGGCAGTCAGTCGGACAGGCCGCGCTCAGACAATCCATCGCCGCCACCACCGGCACGTCCTTCGAGTGTCCCGCTCAGCCAGGCACCAGCCGCTCTCACGCAAGAGATCGATGCCGAGTGGGGAGCAGAACCAAACACAGCGGAAGAGCCGCAGCACGCGTTGGGTGCTTTGACACCAGCCAAGGTGCCAACGTTCGCGGAGGATGAACAGCCAACCACGCCGATGGTCTCTCCGGCAGCATTTGCCCCCGTGATGTCGGGGACCAACAAGCCTCCCACACCTCCAGAGCAGAAGGCCCCAAGTGCACCTCCACCAGCCACGAGCGGTGGCTACTCCTTCCGCCCAAGCCTCATCCCCTCCCGGTCCCTCACTCCCTCGTCGGGCCTGCTCAAGCAGGCAGCACCCGTTACCGTAACAAGTCCTCCGTCGCCCCAGAAAAGCGATCCGGCCGGTGCCGCCAAGAGTTCTGCGCCACCCGCCACAGCGTCAAGTCCTTCTCACGCTCCCATCCAACCGGCACGCACCTCCTCGCCACCGAGGAAGAGCGATCCGGCCGGTGCCGCCAAGAGTTCTGCGCCACCCACCACAGCGTCGAGTCCTTCTCACGGTCCCAACGAACCGACACGCCCTTCTTCGTCGCCTGTGTCGAGCCCACGAGCCTCGTCGATCGCGCCACGTCCAACCTCTTCCCCCACCGCATCCTCCGCCCCTCCGGCGGCAAGCACCACCGCCGCTACAACAGCTCCTGTCGACCCCGCCCCGCACCGCGCGAGCGAGGCCCCCGCTGCAGCTCCTGTCGACCCCGCCCCGCACCGCGCGAGCGAGGCCCCCGCTGCAGCTCCTGTCGACCCCGCCCCGCACCGCGCGAGCGAGGCCCCCGCTGCAGCTCCCGTCGAGC
>CAYNEY010000021.1:43704-62165 GCA_964396375.1 uncultured Polyangiaceae bacterium | reverse complement strand
CGCTGCAGCTCCCGTCGAGCCCTCCCCTCATCCAGCAAGCGAGGCCCCCGCTGCAACTCCCGTCGACCCCGCCCCGCACCGCGCGAGCGAGGCCCCCGCTGCAGCTCCCGTCGACCCCGCCCCGCACCGCGCGAGCGAGGCCCCCGCTGCAGCTCCCGTCGAGCGTCCACCATCGGTAGCCCCTGTCCTCGAGCCTGGCTACGCTCAGTCCACCACCGCCGCTCCCAAGACCGATCCATCCCTGTCTGAGCACGACTCGGATTTGCCACCTCGGAGGGTCAGCAAGAGGGTCTTGTTGGGCCTGACCCTCGCCTTGGTAGCGCTGGTCGCGATCCTGCTCATGCTCGACAAGGGCGACCAGAAGAGGAAAGCCGAGAGTGCGCTGCCCATTCAGCCTGAGGTCGTGGTGCAGCACGAACCTCTTCCCCCTCAACCGACACCGGTCACCCAGCCCACACCTTCGGTCTCAAGCCCGCCTGCCAGCACCGCCGTTCCCCCCGCTGTCCCAACCGACGACTCTGCTCCCTCTGACACAGCGACCGCAAACCAAGAAATCAATGCTGCCCTCCCGGATCGGCCAGTTTCGGTGCGGGTGGATGTGAACCCTCCCGACTCCAAAGTGGCGCTGAACGGTCAAGAGGTGAAGCGGCCCTGGACGTTCACGGTCGAGCCTGGAAAGAAGGTAGCCCTCGAGATCGCGAGAAAGGGCTACATCACCCGCCGCATTATCCTCGACGGTACCAAGTCCTATGTCCGGGTGGGGATGATCCCGAAGAAGATCAAGCCTGAGCCCTCCGAAGGGGGGACGGTGCCAAGTTCGGAGACTTCCCCCGCGGCCGACACGGCGGCGGCTGTGCCGGCTCCGCCAACATCCAGCTCGCCCTGACGGAATTAGGCCATCGGGCCTCCTTTACTTGGGCCCCTTCCTGGCGTACTTACTGCACCCCCTGGGATTCCTCGGGGTAAACCGCACGTCCCGTGCACTCACTGTGACATCGGATCCGGTGCCTCCTGATGAGGGAGGTTGGTTCGATGCTGGGACGGAGGAACAACCGAAAGGAGTAGTGAAGTGACTGAAAATCAGACCGATCCGACTACGGATCTCGGTCCGCTCAGCGGCGGGCCTCGTGATCCTGCGCAACCGCTCACCGTCCGTGATCTCTTCGAAGCGGGGGTTCACTTCGGACATCAGACCAAGCGATGGAATCCGAAGATGCGCCCGTATATCTACGGCGCGCGCAGCGGGATCCACATCGTCGATCTCGATCAGACGGTGTCCTTGTTCAAGAAAGCCTTCGACTTCGTGTCGGAGACGGTCAGTCGTGGAGGCCACATCCTCTACGTCGGCACCAAGCGTCAAGCCGCCGACATCATCCGGGAAGAGGCGGTGCGCGCCAACCAGTTCCACGTCACCAACCGGTGGCTCGGCGGTACCTTGACCAACTACCGCACCATGAAGGGTGGCTTGGATCGACTGCGCACCATCGAACGAATGAGTGAGGACGGCACGTACGAGCAGATCCCGAAGAAGGAGACCATCCGGCTCGAGAAGGAGCGAGCGCGCCTCGAGAAATACATCGGTGGCATGAAGGGCATGAGCGCCCTGCCCGCGGCGGTCTTCATCATCGATCCGGCCCAGGAGTCCATCGCAGTGAGCGAGGCACGTCGTCTGCACCTGCCGATCGTCGCAATCACGGACACGAACTGCGATCCCGATCTGATCGACTTCGTGATCCCCGGCAACGACGACGCAATCCGAAGCATTCGCCTCATCACGTCTGCGATCAGCGACGCCTGCATTTACGGGCTGGCCCGCCGTCGCGAGTTCGAGGCCAACCGCGAGGCCCGGGAGTCCCAAAGGCCTGCGGACAAGGGACCTGAGGCCCAGGTGTTCTACCGCGGTCGCTCCCCCGATGCGCAGGCCTGAGTCGCCCAAGCCTCGATAACCTAGCAACGCATAAGAGGAAAGTAGTCAATGGCGCAAGTCAACATGCAGCAGGTCAAGGAGTTGCGGGATCGCACCCAGGCCGGTTTGAACGACTGTCGGGCGGCTCTGATGGAGTCAAACGGCGAGATGGAAAAGGCAGTCGAGATCATCCTCAAGAAGGGTCTCGCGAAGAGCGCGAAGCGCGCGGGCGCAGTCGCAACCGAAGGCGAGGTCGCGGCCCTGGTGGCCCCAGACAAGAAGAGCGGAGTCATCGTCGAGGTGAACATCCAAACTGATTTCGCCGCCCGTAACGACGATTTCAAGCGCTTCGTCAGTGATATCGTGAAAGTGGCAGCGGCCGCTCCGGTCGGTGCCGATCTCTCGACGCAGATGCTCGGTACGGTCACGGTCGAGGAGGCACGGCAGGCGCTGGTGGGTAAGCTCGGGGAGAACATCACGGTTCGCCGCTTCGAGAAGCTGGTCACCGCACAGGATGGCTTGGTGCACAGTTACGTGCACATGGGCGGAAAAATCGGCGTCATCGTGGCAATGTCGGCCAAAGACCCGTCTGCCTTCGAGAAGCCCGCTGTCGAGAAATTCGTGGACGATACTGCGATGCAGATCGCCGCCATGGCTCCGCAGTTTCTGTCCACCAGCAACGTAGATCCGGAGAGCAAGAAGAAGCAGAGCGATATCTACGAGGCACAGCTGGAAGAGGAAGGCAAGCCTCCGCAGGCGCGGCCGAAGATCCTCGAAGGCAAATTGGCCAAGTGGATGAAGGAGATCTGTCTCTTGGAGCAGGCAAGCGTTTTGGAGCCCGAGAAGACCATCGCGCAGCTCCTCGCCGAGGCTGGCCAGACCGCGGGCACCGAACTCCGGATCGAGAAATTCTACCGCTTCGAGCGCGGCGAGGGCGTCGAGAAGAAGAAGACCGAGGATTTCGCGGCTGAAGTCATGAAGATGAGTCAGAGCTAACGCAGTTTCGGGTCCCCCCCGAAAAGCTCGCGATGAAGGGCCGGTGGTCTTGTCCATCGGCCCTTTGTTGCATGCAGATCTGAGTGATAAACGCGCTTCCAATGGTCGCTGCCACCAGAACGACGAAGAAGAGGGCAAGGACCCAAAGCTCCCTTATGCGCGGTTGGGGCTGTTCGGTGGTCTGATAGGTTCCGGGCGAGCCCTGGGTCCGCTGCCACTCGCGTTCGAGCACCTCGCGCGCCCGGCACGCGAAGGCGCGCCGCCGTCGCGGTGATTTCACCATCAGACCAAGAATCAAGTCGGTGAGTTCCGGCCCAAGTTCGTGCGGCGGCTCGGGTCGACGGCGAGCGTGGTACCGCAACATTTGCTCCGGCGTCTTGGCGGAGGCAAACGGGTGGCGACCGGTGAATAGCTCGTGGAGTACGACGCCGAGCGCGTAGTAGTCGACCATCGCGTCCACGGCGACACCATCGATTTGTTCCTTGGCCATGTAGCGAGGAGTGCCAAGACGCACGCCGGTCCGGGTCAGCTCTTGGTCGTTTTCGCTCAACGATTTTACCAGTCCGAAGTCGAGGAGCTTGATCGAGCCGTCGGGAAGCCACATCACGTTGCCCGGCTTGATGTCGCGATGCACCCATCCCGCAGCATGGAGTGTTCCGAGGACGTCGAGGAGCTGGAGCGCGACGGCCAGTCGAGCACGGGGGTCGAGTGCCTGCTCTCGAAGCGCCTGCCGCAGCGTGGTGCCGGGCACCTTCTCCATCACGAAGTAGGGGACCGAGGCGTCGGTATGACCTGCATCCAGCACGCGAACCACACGCGGATCGCAGAGTTTCGTCAACACCTGCCATTCTCGTTCGAGGCGTGCCACGGCATCGGGGTGAAGGCCGAGATCGGGACGCAGAGTCTTGAGGGCGCGACGTTCCCCGAGGATGACGTGTTCGACCTCATAGACCACCCCCATGCCGCCCTCGGCAATCACTGATACGATACGGTATGAGGGTCCAAATTCAGCCTGTCGGCCAGCTCTCGAATCGATAGCACTCTGCATGACGACAGTGGTGAATCGGTCACCTCCCTCTGCCAGTTGCGGATGACTCTGCTAATCTCGCCCAAACTTCGGGAACCTTTCATGACCATAGACCGCTCTACCGTCATCCATGTGGCAAAGCTGGCCCGACTCCAGCTCCATGAACAGGAAATCGGCGCCTTTGAGGCTGATCTCAGGCGGATCGTCGGCTATGTCGACCAGCTCAGTGAGCTCGACACCGACCAAGTGCCCGAGACTGCGCACATGGCGGTCGACCAGGCACCGGAACGACCGGACGTGGTGCAGGAAAGCCTCCCAAACGCGCGGGCAGTGGACCAGGGGCCACGGGTACGTGACGGCGCCTTCGCGGTGCCCGCGTTCATCGACGAAGGATGACGGGCATGACACTTCCGACGATTCAGAAGACGGTACAAGACGTCACGAGTGGCAAGCTGAGCGCCGAGGAGCTGGTCGAGGCGGCCCTCGAGCGCTGCGCAAAGGCTGCATCCCTGAACGCGATCGTGCATTTGGGTGCAGACTCGGCGCGAGCTGCGGCACGAGCCCTGGATCTTCGACGTGCGCGGGGCGAGGCGCTGGGACCGCTCGCAGGGGTCCCGCTCGCGGTCAAAGATGCCCTCACCACCGTCGATCTTCCAACCACCTGCGGCTCCCGCATCCTCTCGGGTCGCACCCCCTGGCAACCACCTTACGACAGCACGGTCGTGCAGAGGCTCCGCGCCGCAGGTGCCATCGTCATTGGCAAAGCCAACATGGATGAGTTTGCGATGGGCTCATCTACTGAGACCAGCGCCTACGGTCCAACCTTGAATCCCTGGGACCAGACCCGGATCCCTGGCGGCTCGAGCGGTGGCAGCGCCGTCGCGGTCGCGGCGCGACTGACAGCCGGCTCAATTGGCAGCGACACCGGCGGCTCCATCCGCCAACCCGCAGGCCTGTGCGGGGTGGTGGGTGTCAAGCCGAGCTACGGTCGAGTGTCTCGCTACGGCCTGGTCGCCTATGCCTCGAGCCTCGACCAGATCGGCCCGTTTGCAGCCGACACCCGAGGAGCGGCGCGCCTGCTTTCGGTGATCGCCGGACACGATCCCCTCGACTCCACCAGCCACCCGAGTGAAGTCCCCGACTTCGAGGCAGCCTGCGAACGCCCTCTCCCGGGGTTACGGCTAGGTGTGCCCGAAGAGTACTTCGGCGCGGGGCTCGATCCGGAGATCGCTGAGGCGGTGAAGGAAGCGATCGAATCGTTGGCCCGCGCTGGCTGCCAGGTAGGCCCCGTATCGCTACCGCATACCCGCTATGGCGTCGCCACCTACTACATCCTTGCCACCGCGGAGGCATCAAGCAATCTTGCCCGTTTCGATGGCGTGCGCTTCGGACTGCGGGAAGAACCGAGCGGAGGGGATCTTTGTGCCATGTACGGAGCCACCCGCGAGGCGGGCTTCGGGGCCGAGGTCAAGCGCCGGATTCTCCTCGGCACCTATGTGCTCAGCGCCGGCTACTACGATGCGTACTACCGAAAGGCACAGCGCGTTCGAACCCTGATTCGTCGAGATTTCGCGGCGGCGTTCTCGAAGGTGGACGCGATCATCACTCCCATCTCACCTACCCCTGCCTTCCGGCTCGGCGAGAAGACTGAGGATCCCCTCGCCATGTACCTCGGTGACATCTACACTCTACCCTGCAACTTGGCGGGGATCTGCGGCGCAAGCGTGCCAGTGCGGGGCACCCGTGCCACGAGTGTCCGACCAAGCCTGCCCGTCGGAATGCAGATTCTGGCCCCCCCCTTCCGCGAGGATCTCCTATTTGCCGTCGCCGCGGGATGGGAGCGTATCCATGGCCCTTTTCCGGCACCTCCGAGTATCACTGCGCCAAGTTCGAGTTCCTGACCCCTGTTCTTCTGCCACGCGGCCAGTACCCACCCCCTCCGATGCCCAGCTCAGCGTAGCCAACCACTAGCCCTTTCGACCCGAAATCCGGTAACGTGTCGGATCGTGAGCGCCCACCCTTTGCGTCATCGGATGGAGACCGTGTCCAGCTTGGCCAGCCGCTTGGCCACTCTGGGTGACACTGGCATCCTTGGCGACGCGCTCGACCATCTTTTTGGTGGAACCGCCGCCCGCGCCGGTGTCGCCTACCTCTGCAAACCAGAACTCGAGGTAGCGTTCGAGCGTGGACTCCAATCCGCCATCCCTGGCAATCGCCTGCGTGAGGCTTTGGCAGCGATCGCGAAGCGGTCGATCGATCAACTCTCGACCTTTCGCCTTGCCGACGTGCGCCACGACCGCGAAGGGATCTCGCTCGCAGGCGAGATAGCTCAAGTGGGGTGCACAGCAGCACTCGCTGTCCCGATCGTCTCGAAGAAGCTCCCAGTTGGCAGCGTTGTGCTGCTCTTTGCCCCGCAGGCCAAGCTTGATCAAGACACTGTCCACTTCGCAGAGTTGATCACCCAGCTGGTGGCTCCCTCGCTCGAGCGCACGCGGCCTGCTAGGGACACGGTAACACTCGGCTTGGAGCAACCCCGCCAAGCCGGAGTGGCGGTGCTGGGTGCGAGCGTAGCACACGAGCTGCAAGGCCCACTGGGAGCGCTGCAGCTCCAAATGGAAGAACAAAGGCGCCTGCTCGACGAACTGCGTCTATTGACCCAGGATTCTGACACGGTGGTCGGTGGCACAGTGGCAGAGCTAGCCGAGCTGACCGATGAGATTGGCGCGGTCGTGGTGCGATTGCACGATACCACAGAGCAACTCACTCAATTGGGCCGCCGCCAGCGGGTGACAGAAACGCTAGACTTGACTGAGCTCGTTCGCACCGCCTGCGCGGTCTTGCGTCCAAGCTTCGAGCAGCGCGGCGTGCTGCTGATGGCCCAGCTCACTCAGGGGGTTTACATCGCGGGACACCGCGAGTCACTGCTGGAGGTAATCTCGGATCTGATCGCGCTAGCCGGTGAACGCGCCGAACATGCACCCGTCACTCCTCGCGTGGTGGTACGTACCCAAGCCGAAGAGCGGCGCGTGGTCTTCTCGGTGGACGACCTTGGTCCATCTCTGGATGGCGCGGGTCTGCGCGAGCTCGAGCGCCGCCCCTTCGCCGAGGCTCTTCCGAATGAGCGCCGCCGACTAGTGCTGAAGCTACTCGGCGACGTGGTGGCGGCGCACGGAGGCCACGTGGAGCTGGTGCCGCTCGAGGGAACTGGCACCCGGTATCGCGCGCTGCTGCCCGCCTTTGGCAGCCTCCGACCCTCACCCGGTCCGGCGCTGAGCGGACCTGTGCCAGACGCCGAATCGGTGGTGCGGCGCGTATTGGTGGTCGACGACGATCCAGTGTTCACCCGTTCGGCACGGCGCGCACTGAAGCCTCACCAGGTGCGCGAAGCAGCCTCGGCTTCCGAAGCGGAGATCCAGCTCGCCGATCCAAGCTATCTGCCCGACCTGGTGATCTGCGATCTCATGCTGCCCGGCGCCGACGGCACGACCCTCCACCGCCGAGTGGTCGAGAAGCGTCCCGAAGTGGCTCACCGCTTCTTGTTCGTAACCGGCTCGACCTTGGGCAAGGACACCGCCGACTACATCCGCGCCTCGGGCTGTGGTGCACTCCGAAAGCCAATCGACCTCGGCGCAGTACGGCGTCACCTCTCGGATCCGCACCGCGACCCTGTCACCACCAATCTGGTGAAGACCTTACGGCGTGAAGCTGGGCTCGACTAATCCCGCGGCGACACCGACCAACTCGGGCTGAGCAGCACCCCGGCAGATAGACCGATGAAGACCGTTCTTAGGGTGTCGTCGACTCGACCCCCTCCCTGAGTGGCATCTGCTAGCAGTCGCGCGAGCGAGCGAGCCCCCTTGGCCATGCTCATGGCTCCAAGTTCGGCAGTGTTCAGGCCCAGTGATTCGACCGCCAGCGGCGGAACTGGGCTCTCTGCCAAAGGATTGTCCTCGAGGCAGCCGAGGATGCGGGTCAGCTCCCTGCCAGTGTAGCCATTTCGCACGGCCGAGGTGATGAGGCACAAGGCAGGCATGGATGTAGTCAGTCTCTCACCGAAGTGCTCCACATGCTCAACGAACCAGAGATCGCCTTTCTCCCAGGTACCAAGCCCAACGATCCGCGCCTCCAGCTGGCTCACCAGAACTCGCAGGAGTTCGGCGGGTGCCACCAGTCGACGACTGAGTAGGACCTCACCGAGCCGACCACCAAGCGTCACGCGCGCCGTGTCACTCGCCACCATGCGCTCCAACGACTCATTGAGTTGCGTTTCGCTGATCAATCCCTCGCTCACCAGGCGAGCGCCGAGAAGCAGATCCCGGTCCGAGGAGATGGCACCACTCGGCTGACCGCCTTCCCAGGAAATCACCAGACGCCGAGGCTCGTCTACCAACACCAGCGCACCGGTCCGCCGCCGCGTGACCAAACCGTAGAGCCGTGCGGGAAGCTCGGCCCGATCGAGGCGAACCTTTCGCACCCCTCGCGTCGCCAACACGCCGTTGAGCCAGGACTCGACCGAAACCACCGACGACAACTCTGGGAGTCTTCGAGCGGGGCGAAAGCGACCGTCGTTGCGACGCACCGCCGCATCCAGCGGAAGCCGACGGGTGGCGAAGCGTTCAACCAGCTCCGCTGAAGCAAAGGGGCCGATGATGTCGTGATTGGGAAGCCGCACCTCGAAGAGCGGGCACTCCCCCCCGGGCAAACTCTGCTCTGAAGGCGGGGCGCTGGAGCGTCGCTCGTCCTGCACGGCGCGAAGGGGTTCAGCACCCTCGGGTGAGGGCGAGAACTCGCGCGGTCCACTCTGTGACGGCAAGAGGTCATGGGTGACCAACCACTCGACCATCATCCCACCGTCTGTCGGAAGCTGCGCGTCAGCGCAGAAACTGTCGATGAGCTGCGCGGCAGCACGTGCCGTAGCCGGACGTTCGCTGGCCCGGCGCGCCAGCAGCGCTTCTAGGATATCTAGAAGCTTCGAGGGGATCTGATCGGCATTTTGGGAAAGCACGCGAAGATCTGCCTCGTAGATCCGAGTCAGGATTTCCATCTCGCTTTTCCCGGGAAAAAGCGGGCGAGCTAGCAAGAGTTCAGCCAGAACGATCCCAACTGCAAAGAGGTCGCTCCGAGCGTCCACCTCGGCTCCCACCACCTGTTCCGGCGACATGTAGCCGATCTTGCCCTTGAGTTCCCCAGGATAGGTGCGGCGAGCAATGAACTCACTGCGCACGATCCCGAAATCGGAGAGCTTGACCTCCCCGAGACGACTAACCAAGATGTTTCCCGGCGAAACGTCACGATGCACAATGCCAAGGGGACGCCCCTGATCGTTGGAAGCCTCATGGGCATAGCAGAGGGCACCAAGCACCTGCCGAGCGATGAAGACGGCCACCTCAATGGGCATACGCTTGTTGCGCGCAGCCACCGCGCGCAGCAGCCTTGCACAGGAGGTACCGTCGACGAACTCCATGACCATGAACAGGTCACCCTGGTGCTCTCCGAAGTCGACGACCTTCACAATGTTTGGGTGATCGAGCTCAGCGCAGATCCGCGCCTCATCGCAAAACATCGCCACGAAGCGCGTGTCACGAGCAAGCTGCGGAAGGATCCTCTTCATCGCGTAGCGACGTGCACTCCCCTCCTTCGCGTAGGCAACGTACACCTCCGCCATTCCCCCGGCACCCAGCCGCTCACCGAGCAGGTAAGGGCCCACGCGGGTGCTGATCGGCGAACCGAGGGAGACCATTCCTCTTCATCATAACCGATCGGGTGGCCGAGCGGGAAGCCCCCCCAAATCAACTGGCTTGCGCTAGCGTTCTTCCGCGGTTTCTGCCACACCGGCACAGTCTGGATGCCACGCCACGACGGAATCCTGCTCCTCCACAAGCCCTCGGGACCCACCAGCCACGATCTGGTGGCGGCGGTGCGACGTCATGCCCAAACCCGAGAGGTCGGACACGCTGGGACGCTCGACCCGATGGCAAGCGGAGTGCTGGTCGTGCTGCTCGGCGAGGCTACGAAGCTGTCGCAGTACCTCACCGCCGAGAGCAAGGAGTATCGCGCCACGGTGGTTTTCGGCCGCTCCACAGACAGTGACGATGCCACGGGCACGACGCTCGAGACACAGACACTCTCGGATGACTGGCAGGAAACCTCCGCGTTGGATCAAGCGCTCGCCGACGAGCTTCAGCGCACGGCTCAGAATCCTCCGGCGGTGAGCGCACTCAAGTATGGCGGAGTGCGCGCGCATCGGCTGCATCGACGCGGCGAGCCGGTGCCGGTCCGCCCACGCCCAGTGAGGGTCGAAAGCCTGGTGATTGAAGAGCGTACCCCAACCAGCCTGACACTTCTCATGCGCGTGAGCACCGGGTACTACGTACGCGCGCTCGCCCGCGATCTGGGGCGCACACTAGGCGTTCCGGCGCACCTCGGAGCCCTGACACGGCTCCGAAGTGGCCAGTTCTCCCTCCATGAGTGCTGGCCGTTTCCCCTCGCCGAACCGTTCCAACCTGCCATACAGCTCATCCCGTGTGCCACAGCAGCTGCGCGATGTCTGCCAACACTCCGGCTCACGGACGAGGGGGCAAAACGTGCCACGCTCGGTCAGAGCCTTGGGCTGGAGCACCTGCTCGAACCAGACATGCTCCCAGAAGTCCGTGAGGGAGAGGTCGGCCCCACCATGGCTTGGTTCGACCAGCATGACCGTCTGCTTGCGCTCGGACACCGGGTCACCAGCTCAGAGTTGCGAGTGACACGTGGCTTCTGCCTCCCCTGAGCCGGGTCAGCTCACCCGCACTCCCTCGACGCATAGCCCCCGTTCGGTCAGACGGGTCATAATGGCATGGGACCACCGGTCGCGATCATGGTGGTGAGGCAGTTCGAGTTCCACGAGCAACCCGCGCACTCCACCCTCCACGGTCAGCACCGCGCCTGAAAGGCTCCCCTCCCCGATCTCCACGCGGAGTCGACTCCGTCCACCCTCTCGGGAAATGCTGAGCCGCCGAGCCAACCGCTGCACCAGATCGCACATCAACTGGGCAGCAGCGGGGCTAGCTGGCATCGAAATCTCTCGGTGGGCCGCCAGAGATGCGCTCTGTCGGGCGAGCGGCAGGAGATCCCAGACACCGAACCCGGAGCGTCCTTCAGACTGCTCCGCCATCTCCTCGTACCCCTCGCCTTTCGGCACATGCGACGACCGCTCGGTGCCCTCCTGGTCGAGTTCTCGAACTCCCACCATCGAGGACCGCCATTCCGTGGTCGAGCCACTCTCCTCGTCGACTCGTCCAGCTCTGATCACAGCCCCCCTCCCCACAGCAGCTCGGGTAGCTTCGGATTGCAGGCGCTCCTCCTGCCCTTCGCGGCTCGCCAACGCTTTCCGGGGCGGCTGCTCGGGGCGGAGGAGTCGGGAGGCAAAATCGGACTTCGGAGCTGGTCTGCTTGGGGCAGACTCTCTCGGCGGTTGGGGAGCGTGCCCCACAAGATGAGCGGATGAGACCATACCCACCTCATCGACCACGGATCCGCTGAGTTGCTTGTCGAAGAAGAAAAGGCCGAGACCGCGCGGGTCCCGGCCTTTCGGGTGGCTGACCCTGCCGAACTCAGCCCGCTCCGCCGATGGCCTTCAGCTTCTCTTCCAAATGACGACCAGCCTCGATCATGCCAGGGGAGGGATTGCCGCTTTCGTCATTCTCTCCCTGGAGAATACCCGCAAGCTCACTGATCTGACGGCCTACCCGCGCCGAGAGATCGACGGGACAGACAGCGTTCTGACTACCCGGATCGACCGGAATGAACAGGGGATCGGTCCCGTTGGGGTCACCCTTGGTGTAGCGCTTGACCGTCACGTCCTTGCCACCAACCTTGAACTTCACGCTCTCAGGCCAGCCTTTCTCGTTCTTCACCAAGAAAGGCTCACCCATACGCATCATCGTGAGCCACGGACCACCTGCACCACTCTCGGCAACAGCCGCCCACATCACCTTGGGGGTGGAACTCTGGGCGAACAGATCCTGAATGTCTTTGCGCACACCGGCCAGGATACGTTGCACAGTCTCGACCTGATCGTTCGCCTTCTCCGCCTGGCTGGCGAAGGAAAGTAGGGCGCGCGAGGTCTCCTTGTTGAAGCGGCCGATATTACGCCCACCAAGCATCTCACCACCAAACGGGATCCGAAGCTCCCCCAACTTGGCCACCTCGGCCTCGGGGTATTTTCCGGACGAGAGCGCGGCCTGTGCAGACTTGAGCGTCTCCACGATGGTCTCGGTCATCTCCACAGATTTCTTCACCTGACCGCCCAACTCGCCTGCATCGCGCAGCGCTTGATCGGCGATCTTGCTGCGTTCATGACCACTTCCCACGGCGTAGCCAAGCACACCACCCACGAGGGCCGTGGCGAGGGCAATGACCATAAACTTCTTGCTCTGTTTCCGCTGCTCCTCACGCACCTCCTCGCTCATCTCCACCTTGATCGCCTGGGGCTGGGGAGGAGGCGCACTCGCGGTGTCGAGGGAAGAATAGGGATTGGACGCGTCGACAGGTGGACGACTCCCAAACGGGGGAGCCGGAATCCCGCTCGGGCGCGGGATCCCACCCATGGGAGGAGGAATCGATGGCCCACTGGGGGAGCTCACCGTCTTTTTGCCTAAACGGGACTTGAGATCGATCTTCGGTTTCTGGTCGGTCATCGCGGAGATCCGAGTACGTGCGACCGCTCACGCGATCGGCAGCCATTCGAGGTGACCGGGACCGTACCCAAGGGCCCCGCATACCGCAAGGCTGAAATCGGGGGAGCACGGCGCTGGCCGGGGAGTCAGCCTGAGCTCGGCTGCAGCTCAGCTCCCACCGCTGTTGACCGCGCGATCCGGCTCTGCAAACCTCCCTGCCGTGACGAAGCACGTCCTGGTCATCGATAACTACGACTCCTTCACCTACAACCTGGTGCAGTACCTCCGAACCCTGGGGGCCAGCGTCGACGTTCACCTGAACGACCGGGTGACTCTGGACGAGATTGCGCAGGCTCACCCACATGGGCTCCTTCTGTCCCCAGGCCCCGGGAGGCCTGAGGACGCAGGTGTGACGCTGGCGGCGATCGCTGGCCTGGCAGGACAAATCCCCATGCTTGGCGTGTGCCTCGGCCACCAATCCATTGGGCAACACTTCGGTGGTTCGGTGATCCGGGCGCCGCGGCTCATGCACGGCAAGACCTCGCTCGTTCACCACGACGGCAAGACCATCTACCGTGGTCTCCCCAATCCCTTCGAAGCGACCCGCTACCATTCTCTGGTCGTCGACTCGATAGGCTTTCCAAACTGCTTGGAAATCACGGCACGCACCGACGCAGGCGAGATCATGGGACTGCGCCATCACTCTCTTGCCATCGAAGGGGTGCAATTTCACCCCGAATCCTTCCTCACCCAGAACGGCCTCCACCTCGTCGACAACTGGCTGCGCTCCCTATGACCGCACAGACTGCCCTACCCTTCGCGCGAACCTTCGCCGAGCTGATCGCTTCCCCCGAGTTGGCGCCCTCGACCGCCCGCAGCGCCTTCGACGCCATCCTCGAAGGAACCTACAATCCCGCACAAATCGCCGCATTCTTGGGGGCGGTAGCGGCGCGACCACTGACCGCACGTCTGGTCGCCGCCGCCGCCCAAGCCATGCGGGCCGCGATGGTTCCGGTCGAGCACAGTCTCGATCTGGTCCTCGACACCTGTGGTACGGGCGGTGATGGTCGGGGAACCATCAATCTTTCGACGGGCGCTGCCATCGTGCTCGCTGCCGCCGGAGTTCCGGTGGCCAAGCACGGCAATCGCGCCGTGTCCAGTCGCGCGGGCAGCGCCGACGTCCTCGAGCAACTCGGCATCGGTCTCGAAACCTCGCCGCTCCGCAGTCGGGAACTCTTGGAGCAGCTCCATATCGCCTTTCTGATGGCGCCGGTCCACCACCCGGCGATGCGCCACGCGGCACCCATTCGACGGGAGCTCGGGGTACGCACCATCTTCAATTGCCTGGGGCCTCTCGCCAACCCGGCACGCGCCACGCATCAACTGGTCGGCGCCTTCTCGGATCCGATCCGTCGAGTGCTGGCCGAAGCACTCGGGGAGCTGGGAACACACCGTGCTTGGGTGGTGTTCGGGGCCGACGGCCTCGACGAAGTGAGCCCCTTCGGCCCCACCCGAGTCAGCGAGCTCTCCCACGGTCGGGTCACTGAACTCGAGTTCGTTCCTGAGGATTTCGGGCTGCCTCGCCTCGCCGAGGGGGCGATCGACGGCGGCGACGCCGTGTACAATGCGGCGGTTCTCGAACAGATTCTCACCGGCACGGACCATCCTGCCTTGCCAGCGTTGATCTTGAATGCCGCGGCGGCACTGGTGGTGGCGCGCGATCTTTCTCCACGCGCCGCGACAACCATCGTCGAGCAGGTTCTCCAAACTGGAGCCGCGAAGAACAAACTGGCGGATTGGCGGGCAAAGGCGGGGCATTCATGACTCTGCTCGACACCATCCTGGAGACGAAGCGAGCGGAACTGGCAGAGCTCCGCACCGAGGCTTGGCCCCCTGCACCACCGCGGCGCCCCTTGTCGCTGGAGCGCAGCTCAACCGACCCTCTCAAGTTGATCGCCGAACTCAAGCGCCGTTCACCGTCGGCAGGCGAGCTTTCCACCAAACTCTCGCTAATCGAGCGGGCCAAAGTCTATGAACGGGCTGGGGCGAGCATGATCAGCGTCCTGTGTGACCAGCAGTACTTCGGCGGATCCTATGCGGATCTCGCGGGCGTACGGGCAGCCACCCGCCTCCCGCTCCTGTGCAAGGAGTTCATCCTGGATGAGGTGCAGCTGGACGCGGCCCGCTGCCATGGTGCGGATGCGGTACTTCTGATCGTGCGGTGTCTCGACCAGACAGCGCTTCAGCGACTCATTTTCGGCGCGCAGGCACGCGAACTCGTGCCGGTGGTGGAGGTCATCAATGAACACGAGGCCCGCACCGCTGTCTCGGCCGGTGCCACCGTGGTTGGCGTCAACGCGCGCGATCTCGACACTCTGGCCATCGACCGGAGCCGTGCTGAGCGCGTCTTGGCGGAGCTACCTCGTTCAGTCGTGCGGCTCCACTTCTCTGGAATCAGGACCCCAGAGATGGTCTCGGAACTGGCCCGCAATGGTGTCGATGGCGCGCTCGTCGGTGAAGCGCTGATGCGTGAAGACGACCCTGAACCGCTCCTTCGACGTCTGGTGGCAAGCGCCCGAGGGTGAGCCTTTTTCCCCTCACGCCACCTCACCGGGCACCGGTTCTGGCCCGCGACCGAGGAGCAACCGAAAAATGTCACCCTGGACGCTCAGCAGGTGATCGAGCAGAGCCGAGGTTCGGGTCTCGGAACGGCATTGTTTCACGATCGAGCTAAGTGACATACAATTGCTTGGTGTCCCTCGACGCCTGTGTCGATCTGTACCTCGACCACCTGCGGGTGGAACGGGGGCTCTCGGAGAACACCCGCCTCGCGTACGCTCGCGATCTCAGTCGACTCCTCACCTACTTGACTTCCCGCGGCGTGATCCGGCCAGAAGAGCTCGAACTTTGGGTCATCAGTCGATTTCTGGGCGAACTCTCGGAGAGCGGACTCTCGGCTCGGAGTCTGGCACGTCACCTCTCGACGCTGCGGGGATTCGCGAAATTTCTGGTGCGCGAGGGGTACCTTGCGCACGATCCAACCGTCCACTCCGCCCGACCGCGCGTGGGTCGTCGCTTGCCGAGAACCCTGGAGCTCGATCAGGTGCTCCGACTCGTCGAGGCCCCGGATGTGAGCCGACCACGCGGGCTTCGGGACCGCGCCATGCTGGGCCTCGCCTACGCTTCGGGGCTCCGTGCAAGTGAACTCGTCGGACTCTCGCTAGGTGACCTCGATTTGGCTTCGGGCGTTCTTTCCGTCGAGGGCAAAGGCCAGAAGCGCCGTCTGGTTCCGATCGGCGAGCGCGCCCTTCTGTGGCTGATAGCCTACCTCGAGCACCGACCGGCAACCAGAAGCAACGCAGTCTTCCTCTCCCCACGAGGTGGCGCACTGACCCGTCAGGGATTCTGGAAAATCGTCGACACCTACGCTCGGGCCGTTGGGATCACCGGCCGGGTCTACCCCCACCGACTCCGTCATTCCTTCGCGACCCACCTGCTCGAGGGTGGCGCCGATCTGAGGAGCGTCCAGACTCTACTCGGACACGCAGACATCACGACCACCGAGGTTTACACTCACATCACGAACGACCATTTGCGCACCGAGTATGCCCGAACCCACCCCCGAGGGAGGTTTTCGAAGTAGGGTAGCCACCGTGAGCCATCGCCTCTTCACCCCGAAGAAACAAACCATCCCGGTGGTGGTCGAGGTTCCGCATGCGGGCCTCGGGCTGGACCACGAGACGATGAATGGCCTAATCGCCCCCGTGCGTTGCCTGCTTGCCGATGCAGATCTCTTCGTCGACCGCCTCGTCGACAATGCCCCCCAGCTTGGCGCTAGCCTGCTCGTCGCGACCATGAGCCGCCACGTGTGTGACCTCAACCGTGAGCCATCACAGATCGACGGACGCAGTGTCGAGGGCGCACAAGGGGAGAATGCGCCGTTCGGCTTCGTCTGGCGCGCCACCTCCGATGGAGAACCATCACTTCTGGCACCGCTTCGCCGGAGCGAGCACGAACGACGACGCACCCAATACTGGGAGCCGTACCATCGTGCCCTTGGTGAGCTCTTGTTCGATCTTCGGAGTCGCTTCGGACACGCGATCTTGCTCAGCGTGCACTCGATGCCCAGCACCGGAAAGGCCGGGAGTATCGATGCGCACCAAGTGCGTGCGGACATCGTCCCTGGCACCCGCGGCGGCACGACCGCACATCCAGCGTTGTTGCGCACGGTGGAGACCGTAACCGAGCGCTTCGGCTGGTCGCTCCGCCACGACTATCCCTACCAAGGCGCCTACACCACCAGCCACTATGGCCTACCCCGCTCCGGCCTACATGCGGTCCAGCTCGAGATCTCCCGAGCCCGATACATGGACGAAGAGACTCTCCTCCTCACCGACCGCTGGATCACGGCGAGAGACTATTGCCTGGCACTGATCCTGGAGCTGGGCCGCTTCGAACAACGGGAGCTCTTCGAACAAAACGACCGGGCCCGTTGACCGGTCCCTTGAACCCACCGGCCCGTTGAGCTAGGGTCCGCCCGCACCAATGGCAAGAAGCGAGATCACTGGGAAGCGTCGGATGCGTGCAAACAACGTGTCCCACTCGAACATCAAGACAATTCGTTGGCAGCACGTGAACGTGCAGCGCCGGCGGCTCTGGGTTCCGGAGCTCAACCGGTTCGTGACGCTCAAGCTCTCGACCAGCGATCTTCGAACTGTGACCCGGATCGGGCTGTTGAAGTTCGTGCAACAGCAGATGGGCTGAAAGCAGCCGCTAGCTTCATCGCCTCAGCGAGGCGGTCACGATTCGAGTGGCGGGATCCCGTGCGATGCGGAGTTCAGGCTCGCGCAGCTCGCGTGCGGTCATGCGAACCGTCTTCGGGCATGCCACCAGTTCCGTCACGTGATCGCCTTGGGTTGCGATCGCAAGGGGAACCGGACTGGGCAGCCGCTCTCCGGGAGCCACTCGCGTGACGAATCGACGCACAGGAACGGCGGCGTTCGGCGCGACGAGTTCGAGCGTGTCAAGATCGATCCCCTCCATCACGCGCGCGTAGCAAGCCGCAGCAAAGCCGCCTCGGGCGTCCACCGCGCACACCACCACCGTGCCAGAGAAGCCCTCCTTGGCCTCTTTCGCCCAGGGCATCTCCCGGAAGCTCGGTTCCTCTGGATGCTCGACCGCAGGTTGATCGAGGTCGAGTGGAACAGCTGCAAGATCCGTCGCGGTGAGCAGCCCAAGTTCACCCTGCCCTGCCACACGCAGAAGTGGGCGAACAAACACCGGATCGCCAAACGCCGCTGCTCCCAGTCCGCGGATCTTGCCGAGAAGCTCGGCACGAACAGTCGACCCAGAACTTTTGGCCTGCTGAATACCACGACGCAACACCGAAGCTAGCGAGCGCTCGTCGAGCGTCGCGGCGGCCACCGCCGCCGCGGCCACCGCCCCAGGCACCGCCAGATAGGCCGCCTTCGGGATCTCCGCTTCTTCCACGAAGCCCCGCGGGCGCCTGAGGCCGAGACCGGGCTGCCGAAGCCTACCGTCAAAGGCACGCGCCCCCATGCCGACTCCCGCAGTCAGAATCGACAACGGTCCCAACAACACGCCTGAGTAGGCACCGGCGGCTGCGAAAAAACCGGAGATCACCGCCCCAAGCGCGGTTCCTCCTCCCAGCAACCATTCCCTCGCCGCGTCCTCACCGACTGGATCGTTTCCGATCGCGGCTGCACGAGTCGTCCCAGTCATCCACGCCTCTTCGGCTTTGCCCAGGGAAGACCACGATCATCGATCTGGGTGGGTTTTCGGTCATCGTCGTCGTCGGACTCGTCGTCGTCGGACTCGTCGTCGTCGGACTCGTCGTCGTCGGACTCGTCGTCGT
>CAYNEY010000021.1:32918-43604 GCA_964396375.1 uncultured Polyangiaceae bacterium | reverse complement strand
CGGACTCGTCGTCGAACACTGCATCCGCGTGGGAGTCATCACCAAACCCGTCGTCATCTAATTCGTCGTTGGCAGGGGCCAACCCCTCCGCATCCAGCCCGAGCTCCTCCAGATCCTCACCCACTCCAGAGCGCGACGCGGCTAGGATCTGTCGCATTGCTGTAGCCGCGGCGACCGCCCCCAAACCCTCGATGACCACATAAGCCTCGAGGAAGGGGGCGATATGGCCGGCGATACGCTCGGCTTGATCCACCGAGACACGACTCGAGGTTCCGAGGGCTGGGATCCGACAGTAGGTCACCTCGCCCGCCAGAGGGGGCTGGCGGCACGGATCAACCACCCAGACTGCTGCCAGTCCGGCAATGGTTCGCTGCACGTCATGCTCCTGCCACAGCCCTGGCGGCTCGAACGCTACCCTGCAGCCCCAGCCATCGAGTCGCTCGATCAGGCTGCGGCATGTTCGGCGATGACGCTCTGTGGGCCCACCAAGCTGGGGCAAGCTGAGCACCACCCAATGAGCCTGCAGGGCATCTACGACGCTGCGCCCGTAGGAAAGGAGCGACTCCGTCTCGGCCTCGGAGGTGCCCACCTTGCGCCCCAAGCGGACCGCGAACACAAATCCGGCGTTGGTGGCTTCACGCCACGCACGAAGCCGTGCAAGCTTTGGGAGTCGCCCAGGTTCGGCGCGCAGCTCAAGGAAGTTGAGCTGCCCGGCGTAACGGGAAATCGGACCGATCAGGGCAGCGCGCCCAACGTGGAGCTTCATCGGTTTCGCGGAGCACCTATGAGGTCCGGCGCGCCCCGTCAAGCAGCTCCTGATCTGGCCCGCCCTTTCCTTGATGGCCGACCGGTCGATGTTCCTGGTGAGGGACATCCTGAGCAGCTATGCTCGCGCCCTTCGTCGCTGGACTCCCCATTGAACAGATCTCCGACCATTCCCCACCTTCCTGCGCTCGACGGACTCCGAGGCCTCGCGGTGCTTGGGGTGGTGCTCTTCCACGCTTCTGGATTTCTGCCGGGAGGATACCTCGGAGTCGATCTCTTCTTCGTCTTGTCCGGTTACCTCATCACGTCAATCCTGGTCTCGGAACACCAAGCGCGAAAGACCATCAACCTTACTCGCTTCTGGATCCGGCGCGCGCGACGACTCTTCCCGGCGCTGCTCTCGGTGCTGTTTGCGATGGGGCTCTACGCTCATTTCGTCGCCAAACCTGCCGAGCTTGCCACACTACGCGCTGACTCGCTGGCCACACTGCTCTACGTCGCAAACTGGCACGCGATCTTCTCGGACCGTGACTACTGGGATCTGTTCTTGGCCGCATCCCCCCTCGAGCACACCTGGAGCCTCGCGATCGAGGAGCAGTTCTACGTACTCTGGCCACTTCTGGTTGCGGCGCTCTTGGTCCTCGGACGCCGCTCCACCGGTTTCCTTGCCAGCGTGGCACTTCTTCTCGCCGTCGCCTCGACCACCGCCATGTGGTGGCTCTTCGACCCCGAAAGCACGGCGAGGGCCTACCTCGGGACGGACACGCGCGCCGCGGGGATCTTGCTTGGGGCAGCTCTCGCTTCAGTGCTGAGGCCTGGCACCGTCCTCGCTGCCCGTCAGCTCCGCCTCCTCGACGGTCTCGGCTTGGTGGGTTTGCTCGGACTCGCCGCTGCCTGGCTCTGGCTCGAGGGGGAGAATCCATGGCTCTACCGTGGCGGATTCTTCCTCACCGAGCTCTTCGGCCTCGCCGTGATTGCCTGTGGCACCCAAGGTCCGCGAAGCCTGGTCGGACGACTGCTGTCGGCTCGGCCCTTGGTGCTTCTCGGCACCATCAGCTACGGGGTGTACCTCTGGCACTGGCCTATCAACTGCGTACTTGGACCGGAGAGATTCCCCGGTAGCCCCCTTTTGATGCACGCTGCACGAGCGGTGCTGCTGCTTCTGATCGCAACAGTCTCTTATCGCTTCTATGAGAAGCCTATCCGCAGTCGCGGGATCTTCTTCGGACGTCCGCTTCTGATCGTTCCGAGCGCGATAGCGGCCTGCCTAACCGTGTTGTTCGTGAGCACCAGACCGCGAGCCGAGCCCAAATCCGTCACGCTCCCCCAGATTTCGCCGGTTCCGAGCAGCGCCACCTCGACCAACGACATCCCGGGGATCTTCTCGGTGCCTTTCTCCACCTTCCCACCCCGAGAGGCCTTCGCCCACAAAGTGCCGCGGATCCTGGTTCTAGGTGACTCGGTCGCAAACAAGCTGGGTTGGGCCCTGCGGTACCGCCAGGAGGAATTTGGCGTCTTCGTTGCCGAACGCGGTGTGGGAAACTGCAGTATTCTGACCGATCCGGGATCGGCTGGGCTGCTCGCCCGCAGCCAGAAATCCGGGCGCAACTGCGCGGAAACGTGGAGCACCGACGTACGCGAGCTGTCGCCCGAACTCACCTTCATCGTGCTCGGAGGCGGTTTTTTCACCCGTGCTAGGGTTGAGGGTCAATACCGCCGCGCCTGTGAACGTGGTTGGCGCGAAGCCTACACCGCACGACTCGAGCAGCTGGTCAACGAGATCGGCCCCCACGCAGGTCAACTGGTTTTTTCGGTGATCCCCTATCCGGTCGGCCGCTGGCGCAAGAGTGGCACACTTGACCGAGTGGACTGCATCAACGCCACGATCCGCGCTTTTGCCACCAAGCGAGCACTTCCCATCGTGGATCTCATGCAGAAGGTGTGTCCGACGAGGGACTGTCAGCTCATGAGCGAAGGAGAGCCAATCCGACCGGATGGTCTCCACTTCGATGGTCGCGGCGCAGAGCAGACCGCCCGTGCCACCCTGCGGGATCTCACGCAATTCCTGGATGTTGCGCCGGCCTCACCGCCAGCGCCACAGCGGCCCACTGACCCGTAGTCGGCCGAAATTTGGCCCACCGCAACGGCTGTGCCTACGGAACTCGTCGCACCATGATCCGTTCCCTTGGCCCTCTGGTCCTCTTGCTCTCCGCCTGCACCACTGGCTCACCCCCACCCGCCACACCAACAGGCACGCCCCCTGCGGCTTCCCCGCCTCTCGCCCTTGGACCGAGCGAGATAGCATGCCAAAAAGAGCTGGTACCCTTCGAGGTCTGTTCCCCCGATGGCTGGGTCGCCGCCGGCGCCGTGTCTCCGTTCTCGGTCTTGAACGCCGAGGCCGATCCCCTCGCGCAGGCCAAGAAGTATCTTCTGCTCGGCGTAGAGGTAGACGGAGAGATCCTCCGAGCACAAAGCTGCATCACCCCCGGCAGCGACGTGACCAGCCTCGCGAACCGCGTGATAGTGGAAGAAGCCACTGCAACAGGCTCGTTCTCCCAACAACTCATCACTCGCTTGGTCGAAGCCACAGTGAAGGATTTCGCGACGGAACCCTGGGATGAGCTCAGCGATGCGGAGCGCCGCACTCTGGAAGGCCACCTGACCGTCGAGCTGAGGAAGCAGCTGGGGGCTTCTCAGGCTGTGGTCGGAGGTGACGCGATATATCTCCGCCTCGCTATCCCTTCCGCGCTCACCCATGTCAACGTGAAGACCCCTCTCCCCGAACTGGTGGCGTGTGACGGTCGGGCATTGGTCGACGGTTTCGCAGCTGTCGCCGTGAAGGGGCTGCGTGTGGACGCTCAGAAGCTCAGTCAGATCGACGTCGCACGAATTGCCAACGCCGCTTCAACCGCCCTCGGCTCCCCCTCCGAGAAGACTCGCGCCGCTGTCGAGACACGGCTCAGCCAAGCCTTTCACCGCACTCGAATCGCCACGGAAAAGGCTCAGTTCAGTTCCAATCTCCTCATTCCACTGTCGTACCGATTGCAGGGATATGGGGTCACCTCGGACACTCAGGTCGGCGCACGCAAAGTGCTCGACACTGTGCGACTGGTCACCAAGAGCCCCTGAACGTCGACCCGCCCCCAGAACTCGTGGCACTCAGGGCGCGAAATGAAACCACTCGGTCGGGTGGGCAAGCAGGTGTCGCTCCAGTTCCGCGGACAAGTGCTGACAGGCGCGTGTGAGTTCGTCTCGACTCGGGCGCCGCGGCACCCCAATCGGCGCGCCCACGTGCAAACGGTAAGCAAACGACCCTGTGCGGCTCACGAACAGCGGGAGGATCGGCACGCCGGCGCAGGCCGCCAGCCAGAGCGGCCCCTCGGAGAACCGGAACTGACCCACGCCAAACGGCAACTCGAGAACCCTCGCGTTCGCTCCGCCCCGGTCCAGCTGCAAGGCTACCAACCCACCGCTCCGGAGATGCGACACCAGCGCGATCACATCGCGGGGTTCCTCCCCGACGTTCATGACCGTGAGGGGCGCGCTTGCTCGCAACCCCTGGTGGAGACGCTGCGCATCAGGGTGAGCTTCCGCCTGCATGACCACCACCACCGGCCGCCCCGTGTCCTTGGCCAGTTGTCGTCCCACCACATCAAAAGCAGCAGTGTGGGCAGTGGCAATCACAAAGCCGAGTGGGCGCTCGAGCAGGCGGTTCAGGTGCACTTGCCCCTCCATCTCGAGCACCGCCGAGTGCGCCTCCGGACGCTCCACCCCCAGCTGCTCAGCCAGCGTGTGAGCGTAGTTGACAAACGTGCGCCCGAGGTCCAAAAATTCGGCAAAAACTGGCCGTCGACCCAACAACAGCCTCAGGTTTCGCCGTACCCGTCGGCGCGCACCTCGGGCCATTCCGAGTGCAAGCAGGCCAAACCACGGTGGACTGTTCCGATGCCACCAAGCGGGACCATGGGCCGACCCCCAATAGGCGATGCGACGCAACCAGTCACGCCTTCTCATGCTTGGAGATCACGCGGTGCTCCGCAGAGTCGATCGAGCAGAATCGCGACTGCTGCTCGCACGCTCAAGTGGTTGTAGCGATCGGAACGCGGTGAGACGATCGGCGCGAGCCGCTTCGCGGCACGGGCGTGCACGGACTCAGCGAGACCCCAGCCAGTGCCGAACACCAGCAACACAGGCGCACCGTCGTGGCCTAGCTGCTCTCGTGCACGGGCATGGGTCAATGACTCTTGACCGAGTCCTGCGCTGGTCGTCCACAACTCGACTGGCCCACCGTTTCCAAAACGCTGCTCTGCTGCCGCCAGATTGTCGACGATCTCAAGTTGGGCGAGTGGTGGCGCTCGGTCGGGAATTCGCTGCTTTCCACTGCCCTCTACCCAGTGAGTTCGCACACGCTCGACCAGCAATCGCTGGGCCGCGATCGGATGTGCAAGATAGAAGGCGCTGAGTCCATACGTAAAGGCAGAACGAGCGATATCGTGGATATCGATGTTGGTTACCGCACTCGTCACGAGCTGGCCCTCACGATCGAGCACCGGGTGATGAAGCAGAGCGACCGCGAGTTGCCTCACCTCATCCATCTCCCCCACGACCGACCAAATCCGGTCGTCGCTGCACGGTTCGCTGGCGAGCTTGATCGGCGCGCCAAGCCCCGATGGTACGATGGTCTCCGGAGCGCAGCACCTCGGGCACGGAGAGCCCCCGGAATTCGAGCGGGCGTGTGTACTGGGGATACTCGAGTCCACCCTGCTGGGCGGGGCTGAAGGACTCTTCGGCACTGGAACACTCATTGCCAAGCACGCCACGCACCAAGCGAGTAGTCGTCTCCAGCACCGCCATCGCCGCCACCTCACCACCCAACATCACGAAGTCACCGAGCGATAACTCCTCGTTTACCAGAGTGCGCACCCGTTCGTCGAAACCCTCATAGCGACCGCACAAGAAAACCAGGTTCCGATGCTCGACAAAACGCTCTGCGGTGGCCTGACGGAAAGGGGCCCCCTGAGGAGTCAAGAGCACACGGTGAACGGGGCCCGAGAATGGACCGGCCTTCTCGGTGTGATCGAGGGCTGCTGCCACACAGTCCACGCGCATCACCATCCCCGCACCACCGCCGTACGGAGTGTCGTCCACGCTCCGGTGACGCCCAATACCATGCTCCCGGAGGTTCTCCAGGTGAACGAAAAGGTGGTGTTCAGCGATCGCGCGCTTCATGAAGCTGGTGCGGAAGAAGGTGCCGAAAAGCTCGGGGAAAAGCGTGACAATGCCAACTCGCAGTTCGTCCGCCGCTCTGCTCACTCTACTATCCCTTCCAGACTCCTCAGGGTGACCGTCTTCGACTCCGCGTCGATACGCAGCACCCAGTCCTCCACCAGTGGCACCTCGCCACGCCGGCCCTCACCCCGATCGATCACCAACGCATCAACGCTCGGGTACTCGATGACGGCGAGGATGGTACCCTCAATCTCACCTTCGGGGCCAAGCACGGTCCCACCAACCAGATCGACAGCGTAGGCCTCAGACTCCGACAATTCGGGGAGTTCCGCGCGGTCGACCGCCAGCACCCCGTCACGAAATGCTTCCGCGGCCAGACGCCCCTCCACACCCTCGAACCGCACCAAGAACCCGCGCTGCATGGGCTTCACCTCCGCGAGTTCTCGGTACTCCGCTGAACCGTCGGCACGCACGACCCTCACCCGGCGAACCTTCAGCAGCGTTTGGCTCTCGGGCGAGAATGGCAACACGCCCAACCCACCCCGCAACCCATGCGGCTTGATGACCCGAGCAATTTCCACATATTCGGGTTCGCGCGGGCCTTGATCGCGGGGTTTCACGGTTCGTCGAAGATGTCCAGGTGTACGCGACGACCGGACTTCTGACTGGCCGCGGCAAGTAGCATTCGGATCGATTGTGCGGTCTTACCGTCCTTGCCTATCACCTTGCCGATGTCGCTCTTCGCGACCCTGAGCTCGACCACGGTGTGATTGCCCTCTTCGATCTCTCGGACCGAAATCGCGTCGGGCTCGTCAACGAGCGCACGCGCAATCGTGGCGACTAGTTCCTTCACCAGATTCCTCGCTCTCTTGGGGTCGGATCAACCGCGCACGGCAGCCGCACCCGTAGTGTCCACTCAGACAGTGGGTGCCGAAGCCTTGATCAGTCGCTCCAAGGTGGGCGAAGGGCAGGCACCCCTGCCGGTCCAGAAAGCATAACGCTCTCGATCCATCTTGAACGCCGAGTCTTTCACACGGGGATCGAAGACCCCGATGTGCTCGATGAACCGCCCGTCGCGCGCGTTGCGCTTGTCGGTGACAACGATGCGGTAGTAAGCAGTTTTTTTGGTTCCGTGCCGAGCAAGACGAATTTGGACAGCCATTTTTCCTCGTGAACGCGCGACGCGCCCGATTCTGACGGACCCGCCGTCGGGCCGCACGATAGCATTCGGATCGCAGCGCGCCAGCTCTCTCTGCGCTGACGAGGCCAGCGGATGGCTTTCGTTCTGTGAGCCGGTTTGCCACCTTCTCAAACGGCAATGCTCGCCGGCGGGTCGATTTCCGTGGTAGTTTGGACCGGTCTGGTGGCCATGGCGCTCGAAGAAATCGAAATAGCGCTGCGCGAAATCGCAGCACCTCTGATCGCTGGCGACGGCGGCATACTCTACCTGGTTCGACTGACCGAGCGGGAGGTATCCCTTCATCTGGCCGGCCGCTATGCGGGAAGCCCGGCCTGCCAAATTGTGGTCGACTCGCTGCTTCGTCCCCTCGTAAAGCAACACTGCCCGAACGCAACCATCGCCGTAACCCATGGAATTCTGGTGCCCGAGGGAGCGCGCGAACTCGCGCCCCTCACACAATGAGACCGACCCCGCCAATCGATGGCGGGGTCGCAGCTCTCTCCCCCGAAAGCGGATCTTACTACTTCTTCTTCTTCTCGTCCGCAGCCTTGTCCGAGGGCGACTGGGGGGTGTCGCGCGTGGTCACGTCTCGCACGGCTGGGTCCATCTTGTGTACCGAGGACTTCTGCCGCATACGCGTCTGGCTGAGCTTCTCGTGGACACTCCGATCGGACCAGGCCACCGCTACCACGCCATTCGACTCACGATTGATCAGCCGAATGTTCATGGATCGGGTGCTCCATACCGCTTCGCCAAAACTCCGCATCTTACTTGAATCCGGCTCCAGCAACTGAGGAGCCACCCCACCCACCAGCTCACTCATCGCCTTCACGGCTTGCTCGAAGGAATCACCGAACGGCGAGCGCTTTCCCAACTTGTACTCATCGTAGACCTTCCACAGCCGATCGCCGTGAAAGAAGAAGTACCGGGTGGTGCTGCCATTGAGCATGGTCTTGGTCATGCTCTCGCCGTTGCTGTAGCTGTACTCACCAGCCAGCGGTCCCTCGTCAACACCAGTAGGTTGGTTGCCGAAATCCAGCCGATGCCTACGGATAAGAGATTTCTTCTCGGCCAGCTCGGCATCGAGACGCTGAGCCTCGATGCCCGGTTCGGTCCGTTTGAAGATAGGAACGTACTCCATATCCAACGCATCATCGTAAACACGGGCCACCATCTGCAGGTTCTGCCCCCACTCGAGGCCGACCGGCGCCAGACGGATCTCCCGGTTCACATTGGCTGGCCCCGCGGCGACCTTCGCCGGTGGTTTGGCTGCCGCATCGTTGGTACCAGCCGTAGCCAGCGCCGACAAGAGCCCAAGCGTGATGCTCGCAACTTCAACCACTTTCCTCACTTTGTGCATGTTTCGGATCCTCCGGCAATCAGTCGGGATGAGCAGCAAAGCGGCGCACCGCGATGGTATCGACCGCGGCCGCAGTGTACGCCAGAATCGTTGCGCTCGCCTACCCTCATCCTGCCCCACCACCTCCCTCGACCAAGCCAGTCCTTGGTACTAGACCCCCACGCTCGTGGATCGCGAGCACCCTGCTTCCAATTGGGCCCCGTGGCCGACCCGGGACCGCACCGCCGCGATTGTGGTGGTGCTATTGGGCTTTGCTCCCTTGCTGCTCAACTGTGGGGGTGCACCCGCAGTGCGGGAGCCGTCGAGTCCGACAACCGGCGCTCCCTACGACGACACTGCGCGGATGCTGTTCGACGACGCCCTCGCACCGGCTGTGCTCGGAGTGCCCGCCGAGCAAATCCTCGACACTCGGCCAGGCTCCCGTCTCTTCGAGTTGGTGCGGGCTGCTGACCGCATCACCGCAGCCACCATCCGCACCATCACCGAAGGCTCGACGCGAGAGGGTGAGGTAGTAGAAATCGAAGTCGTCTCCCAGGATTTGGCCCAGTCTGACCCGAGCACGTCAACGATCCAGAGGTTTGCGCTCTCGCGCATGGGTGGTGCCAACGCGCTGCTCGGCGCAGGTCCCGAGCGACTGATAGGGGCGCGCCTGCTCGTCTTCGAGAAGAGTTTCTTCTCCGGATCGGGCCAATCGGTCCACTTTCATGGGGAGGTGGACAGCCCGACGGTACGAGCTGCAATCGCCGAAGTCCGCGACGCGTTGTCGCTCGAGCTGGCGCCTCGCTTGGTAGTCTGCCCCCCCGATGGTAGTCCTTGTTCTGAATCGGAGTAATCCCTCATGAGCCTTCGTAGTGGCGCTATTGATATCAAAACCCCGCGTGAGATCGAAGGCATCCGTCGAGCCAGCAAACTGGCTGCCGAGACGCTCGAGGCGGTCGCCGAGCTCATTCGACCCGGCGTCACCACCATCCAGATCGACGACTTCGTGCGCCGCGACACCGAGAGCCGTGGCTGTATCCCGGCACCCCTTAACTATCGCGGTTTCCCCAAGCACTGTTGTACCTCAATCAATGAAGTGGTCTGCCATGGGATCCCAAGCCAGCAGGCGTTGGTCGAGGGTGACATCATCAATGTCGATGTGACCCACATCCATGATGGATTCTTTGGCGACACCTCCGCGACCTTCTATGTGGGTGAGCCGAACCCTGAAGCGCTTCACGTGACGGAGGTGGCCCGCCGCTGCCTCGAACTCGGAATCGCTCAGGTCCGTCCAGGCGCGCGATTGGGGGACATTGGTGCGGCGATCCAGGAGTTCGCGGAAGGCGCGGGCTGCTCGGTGGTGCGCCAGTTCGTCGGTCATGGGATCGGCCGGCGCTTTCATGAAGAACCCCAGGTGAGTCATGTTGGACACTGGGGCCGAGGAGCACGGCTCAAGGCCGGCATGACATTTACCATCGAGCCGATGATCAACCTTGGAGACTGGGAGGTCGAGATCCTGGACGATCAGTGGACGGCAGTGACAGCAGACCGAAGCTTGTCCGCGCAGTTCGAGCACACGCTGCTCGTGACCTTAACGGGTGTGGAGGTGCTCACGCGACGAGAACGCCCCCTTCTGCACAGCGAAGTGTACACCGACTACTTCGCACAGCCCCGTCATCCTCCGCTTCGATCCTAGCTCCGCCAAAGGGAACCCGATCATCCGGCCGACCCGGCCAGCGCCGCACCATGGCAATCATCCTACCTTCCGTCATGAATTCGATAACTCTGGGTTGACGTGGGAGGCCGGCACCGGCTAGCCTGGCGCCCATTAAGGTAGGGGTTCCCCCCGCCGTCAGTCGCTCGTTCGGTCGACGCGGATGATTTGAGGGGGACTTTGGCTTGGTGTGGATGCGATGGCGGCCCAGAAATCGAAAAAGGCCAATAATATTAGCAACAAGTCGCTTAAGCGATCGGGCCCGGCCCTGTCCGCAGTGGGCAGAGGGCCGAAACCATCGCGTACCGTGACGAACGGTCGACTTGTCTCAAAATCTTCCGGAGGGAAGGCGGGGGTGCTGACTGTGAAGCTGAGCAAAGAGGCTTCTCGGAAGCCGGCGCCTGTCCCCAAGAAGGACCAAAAGCTGACCAAAAAACCAGCTCCCCTTCCCAAGAAGGA
>CAYNEY010000021.1:2877-32818 GCA_964396375.1 uncultured Polyangiaceae bacterium | reverse complement strand
CGGAATCGCGAAAAGGAACGCGAGGCCGCCAGAAAAGCTCGAGAGAAAGACGCGCGGAATCGCGAAAAGGAACGCGAGGCCGCCAGAAAAGCTCGAGAGAGAGACGCGCGGAATCGCGAAAAGGAACGCGAGCGAGAACAGAAGCGCAAGGAGATCGAGGCCCGGCAAGCTGCCCAACGAAAGGCCGTTGAGCAGGCTCGCAAAGAAGCGGCTCGACAAGCCCAGCTGGCCGCCCGCGAAGCGGAGAAGAAGCAGCGCCTCTTGGCCCGCGAAGCGGAGAAGCGGGCGCAAGAAGAAGAGCGTGCCCGGCAGAAAGCTGCCCGGGAGGCGGAGCGAGAGGAAGCTCGACGGCTCCGCGACGAGGAGCGTGCCAAGCGTGACGCCGAACGGGAGGCCTATCGCAAGGCGAAGGAGGTCGAGCGCGAGAAGATCCGAGCGGCTCGCGAGGCGGCTCGGAGAGCTCTCGAGGGACGGATCGCCGAAGCCAACCGCAGCTCCAACAAGTTGGGGCCAGGCCGGGGCTCCACCACCAGGATCTACTCACCTGGAGCGATCCCCAATCAGTCTGGCACCACACGCCGGGCACAAGGGGAAAAACCTGCGGGAGTGGTGGGGCTGGCGCACCTTGAACAGCAGCCTCCCCAGGCGACTCCCACGCCACCACCGAGTTCCGACAGCCTCGACTCGTCTCCCCCCACAGACGCTGCCGCAGACGAGGCGGCGCGGCTAGCCCAGCAGAACGAGCGTCCGCTTCCCTCCGCTGAAAGCATCGAGGACCGTTTCCGTCTCATCGAGGAGAGACTGAAGAAAGCCTCTGAACCATTCCGGCGTGACTATCAGGAAACCCTCGACATGTCGTGGATCCACCACGACAGCGCGCTCGAGGGGGTGGTCTACACTTTCCAGGAACTGAAGACCGCCATCGAAACCGTCGGCTCAGTAGTAGCCGACTCGAGTCTACAGCCAGTGGTGGACGAGATCCGTCGGCACAAAACGGCCATCGAGCTGGTTCGTGATCTCGGTGAGCGCAAACGTGCACCGATCACCGTGGACATCATCAAGAAGATCTACCTCACTTTGCATCCAGAGGAGGGTGATCTCAAGACGGTGAAGTACCGACGCGATATTCCACAGCATCGGCTCTACTTCCACGAGTACTGTCACCCTGAGAAGATTCCGAACAAGGTCCGCCAGATCGTTGACTGGCTCAATGGTCCGGAACCCAAGAAGCTGAAGAGCCCGATCCGAGTGGCCGCGCGGGTGCACTACGAGTTACTACGCGTCTTCCCCTTCCAGACCGACAGCGGCAAGGTTGCTCGACTGCTCATGAACCTGATCCTCTTGCGAGGAGGGCATCCGCCCGCCCTGATCCACTCCACCGAGCGACAACGCTACTATGAGAGCCTCAAGGGAGCGCTTCCTGTTCTCATTCAGATGGTCACTGAGTCGATTCAAAACGCCTTGGTGAGCATCGAGAAGCTCCTCGACGAACACGAGGCCAAGCGCCGACCCGTAGGTGCCCAGGCCTGACGGCTTTCAGCGGTCCTGCACCAATCGACAAGAAACAAGGCGGCGCCTTGGCCAAGTCCGACCGGGTCGGGATTTTCGTTCGCCGAGGGATCATTCAGTCCGCATGCGCGGAGCGGCTGTCACCTGTTCGAGCTTCGCCACGGCGATGTTGTATTCGTAGATCGCGGTCATCTCAGCGAAACGCTTCAGAGCGAACTCACGCGCCGGCTCGATGATATCGCGCTCATCCATCGTGCCCACGTCGATCCCTTGTTGCACCTTGAGCAGCCATGATTTGGTGAGCGCCACGCCCTTCTCTGCAAGCTCGAGGCGCTGCCGCTTGCCCTCGAGTTCGGCATATGCCTCCTCCACCTGTTGCCGCACCCCCTCGAGCGCAAGGCGCTGGGTAGAAAGAACTTCGCTCAGCTGCGCTTTGGCCTGATCGATCCGCGCTAGCTGGGGCAGGAAATCAAGCTTATACTTCATCACCAGCCCTCCCACGAAGTAGAGATAGTTCAGACTGTCCCGCACATACGGATTGCGCTGGTCCGTAACCTCCGGAGCGTGCGACCACTTCGCCGAGAGTCCGAGTCCGATGTCCGGAAAGAGCTTCGACTGCTCGAGCCGCACCAGCGCTTTGCGAGCGTCGACCCCTGCTCGCGCCATCCGAATCTCTGGTCGATTCCGGAGCCCGCGCTCCACATAGGAATTGAGTTGACGGAGCGTGAGAGGAACCGGTACGAAAGGTTCCGGCGCGAGCACAAGCGGTGGGGAAAACCCGGTGAGGAAGCGGAGGCTGGCAAGCGCAACCTTCTGCTTTTCCTGAGCCTCGCTCTCGCGACTCGCCAGATCGGCACGGTAGATCTGGAGACGCACCAGCTCAATGTCATCACCCTCGCCGGCCTCCAGCGCACGCTCAGCATCCACCATCACCTGATCGATCCTTCGCAGTGCCTCACGCACTAGAGTGAGGGCGTCGCGGGCGAGGAGCGCACCATAGTAGGCTCGGTGCACGTTGAGGCGCAGCTCATTTAGCTCCTTCTCCACCTCCCCCTCACCCACTCTACTGTGCGCAGCCGCCGCACTCCGTGCGTTCTCGATCTTCCCAAAGGTGTACAGCGGCACGGCTCCCTCTACCCCCGCCTGCCATGCCAGTGCTTGGTTCTCACCAAGTGAGGTGTCAGTATCCACGCTGTACAGCGCCGTGCCCCGTACCGTGGGAGCCACCGCCAACCCCGCAGACACCGAGAACTCCGAGTAGGGAGCGAACAGCGCCACCTCTTGTTGTGCCCTCTTGTGCGCAAGTCGCGCACGAACCTCACCAAGCTTCGGCGAGTGCCGCTCCGCCGCGCGAAGGCATTCGTCGAGCGAGACCCGACTCTCCGCGGCAACGCCCTGCCGCGCCGTGAACGGTTGGGTCTTCGGGTCAGACTCGGCAGCTTCTGCCGCCGGAGCTGGCGGCTCACCAACGTTCGGCTGAGGGTCCGTTGCGCTCTTCTGCGCCAAAGCGACCGGGCGTGTTTCTGCCCCTGTTGCAGGTCCCGTCCAGCTGACGAGCCACACCATCGGCCCAAGAATCCAACACGCTGCTCGGCTCCTCTGCATGGTCCTTGTGACCCTAGCAAACGCCCGGCTAGGATGCCCCACCGATCCCGCTTCGTTTGACGGCACGGCGAAAATTCGAGCGATCGAGCCCGGCCTGCCGCGCTGCTTCGCTCACATTTCCCTGCGTACGCTGCAGCAGGGCGTCAAAATAGGCGACCTCGAAGAGATCGACCGCACGCTGCTTGGCGTCGCGGTAAGGCAGGTCGAGGAGATTCTGCGGTAGCAGCACTCCAACCGGCTTCTGGCTCTGCCGGTTCGGAACCAACGCTCGCGATTCGCGCTGCATGGGCAATGCATCTGGGGTGATTTCGTCTCCCCGGCAGAATACCACCGCATATTCAATGGCGTTCTCGAGCTCACGAACATTGCCGGGCCAAGATTGCTCTTGAAGGATCTGCATTGCCTCCCCAGAGATCCGCTGGATGTTTCGCCCGGTGCGGGTCGAGTATTTCTTGAGAAAGTGATAGGCAAGAAGCGGGATATCCTCCTCACGATCTCGGAGCGGTGGCAGCGAAATGGCCACCACGTTCAGCCGATAGAAGAGATCCTCCCGGAACTTCCCCTCCTGGATCCGGCTGCGCAGCTCGACGTTGGTGGCGGCGATCACGCGCACATCGACGATTCGTGTCTCATTCGCACCGACTCGCTTGACCTCGCCCTCTTGCAACACCCTCAGCAGCTTCACCTGCGCTTGAGGTGGCAGATCCCCCACCTCATCCAGAAAGATGGTGCCGGTGTTCGCAGCCTCGAACAGCCCCTCGCGCTCCGAGGTCGCTCCGGTAAACGCTCCCCGTTTGTGACCAAAAAGCTCACTTTCCACCAGATCGACCGGAATCGCTGAGCAATTGACAGCAACAAAAGGCCGCTCGTTGCGCGGTGAATGCTGGTGAATGGCTCGTGCCGTCAGTTCCTTTCCCGTGCCACTCTCACCGAGAATCAGCACCGTGGAAGACGTGGCAGCCACCCCGGTGGCCAAACGGTAAACATCCTGCATCGGCCGCGAATTACCGATCAGCTCTCCGAACTTCTCCATCTGCTCGAGCCGACGCTCGAGCATGGCCGTATGATCCAACAGGCGTCGCCGCTCGGTAGCCTTCACGACAGTGAGAACCACCTCGTCGTTGGAGCGAAATGGCTTGGTGAGGAAGTGGTACGCTCCTGCCCGTACGGCGCGCACGGCGGTCTCCACGTCGCCGTAGGCGGTCATCAGGATCACCTCGATCCCCGGATACTCACGCTTGATATGATCGAGAAGCTCGAGCCCTCCGACCTTGGGCATGAAAAGGTCGATGATCGCTACGTCAATCTGTTGATTTGGGAGAAGCTCGATCGCGCTCGCCCCGTCGTCTGCGGTCACCACCTGCATCCCTCTGCTGAGCAAGAGGCGGGCAACGCTGCGACGCAACCCTGGTTCGTCGTCGACCACCAACACTCGTGGGGGATGCTCCTCGATCCGCCCTGGGTACTCACTGGCACGATTGCGAGCCGAGAGATTCATCCGATCGGCTCCTTTTTTGCCTTGGTCGAAGGTTCGAACACGAAGGGTTGGGGCAAATCGTCGCGGCTGAGCTGTCGCTCAGCCGCATCCTGGCCCGGACGAAGCGTGATCTGGGCCTCGTGCTCCGGATCGAAGACCGGCAGCTGAACCGGCAGTGAGTTCGAAGCCACCCGCGTCTCCCCCATTCCGGGTCGAACATCCAAGGATGGATCACCGGCAAGCGGCGTATAGAGGTAACCCTGCTGTTGGAAAACGCAGACTCGATTTCCACCGTCCAGCTTCGCCTGGTGCAGGGCTGCGTCCGCGGCGCGGAGCAAAGCGTCCTTGGAGCGCACATCTCGAGACGGGAACAGCGCCACGCCCACCGAGAGTGTAGCCGTCACCGTGGCACCGTCCGGCGTCACGATCATCGCCTCCGCTGCCTCGCGCCAAACACGCTCGGCGACGGTGACCGAGCCGGCGAAATGGGTGGAGGGCAGCACCACCAGGAACTCATCACCACCAAACCGCGCCACCACATCGACATCTCGAACACTGTGACGAATGATCTCTGCGATCGACAACAGCAGATGATCGCCAAACTCACGACCAAACCTCTCGTTTTGTCCAGCCAAATGGTCAACATCTACCAAGATGCACGCCAGCGGCTCATGATAGCGCTCAGCCCGCTTGAACTCCTCGCCCAGGCGATTGTGAAGATACCGATAGTTGTACAGGCCGGTGAGGTCGTCGTGCACACTCAGCTGCTCCAGCTTCATGCGCGCACGTGCCACGTGGTCGTGGAGACGCTTCACGCGTAGCAGGGCCTCCACCCGTGCCACCAACTCCTCTTCATCGAAGGGCTTGCAGACGTAGTCATCGGCGCCGATCCTGAGGCCCTCGACGCGACTGGCACTGTCGGTCTTGACCGTGACCAACACCACGGGCAAAAAAGAATCGGCAGTCAGGCTCTTGAGGAGTCGACACGCCTCGAGCCCGTTGAGCCGAGGCATGAGGATGTCGAGCAGCACCAAATCGATTCCGCCTCTGCCCACACGCTCCACCGTTGCCTGTCCGTCCTCGACAGCCTCCACCAGGTAGCCGCGCGCCGTAAGCATCGCAACCAGCAACTCCCGGGTCAGCCGATCGTCCTCCGCCACCAGCAGACGGGGCGGTGGCGCGTTGCGGCGGACCGGCGGCTCGCTCTGCGGCGGCGGCTCGCTCAGCAGTTCTCGACCATTCGTCACCACCACCTGATAAGACTTACCCCGGTCTCTGCTCCGCGTCAGCTCCGAAGATCGGGACAGTGGTCGCCAAGGGTCAGCGGGGCATGATATCGAGGTGAAGGCCGACGTCCCACCCGGCCCGACCCAAACGATGTCCACCATCCAGCGTCGCCGCAATGCAGCCACAGCCGTGGCGGTAGGTGACGGCCATGCGCTCGGCGAGAAGACGTGGCTGACGCAACTCCACATCGGTCCGTCCCTGCACGGCCAGAGTTCGGCCGATCGGAATCAATACGCTCGAACCGGCCATCCAACCCGATTCATCAAAGAGATAGGTTGTTTCGCGACTGTCCCATCCTTCGCGAGTCATCAACCGGATCGATCCCACATCGTGCCCGCCACTGCGCCCCTCGAGATGCAGCGCGAGTGATAAGGCGTCGCTGGCCCCGAGCCTGATCCGTGCCGTGGACAGCGCGGCCCCTGAGGACAGAAAACCCAGCTCTCCACCAGCTCCAAACGCATCGAAGCTGGCGAGCGGACTCACGAGCAGTGCCTGGACGGCCCGGCCTCCGTTTCGGATCGCGCCAGCCTTAACCTCGAGTCTTCCAGCACCCCTGCCGCCGACACGTCCCACCGTCGAGCCAAGGCCGATTTCTGCTGCCCCACCACTCCGCAAGTGTGGCGCCCCCTCCACCAGCCAGCCGCGACCCGAGCTCGCTCGCGCTGCCGCAAAGGGTTCGATCCAGTGGTCGAGGAGTCCTCCCGAAAGGCGGTAGCGCCGTACCAGAGGCAGGGAAACGCGGATCTCCGAGCCCAACATCGCCGAATCTTGTCGCTCACCCAACCTGGTACCGCTGGCAAGCCGTTGATACCCATCCCAGGATACGGCAAAGACTGATGGTCGCGCGTCGAGACCAAGGTGTCCAAGCTGCGTGACCCGGAGTTGATCCTCGCCATCATGACGAGTGTTGGTGCGAAGAAGGGTCGTGGTCTCGACATGGCCAATCTCGCCCAGCGCCGTGCCAAGTGCAGCCCGCATCACCCCACCCCGCTCATCGAGGTCACGCACCCGGCCTGCGCGCGGCGGATCGGCCGCAAATCCTACTGCATAGCTCAATGCCTCGACGTGGTGGCTAAGTTCGAGACGGACGCGATCCTGCCGTCTTGTCGCGGCGTCGAACGACACAGGGCCAACCAGGCCGCGGCGTCCCCGCAAGGCGTCGACTCGAAAGGCGAGAGCTGCACGCTCCCCCAACCGACGATGGCCGATCGCGTCCACCAGCAGGAGTCCCTGCGACAGCCAGTCATGGCGCACGGAGGTCACGGTGTTGGTGGTCACCAGTTGCGTCGAAAGGTCCCAGCCCCCCGCGAAGTAGCCACCAAGATTGACATCCAGGAACTCTGGACTCGGATCGACACTCTTCGACAGTGGTAGGTGCACCCCTGAGCCCGCGATGCCGCCGTCGGGACCCCGCCAAGCAAAACGGGGCACGAAGAGCCCAAGCCGGCTCGGCGAGCGCACCCAGAACACCGGAGTGTAGAAGAAAGGAAGGCCGCAGAGACGCAAAGTCGAATCGTGGAGCAGAAGATCGGTCGGCGGCGCCACCAAGGCGCGATCGTAACTCACAGTAAACGGCGAACCCTCACAGGCACAAAGCGACACTTCGCCCTCGCCCAGCACCTCGACACCACGCGTACCCCGTATGAGTTCGAGACGCTCCGCAGTCAGGCGGTAACGGTGAACGGTCAGCTCCACGCCTCTCGAGAGGACCAGGCGGCGCAGAGGGCCCTCCACAGCCACCTCCCCGGCGCGAAACTCGATCTCCACCGTACCGCGCGCAGGCTTCGGAGCCTCCACAGCGCCCACCTCCCGCAATGCAGCCAGACAGCCGCAAACCAGCCCCAAAATGAGCGCCACACCACGACCAAGATGTTCTGTCACGCAGACCGTTCGCTGGGTTCTGGCCGAGCCAAAGCGAGCTCAGCGCGAGACGTTTTTTGGGGGGGGCGTGACCGTTTGCTGGGTCGCTTTGACAGCGAGTGCGGGCAAGGTGACGATCAACAGCATCGAACCGTCCGGGTTGGCCTTCACTTCGTGGGTAACAGCGACCTCGCGACGGAGTTCGAGTTCGAGGCTCACCGAAGACTTCTGCCGCGTCAAGCGCGCCCGTGTCAACGGGGTAGAGAAATGGGTGGTAACCAGGGGATTCAGGTTGTTGGCGACGCCCACCTGGGCGCGTTCGACCACAAAGGTGACCCGTCGCTTCTTCTCGCGCCGACCCACATCGGTTCTCGCTGACACGGGCAACATCACCCGACTTCGACCGTCTGCGAGCATCTCGAAACTGGGTGCCTCGACCAATGGACGTGATGGATCGACCCGAAATACGGGAGTCGATCGCCGCACCGGCTTCTTCGCGGTCCAGGTGTACCCACCGCTGGTTGCGGCGGGCGAGGCCGAGCTGGCTGCTAAAGGAGCCTCCGCCACTACGGTCACCCCTGCCGTGGGATCGGGTGCAAGTGCTCCCTCCCCAGTCGCGGAGGGATCCGGCTTCGGTTGGGCCAGGGCCAAATCGGCCACGAACCCCAGCCCCACCAAGGTCACCCATGAGGCACGTGTGAACGGTGTCATCACCCCCAATTGGAGCACGCTCAGCCACGGCTGGCCAACCGCTTGGCACTGAGCCTCTTCGGTCCACGAGGAAGTCGAGGCGGCACACCTCTACACCGCCGAATTGCTGCTAGCATTCCCGTGCCATGGAATCCTCCCTACCCTCTGCACAGCTCACCGCCTTACTCGGCCGGGGAACGGAGTTCGAAGGCAAACTCTACTTCGAGGGGCGCATTCGGCTGGACGGCAAGTTTCGCGGACAAATCCTCGGCCAAGAGGTCTTGGTGATCGGCGAAGGGGCAGATATTGAAGCAGACATCGAAGTGGGCACCCTGATCATGAAGGGTGGAAGGCTGAGCGGTACCGTGCGGGCAGCCAAATCCATCGAGCTTTACCTACCTTCCGAGGTGGAAGGCTCCTTGCTATCTCCCGAAATTCACATGGATAAGGGAGTGCGACTCGCGGGAACGTGCCAGATTGGGCCGGTCAACCCACCCACCGAGAGTGATCCAGCGCCGCTCTGATCATCGGTGGAAGATAGGAGGTGGTGGCGCGCCTCGTCGCTTCCCCACCACCATACCGTGCCTCGGCGTCACACCTGTGAATCGATCGTCACGCTTGGAGTCTCGATCCGGCGGTGGATGGGGCCATCGCCCTCACCCTGGATGTCTTCGGCATCTTCGCCCAGGTACTCCAGGTATGCGACAATTTGCCGTCCTTGAGCTGCACACTGAAACATGACTCACCGTGGCCAGGTTCGGCACGACTCCTGCAGAGGAAAGAGTCAGACAGCACCTCGCTGTCTTCAGCCTCCCCGTCGAAAGAGGTTCCTGTGAAACACACACGCCTTTTCGCTGTCATCCTTCCCGCCCTCGTGCTCATGGCCGCAGCTCCGGCCGAAGCCAAAGACAAGCGCACATCACGCTACACTGTCGCGAGCCCGCACAGCTCGATCGAGGCTGGAGCCGCACGCACCCAGGTGCGAGCGACGAGGGACGAAGTATCGAAGCTGGTGGCGGACTTCGACGGTTACACCAAGTTCATCCGCCGTTTCGAGCGAGTGAAGGTGGTTGGTCGCAGCCAGGACTCGGTGGACGTCTACATGCAGGTGCCAATCCTCAAGGGAGCCGCCAAGATCTGGGCGGTGGTCCGCTTCGCTCCGCTGCGCACACAAGGCAATGAGCAGATCCTTGAGGGTCACATGATTCGAGGCAACGTAGAGCGGCTCGATGCCAAGTGGCGGATAGCTCGCGTCGATGATCAATCGTCCGAGCTCCGGTTGGAGATGCTGATTGTTCCGAAACTTCCGGTGCCTGGGTCCCTGGTCACCGGCGAAGTAGCCTACGCCGCTGACAAGGCGGTCGGTGACGTTCGTAGCTACGCCGAACGCTCCTGATCCCAAAGCTCGAGGGTTCCCGCGCAAGAGGACGGCCCCCACGGTCTTCGACCTGGGGGCCGTCCTCTTGCGCGCCTCAGGCGAGCCGGAGGCAAGTTGCTCACGGATCATCATCTGGCCGCAAATTCTAGGATTGTTTCAGGAGAGTTTCTGCAAAGCTGGGTTGCCGTGAAATCTCCTGCGAGCTGCTCGAGCCGGAAACATTTCTCATCCTACACCTGCGATCGGGACGTGCCAGCTCACCACTCTTCACTAGACTGACGCGCGTGCGCCGAGGCAGGCCACGCGCTCGTGCTGCCTCGGCCAGCATCGGCCTCTTGAGGAACATCATGAATCTCCCTCCCAGGACTGGGCTCTACGACCCTCGTTTCGAGCATGATGCGTGCGGTATCGGGGTGGTGGCCAATATCAAGAACAAGCCATCTCACGAGATTGTGAGAAAGGGCGTGCAGATCTTGCTCAACCTCGTGCACCGCGGAGCGTGCGGTTGTGATCCGCTGACGGGTGACGGAGCAGGCATCACCTTGCAGCTGCCCCATGGTTTCTACTTGGAGGAGTCCGAGCGCCTCGGCTTCATCCTTCCCTCCCCCGGGAGCTACGGAACTGGGCTTGTGTTTCTGCCGCGCAGCAAGGTACCCCGCGCGCGCATGAAGCAGATCCTTGAAGACAAGATCACAGGCACCGGTCAGAAGCTGCTGGGTTGGCGCCCATTGCCAGTGGACGAATCCTGCCTTGGTCCGGTCGCTCGAGACTCCGCTCCGATCATCGAGCAGGTCTTCATCGGCTCCTCCGAGTCCGATGAACCCCGCTTCGAGCGCAAGCTGTTCGTGATACGGAAATGGGCAGAGCGAACGGCCCGCGAGAGCGCGATCGAGGACAAGTCGCGTTTCTACATCCCGAGCCTGTCGGCGCGCACCATTGTGTACAAGGGCCTCTTGCTCGCCGATCAGCTCACGCGTTTCTACCGTGACCTCGACGATCCACGCCTCACGAGCGCGCTCGCGATGGTCCATCAGCGCTTCAGCACCAACACCTTCCCAACCTGGGAGCTTGCCCAACCCTTCCGAATCCTGTGCCACAACGGCGAGATCAACACCCTACGTGGAAACGTAGCGTGGATGCACGCGCGTGAACAGCTGTTCGACGGACGGGTCTTCGGTCAGGACATCCGCCACATCCTTCCCATCATCTCACCACAGGGCAGCGACTCGGCGGCCCTCGACAACGTGGCTGAACTCCTACTCCAGGCTGGTCGCTCCCTGCCTCACGTGCTGATGATGCTGGTGCCTGAGGCGTGGCAGAACGACCGTTTGATGCCCGCGCACAAGCGCGACTTCTACGCCTACCACTCCTGTCTGGTCGAACCCTGGGATGGACCGGCCGCACTCGCCTTCACCAACGGTAAGCAGATCGGGGCGATCCTCGATCGGAATGGCCTCCGACCCGCCCGCTTCCTCGTCACCAAGAACGATCTGGTGATCCTCGGCTCCGAGTGCGGCGTGCTTGACGTTCCCCCCGACGAGGTCGAGCGCAAAGGACGGCTGGAACCAGGACGCATGTTCCTCGTCGATCTCGAAGAGGGGCGCATTGTCGAGGACAGCGAGCTCAAAGACGATATCTGCCGAGCCCGCCCCTACGGTCAGTGGCTACGCGACCACGCGGTTCGCCTCGAGGAGCTTCCGGTCAACCCCAAGCGAATCCCAGTCTCCACCGGTGACCACCTTCTGCGACGCCAACGCATGTTCGGCTACACTGAAGAAGAGCTGAAAATGCTTATTTTGCCCATGGCAGCAACCGGACAAGAGGCGGTTGGGTCGATGGGAACCGACACACCGTTGGCGGTGCTGAGTGACGAGCCGCAGCTGCTCTTCTCCTATTTCAAGCAGCACTTCGCCCAAGTCACCAATCCCCCGATCGACCCGATCCGGGAGGAGCTGGTGATGAGCCTCGACAACTACCTCGGCGGCGAAGGCTGCATCTTGTTCGAGACGCCTGAACAAGCGAATATGCTGCACGTCTCTCACCCGATCCTCAGCAACGCCGACATCGCGCGTCTGCGCATGGGCCACACGACGACCATCGGCATCCCTGCCACCATTTCCATGCTGTATCCGGTGGCCGAGGGCGGGGCAGGACTCAAGGCAGGGCTCGACGAGCTCTGCCGCGAGGCCTCACTGTCCGTGATGAACGGCCACAGCGTCCTCATCCTGAGCGATCGCGGTGCCGACGAAAACTTCGCACCGATTCCTAGCTTACTGGCCACCGCCGCGGTTCATCACCACCTGATGCGCAACGGAGCACGCATGCGTTGCGGCCTGGTGATCGAGACCGGCGAGGCACGTGAGGTCCATCACTTCTGCCTTCTGGTGGGCTACGGAGCCGGCGCGATCAATCCGTACGTTGCGCTCGATACCGTCGAGCAATTCTCCAAATATGGCTTGATGCCGGAGATCACCGATCCTGAACTTGCCAAAACCAAGTTCAAGAAGGCCATCGGCAAGGGCCTCTTGAAGGTGATGAGCAAAATGGGGATCAGCACCCTCCAGAGCTACCATGGTGCTCAGTTGTTCGAGGCCATCGGTCTCTCCCCAGATCTGATCGAGCGCTACTTCACCGGCACGGTCTCCCGGATCGGCGGTGTTGACCTAGATGTGATCGCTGACGAAACGGCGCGCCGACACGCGCAGGCCTTCCCGCGCCGCACCACCCAGCCCAACGCGCTGCCCTTCGGCAGTCAATACCACTATCGTGCCCAAGGTGAGCGTCACTTGTGGAGCCCTGAGGCGATCAGCCAACTGCAAAACGCCGTTCGCGCCGAGTCCGCAACCAGCTACGCCGAGTACTCACGGCTCATCAATGAGCAGCCTTCGGGTCCGATCACGCTGCGCAGCCTCTGGGAGGTGGCGACTCGGGATGCTGTCAACCTCGAGGAAGTGGAGCCGGCCAGCGAAATCGTGCGGCGCTTCGCTACCGGTGCGATGAGCTTCGGTTCGATTAGCCGGGAGGCTCACGAGAACCTTGCCATTGCCATGAACCGTTTGGGCGCACGGAGCAACACCGGTGAAGGTGGTGAAGACCCCAATCGGTACCTCTCCGAGCCAAACGGCGACTCTAAGAAGAGCGCTATCAAGCAGGTTGCCTCGGGACGCTTCGGTGTCACCACCCACTATCTGGTGAACGCGACCGAACTGCAGATCAAGATCGCCCAAGGCGCAAAGCCCGGTGAAGGCGGACAGCTTCCGGGCCACAAGGTGGATGCGGTAATCGCCAAGACCCGTTTCTCTACTCCTGGCGTAACGCTGATCTCTCCGCCTCCGCACCACGACATCTACTCGATCGAAGATCTCGCGCAGCTCATCTTTGACCTAAAAAATGTCAATCCCAAGGCGAGAATCAGCGTCAAGCTCGTATCCGAAGCAGGAGTGGGCACAGTGGCGGCCGGCGTCGCCAAAGCCCACGCCGATGTGATCTTGATCTCCGGATTCGATGGAGGAACCGGTGCATCACCTCAGACTTCGATCAAGCACGCAGGTATCCCGTGGGAGCTTGGATTGGCTGAGACCCACCAAGTGCTGGTGAAGAATGATCTGCGGGGTCGCGTGGTGTTGCAGACGGACGGACAACTCCGCACCGGTCGTGATGTGGTGATCGCTGCCATGCTGGGGGCCGAGGAGTTTGGGTTTTCAACGGCACCGCTCGTCGCTTCCGGGTGTATCCTGATGCGCAAGTGCCACCTGAACACCTGCCCGGTCGGCATCGCCACCCAGGACCCACGCCTCCGTGCCAAGTTTGACGGCAAACCGGAGCACGTGATCCGATACTTCTTCTACGTGGCTGAGGAGGTGCGAGCAATCCTGGCGGGGCTTGGGTTGCGTCGATTTGAGGAGCTGATTGGTCGGGCTGATCTCTTGGAACTCCGACCGACCACGGGCAAACCCGCCCACCTGGACTTCTCCGACGTCCTCAAGACGACCGCGCGAGCCACCGTGCCGGTGTGCCACACCACCACTCAAGATCACGGACTCGATACCGCCCTCGATCTGTCGCTGATGCCCGAGCTCTGCGCTGCCCTGGACGCCGACGCTCCCTTCGAGAAGGCTCTCCCCGTACGAAACGTTCACCGTACCGTGGGAGCGATGATCGCAGGTGAAATCGCGCGTCGCCACGGAGGCACAGGACTCCCCGCTGGTCGCGTACGGCTCAGGTTCTCGGGTTCGGCGGGGCAGAGCTTCGGCGCGTTCGTTACTCACGGCATGCTGCTTTCGCTGGAGGGAGACGCCAACGATTACGTCGGAAAGGGCATGAGCGGCGGAGTGATCGCTATCCGCCATGGCGCCGGTTCGACCTTCGACGCCGATCAGAATATCCTGATCGGCAACACCTCGCTGTACGGAGCAACCGGAGGTCGCGCCTTCTTCGCGGGAGTAGCCGGCGAGCGTTTCGCCGTCCGCAACAGCGGTTGCGAGGCCGTAGTTGAGGGCGTGGGCGATCACGGATGCGAGTACATGACCGGGGGCCGCGTGATCGTGCTCGGTCGAACCGGGCGCAACTTCGCAGCTGGGATGAGCGGTGGCGTCGCCTACGTGTATGACGAGCACCAGAACTTCATCAAGTACTGCAACACCGAGCTAGTCGACGTCGAACCCCTCGACCAGACCGATCTCGACTATCTCGAAGAGATGCTTCGGGAACATCACGAGCGCACGTCGAGCCGCAAGGCTCAGGCGCTGCTCGCCGATTTCCCTGAGCTCGCCCGCGCCTTCGTACGCGTGGTTCCGGGAGAATACCGGCGGGTGCTCGAGGCCATGAAGTCGGTCGCAGCTGCAGAGTAGTCGCACCCCCTCACCAGACGAAATACAGAAGACAGAGGAGTCATCGTGGGCAAAGTCACAGGTTTTCTCGAGTTCGAACGCAGAGAGGTTGCACGCCGCCCGATCACTGAGCGAATTCGGAATTACTCAGAGTTTGAGCTTCCCGTGTTGGAGCCTCAGCTCACCGAGCAGGCAGCGCGCTGCATGGACTGCGGAGTCCCATTCTGCAACAACGGCTGTCCGCTGAATAATCTGATTCCCGATTTCAACGACCACGCTTACCGACGCGACCTTGCCTCCGCTATCGATTCCTTGCACAGCACCAACAACTTCCCAGAGGTCACGGGTCGCGTCTGCCCCGCGCCCTGCGAGGCAGCGTGCACGCTCGGCATCAACAAAGACCCGGTCAGCATCAAGCAGATCGAACACACCATTGCTGACCAAGCCTTCGCGGCCGGCCTCGTTACCCCTCGCCCACCACAACAGAAGACCGACAAGCGAGTGGCAGTGATCGGCTCAGGACCAGCCGGATTGGCAGCGGCTCAGCAACTTGCCCGTGCCGGACACACGGTGACCGTCTTTGAGCGCACCGATCGAATCGGCGGCCTTCTGGTGTACGGTATCCCGGACTTCAAGCTCGACAAGTCGCTGATTTCGCAGCGCGTGGAGCAAATGAAGCTGGAGGGGGTGAGCTTCGTACTCGACACGGAGATCGGCAAAACGGTGACTCTAGCCGAGCTTCGATGCAACCATGACGCGATCTGTCTGGCAATCGGCTCACGCGTCCCCCGCGACCTTGCTGTTCCGGGTCGCGAGCTGTCCGGCGTTCACTTCGCCATGCCATTTCTGGAGCAGCAGAACCGCCGTGTCGCTGGCCAGGATATCGCTGAGCCCATCAGCATCCACGCTAGTCAGAAGCACGTGGTCGTGATCGGCGGTGGCGACACCGGAAGTGACTGTGTGGGAACTTCGATACGCCAGGGTGCGCTCTCTATCGTGAACCTCGAGCTGATGCCAAAGCCCCCAGCCACTCGCTCGCCCACCACCCCTTGGCCGCGCTGGCCGCTGATGCTGCGCACCTCGAGTTCTCATGAAGAAGGTGGTCAACGGGAGTTTGGCGTGATGACCGAGCGCTTCGTGGGAGAAGACGGCCGGTTGACTGCTGTGGAGTGCGTCCGGGTGAATCATGAGGGCGGTCGCGTAGAGAGGATCGCAGGCACCGAGTTCACCCTCCCCGCCGACTTGGTCCTGTTGGCGCTGGGATTCCTCGGCCCCGAGCCTACAGGCCTTGTAGCCGAACTCGGCGCGACCCTCGATCGACGTGGAAATCTTCTGATTGATCGGAGTTGCATGACCAGCGTGCCCGGTGTGTTCGCCGCGGGAGACTGCCAGCGCGGACAGTCGCTGGTGGTGTGGGCCATCGCCGACGGCCGGCGCGCGGCCCGTCACATCGATCTGTTCTTGATGGGTCACACCGAGCTCGCCTGAACTCGAGGAGCCCAAAACGCTCCACCCACTACTCGCTGCGCTGAACCAGTGGACCCTCGATGGCCATGCGCACGGCCGCCGCAAGCCCTTGGCGATCCTTTCCGAAGCTCTTCGGATCGATGGGGGGGTGGATGGTCAAGGTGGTCGTGTGTCCGGGCTCGATGGCAAGCGAGCGAGCTGGCAAGGTGCGATTGGAGCCATCGATGGTTACCGGCAGAATCCGCGCCTTGACGGCGGTTGCGAGGTGGAAGCCCCCACGCTTGAACTCCAGCAGGCGGCCATCGGGGCTGCGCGTGCCCTCGGGAGCGATCCAGATACTGATCCCACTTCGGATCGCCGCCTGAGCAACTTTGAGGTCTTCCATGCTCTTCGTCCGATCACCGCGGTGGATTGGGACGAAGCCAGCCGCCTGCATGGCATGCCCCCAGACCGGCACGCGAAACAACTCGATCTTGGCGACCATCCGCAAGGTGAGCGGGAGGTGTGCAAGCAGAACCGGGATGTCAAAGTTAGACTGGTGATTGCTCATCACCACATAGGTTTCTCCCTGGGTGATCTGTTCGAGTCCACGCACAGTCACGGTCACCTTCGCCTGCTCGAGCAGAACCTCCGACCACCGACGGACGATGCGATCGGCGCGCTGAGGAGTGAGACGCCGTCGCGACGCCTCAGCAAGGGTGATGCTGCTGTAGATCAGGGTGGCGGAGATGGCGCGGAGGACGCGGAAGGCGCGGAGAGGAGATGGCATGGGCAGAGAGCCGCACCTTAGCGAAAAGTTGGACTCACGCACCCACCTGCACAGCGAAGACCCCCCAGATCTGCGGCGCAACATTGCCACCGCTTGGGGATTCCGGCACGCCGTGAATCAGGGACCTCTGCTTCTTGGCCAATGGGCCGCTGGGCCGACATGGCTAGGTTCGAGCTTCGCTCAGGGTCGAATCAGGATGCTCGTACCTTCCTCGAAGGGTCCCCCGGCGTTTACGGAGTGGATGTGCTCAGGCACCGTGGGCGTAGACCAGAAAAAGACGGCCCGAGCGTCGATCGGCGAAAGGTTGATGCAGCCGTGAGAGCGAGGACGGCCGAAGTCATCGTGCCAGTATGCCGCGTGAAGAGCGTATCCGCCCTTGAAGTACATCACCCAGGGCACATCCCGTAGCTCGAACTCGTTGTCGGCCACGCTTGAGTCCATGGTCGCGGTGACGTGCTTCTGATAGATGGAATAGGTGCCCTCCGGGGTGCTGAGGGTCGTAGCGGGATCACCGAGCCCATCACGACCCGTGGACACCAACGTGGCGTACACCGGCCGAGTGCCTTCCCAGAGCACCAGGGTTTGGTTGACAATCGAGACCTCGATCCAACGGTTCTGGTTCTGGGCGAGCGCTGGCAGCTGACTGGGCTTGGCGATGGTGCGCAAGGAGTCGCTCTCCACCCATTGACCTGAGCGAAGCTCGGTGAACCTACGGCCCCCCACCATCTTGACGCGCCCCGAGAGTGGAAGAAACTCCCGCCGGCGCAGCTTGTCCCTTTTCTTCATGCTGCGACTAACGAACTCATACGTAAAGGCGGAATCGTCCCGGGTGAACGCGACCGGCAACTCGATGTCTTTGAGCGGCACCCCGTGAAACGGCGAGCCTGAGTCGGGTTTGATCTTATCGGCGGGGATGAGTCGAGCATCGGTGGTGATGGCGAAGCGGCGCGTGCTCCCCTCGTCGGTTGCGAGAAACGATCCGATCATGGCCACCCCCGCGTGCCTCTTGATCCGATTCGCGATCACCGCGTACTCAGGGGCCTTGAAGGTCGAGAGGTTTGGGATCTGCCGACGATCGGTCAACCACCACGGCACCGCGTCGTCACCGCTTCCCCCAAAACGCTCACCCTCGGAACGCGGAGGCGGTTCGGCCGGAGTCGGTCCGGAGGCAAACCCAGAGTTGTGCAGTGGTACGTCGTTCGCCCCCACCGCATGCTCGTTCCACCGATCCTTCATCTTGGCGAAGCTCCCCAGATGTCGGAGAAGGTGCATCTCATAGCTGAGTTGCTCTTTTCGCGAAGGAACCTTGAGGTAGTTCGGTGCGATCGCGCGAACGAATCCGTAGGCGTAAGGCATTGCCCGACTGCGGTCAGGCTCGATGTTCACGGCCCGCACGATCGGGTGTGCGGGATCGAGCGTGGCGTCGTCCTCGGCACAAGCGAAACCGACGGGGTGCAGCGCGTACCAACCACCGAGACAGTCATCACGGGACACCGGACTCTCCGAGCGGGCCACGCGACTGCCCACGCGCAGTGTGCCGATCGGCGTGGACTGGCGCGATGGTTGCTCGCGGATCGGAACCGCGAGGGCCAGCGGAAAGAGGGGCGGTCCGTCGGCTGGGGGCACGGGGATCGCCGAAAGATCGACAGGTGTAAGGGAGGTAGGGCTGCGGGTTGGCGGTACCTCGGTCGACCCGGCACCAACCGCGCCGCGCCCGACTAGGCTTTCGCCGTTGGTTTCGACGGCTGGGGTCAGGTGGGCTGCCGGCGGAGTACGCCGTGAGAGCCAATCCTCATCGCTGCCACAGCCCAGAATGAGACCACTGGCCAAGAGGCTGGTCATCGGTGCGAGTTGCCAGCGAAAGATCGAGTGCATCCCCCTCTGGATGCCAAATTCTGAGACGAAACCCAAATATTCGGCCAATTGTTCCGATTGGCCGCCCCTGCTCAGTCAGCCGGCGCTCTATCCAACCTGCGCATCCGGCCCAAATCGGTCTAAGCTTCGGCCATTCACGCGAGAGGACCGTTATGAAGCTTTCGTCAACTCTGGGACTCGGGTTCGTTCTGCTTTGGGGCACGCTGGGATGCGTCCACGACAATCGACCGGTGGATTCCTCACCCACGCCGGTCAACCCCACACCGCCTCCAGCGGCGTCCACCACCCCGAGCGATCCCGTCCAGACTGATGCCACCAAGCGCCCCCTTCCTTCCAGCAAGTACCGCGGAAAGCCTCGTTCTCAAGCAGGTGGAAGCACCGAAGGCACCAGTACCGCCGATCCCAACGCGAGCAGCACCGGCGTCGGGGGCACCACCGACAGCCCCCCCGCCAACGCGGGTACCGGAGGGCTTTCCGGCACTGGTGGGATCACGAGCGTCGAAGGAGCAGCAGCCGTGCTCTCCACCATTCCCGGCGCAGCAGCCGTGGTCCAGAGCCTTGGGACGGGTGGGACGTCCCAGGGTCAGTGACCAACGCGAGGGACACGCGGGTGACTGCACCCAATACGGGTACTGACGACATCACAGCGCTACCGCTGGACCAGCTCAAACAGAAGCTCACTGAGCTCGACGAGGCGCTTCTGGTCCAACTGCTGGCTCGCGCCCGAGTTGCAACGGCCATACTTCGACGAAGGCGCGAGCAGGGGCTCGAGCCTAGCTCACGGGAGGACGACGAGCAGCTTCTGACTGAACTCGAAGAGCGAGCGCGCTCACACGCGGGGTTGCTCTCCCGGGATGCGATACGGGCCATCTTCCGTGAGATCGTCTCGGCTTGTGCGGTGCTCGAGACGCCGACTCGCGTGGGCTACCTTGGTCCTCCCGGCACCTTCAGCCACATGGCAGCCAGGCGCGCGTTCGGGCTCAGTGCAAGCTACGTCGAGGCACCAAATATCGCCCAGGTTTTCTCAGGGGTGGAGCGGGAACAGCTCGAGTTCGGTGTCGTTCCCATAGAGAATTCCACCGAGGGCGGCGTCACCTTCACCCTCGACTGTCTCCTCACGCACAACGTCAAGATCCGCTCCGAGTTCCCGCTCGACGTGAGCCTGTGTCTGCTTGGCCGTGAACCGGAGCTGTCGCACGTCGAACGCGTCTACTCGCATCCCCAGCCCTTCGGTCAATGCCGCCGTTGGCTCGGAGCCCACCTCCCACATGCCCAGCTGGTGAGCATGCCCAGCACCACCGCCGCTGCTCGCGAGGCCGTCGGGGATGCTGCCAGTGTCGCGGTCGGCAGTCGTCTGGCTGCCGAGCTGTACGACCTTCGCGTGCTCGCCGAGGCGATCCAAGATGTGCCAGTCAATGTGACTCGGTTCGTCGTCATCGCGAAAACCGACGCCCCACGGACCGGACGCGACAAGACCTCCATCGTCTTCTCGACACCAGACGAGCAGGGGGCTCTTCTAACCGCGCTCAGTATCTTCAACGCGGCTGGTATCAACCTGAGTCGCATCGAATCGCGCCCCTTGCGCGAGAAGCTCTGGGCCTACGTGTTTTTTACCGACCTGCTTGGACATCACAGCGACGAGAACGTGACCCAGGCACTGACTGAACTTGGTCGAATCTCGCGCATGGTGCGGGTGCTCGGGAGCTATCCGCGCCACGAATGACCAGGGGTTTCTGCGTGTGTTCGACTCCCACTGCCACCTCACCGACCTTCCGGACCCCTTGCGCGCCCTCACGTCAGCGCACGAGGTCCAAGTCACCGGAGTGCTCGCCTGTGGGGCAGAATCCGCGTCGAATCGCGCTTTGCTGACCCTCGTCCGCTCACGTCTGTCCTCGGCGCACCCCGCGGTGTGGACAGCTTGCGGTCTCCATCCCTGGTTCGCGAGGCAGTCGGTTGAAGAAGTGCTCTCGCTGATCGAGCGGGAGCGGCCCGACGTGATCGGCGAGTGCGGTCTCGAGGGACGGATCGAGGGCACCTCGGCTCCACCGCTCGAAATCCAAAGGGAGGTGCTCGAACAACAGTTGGAGCTCGGCTGCCGCCTTGATCTGCCGTTCTCGCTACATTCCCGCCAGGCGCTGCCCGAACTGTTGGAGGTTCTCGCCAACTTCCCAAAGGCACGAGGAGCCCTGCACGCCTTTTCTGGCTCCTATGAGCTGGCTCGGCGCTTCCTCGACCGGGGCTGGCTGCTCGGGTTCGGTGGCAGCATCACACGGCCCCAAGCCAAAAAGCTTCGGCGACTGATCCCGCGCCTGCCCCGGGCGGGAATCGTAGCCGAAACGGACGCACCGGCCATCGGCCTCCTCGGCATCCCTCCGGGTCGAAGCCTGCCGTCTCACCTTCCTCGCGTGATCGACGCTCTCGCTCAGCTGCTCGGGCTGGACCCTGGCGACCTCGCAACGGAACTCGACACCAACTTCGAGCGCGTCTTTCGGCTAACGCGGCCGTTCTGAGTCGAGGTGGGGCTCCGAACTCCGCTTCTTGCCGCGGCGACCGGGCCGAACCGTGCCGGCGGCCGAAGCGGCTGGGCTCGCCGACACCGCACTCACGACTGGAACCATAGCCGAAGAATCTGGGACGGCCCCAGAGATGCCCGAGGCAGTATTGGCTGGTAGAACTACCGGCGAAGCTGTTGCGCTCACGGTGCTGGACGGCACCGGATCAGCTCCCAGAGCCCCAAACGGGGTACTGCCACCCGCGCCCCCGCCCACCGGAGTCGTGGAGCTACCGACACCAGCCGGACTCTGGTCGAGCCCAGCAACCACCGCGGAGGCAGGAGCCGGCTCGGTCTTCTTGCGCTGCTCTGCAACCCCACCAGCCGAGCTGATGGGCTGGGTGGCTGGTGAAGTCGCCGCAAGTGCCGAGCCGGCACTGACAAGAGGAGTCTCGCCAGCGCCACTCGCCACCAGATTAGGAACAGTGATCGGAATCACCTGCGGTGCCACGGCTGCCGGGGAAACCCTCTCCTTGACGGGCTTGTCGACCGCCAGAACCACAGCCGCGGCTGCGGCGGCACCTCCGACCAGTAAGGTAACCAACAGAGCAACCAGAAGCCCACGGCGGAGCGGCGCGGGCGGCGCCGCGGCCAGTGGCAAGCTCTGCGCAGACACACCCCCCAACATCCCCCCGCGGCCAGGACCGACCTGGAATCCGTGCAACTCGGTCGATGGCGAAGGGAGGACTTGAGCGCGCAAGGTAGCGGGCGGCGCCACCAACGCCTCGTGCTCTGAGACTGTGACCGCGACCGGAGGAAGCTCGACGGCACCCGCTGCCGGCGGCGGGCACAAAAAAGGCGATGGGGCGCCGGCCTGAGAAGGTGGCATCGAGGCCGTGTCCGACACGATCGCTGGCTCAGGAGGTGCGAAGGCTGTCATCACTTCCGTGCGCACGGTCGAGGGGGGCGGCACCGGCGGAGCTGCGGAAACCGGAGCGGCCGAAGCCGGCGGCGCAACGTGGGTCACCAGCAATGGGGCAGTACTCGTCTGACTGCGGGGTGGAGCAACCTCGCTCTGCGAGGGGATCGCCGCCTCCACACGAGTCACGTCACTCTCCGCCGAGAGGCGCGTCAAAGCAAATGGTGGACCATGCCCGAGCGCCACCTCCCGCACGTCGCGCTGCATGCACGTCGCATCCGGATAACGCGCGGCCTTTTCGAAGCGCAGTGCCCGGTCGACGATGAGCGCCACCTGTGAAGGGAGGTGAGGCGCCACCTCGAGGAGTGATGGCGCCTGTTTCGAAGCCATAGCCATCAGCAGCTCCGCTTCACTGGCAGCATCGTGGATCCTGCGGCCCGAGAGCAGTCGAAATGCCGTGGCGCCCACCGCGAACAGATCGGTGCGGGCGTCGATCTCTTCGCGACGACCCAAGGCTTGCTCGGGCGCCATGTAGGGCAGGGTTCCGAGCGCAGTGCCAGTGCGCGTTCGGAAGTCACGAGGGGCAGCATCGAGGAGACGTGCCAATCCGAAATCAAGGACCTTGACCCGTTGATCTTGGGTCATAAAAAGGTTCTCGGGCTTCAGATCGCGGTGAACAACGCCACGCACGTGAGCTGAGGCAAGAACATCCAGCACCTGATCGAGGATAGAGAGCACGAGCGGCACTGCTAGCTGCCCTTCGCGCCGCACTTGCGCCGCCAGGGACTCTCCCTCCAGCAGCTCCATCGCCAGGTAGATGCTGTCACCGGTCGTGCCTTGATCGATGATCGCCACTGCCCCTGGGTGGTTCACGGCAGTGGCGGCAGATGCCTCTCGAAGAAACCGTTCTCGGATATCCCGACGCAGTGACATCTCACGGTGCAAGAGCTTGATCGCTGCCCGGTTCCCCTCGGAATCCTCGGCCGAATAGACCGCTGCCATCCCCCCTACCCCGAGCAACCCGCGAAGCCGCCATCGGCCGCCAATCACCTCTCCCAGCCGCGCCGCCAGTTGCTCCTCTTCGAACTGCACTCCCCCGATTTACCATATCCCCCACCCTTGCGAACCGGCCTGGAGCCGCTCAAACCCATTGATACATTCCTCTCTGAGTGGAATCTGGCAGTGCAAAGGACGGGGCACCGCCACCAAACCCGCACGGCCACCAACCTCGGTCCGTACAAAACACGCTTGGCCAGAAAACCTGACGCGGGTTCATCGTTCTTCCCGCTGCGATGCGCGACACTTTGATTAGACTGCGCGCCATGGATCGGTTCCGACGCTTCGACGAAGCGTACTATCAGAGGTTCTACGACGACCCAAAGACTCGGGTTGTCGAACCCGAGGATCACGCTGCCCTTTGCGAGTTCGTGTTCGCATTCGCTCGTTACAATGGGGTCGAGATCAAGAGCGTGCTCGACGTGGGTGCTGGAGTGGGTCACTGGAAACGCTTCATCGAGCGGACCCACACCCAAGTGAAGTACCTCGGCACGGAAGTGAGCTTGCCGATGTGCAAGAAGTATGGTTTCCAGCAGCGCGACATCGCGCGTTGGCGGGATCGGAAGAAGCACGATCTCATCGTCTGCCAGGGTGTGCTCCAATATCTGCCCGATCCCGACGTGGCCCCGGCGGTAGCCAACATCGCCGCCATGTCCAAGGGTCTTCTGTATCTCGAGATCACCACTCGACAGGATCTACGAGAGAACTGCGATCTCGAGCGGACCGATCAGGACATCTTCATACGCAACGGCTCATACTACCGCGGCATCCTCACCAAGCATTTCATCAACGTGGGCGCCGGACTCTGGTGGGTAAAAGACCGCGAGGCTCCCTTCTACGAACTCGAAATCTGCGCTGGCAACAAGTAATGGGCGCCGTGCATAAGGAGGTCTGGTGAAATCGCGACAGCTGATCCGACCCGTCATCTCCGTCCTTCTGCTGGGACTGACCGTACTTGGTCTGGTCAACGTCTACGGCGATCACTCCGAGGTGGAGAGTCTCGCGAAGTCCGTGGCCTGCGGCGGGAGCGAGTGTCCCACCCAACTCACCCGAGTTGACAGAAATCCGCTCGCGCACAACTACGATCTGGTCACAAAGCCGAAGAGTGCGAAGAGCGCACCGTCGGTGACGGTCAGCGTGTCCTGCCGACGCGCGTACATCCTTCTGGGCGAGTGGTCCTGTACCAAAGAGCCATAGATATCGGCGTCAGCCGACGCCCGGGCTGGGCTCCTACTTGATCTTGTAGTCGATGAGCAGGTTCTTCCCTGCTCGATTCACCTGGATCTTCAGACCCTCAGCGGAGCGCAGTCGCGCATAGACCTCGAGCGCCTTCTCTGGGCTCGCCATGCTGAACCCATTGATGGTCTCGAGCCGATCACCGTTTTGAATACCCAGGGCGCCGAGTACCGTGTCGGGACGAACCCCGTACAGACGCAACCCAACCACTTGGCCATTCTGCTGATCAGGCACGATCCGAGCACGTATCAGCTCACTTTGGCGCTCGATGAGCTGGTCGATCACTGACCTATCGATGTTGTATTCTGTTTCGCTCACCTTCTGGATCTTGGCCAGAATCTCAGGCGGTGCCTTGCTCGCCCCCTTGCGCGCAGGCTCACGGACTACCCCAACCGCGGAGCTAGCCGAGCCCGCAGCACTCTTGCTAGCCGGGGGCGGAGTCTGCTCGCCAAACAGCGAAGACTGACAGAGGGTGGTTGCCTCTTTGAGCCAGACAGCAGGGCTCCGAAGGACCGGGTTGTAACCGATGAATGCGATGGTCTTCGTTCCGACCACATCCCCCACCTTGCGAGCGATGGGTTTCGGCTCCGCGGGACCCTGAATGGCCGCGAGCGACCAGTTCGGATCAGGCGATTCTGATACAATGGTCACCCGAATTCCCTCACAGCTGGGAGCAGTCAATGGCCCATCACCGGAATCCCCCAGAGAGCTGCTCGGCACAGGCAAGGCGACCTCCTTGCCCGTGAGCGGCCCCGTCACCGAGTCGAAGGGGTTGCGCGCAAGGATGGACTCCGCCAACCTTCGGTTTTGGACCGGCGGCACCAGACCGCCCACGTTGGACCGCTGAACCTCATGGGGGAGCACCTGGGGCAACGCCGCGCCGAGCAGAGCCATCGCACCCCGAGCCTGGAAGAAGGCACTTCCCACCAGCAGACCTCCCATACTCGCGCCGAGCAGGATCTTCGTCGAACGATTGTTCATGACAGCAGCTTCATCCGGAGTCTTAGCGCAAAGCGGACGGGTTCAACGCTGTTCGCCTGGGCATTCTTCCCCTCCCCCGCTGCCGCAGGGCCGGCCAATCCTGCTGTAAGCCCCGGTTCGCGCTGCCCGAGGCCGTTCAGTACCTTTCCGTCAGTCAGTCCAGCATGTTGAGGGCGAGCCGAGCTGCCTCGCTCATACGCTGCTTGGTCCACGGGGGATCCCAGACCAGTTCGGTCCTGACGCTCCGGAGCGCCGGGAGCCTCCGCAGCCGTTCGGCAACCTGGGCCACCAGCACGTGCGCCACGGGGCAGGTCGGAGAGGTCAAGGTCATCTTGACGTTGAGAACACCATCAGCCACCTCGAGCCCGTAGATCAGACCGAGCTCATAGATGTCGACGGGGATCTCCGGATCATAGATGGTATGAAGGATCTGGATAGCCCCATGCAGCGTGGCCTCACGCCCCGGATCCACCGCATCAGGTAACAAACCCGGCTTCTCGAGACAGTGTACCCCGGCTTCCTCGGATGCGGCCTGGTTCAGGACCCGCAGGCGCTTTCGCTCCAAGACGTCCATCGGCACTCAGCCTCCTTTGCCACCAGGCTTCGGCTCGTCACCCTGACTGGATGCCGTCGCTTGGCCCGCAAGCGCTGCATCAAGGGTGTGCCAAGCCAAGGTTGCGCATTTTACCCGCACCGGGAACTCTGCCACCCCGGAGAAGACGCGGAGCTTGGGCGGCAGCTCGGCCATGGGCTCCGCAGCACCACCTCGAACCAGTAGCTCGATGAATCCAGAAAACAGACGACGGATCTCCGGGAGTTCCTTGCCCTTGACTGCCTCAGTCATCGTCGAGGCCGCAGCCATGCAAATTGCGCAGCCCGAACCGACGAAACCGATCTCAGTGATGCGCTCGCCCTCGAGACGGACAGCGACACTCAACTTGTCACCACACAAAGGGTTGTGGCCATTCGCGACCGCCGTAGGCTCCGCCGGATGCGCGAAGTTCCGTGGGTGTCTTCCGTGGTCCAGGATCAGCTCCTGGTAGAGTTCTCTCAGGTCGCTCATCAGCCAAACATCTCCTTGGCCCTGCGGACACCTTGCACCAGTCGCTCCAAGTCTTCAATCGTGTTGTAGATACCCAGAGAGGCACGCACCGTCGCCGGCACCCCGAAACGCTCCATCAGGGGCTGCGCGCAATGGTGCCCGGTGCGCACGCATATCCCCATACTGTCGAGCACAGTCCCGATGTCATGGGGATGCACACCATCCACACAGAAGCTCAAGACACCGATCTTCTGCGGAGCCGTCCCAATCAACCGCACTTTTGGCACAGCGGCGAGGAGTTCGGTACCGGCCGCGAGCAGTACCCGCTCCCGCTCCCGCACTCGCTCGCTTCCGAGGGAGCCAAGGAAGTCAACAGCAGCTCCAAGCCCTACCACTCCTGAGATATTCGGAGTTCCAGCCTCGAACCGATACGGGACCTCGTTGAAAAGCGTCTGCTCGAAGGTCACGCTGAGGATCATATCGCCCCCAGTCTGATAGGGGCGCATCTCTTCGAGCAGCGCCCGGCGTGCATAGAGGACACCTACACCGTCCGGACCGTAGAGTTTGTGCCCAGACAGCACGTAGAAGTCGCAGCCCAGTGCCTGCACATCGACACCCAGATGCGCCACCGCCTGGGCACCATCGACCAGAACCTTCGCCCCAACGGCGTGCGCACGCTCAATCATCGCCTTCACCGGCAGCACGGTACCAAGGGCATTCGAAGCTTGCGCAAAAGCAACCAGCCGGGTCCGCGGACTGAGGCAGGATTCGAAACGACCGAGAGAAACACTCCCATCATCCTCGATCGGAACTACCCGCAACTTGGCGCGCGTTCGGTCTCGGAGCACCTGCCACGGCACTATGTTGGCGTGGTGTTCCAGTCCGGTGATCACGATCTCATCATCGGGCTCCAGGCGCGGTTCAGCGAATGACGCTGCCACCAAGTTGATCGCCTCCGTAGCCCCGCGCACGAACACGATTTCCGATGGCTCGCGTGCCCCTAGGAAGCTTGCAAGTTTGGCGCGAGCCTCCTCGAATCGCTCGGTGGCGCGGATCGAGAGACGGTGCACTCCACGGTGAATGTTGGCAGTATCGCGCTCCCACACCTCACGAACCGCCTGGATCACCGGACGAGGCTTGAAAGCGGTCGCAGCCGAGTCAAGGTAGGTGAGCGGGTGGCCATTGATGGCCTGATTGAGAGCCGGAAACTCTCCGCGCACCCGCGCGAGCCATGCATCACGCTCAGAGACCACGGAACAGTCGTGCATCACCGCATCACCTCATCGGCAGCGTTTTCGCTCGTCTCGGGGAAGAGTCCGCGAATCTGGGCAAGCGCTCGCTTGCGGATCCACGGCAGCTGCAGGCTCACGAGCCCGGGTTCCGCGAAGGAGCGAATCAAGACTCGCTTGGCCAACTCGCCCGAAAGCCCGCGCGAACGAAGATAGAAGAGCTGCTCTTCATCCAACGTCCCCACGGTGGCACCGTGGCTGCACACCACGTCATCGTTTCCAATCAGCAGCTCAGGCTTGGTGTCGAGCACCGCGCTCGCATCCAGAAGAAGGCCCCGTAGCTCTTGGCGAGCGTTGGCCCGCCTCGTCCCAGGCACCACGTCCACGGAACCATTCATGATCGCGTGACCCCGCGCAGCCACCACAGCTCGGACCACCTGCTCGGAACTCGTGTCACAAGCCGAATGCCAGACTTTCATCTGCTGGTCGATGGTCGTGTCCGCACCGGACAGAAGCAGACCGGACAGCGAGGCACTGGCGCGGTCTCCGAGCAGTCGGATGTCAACGACCTGCCGCGTCAGCCGCCCCCCGCCACCACACCAACCGGCCTGGAGCGTGGCCTGTTCACCGACTCGTGCCACACACCGCCCGAAGTGCCGATCGTCACCAGCCCCCTCCACCAACCCCGTGAACGTGAGGCGCGCCCCTGGATCCAGCGTCACCTCAGTGACCGCGCTGGTCAGACTGCCTCGCTGCCCAGCCCGATGGTGCTCGACGCAGGAAAGACAACTCCCCGCACCGAGGTGGATCCAGACCCTGGGTAACCTGACCAACTCCGAACCGGGACAGAGGTCTAGTAAGAGCGGCTGCTCTATCACCGCATTCTGCTCGACCTCAACCACCCACCCTTCGGAGAAGCCGGCGCTGTTGGCGAGAAAGAAACCATCGTCCCCGAGTTCAAGCTCGCCCAATGAGTCAAAGAGCGACGGTTCCTCCTCCAAGACCTCGTGGAGCGCTCGCACGGACAGACCTTCCGGAAGGGTGGCATGTGCCCTCAACCCAGAGTCACCCCACCCGAGCGCAAGACACCCCTCCACCACCGGCGGGCTCTCTTTGACTTGGCGACCCACCGAAGGGTTTGGGAGAGTTTCGAGCAATATTGGCGACAGGCGCCTGAAGTCCTCATCCTTTCGGCTAGGAAGGCCTCTTTGGATGAGCCGAGCTTCTGCCTCCGCCCGCCATGCACTCAGCCCAGGTGGACGGGTCCGAACTCGGTCGAGTAGCGCCTCCCACAACGCCTCCGCCCCAGTCATGCTCGCGCACTCCTGGGCGGTTCGGACCTCTGCACACCCGCGTAACCTTCTCTCTCGAGCTCTGCTGGAAGCGTGCGGTCTCCCGAACGCGCGATTCTGCCTTCAGACAACACATGCACATGATCGGGCACGATGTGATCGAGAAGTCGCTGATAGTGTGTTATCAGTACCACCGACCGCTCCTTCGAGCGCAGTCGGTTCACACCGTCCGCCACCACCCGGAGCGCGTCAATGTCGAGACCCGAATCGATTTCATCGAGCACCGCGAGCCGCGGCTCGAGCACCGAGAGTTGGAAGATCTCGTTGCGCTTCTTCTCCCCTCCCGAAAAGCCAACATTCACCGGACGTCGCATCAGCTCCTCGCTGAGACCAAGCCACGCGGCTCGTTCGCGCGCCAGGGAGAGGAAATCCATGGCGTCGAGCTCCGGCTCACCACGAAAGCGCCGAGCTGCGTTCAGTGACGCCTTGAGGAAGTAGAGGCTACTTACACCAGGTAGCTCCACCGGATACTGGAATCCCAAGAACAACCCGCGTTGTGCACGCTCCTCGGGGGAGAGCTCGAGCAGTGACTCGCCGAGGAACTGGATCGAACCAGACACGACGGTCAACCCGGATCGCCCTGCCAGCACACCACACAGGGTGCTCTTCCCGGAGCCGTTTGGCCCCATGATTGCGTGAACCTCGCCCGGCCGTACCTTGAGTTCAATCCCCGAAAGGATCGAGCGACCGTCGACCATCACCTTCAAATTCTCAATCTCTAGCATCACGCCTCGTCTCTTCGCGTCAACACACCGCAACGGACCATGAGTTCAACCCACCGCGCCTTCCAAGCTGACGCCCAATAGCTTCTGAGCCTCCACAGCAAACTCCATCGGAAGCTCCTTCATGACTTCCTTGCAGAAGCCGTTCACGATCAAACCAACAGCAT
>CAYNEY010000021.1:0-2867 GCA_964396375.1 uncultured Polyangiaceae bacterium | reverse complement strand
CTGGTCCTCGCCGATGCGCGACGTGGTGGCCTCATGCTCGACCACGCTCTCAGGATTCTTGACGTCGATATAGGGAACAGTGTGCGCCCCACACTGATCGCCCAGCAGCATCGAGTCACAGCGCGTGTGGTTGCGGCTGTTCGTCGCCCCAGGCATGATCTTCACCTCTCCTCGGTAGGTGTTCTGCCCATGCCCTGCGCTGATGCCCTTGGAAACGATGGTGCTCCGAGTGTGGGCACCGATGTGGATCATCTTGGTCCCGGTGTCAGCCTGCTGGCGGTGATTGGTGAGCGCCACGCTGTAGAACTCACCAACTGAGTGCTCTCCAAGCAGGATGCAGCTCGGATATTTCCAAGTCACCGCCGATCCGGTCTCGACCTGAGTCCACGAAATCTTCGAGTGAGCGCCGGCACACTTGCCACGCTTCGTCACGAAGTTGAGAATCCCACCCCGACCCTCGGCGTCACCCGGGTACCAGTTCTGAACGGTGGAATACTTTATCTCGGCGTGACTTGCCGCCACCAGCTCCACCACCGCCGCGTGCAACTGGTTCTCGTCACGCATCGGCGCGGTGCACCCCTCCAGATAACTGACTGTCGCCTGTTCATCGGCAATGATCAAGGTTCGCTCGAATTGGCCTGTCTTGGCGGCGTTGATACGAAAGTAGGTGGAGAGTTCCATCGGGCAGCGCACCCCTTTCGGTACGTACACGAAGGAGCCATCCGAGAAGACCGCTGAGTTCAACGCAGCAAAGAAGTTGTCGGTGGCTGGAACCACACTTCCCAGGTACTTTTTGACCAGCTCAGGATGCTCACGCACCGCCTCGGAGAAGGAGCAGAAGACGATCCCCTCTTCGAGCAGCCGCGCCTTGTAGGTGGTAGCCACGCTGATGCTGTCAAACACCGCATCCACCGCCACCCCCGCCAAGATAGGCCGCTCCTCCAAGGGAATACCCAGCTTTTCGTAGGTGCGCAGCAGCTCAGGATCCACTTCGTCTAGGCTCTTCGGTGCATCCTTGTTCTGCTTGGGTGCTGAATAGTACGCAATCGCCTGGTAGTCGATCGGAGCATATTGCACCCGCGCCCAACTTGGTTCTCGCAACGTGCACCAATGGCGATAGGCGCGCAGACGAAACTCGAGCAACCAATCCGGCTCACCCTTCTTCGCCGAGATCGCACGTATCACCTGCTCGTCCAATCCGGGTGGGAAGGTATCAGCGTCGATCTCCGTGGACCAACCTGCCGTGTACTCGCTCGCAACGAGCTTGGTGAGTTCCGTGTCCAATTTCTTAGCCTCGCTACTCAGTGGTGAGAAACGTTGCGCCTCGGGAGACGCTGCGGGTCCGGTCCATTCGGGTCCCCAGCTGCACCAATCTTCGCTCTGGAGTGCAGACCATGTCGCCCAAGTTGATGCCAGCGAGCGCGTCAACCACAGCCTTATTGACTTTGGCCCAACCGTGACGGATGGTGCACTCAGCCTCGTGCCGGCAGCCCTCGGAACCGGCTTCCCTGGTTGGATCGCAGTCGGTGAGCGAAAGCCGGCCCTCGACCGCAAAGATGATCTCGAGCAGCGGGATTCGTTCCGGATCGCGGGTCAAGCGGTAACCACCCTGAACCCCGCGCTCGGACACCAATACCCCCTTCTTGGCGAGGCTCTTCAAGATCTTACTGACTACCGGGTGGGGCAATGCGACCTGCGCTGCAGCTTGTCTAGCCGTGAACTGCCTCCCGGACTGGGTGGCCACTTCAGCCAGAAGCCGAATCGCGTAGTCAGAAATCCGAGAGATTCTCAGCATGGCCAAAAACAGTACCAATTCGGTACGCTTTATGGAACCCGACCCTGTCGGTGTCAACCCCCAGCTCCCCACCCTGCTTCTTGGCCGCCCAAGTGGCAGACTACCGATGTGCTGGGCCGACCTCTCCTCCGGCTGCTGGCGGTATCTGCCATCCACGTCACGCTGCCGGCGTGCACCGACACTGATCCTGTCCTCCCTCGGTTCTACGAGCCAAACCACGGGTGCACGCCTGTGGTCGGCCTGGTCATCAACGAGGTGGTGACCCGAAACCACGGGACGGCGGTCGACCGCGAGGGTGACGCTGACGACTGGATCGAGATCGGGAACGCTTCCAAAGATACTCTCGATCTGTCCCACGTAACCCTCAGTGACGCCGAAACGACGGGACGACTTCCTCCTCGACTCCTCGGGAGTGGGGAACGGCTCGTGCTGTTCGCTGATGACGACGTGAGCGCTGGCGCCGGCCATCTGCCGTTTCGACTGGCAGCAGAAGGCGAATGGTTGCGAATTCATTCCTGCGGCGAGCTGCTCGAGGAGCTACGGATCCCCACACTTGACGCTGACCAGGCCTTGGCGCGATTCCCCGATCTCAGCGGCAACCCAGCCCTGTGTCGGTACACCAGTGTCGGCCGAGCCAACCCACCACGCTGTACTCCCGAGCCCGATCCGGGACTCGCGGTATCGCACGACTTCGCCAAGCACGCGTGGGAGCTACCACACCCAGCGGTTCCGAGCCCCCTCAACATCTCAGAGATGGCCCTGTTTCCCGCAAGTTTCATCGAACTTCTCAACAGCTCCGAAGAAGAGCTCGATCTGGCCGGGTACACTCTCTCGCTCGCACCGCTCACACCGAGCCAGCCTACCTTCGATCCAAGTCTCGGCACTACTTGGAGCCTCGAAGACCTTGGCTCGCTGGCCCCTTCGGCGCATCTGATCATCGACGTCACCGAGGCTGATCTTCTTGGTATCGCGACGGATCCCAATCGCGAGGGAAGACTCTCGCTGGCCTCCCCGGAAGGGGAATCAGGTACCACCTGCATAGCAGGTGGTTTGATGAAGGCCCCCGGAGGGG
>CAYNEY010000020.1:90048-97738 GCA_964396375.1 uncultured Polyangiaceae bacterium | reverse complement strand
GCCCCCGGGTCTGGATTTTCACCTCCTGTACGTTGAACATGCCAGTCACACAAAGAGAGGGCTGTCGCCCTCTCTTTGCCGAAGCGCGTTCAGCCCTGGGGACAAATCGCGGCAGGCAGGCTTCCCAACCTCACCACAGGGCTCCATAGCGCTCGGGACCGGCGAGGTTGCCGGTGGGAGGATGAATCCATGCGCCCGCTCCGACACACGCTCTTGGCCCTGGTCCTTTCGAGCACCGCCGCCTTGGCCGCGCCCGCGGGGAGTGCCCCAGTGGCAGCACGGGCCAAGCTCGTGAAGCCAGCACTGGTATCAACCACGGTGATCCCAGCCGAGGTGACCCGCGCGCAGTCCCACCAATTGAGACCGGCGCACGTTCTGGCTGCGCAGTCCCTACCGCAGCTCGATGGTCCCTCGGCCATCACGCGCAGGCCGCCGGTGCTGAAACCAGGGCCCACGCCCCCACGCCTGAACGTGGCCAAATTCGGCGAGCTGATCCACGCGGCCATGAAGGATGACGTGCGCGGCTACGCGCTCGGTCTTCGCAAGAACGGGACGCCCATCCTCACGCTGATCTGGGATCGTGCTCGTTCCGCGACTGAGGGGGGGCAGGGATGGACACTCGACACGCGCATGCACGTCGCGAGCGTGAGCAAGCTGATGACGGGGATCATCACCGCCAAGCTGTTGGACGAGCGAGGATTGGAGGTCGACACTCCGATCGAGCAGTACCTACCCGTCTATTGGAACGAGGCGGCCAGTTCCCGCCAGCTCACCTTCCGACAGCTCCTCACCCACAGCGCCGGGTTCACGGCCCATGACGGGGATTTTGCAACCTTCAAGAACCAGATCCAGACCGGCGTCACGCCCGGCTCCGCCGACGCTTTGTCGTACACCAACGGCACCTTCTCACTGATCCGTGTGCTCGCTTCCACGATGACCGGTGCGGTACCACGCACCACCAGCTTCTCACTGCCGGGCCTCTCAGTCACCGCGCAGGCACGGCTCAACGACGCACTCTGGGATCTCAAGACGACAGATGCCTTCCTCGCCTACGCCCAGAGCCGAGTGTTCACACCCTCTGGGATCACAGGGATCGGGATGACTCCGACCGCCGGCTCCGCCTACGCCTACTCGGGCAAGCAGGACCAAACCGGCTGGAACTCCGGTGACTTACGGACTCAGCTCGGGGGCGCGGGCTTCCGAATGTCGGTGAACGAGGTCCTGTCCGTGATGGGGACGTTCCGACGCGGAGGCAAGATCATCGCCGCCCCCAAGGCCCAGCAGGCCCTGGACGCGCGGCTCGGCATCGATCGCATCACGACCACGCCCGCCGGAAAGCTCTACGACAAGAACGGCATGTGGCGCACTGGTTCTGGGCCGAGCCACGACGTGGAGCAGTCGGTGGCCTATTTCTTTCCCGAACAGATGGAGTGCGTCGTACTGGTCAACTCGTGGATAGGCTCCCAACAAGCCTCCCTCCGCAACACAGTCCGCGACGCGTATCTGGCCAGCCTAAAATGAAAGGCTGGCTCGCGCTCGCCCCCACGGCACAAATACGAGACCGGCCCCAGCAGGCCATGTGAGAGATTTCCGGCTTGCTCCTTTTGACGAGTGAGGCACAAGCGACGTCGCCATGTCGGCGAACGCGTTCCCCCGTTCTGTGCTCACTCAAACGCTGACGCTCTTCTCCTATCCGCGGCTGTTGTTGCTTGGGCTGGCCGTGACGACCGTCAGCTGCACCGAAGCCCGGATGGACCGCGTGCCCTCGTAGGATGTCTCGAGCGCGCTGGTTCAGGCACCGGTCGAGACGGCGCTCCCAGAGGCGGTGAGTGCGGGGATGGGCACCGAAGCTGACATTGACCAGGCTCTCCAGCGCGTGCTTGGTGCGCGCTTCCTCCTCGGCAAGTTCGCTCCTCCAGCACCCACTGACCGGCGTTGCGGTCCTCGATCCCCACGCCAACACCGTAACACTCGGGAGCTACAGCGGTACCCCCTCGCACCAAGTCAGTGCCTACCAGCCCCTCGTGGAGCGCCTCACGCCGCCCCAGGTGGTTCCGGACCTGTCGGAGCCTGCCGGCGGCTCGGGTTGTGACTGCCGAGTCGCAGGCGGTCCCACCGGCTCGCTCGGGCGCTCCCTCGTCACCCAGCTCATGCTGCTCATGGCTGCGGCTTGCGATCACCGTCTGCGAAAGACGACCACTTGGAGCTGTCGTTCCCGCGCCGCCGTGGACAAGCGCGCGCGTGCCTAGGCAAGACCCGGGAATCGATTCCTGCCTTGGGACTTCAGTCTAACCACCTCGCCGACTCAACGACGGGGACGGGTGTGCTCCCGACGTCGTGTGTAACCGACGTGATCCGGAGAGCAGACGTGACAACTCGACGGTCACCGCGACAATTCCCCATGCGTCCAGTCCTCATGTCACTCGCCGGGCCGGCCCAGGCTCTGCTGATTCTCAATGGCGTACTTCCACCAGTCGCCCTGCCAACGCATCCCGAGGAGACGCGATCTGAAGCGTCGTAGCGGACCATCCCCGAGCCCCAACCTCCCCATCCTACAGCGCCATCGCCATTCTCGGAGCACGAGCAGTTGGGCTGGTGCGGTGCGCGCACATCCAGCAGTGCAGCAGAGAAACCCATGCCGAAGAAGCTATCGATCACCGTTCTCCATCTCGCAGCGCTCAGCCTCGCCGGTTGCAGCAACAGCCCAGGAAACCAAGGTGAACCCGCTCCCACAGGGATAGGTGGCCAGGTTGACGCCGGCTCCGGGGGAACAACGCCCGACGGAGAGGGCGGGAGCCCAATGGCTGGCCGTACAGGTGCTGGAGGTTCCTTGACGGGAACAGGCGGGGCTTCAGCAGCGGGTGCATCAAGCGTGGGCGGCGCAACGACCCAAGGCGGCACCGACGCGCTGGGTGGCGCAACGACCCAAGGCGGCGCAACGACCCAAGGCGGCGCAACGATCCAAGGCGGCACCGACGCGCTGGGTGGCACCACGAGCGAAGGCGGGAGTGAAACCATCACGATCCCACGCGGGAGACCGCGCCTGAACGCGGCTCGCTCCACCTTCGTCGGTGACAACGGTCAGCCTTTGCGTGGCCCCTACACCTCCTCCGAGTGGGGAGACCCTGCACCCTACGACCAGATAGCCGCCATGAAGGACTACGGTTTCAATGCGGTGCATCTGTACGCCGAGTGCTTCGATATCAACTACCCGAACGAAGGAAGCACGGCCCCAGGCTACTCGGCTTCGCGCATCGACAGCGTGGTCGAGGCCACCGGAGAGCTTGGGCTCTACCTCGTCATGACCATCGGCAACGGCGCCAACAATGGCAATTTCAACCGACGGTACGTGAACGACTTCTGGGACTTCTATGCCGCGCGATACGCGGACGAAACCCACGTCCTCTTCGAAATCCAGAACGAGCCGGTAGGCTGGAGCCCACCGTACTCCGGTGCTTCCGCCAATCCCCAGGGGGCCATGGACATGGAGATCGAAGCCTTCACCACCATCCGTCGGCACGCTCCAGACACGCCAGTTTTGCTCTTCTCCTATTCGGTACTTTGGGGCAGCGGCGCCGGTGAGGACGCCCTCAGCGACATCCGCGTGTTCAACCAGGCCATTTTCGGGACCGAGGAGGCGACCTGGGACAATATCGGGGTGGCCTTTCATGGATATGCTGGGAAGGATCTCACCATCGAGGCGGTGCAGACCATCATCGACGCTGGTTATCCGACGTTCATGACGGAATACGGCGGAGGGCTCTGGGGTCGCAGCAGCTGGGGATTCGACGTCGAGCACACTGCCGAGTTGGAGCGAGTGGGGGTCTCTTGGCTCGCCTTCTCCTACATCCCCCCTTGGGGTGTCTCCGACGACATCACGCTACCCGAGATATACAAGGACCGGGTCGACCATTCGGGTCTCTCCTGGAGGCCTGACTTCGGTACCTGGCCAGCGATCCGTGGCACCTACGGCAACGCGGGGGCACCCTGGACCACCCCCAACTTCGTCGACAATCGTCTCTCCGGGACGCTGCGCGTCGAGGCCGAAAACTTCGACACGGGAGGGAAGCTGGTAGCGTATCAGAACGCCAACACCACCAACCCAGGGAACGCGTATCGTACGGATGAGACGGTGGGGATCCGCGCAACTTCGGAGGTCGACGCAGGTCACAGCGTGAGCTTCATCGAGCCCGGGGACTGGCTGGAGTACACGCTCAAGGTCCCCGTCGCTGGGCTCTACGAGCTCGGCCTTCGCACCGCTGGCGTGAGCGACGGACGGGTAGCAGTGTCCGTCGGTGGGGTCGACTTGACCGGCGAATGGACCCTGCCGGGCACCGGAGATCCCGCAGCCTTCACGACTACCACCGTGACGTTGCTACTTCCGGCCGGGCACCAGAAGCTGCGCCTCACGGCCCTGGTAGGCGGCTTCGATTGGGACTGGTTCGAGCTTTCCGCGGTGAGTGAGGGCCCGGTACCCGACGGACTTGCCACGCTCCGCAACGTCGAGACGGGTCAAGTCCTCGGCCTCGATGGAAACGGCACGGTTGTGACAGGTACGGTCGCCGAGGCATGGAACCTCGAGCACATCGGTGGCGGACAGTACAGGGTGAGCCAAAGCTCGAGCGGGAGCAGTTGGGACACCTGGATGGGACCGCTCCATCTCACCGGCTGGTGGGGCGCCGGTGGAGATCGCTCGTTCATCTTCGTTCCCGTGGCGGAGGACACCTACGAAATCCGACCCGCCGGCAGTGGGCAGTGCCTCTATCCCTCCGAGGGCGACGACGCGCCGGCCCTCGCTCAGGAGGTCTGCACGGGCGCGGACAAACACAATTGGCGAGTGGAGTAAGACTGGGTGTCTCAGCCAAGTCATCCGCCCCGCGCGCTTCCTTCGCCGGCACCATCCCCCTTCGGAACCTGAGCAAGAGTCAGATGAATCAACACGATCGACAGATGAACAATAGTCCCCAATACGCTCGGTACGTCTTGGCTGGCATTCTCACAGTGGCCTGCTCCGGCTCCGACGGCGGCTCCAGCGGCGACGACACCCAGATCTCGATGGGGGGCACCGCGCAAGCTCTAGGCGGTTCCCCCGGCCAGGGCGGGAGTTCGACGAGCTCGACCGGGTTCGGGGGTGCCACGTCACTCGGAGGCCTCGGAAACAGCGGCATCGGCGGTACCCATTCCGGTGGAGCTGCCTCCGGTGGAGCTGCCTCCGGTGGAGCTGCCTCCGGTGGAGCTGCCTCCGGTGGTGCTGCCTCCGGTGGAGCTGCCTCCGGTGGTGCTGCCTCCGGTGGTGCTGCCTCCGGTGGTGCTGCCTCCGGTGGAGCGAGCCTCGGTGGGGCAACGCAAGGAGCCGGTGGCACGAGTTCGGGTGGCACCGCGGCGCTCGGAGGAACGGGTGCGGGCGGGGCGAATGCAGGCGGCGCGGGAACGGTGGCAGTGGGGGGTGCGGCGGGCTCGGGCGTCGGCGGCACGGAACCCCTCGGAGGTGCGACGGGTGAAGGTGGTGGGCTCGGCGTGGTCGGCGATCTGAGCCTGCCGGTGAGCCCGTACATCGTGGTCGATCAGTTCGGGTATCTCCCGGATACCGAGAAACTCGCGGTGATCCGCGATCCGGAGACCGGCTACGACGCGAGCGAGTCCTTCGCTCCGGGCAGCACCTACGCGCTGGTGAACGCGGCCACCGGGGAAAGGGTGTTCGGCGCAGCACCGACTGTCTGGGGTTCGGGAGCGACGGATCCGTCGTCGGGTGACCGCATCTGGTGGTTCACTTTCTCCGCGGTGACGACGCCGGGCGAGTACTTCGTGCTCGATCTCGACCGCCGTGTCCGCTCCTATGCGTTCACGATCAGCGACCAAGCGTACCGCGAGGTACTGAAGCGCGCGGTGCGCATGCTGTACTACCAGCGCGCTGGACAGACCAAGACTGCCGAGCATGCCGGTCAAGGTTGGACGGATCAAGCCAGCTTCGTTGGGCCAGGACAAGACCACGAGTGTCGACTGTTCAGCGACATGAACAACGCCGCCACCGAGCGCGATCTGTGGGGTGGCTGGTACGACGCCGGGGATCTGAACAAGTACACGACCTGGACCGCCGGCTACGTGCAGACACTGCTCCGTGCCTATGCCGAGAATCCTGCGATCTGGCGCGACGACTACGAGATCCCTGAGTCGGGCAACGGCACACCGGACGTCCTCGATGAAGCGCTGTGGGGGCTCGACTATCTGACCCGCCTCCAACAGGATGACGGCTCGATGCTGAGCATCGTTGGGGAACCGGGGGCAAGTCCTCCCTCTTCGGCAACCGATCCTTGCCGGTACGGCCCTGCCACCACGTCCGCGTCGTTCGCGTCGGCGGCCACCTTCGCCATCGCCTCTCGAGTGTTGCGGCTGGCTGGGATCGCTGCCCTGGACACCGTCGCCGACGATGCCCTCGGGCGGGCCGAGCGAGCCTACGCATGGGCGGTTGCTAACCCGTCCGTCACCTTTCGCAACAACGAAGGAACCGCGGTGGGCTTGGGCGCGGGCCAGCAGGAGACGGACGACTATGGTCGTCTCGTCCACAGACTCGACGCGGCCGGTCAACTCTTCAGCGTGACCGGCGCCGACGAGTACCGAAGCTTCTTCGACGCCAACTACGCTCAACTGAACCTGATCGCGGCGGGCAATGCGGTGGAGCCATGGCACATCTTGGGTCAGGACGCCGCCCTGGACTACGCCAACGCAGCCGGTGCAACCCCGGCCACCGTCGCCGCCATCCACGACGCGTATTTGACGGGGATCCGTGGTGGCAGCAACCTGGGCGCCTTGCCAGGGGATCCGTACCGCGCCTACATCCCAGCGTACGTGTGGGGTTCCAACACCATCAAGGCCCACATGGGAAACAACTTCTACAATGTGGTGACCTACGACCTCGACGAGAGCGCCAACCAGGAGATGCAGCGGGCAGCGGCTCCGTACCTGCAGTACCTACACGGCACCAATCCGTTCAGCTTGGTGTATCTGACCAACATGTACGAGTACGGCGCGGAGAACTCGGTAAATGAAATCTTCCACAGTTGGTTCGCCAACGGTAGCCCACTTTGGGACCGAGTCGGTGAGTCCACCTACGGTCCACCTCCTGGGTTCCTCTCCGGTGGGCCCAACGCCTACTACGAATGCGGCGACACGAGCGCGCCCGAGTGCGCGCCTGATCGGGTAAGCCCACCCCTCGGTCAACCTCCCCAAAAGTCCTACAAGGACTTCAATGCGGTGTGGCCCGAAGGCTCGTGGAGCATCTCCGAGCCTAGCAATGGGTATCAGGTGGCGTACATCCGCCTGCTGTCCAAGTTCGTGCGCTGAACCGTGGCGCGCTTGATGCTCTCCCCTGCCCGGACAAATCGCGACACTTGAGCTGAACGCGGTTTTCGTACGGCCAAAACAACCTCCACCGAACGCGAACCGGGTACGTGTACAGCAAGAGATGCTACCTTACGGTTCATGCTTCCCCGAGTCGGCCTGATCCTGATCGCCTCTCTCACTGGTTGTGCGTCGACTACCGAAAGCAACCACGGTTCGGACACTGGAGGGGATAGCAGTGTGTCAGGCGGGACAACACAAGCCGAGGGCGGCCAAGGTCAGGGCGGCGCCGTGTCTGCCGAGGGCGGCCAAGGTCAGGGCGGCGCCGTGTCTGCCGAGGGCGGCCAAGGTC
>CAYNEY010000020.1:72195-89827 GCA_964396375.1 uncultured Polyangiaceae bacterium | reverse complement strand
CGTGTCTGCCGAGGGCGGCCAAGGTCAAGGCGGCGCCGTGTCTGCCGAGGGCGGCACGACCTCGGTTGATCCAGGTGTCGCTGAGGCGATCAACGTCTGCATGGATGGCTTGCCCTGGGGCGCACCGGAGCTGGGCCCTCTGGAACGTGCGCCGATCATCGACGCTATCGTGGCTACCTGCGCGGAGTTCGCGCCTCCCGGAGCCGAATGGCAGACCTATTGTCAGATGTTTCTGGTGGCAGCCATCAACGCCGAGAGCTCGTATGACGTGCTCGCCGGCACCACCGGTGCCGGCGAAGATCCCTCCGTCGGGCTCCTACAGATCCGGTTCACCTCCACCGTGCGAGACTTCGCCGACTATGGCCCGCGAGACGCCATGGCCCGGGTGGGCTGCGATTTCGGGACCATCACCAACACCGACTCCTATGCCACCAAAGCTTCGATGATGGTGGATGTGCACTGCAATATCGCGCTCGCCACTTGGTACATCTTCACCTTCGGCAGCGGAAACGGCGGCTCAGACACGGTGTGGATCTACGAGTACTGTGCGGGCAGCGGCGTCACTGGCACTCTTCACATCGGCATGGCGTGCTACTTGATGGGCGCCGAAGCCGCTCACTCGAGCCTGGAAGGCGCCGACTACTACACGAACGAGATCAAGAGCTGGTTCGATCCCTGCGTTTCCTACTCCGAGACCCACCCCTTCGAGTTGCCGATCGCGCCTGACCGCGAGAAATATTGCCGGTAGGGCCCTCGCTCAGCCTTCCGCGATCGCGGCGACGTACCGACTGAAGTCGAGCTCGACCCACGCGTCACCGTAGAAGCCGTAGTGACTGGTGATACGCAGCGTCTTCAGCTCGAGTAGGGACAGGGCTCCCTCGATGATCTTCTCAGGGTCGGCTGGATTCGGATCACGGAATTTCAGCACCTGGAGCGCGCTGTCCCAGTCCACGCCGCCTTCCTCTATCAGCGTGGTGAGCTTGAGGTTGAGCTGGTCATAGCGGTACTGCAGGTCATCTTGCTCACCACTCGAGAGCAAGGCCGGCTCCCATCCCATGCTGGTCAACGCCAGCTCCGGCGAGAGGTAGAAGTTGGTCGCGATCAAGAGATCCGGACAGGCCTCGCGCTGGGGAGGGAAATAGAAGGCATGAGGGCAGTTCTTCTCCTTGTCGGTCGCGTCGATGAACCCCTTCGGTCCCATCGCCGTGCTCGAGTAGTGCTTCCCGAAGAGTTCGAACAGCCTCGGATTGAAGCGCGCCCAGTACTTGTCGGCGTTGGTCTGCCCCGGCCAGTCGCTCTTTCGCACCATCGCGCCGCGTTCGAGGGTGCCGCTCGGGTTCTGGTCGAGATATCCCTTCGAAGGAAGGAGGCATCGGAGCAAGAGCGGCGGAAAACTGGTGGGTGAAAGCCCCGTCGTGACCCCGGTCGCCTCGACCACTCCCGCCTGATCGTGGGTTCCGTCCGCAAAGGGGTACAGCCAGGAGACGCCGCGGGGGGCGTCGATGATGTGCTGCGCCAGCGCGGCTCCGCTACTCTGCATCTCGATACCATCGCGGACCAGCAGCAGCGAGTTTAGACCAGGGTGATCTGGGTTGCACGCTGCGGAGGCCACCATATCGACCCCGCACACCACCCCCGCCGGATTCATGGCCGTGACGGAGCCCACGAACCCAGGGGCAGTGACGCTGAGCGTGGGCTGATGACCTGTCAGCCCCTTCGGTGAGCGGATCATCATCGTGGCGCAGACGTTGAAGATCCCTGAGGTGGTGAACATGAAGTCGCGACCGAAGAAATGGCTCGTGCCGTCGCTGGTCGCGCTCCGCTTCGCAGAGAACGCGTTACAGAAATACGGGATCCGGAAGCGCCGCTCGCGCTCGGTCTGGAGCGGTCCACGAAGGCCTAGGCGGCGAATCAGAAGCGGCAGGACTGCTCCGCTGGACTTGGCGAAGGCGCGGCGGATCTCTCGCTGCTCATCCGTCGTGAGCTTCTCGAACACCTTCGGCAACTCGAGGGGATAGACACAAGCCAAGAGCACATCCACGCCCAGGTTGAGTACCAGCAGGTCATCCAGCGTGACCTCTTTGCATGCCAACCCGGCGACACCAGAGCAAGCTTTGTGATAGCCATCCAGAAGGCCCCGCATCTCGTCCATGAGATAGTCCGGGATCGCTGTCATGGCCTGCTCCTCCCTCTGGACCAAGAGCACCAGCTTCTTCAAGATCGCCCCTACCACCGGGAGTCTGTCGCCCAATCCCTCGTGAACGAAATCGAGCACGACCTCGCGCGTGAAATCCACGGCCATGGCAGAAAGCTGACTTGGGGCCATCGATGCGGTCAGGTAACCAAGCTGGTAGGGCGAGCCCTCCACGAAGAAGACCTGCTTGTTCTTGCCGGTAGCGCCGATGGTGGCCGGGCTCGTAGCCCGCACCCCGAAGCCATCCTGGTAGCGAAAGACGTCCTCGGTCTCGCTGACCGAGTACCCGTCAGCTCGAAATGCCTGCACGATCCGCTCAATCGACGTCGACATGGTTCCGCTCCTCACCCACCGCCACCAGAATACCCAATCCCACTGAGAAGGGCGTGAGAAATCGACCTGACTGGGTCGAGAGCGGCGTGGGAACGCCCCATCTCACCGAGAATTGGCCGACGGCGCGCTCACGCGCAGGCTCGAGCCCGTCGAGGAGGTCACTGCGGAGCGAGGTACGGGACTCGCTGCCGACGCCCACACGCACGGACCATCACGTGATCGACTCCCCAGTCGAGATCGAGGACGCGCGCCGGAGCATCCACGTCGTCGTCCTTGATGGGTTGCACGGAGGCGGTGAGCGTCAAGATGCCGCGGAAGGTCTTCGCATCAAGAACGGTGACGTCGATATCGGTGCCGGTCCAGCTGCAGAAGCCCATCAGCGCGGGTGTCGATCCATCCGTCTTTTCGACGCAGGACCCGCTTTCGTCCGCACACCGGTACCCTCGCACCAGAGAGCGCGTCTCGCGAATGAGCCGCCAAGGTGTCGGGCCTCCCCCCGCGATGGTGACCTCCGCCAGCCCCTCGAACCCACAGAGCGGGACATAGCCCGCGGACAGGTTGGGATAGACGTAGAATCGGCCGGCTTCGGCGATGACGGCGTGGTTTCGGTAGCCCTCGGCACCCGAGGTCCAGAGGACATGGAAACCGTCAGGAAAAGGCTGCACCTTCCGCAGGGCCTCGAGACGCACTGGGTAGTCGCCGTCGCCATACGGTTCGGAAAACGCGACAGCCTGGTCGCTGCCAGGCTCTGCCTGCTTGTGCTCGGCGAGCACGAGCTTCATGACCGCATCGAACGAGTCCAGGCGCCGTGGCTCGAGGCCACCCCGGGTGATGTCGCTCACACACTGCGTCCCGTCGGGCATACGCCTCGCCGCCTCGAGCCGACGCTTCTCATCCTCCCAAGCCCGCTGGGCCCGCTCATCCCCGGTTCGTTTCGATGCCAGGATCAGATTGTGCAGGATCTGAAGTTCGAGGGCCACGCTGGGCGCGCGGCTTCGGGCGGCCAGAAGATCGCTCTTGGCCTCTGGCAGGCGGTCGGCGAGCAGCCGCGCATAGCCTCGCTCGCTCATGGCGCGCGGATCATTGGGCACAAGCTCGAGACACCGGCCAAAAGCCAGGTCGGCCGCGCCGTAGTCCTTCGCCACGGTGGCCTTGCGCCCTTGACCGAGTGCCGCAAGGTACGCGTGCGCGGTGCGTTGCCCAGCCGGGTCGAGCGGTGTGGGTTTGGAAGGTGGGAGTGGGAGTGGGCGTGGCAGCGGCGGCCTCGCTGACGCCGGGCTGACCTGCGTGGTGGCGACGGGAACCACGCTCGGCTGAGGCGCTGTGCTCATCGTGCCCGCGGGCGCAGGCGAAGGCGCCGGTTCCGTCCTGCGGCAGGCTGGCCCAAGGTAGAGCGCGCAGCACGCGATCAGCCAGGCTCGACGGGTCGTGGGGATCATGCTGGGGTGCGACCTTCGCACGGCTCGTGGTCTGGGTCGAGCACTCGCGCACCTTCACCCTGGCTCGTGCTCACCCGATCCCAAGCTGGAGGGTAGAGTTCTGGCCCGGATCTCGGGGCCGGCTCCCTGCGGAGCATCACGGGCCATGGGGTGACGCTCTGCGTCCAACCTCGAGGCAGCAGCCGCTTGCCACCCCATCGCCGAGACATTGGTCTCGGACGTTCGTTCGTCGCCGACATCTCGGGTTGCATCGGGGTAGACTCCCAGCACAGTGCCACTCCGCTACGCTGCCCTCTCGCTCGCCCTATCCTGCCTGTGGAACAGTCAGGCCCAGGCAGCCGATGCGCGCCCTCCCCTCACCTGTACCGCATCTCTCAACTCAGACCAGCTTCGACTGTCGTGCCACATGGACCGGACAGCCTTCGACGCCTTCGGTCATCAGCCACTCCGGCTGGCGCTGTCCTTCGGTGTGCCGGCACCTCTGACCGGAAATCCAAGCTTCGGGAGCCAGGCAGACGAGATCGCTCTCTCGAGTGAAGAAGACTGCGCCTCTCCGGAACGGTTTCCCGGTCGGGAACGCACAGCCCAACAGGTCGAAGACTGCAGGATCTGGTTCCGTGCCGCGCGGGCCAGTCAAACCAGCGAGCTTGCCCGGTTCATGCGTCATCTGGAGGCTCAGCCCCGCATCGCGGGCCAGCACGTCTCCTTCGAGGTGCGCCTACCACTCACCTCCCTCCCTTGGGCCGTTACGCCCTCCGTCGATCGACTCTGGCTGTGGCTCCCCTCTGAGACAGAGCCGTCCCTGCGCATCGCCGGGATAGCATCACCCGAAGCCCCCGTTCTCAGCGCGGTGGCGGTCCCTGTCGCTCACCTCCACCCCACATCTCCATCATCGTGGCTCACGCTCGTGGCCCACCTCAACGCTGATCGGCTCGGGTATTCCCTCACCAGCCCAGGCCAGGTTCGGGTCTACTCCACACCGATTGAAGGCTATCAGTACGAACCCGTACGACCCTTCCCCGACCAGACGACCCTCGACCTCACCAAGGCCCGCGAACTCTGCTTGTTCGCGGGGAACCGCATCCTCACCACACCGGTGGCCCCGGCCTTCGGCGACACCATCACGAGCGGCCTCTTCTCGATGAAGGGCAACCGCATCATCGATGCGCTCACCGTGCCCAATTTCGAGCTATTCGCCCGGGCCGTGGGTCAGGTCGGTGCCACGGAGCGCCGGGTGCTGCTGAGTGTGGCCGAGCGCGCCAGAAACCCACTTCGCGCCGGGTCCTGCGGAAGCTGCCGGCGCGTGGTCTTATCAGCGGTCGAACTCGACTCCAGCGGCCATTTCAGCACGTCGGTGTGGCAACACGAGGAGCTTATCGACGATGACCACACCTGGAAGGTAAGAGCGGCCCCGGATCTCGCTCAGATAGAGTTTTTGATCCACGACCTCGAACCAGATGGAAGGGAGACGGTCAAGCAGCATCGCGTCGTGAGGTTTCGCTACGACCAGAAGCGCCGTACTTATGCTCGCGTGGACTCCACCCCCACCCAAGACCCATCTCCACGTCCCCGCGAACAAGACCACGTGACGGATATCACGGGTGGCAATCCAGCGCCTTGACATCATCACTCGTGCGGGTAGGACGCCGAAGTGGCTCGACGCCCCCCAACACACGAGGCAACACTCGATAAGCTCGCGACGCCGAGCCCGGATCCAGCATTCGCGCGGGAGGTTGCGCGAGCCTTGAGTCAGCGGCATTTCTTGGTGGTCGAGCGAGCTTCGGTGCTGGCACAGAGTCTTTGTCTGGCCGACCTTTGTCCGGCGCTGATCGATGCCTTCTCGCGGTTCGTGCCGCACGGAGCGAAACTTGACCCGGGCTGTCGAGCGAAACTCGCCATTCTCTCCGCCCTCGACCATTTGGGCTCCCTCGACGCGGAACCCTTCATCGCTGCAGTAAGGCTCGTCCAGCGAGAGCCCGTTTGGGGTGGCGCGGTCGACACGGCCGGTCCCGTGCGGCTCCGGGGCGTTTCCGGCCTGTTCCGGATGAACCACCCAGATGCTGGGCTCAACGCCGGGCTTCTCCTCTCCGACCTCGATTTGGGAGTCCGGGCTGGCGTCGCCGAAGCCCTCGGGCACTACGGGACACGGGAACATGCCGGGCTGCTCGTGCAACGCCTAGCCCTCCCCGAACAGGAACCCGAGGTCAGAGTCGCGTGCGCGTCTTCTTTGCTTCGCCTCTGCTTCGACTGGGCACGAGCCTATCTGGTGGCAGAGCTCAAACAAGCCGATCAGCTGCGCCGGGAGACGGCGCTGGTGGCCTTCGCCCAGTCCGACCGCTCCGAAACGGTAACCCACGTGATCGATTGGGTGTCCGAGGTGGCCACCGAGCCAGAGCTCCGGGTTGGAATCCTGGCCCTAGGAACGGGGCGCTCATCGACGGCACGGCAGTTTCTTCTCTCGACCATCGAAGGTGATTCCACGCTCCGAGCGCGGTTGGCGCTCGAGGCGCTGGCGATTCACCGCTATGATCCGGCGCTGGTTGCGCAGGTTCGAAGCTCCGTGGAACGTTCTGTTCTACCCCGCCTCGACGCGTTGTTCGCGAAGCTGTTCTGCGCATGATCCACCTGACAGGCCTGTGGATACGGAAAGGCAGTACCACTGAAAGAGAGCCGAGCGTCAGCCGGTGCCACATCTCGACATGTTGGTGCAGTGTCACAAGGGCTCTGGTATCAATGCCCAGCGCTACGGACTCCGGCGGCTTGCCGGAACCGAGACCGAAAGGATCATCGAGATGGCAAGGCTCCCGGAATCAATCGCTCAGGCATGGCAAGACCGCGAGGGACCAATGGTACTGACCACGGTCAGTCCCGAAGGGATTCCAAACGCGATCTACGCCACCTGTGTGGCTTTGGACGAGGACACGGTGCTCGTCGCCAACAACTACTTCGACAAGACGCTCAAGAACATCACGACCAAGACTCGGGCCAGCGTGCTCTTCATCACCAAGGAAGGGAAATCCTTCCAACTCAAGGGGCCCCTCGAGTATCACGCAGAAGGCCCGCTCTTCGACGCCATGAAACGCTGGAATCCACCGCAGCATCCCGGCCATGGCGTGGCGGCACTCCGGATCGAAAGTGCCTTCTCGGGAGCACAGCAGCTGCTCTAGAGACGCTCGCGAGCGAAGTGCGGCTTCACCTCCCTCAATCTATCGATACCCGCTCGGTCTCAGCTCACCTCGGCTAGGTTGGCACTGAGCGGGTGTACGTGCAGTGTTTGGGTGGGGAATGCAAATTGGATCCCCCGACCCTCGAACTCGGCAAAGATGGCGAGGTTGATCGCGTGCTGGTGATCCATGAAGGTATTGTAGTCGGGGGACGAGACGTGGTAGACGATCTCAAAGTTGAGGGAATAGCTGGCGTACTCCTTGAAGTGAGCGCGCTCAAAGCGCACACCGTCACGCGCCTCTACGATCTCCCGGATAAAACCGGGGATCTGGTCGAGTTTGGCAAGCGGTGTGGCGTATTCGACGCCAAGCACGAATAGCACTCGACGCTCCTTCATTCGTTTGTAGTTACGGATCCGACTCTGGGTCAGATCGCCGTTGGCAAACACGAGTTCTTCCCCTCCCAGCGAACGGAGCCGCGTGGTTCGAAGACCAATCACCTCCACTGTTCCCATCTCCGAGCCCACGATGATGAAATCTCCGATTTCGAAGGGACGACCGAAGTAGATCGTGAGCGACGCGAATACGTCACCCAACAGGCGCTGAACGGCCAGCGCAGCAGCAACCCCACCCATCCCCAACCCAGCCACCAGAGCACCTATCTCGAAGCCGAGAACGCTCAACGCCAGCACCAGCAGAATCGAACCGATCGCGAGCTTGGACAAGAACGCCACCGCGGCCACTGCCGTCTTCGCGCCGGAGTCTTCTCCCCGCGACATGCGCCAGGATTCCGCGACCCGCTCGACAGCCACCCGCGCCCAAAGCCCGATTTGAATCAACACGACCAGGATCATCGAAACCCGGATCCAATGCTCCAAGGCGGGCTGGAGCTCGAGGTGTCGCGACCCCAACCAGACGCCCGTCGTGATATAAAGGAGCCGAGTGGTGCGCAGCAGCACCGCACTCACGATGTCATCGACACGAGAGTGCGTACGCTCAGCGAAGCGTCGGAGTCGGTTCAGCACCCAGCGTTTGACCAACCCGATGCCAAACATCGAGAGGCCCGCTACCAAGACAGCCGTCATCCAAGAAAGGATGGTGTTGTCGAGTATGATCGTGAAAAGCACGGGTGGGATCTGCATACAGCTCTCCTTCGAACCGTGGCGCAGGGCGCGAACGGTCACGGGTAGGCGGCCAGGGGTTAGCCTAGGTCATGGCACGAGTGGCCTAGATGCCGGCTCATTGGAGCGAGACAGCTCCCTGAGCCAAGTCACACCGAGAGCACGGTTGAGCGCTTGGATGCCTTGCTCGATGTCTCGCGAAAGACGTGGAATCTCGTGCAAAGAGGCTGTCAGCCTGGCCCGAGGGGCGCGGGCTCACGCCGCGAGAACCGCGCAGGCTGACGCACATCGAGCAGACGACTACCCTCGACAGAGGCCAGAGAGTGCGCAACCTTCAACATGGATCTGGATTCTACCACGCGGGATGGTGAAAGCGCAACCTCACGCCCGCATGTGCCAGCGTCGATCGTGCAGCACCTCCTTTTTGCTCCGGAAACTCGATCGAAGCCAGGTCATCACTGCGATGCGTGTCCCGGTTCACCGAGCAGCGCCTCGAGCATCCTGCCGATGCCGGCGATGCACTGCGCTTCATCAAGCCCCCGAGGCCGCTCATGAACCATCCAGCGAGCAAGGTGGTTCACGGTGGTCACCATCAAATGGGCGACGACCAACGCCCGCTTCGGGCACGCGCTGGTACGCGCCTCCACGATCGGCTGTACCCGCTCCAGGAGCGCCGTTTCCTCGTGCTCGTCGTGCTCGAGCCATCCCAACTCGCTCTGTAGCGCCCGCATCAAGCGCGGGTTTCTGGCATGCACTTCGGCCATCTGACGCAGCAGGGCCAGCGTGACCTCTAGCAGGTCTTTCTTCGGGTCGTCCATCAGGCTCAGCGTATCGGCGATCAGCGGATGCATCTCGGCTCGATGTCGGTTCACCACGGCACGGAACACCGCGTCCTTGTCGTCGAAGTACTGGTAGAGCGAGCCAATCGAGACGCCAGCTCGGCGGGCGACGGCATTGGTCGAGGCGGCCGCGTACCCCACCTCGACCAACAGCTGTTCTGCCGCGTCTATGCACGCTTGCTGGGTTTCCCGCGCTCGGTCCTGAGTGGGAGTACGGCTCTTCGTGGGACGCGGTCCCCTCTTCTGTACCGAGGTCAACGCCGGGCAAATCCGAGCAGTCTGCTTCGCCGTCACCACACTCCCCGCGGCTGGCTTGCACAAGACACTGGAATTTTGCCTAGGTTTTGGGGACGGCGCGCCCGCGGGCAAACGCGAGTTGCGGTTCTGAGTCATCGCTCACATTCTATCACGCGGTCACGCAACCCGCAGAACTACTGAGAAAGATGCTGCTATGTCCGACAATCATCGCTGTCCTTGGTGGATTGGCTGGCTCTTGGCGAGCCCGCTGCGCCGGCACCTCGAGAACCCCGACGAGCTGGTGCTTCCCTTGCTGGCACGAGGCAACCAGGTGCTGGAACTTGGACCGGGGATGGGTTTTTTCACCTTGCCCATGGCCCAGCATGTGGGTTCGGACGGCCACCTGCACTGCGTGGACATACAGCCGCAGATGCTGACCGGCCTCGAGCGGCGGCTGCGGCGCCACCGACTGGCCTCGCGGGTCAGCCTCCGCGGCTGCACGGAACGGGGGCTTGCTCTGGACGACCTCGAAGCCAGAATTGACCTGGCGGTGCTGATCCACGTACTGCACGAGACCCAAGCTCCCGAGCAGATTCTGCAAGAGATCAGCGGAACCCTCCGCCCGGGCGGACGAGTGCTGCTCATCGAGCCACCCTTCCACGTGAAGCCAGAGCAGTTCAGGGACGAGCTCACAAGCGCCAAAACACTAGGTCTGATCCCCATACCCCATCCCCATCCCTCGGCCCGCACCCGGCGGCACTTGGCCGTTTTCCGCCGCCCGTGAATGCTGGGTGCGTCACACGCTCCGCGTCGCGCCAGCACAGACACGGGCCATGCAGCCCATGCCGTGTCCCACCACCCCTCACTCGACTTGGCCCCTCGCCAACTCCGCAGCGGTCAACCTGCTGGGCCAAAGCGCAGGGATCTTTGCGATCAGGGTCTCACGCTCCCCATTTTCTGCTAGCTTCGGCAGCCCTTCCAGCCCCCCCCCTCGACGCGAGGCGCGGTGGGTTTCCCCAGGGTGACCAAGCTTTTTCGAGAGATTTGCCTGATGCCCATCGATCCACTCCTTCTGAAGCAGCTCGAAACCCGACGTGCCACGGCGCTGGCCGGGGGCGGACCGGAGAAGCTTCTGGCTCGACAGCGCCAGGGTCAGCTCTCGGCGCGGCAACGACTCCTCTCGTTGTTCGATCAAGACAGCTTCGTCGAGTTCGGAATGCACGCGGATCACGCCTGTACGGGCTTCGGCTTGGCCGGAAAATCCATGCCGGCTGATGGAGTCGTGACCGGAATCGGGTTCGTGAATCAGCGCCCGGTGGCAGCCTACTCTCACGATTTCACGGTAGGTGGCGGAGCGCTCGGGCGAATTCACGCCAAGAAAGTCTGTGAGCTCCTGGATTACGCCATGAAGGCGGGGATGCCCGTGGTCGGTATCAACGATAGCGGAGGTGCGCGTATCCAGGAAGGGGTCGATTCCCTTTCTGGATACGGCCAAATCTTCTTCCGCAACGTTGCGGCGAGCGGGCTCGTCCCACAGATCGCCATCATCGCCGGACCCTGTGCAGGCGGTGCCGCCTACTCGCCGGCCTTGATGGATTTCCTGATCATGGTGAGAAACGAAGCCACCAACATGTTCATCTGTGGACCACAGGTGATCCGGGCGGCCACCGGCGAAAACGCCAAGCTCGAACAGTTTGCGACCGCGGATGCCCACGCGAGCGTAAGTGGCAACGTTCATCTGATCGCTGAGGATGATGCTCACGCAGTGCGCCTCGCCCAGGCGTTGATGAGTTACCTTCCTTCCAACAACACCGACGACCCCCCACATCACCCGACCCCCCACGTCTCCTTGGCGCCGGTGCCACGGCTCAACGAGCTGATCCCTTCGGATCCGAAGCAAGGTTTCGACGTCAAGGACGTGATCGGGGCTCTGGTCGATCGCGGGAGCTTTTTCGAGATCATGGCGTCTTTTGCGCCCAATTTGGTGGTGGGGTTCGCAAGAATCGATGGTGTGGTGGTCGGAGTAGTCGCCAACCAACCCAAGGTGAAGGCGGGCTGCTTGGATATCGATGCATCGGACAAGGGGGCACGCTTCGTCAGGACGTGCAACGTGTTCGGTGTGCCGCTCTTGACGCTGGTGGATGTGCCCGGATACATGCCGGGGCTGGCCCAGGAGCGCGACGGCATCATACGTCACGGTGCCAAGATGCTGTTTGCCTACGCGGCCGCTACCGTACCAAAGATCACGGTCATCTTGCGCAAAGCCTACGGCGGAGCCTATCTCGCGATGTGCTCGAGTGACCTGGGGGCAGATTTGGTGTACGCCTGGCCCACCGCGGAGATTGCCGTCATGGGAGCCGATGGAGCCGTACCGATCATCTTCAGCCGAGAGATCAAGGCCTCCGCCGATCCGGCAGCCACCACCGCCAAGCTCGTTCAAGACTATCGTGAAGAGTTTTCATCCCCCTACCAGGCCGCCAAGAGCGCCTTGATCACCGACGTCATCACGCCAGCGCAGAGTCGGGCCGCGGTATCCTTGGGCTTGCGCACCTTGCTGAACAAGCGCGAAACCCGACCCCCGAAGAAGCACGGGAACATCCCGCTCTAGTCGGGGAGAGCTACCCATGAACATCGAGAACATCCGACTCGCATCCCAGCACTTCGCGGGCTTTCTGGTGGTGGTCTTTGCCCTCGCGACCCTCTGGGCCCTGACCGCACTGATGAGCTGGCTGGTGCGTCGGTTCGAGAGTTCTGGGGTACCGGTGCCCCCCTCCACCGTCACTCTCGCCACGAGTTCGGCGCTCGGCGAACCTGCTCCGGATGACGAGGCCGCCGTCGTGATCGCGGCCGTCGTGACCATGCTGCTCGGCCCGAACTCACGCGTCGTCGCCGTTCACCCGACCAAAACGTCCTGGGCGGACTCTGGCCGGCGAGACATCCACCTCTCCCATCGGCTGCGCTGACATCCAGCCGTTACCGCCGAGCCTTCCCGAAAAAACCTCGAGCCTATCTCATGAAGAAGCACCTCCGCATCACCTTCAACGGCAAGACCTACGACGTACTCGCCGAAGTCCTCGACGACGTCGAATCCGAATTAACCGGAGCGGCCGCCGCTGCTCCCTCTGCGTTGGCTGCGAACACCTCCGTGAGCGCGCCCACCAGCCCCTCCCGCGCGAACGCTCCAACAGCCACTGGCGATCTGCCCAGCCCGATCGCCGGCAAGGTGGTGTCGATCGACGCCAAAGTCGGGGCACGAGTCACGAAAGGACAGACGGTGGTAACCTTGGAGGCCATGAAAATGAACACCGTGGTCTCCTCCCCCATTGAAGGGACAATCACCGTGGTGCACGTCAATGTCGGTGACTCGGTCGAAGAGGGGCAGCTCCTCGTGACCATCGGCTAGGTAAAGATCCCATGTGGCAGACTCTCGAGGGCATCTGGGCAACCACCTCGTTCATGGACATCACTTGGCGCATGCTGGTGATGTGGGGCGTGGTCGTGGTCTTGCTCTACCTGGCCGTCAAAAAGGGCTTCGAGCCCCTACTCCTGGTGCCGATCGCCATGGGCGCGCTGATGGCCAACCTGCCGTCCCGAGGCGTGCTGGAGGGCCTCGACGGCATACCGCTGCGCCCCGATGGAACGGGAGGGCTCTTTTACTACATCTCGCAGGGGATCCACCTCGAACTCTTCCCTCCCATCATCTTTCTCGGGGTTGGGGCCCTGACTGATTTCGGACCACTGATCGCCAATCCTCGCACTCTCCTGCTCGGTGCGGCAGCCCAGTTCGGGGTGTTCGCCGCGATGTTTTTCGCTGTGGGGATCGGCTTCACAATCCCTGAATCCGCCTCGATCGGTATCATTGGCGGAGCGGACGGGCCTACCTCTATCTTCCTCGCCAACAAGCTGGCACCGCACTTGCTCGGACCGATCGCCGTGGCTGCCTACACTTACATGTCGTTGGTGCCCCTGATTCAACCGCCGATCATGCGCCTCTTCACCACCAAGAAGGAACGGCTGATCCGGATGAAGACGTTGCGGAAGGTGTCCCGTCTCGAGAAGCTCCTGTTCGCCGTGGTGGTGATGTGCTTCTGCATCCTTCTGGTTCCCGACGCGGCAGGTCTGCTGTTCATGTTGTTTCTCGGGAATTTCCTCCGGGAGAGCGGCGTAACGGAACGCCTCAGCCGTGCGGCGCAAAACGAGATCATCAATATCACGACCATCTTTCTCGGAGCCAGCGTCGGCATCACCATGAACGGTGACAACTTCCTCAAGCCGAAGACCATCGGGATCATTGGTATGGGTGTGGTGGCCTTCGCACTGTCCACCGCGGGGGGAGTGCTGATGGCCAAGCTGATGAATCTTCTTAGCAAGAATCCGATCAACCCACTGATCGGCTCCGCCGGCGTGAGCGCGGTCCCGATGGCGGCTCGGGTCAGTCACGTCGAGGGACAACGCCACGATCCTCAGAACTATCTTCTCATGCACGCGATGGGGCCCAACGTGGCTGGGGTCATCGGCACAGCCATAGCCGCCGGCTACTTCATCGCTGCCCTCAAGTAGTCACGAACCACGCGCACAGACGCCAGCACTCGTGATGTGCTGCCACTGGCTGGGGCTCATCGTCGAGAACCCGCCCCGGATGGTGCAACGAGAGAGCGCGGCTCGTGTGCGAGGAACTGTACCGACTCCTCTCCCGTCAGCCCGCCAAGCACTCTCACCTCGTCTGCCACCACCGCGGAGGCCCCGCCCCCAACCAACCACGGCACTCTGCCAACGGCAGTCGCGTACTCGGGCAGGAGCTTCGCCCCTGCACCATCGATGGGCGTGGTGATGGACAGCCCCACCACACCGGGCGAGAGCCGCTCCACCGCCTGCCGCAGAGCCGCCGGCGAGGTGCGTGCACCGAGCACGATCGGATCCCAACCCAAGCTTGCCCAGCGCAGCGCGACTCCGTAGGCGGGGATGGTGTGCAACTCGTCTGCATGACAGGCGAGCAGGGCCACCTTTGCACCCACAGACGGTCGCGCCACAGTAAGCCAGCTCCTCAGGACGAAAGAGATGTGCTCGCTCAACAAGTGTTCCTCCGCTTCGGAGATCTCTTGGGCTTGCCACAACTCGCCCACAGCGCGAAGAACTGGCCCTATCACACGGTCGAAGGCCTCTTTGGCGTTGCCGAAGGTAACCAACGAGGCAAGGCACTGGTCGATGGCGGCGCCGTCCATTTTTCTTGCTGCCACGAGCAAGCGCTCCACCGAAGCCTCTCCCACTTGCGGCGCCGTGCTCGCCGAGGGTTGCTCGGAAAGAACGATCCGCGCAGCCTCCGAAGCCACCAACCCCGTCGCGCGGAGCGCGCCCATGCGCCGGATCATCGCCACATCCCCGTCTGAGTAAAGGCGGTAGTCTGTGTCCGTTCGGCGCGGCGCCGGGATGCCATAGCGCTTTTCCCAGGCGCGCAAGACGGCGGAGGGCACACCTGTCATGCGCGAGACAGTCTGAATCCGATACAGGCCCGACGGTCTATGGTTGCGCTCGTCCACCTCTCAATAGATAACTCCTGTCTAATGTTTGTCGATTCATTTCTGGTTATTTTTCGACAAGTTTACAATTCTTACTCATGAAGGATGGACAAACCTTGAACGATCCCTATGCATCGGAGGTTCCCAGATCAACCGCAAGACTCAACCGAACCAGGAGCCAGTCCCAATGACCAAGTTTTCTAGTTTCACCAAATTCTCCGCCACCGCTACGGCAGCCACGCTGCTCTTCGTCCTCGGCTGCGACTCCGACGACGACAAAGACAACAGCGCTACGCCTGGGATGGAGGAGACACCCGGGGAAGAGGCGGCGTCAGACATCGTGGAGACAGCAGCCGCTCGGGGAACCTTCGGTCAGCTTGCGACCTTGCTGGATGCAACCGGCCTCACCGCCGCCTTGAAGGGCGAAGGACCGTTCACGGTGTTCGCTCCAACGGATGCGGCCTTCGCAGCATTCGAGGCTGAGAACCCTGGTGTGCTCGCGAGTCTGTCGACGGACCAGGTGGCTGATGTTCTGAGCTATCACGTCGTGAGCGGCAGCGTGGCCGCGAATGATCTGGTGTCGGGGAGCCTGGTGGTCACGCTTCAGGGGCTTCCCTTCGCGGTCGATCTGACGTCAGGTGCGAAGGTGGGCGGTGTGGACGTCGTAACCACCGATATCCAAGCCTCGAACGGGGTGATTCATGTGATTGATAGCGTGATCGTGCCGCCGAGTGAGAACCTGGTCGAAACGGCACTTTCGGCTGGATCCTTTACCATCCTGGCGGGCGCTCTGGTGTCGACGGGGCTCGACCAAACACTCATGGGTGAAGGCCCCTACACCGTGTTCGCGCCGACAGACGATGCCTTCGCTGCCTTCGAAGCCGCCAATCCAGGTGTGCTCGGCGGGCTTTCCACCGAGGCATTGAGCGAGGTGCTCCTCTATCATGTGGTCCCCGGATGGGCGGGACCGGCAGATCTCGCGGACGGGGCCATGGTTCCGACAGCTCTCGAGGGCAGATCGGTAACGGTCAGCAAATCAGCGGGAGTCAAGATTGACGATGCGACCGTGACCGCAGCCAACATCGTGACCACCAACGGCGTGATCCACGTCATCGATGCAGTGCTCTTGCCTTCAGCCAACTAGTCCGGTTTGCTCTGCTGAACCATGCGCCTCCGCATGCCTTGAGCCCTAGTCCACAGCCGCGGTTGTGCCCGTTTCTGGTACGACCGCGGCACGTCCAAAGGTTCGATATCCCGGACCTTCAGGGAGCGTTTCCATGAGCTTGCTTGCCTCTCTTCACATCGGCCCTGGCAAGGGGGCGCCGCCTTCGAAGACCAAGAGCTGTCCCGCAGGAACCGCTGTCCAAGATTCGTTGTCGGTGAGCGGCGTGGTAGCAATGATAGCTACGCGATCTCGCTCGGTCGTTACCTCACTGAAGTCGATGCTGAAGTCTTCGTCGATCAGGTGAGCGGAACAGAAGGGCGACTGGCGTACGATGTAGTGGAGAGTCGTCGAGGCGTGAGCAAAAAGGAAGCGATCGTTCGACAGCAGGTAATTGAAGGGCCCACGCTGCGAAAGCGCGGCCGTCTCCTGGCGAAGCAGCCCAAAGAACTCCCGGAGTTCGGGCTCCGTTTCGCCAAACTCGTCGACCATCCGCCGCAGGATATGACAGAATGCGGCTTCGCTGTCGGTAGATCCAACTGGAGAGAAGGCGACGGAGGGCTGAATCCGGAACCCCGGCAGATCCCCGTTGTGAGCGAACACGAAGTGCCGTCCCCACAGCTCACGGACGAAGGGGTGACAGTTTTCGAGCGCGACGTTACCCTGAGTTGCCCGCCGGATATGAGCGATGACGTGACAGCTCTTGATGGGGTAGCGCCGCACGAAGTCTGCAATGGGTGAATCGCTGGCCGGTGCTGGATCGAGGAAGGTGCGGACGCCTCGTCCCTCGAAGAAAGCAATGCCCCAGCCGTCGCCATGACGGTCCGTGCGTCCCCCACGCGCTCGGAATCCCTCGAACGAGAAGCAGATGTCCGTGGGAACGTTTGCATTCATGCCCAACAGCTGGCACATCGACCCCCGAGCTTACCACGCTGCCCCGACCAGACAGAGCTACAAACTTACACCCAGATCGGAGCCGTCCCTGCTCCTCAGTCTCATCCCGCGGTGATCCAGTCCAGGCTCGCGTCGATTGAAGCTTCTGGAGAACTGAGAACCTATCGTGGTGTTGGTGTTGGTCCGTTCACAACTGAGGTTGACCCGCAACACTGAATGGACGGAATTTTCCAGATGAGAGAGCTTGTTCGCTTGGGAGCCACATTCATGGATCACCATAGGTTCTTTGCCCTAGAGTTCGCACGGCCTTTCACTTCTGCAATATGGCTGATGCTCGCGGCTGGCTGCGGTGGCGAATCAGGCAACGACAGTGAGTACAGCTCGGTGGGAGGTGGTGTCACGGTCCCCCAGGGTGGACAAGCAGGCGTATCGCAGGGCAGTGGCGGTGCGGCGGCCCCTCGAGGCGGCTCGAGTGCGCTTGGTTCGGGCGGTACGTCAGGAAACGGAGGCACCTCCCCCAACCAGGGCGGTTATGGTCAGAACCAAGGTGGCACACCGCAAGGTGACGGCGGCACCAGCCAGGGAGCGGGAGGCAACACCTGGGCACAGGGTGGCAGCGGTCAGGGTGGCAGCGGTCAGGGCGGCAACACCTGGGCACAGGGTGGCAGCGGTCAGGGCGGCAACACCTGGGCACAGGGTGGCAGCGGTCAGGGTGGCAACACCTGGGCACAGG
>CAYNEY010000020.1:26358-72095 GCA_964396375.1 uncultured Polyangiaceae bacterium | reverse complement strand
GGCAGCGGTCAGGGTGGCAACACCTGGGCACAGGGTGGCAGCGGTCAGGGTGGCAGCGGTCAGGGTGGCAACACCTGGGCACAGGGAGGTAGCCCGGGCGTTGGGGGCACGGGCGAAGGCGGGTTCACCTGGGGTGAGGGAGGGAACACACATGGCGAAGGCGGCACCACAGGCGAGGGTGGAGCCGCAAGCGGAGCTACAGGCGAAGGCGGCACCACAGGCGAGGGTGGAGCCGCAAGCGGAGCTACAGGCGAAGGCGGCACCACTTCGGGTTGCTCGGCTACCGGTTTCTACGTCGACGGCGCACGTCTGTTCGACGCGAACTGTAACGAGTTCTTGATGCGCGGAGTGAACTACCCCTACTCCTGGTATAAGGATTCGTTCTCCGCTCGCACCGCTGACATGGCCTCGGTCGAGGCAAACGCGGTTCGCGTGGTGCTCTCGACAGGAGCGCGATGGTCCCGCACCAGCGGCACCGAGGTGAGTACCATCATCTCTGCCATGGAACAGAACCGCATGGTCGCGATGCTCGAGGTCCACGATTCGACGGGCTACGCCGAGCAATCCGGCTCTGTGCATCCCAATGATGCCGTGACCTACTGGACCAGTAGTGACATCCTGACCGCGATCACGGGGCATGAAGACACGGTTCTGATCAACATCGCCAACGAACCCTTCGGCAACGATACCAGCCAGAGCAGCTGGGAGTCTTTTCATGCAGGCGCCGTGGTTTCCCTCCGCAACGCGGGGATCCGGCACACCCTGATTGTGGATGCGCCAAACTGGGGCCAAGACTGGTCAAACCTGATGCGCGACGGAAACGGCGCCGTGAACATCTTCAACGCCGATCCAGACAAAAATGTGGTGTTCTCGGTCCACATGTACGACGTTTACGATTCCGCCAACACGGTCAACAGCTACCTTGAGAACTTCCTCGACAAGGGCGTTCCCTTGATCGTCGGGGAGTTCGCCGCCGATCACGGCTCGGCTGGGAATGTGGACGAGGACACCATTCTGGCTTCCTGTGCCTCGAGGGGCGTCGGTTATCTCGGCTGGTCTTGGGCGGGCAACTCGAGTGATCTGAGCAGCCTCGACATCACCAATAACTTCAACGTCAACAGTCTGACGACCTGGGGCAACCGGTTGATCAACGGCAGCAACGGTATCAAGGCCAGCGCGGAGCTCTGCTCGGTCTTCGAATAGTCACTCTTCGTTCTGACACTGACCAGGGATGAAGATACATTTGGCGGTGGCAACGAAGCAGTGGTCACGCGTGCACGGGTCACCATCGTCACAGTCAGCAGGGCTCTGGCACTCACAGCTCGAGCGGTCATGCAAGCACCGGCCGTTTTCGCACCGAACGCGATCACAGTCCGGGTGACGCGCCCCGATACAGTCGCGCGCCTCTTGACACTCGGCGTGAGGCTGCGGCATTGGCGCCGAAGGGGGCAGCTCGGTCACTGTTCCGGGTGAAGACGTGGAACCAGCTGGCAGCTCCGGGAAGGTGTCCTCCAGCTCGGGCAGCTCCAGCGACACCCGCTCCGTCCTCGCCTCGGGCGGCTCGGGCAGCTCGAGCAACACCTGCTCCGCACTCGCCTCGGGCGGCTCCGGACCCAGCATCGAACGCGGACGCACCAAGAGAAACAGGGCGAGTAGAACCAACGACGCGAGCGCAAAGAGTAAGACCAATCGAGGGCGTGACATCAAGTGCGGTTCCCCGAGCATACCGCGATTGTTCCTGGTACACATCGCACAATCACCGTCCGACCACCGCTCTCACTGCTGCCCCGAGGGCGGCCCGCTCGCCTTTTGCCCCAGAGCCGCCTCCCCCCTTGCGATCCTCGTCTTCGGCTGCAGATCTTGATTCAATCAACCCCTCGGAGCCCTGCCATGAAGACCGCATTTGGAACGTCAGCGTTGCTAGCCGCTTCCCTCTTTTTCGTCGCTGCTTGCGACAACAACCCCGTGGAGAACAAGCCCTTGGCTACGGTGGGGCAGGCGGCAGCCGTTGCGCCCGTGAAGAACGCGGAGGCCGTCCGCTTTCGTTTCAGCGAAGCCGGCTCGACACTGTCGTTCGTTGGCGCGAAGGTCACCGGCAAACACGACGGGGCTTTTGGCACCTTTCGTGGTGAAGTCGCGGTCGTCGGAGCGGAAGCGACCCAGAGCCGCGTCACCGTGGAGATAGACATGGGGAGCGTGAGTTCCGACCACGAGAAGCTGACAGGTCACCTGAAGAGCCCTGATTTCTTCGACACTGAACGCTTCCCCAAGGCAAAGTTCGTCTCCACACGGATCGCCTCGGGAGCTGCCGCACCGGCAACGCACATCGTCACAGGAAACCTGGAGCTTCACGGGGTCACCAAGTCCATCAGCTTCCCGGCGACCATCGGCCTTGGTCCGGACACGGTCACGGTCAGAAGCGAGTTTGGGATCAATCGCAAGGACTTCGGGATCGTCTACCCAGGCAAGCCGGACGATCTGATCAAAGATGAGGTCTTGATACGGCTCGACGTCAAGGCCAATCGCGGCTAGCCGCGTTCGATTCCGCCGCCTATCGCGCGCTTTTACCCTCGGCACTGAATCACAACACGGGACACACCAGACCGCCCTGGAGACCCGCGGAATGGGCGCGAATCGGTCGACCAGGGCGGCTGAGCCGGAGACGGCCCGGGGCAGCGTCAGCGCGGCCCGATCCGTCTGATGCTGGCAATCGTAGGCTCTTTGGCTGAAGCTTGATTGAAGCCCGACGCGGCGCTCAGCGCTGCGGCGAAGCCAACCAGCAAGATGGTCAGCACCAGACGAAGGGACGGCCTCGGGGGTTCTAGAAAGTGAAGTCGCCAGCGGTCCCGGTGCAACTGCCAGAGTCGTTGGTGTAGGTGCATTCCCACGAACCATTGGCACCGGTGATGGTCAAGGTGCCACTGCCGCCAGCGTAGGAGCCTGACACCGTGAAGGTCTCCCCGTCGACCGTCACCGAATAGGCCATCATCCCGCTCGATGCGTCGAGGCAGCCGGCAAAGGACAGGACCGCGGTTTCGCCGCTGCAGCTCGCGGTGAGATCGTAGTCGTAGCACACTGAGTAGCTCGCCGTCCCTGAGCCATCGCTGTAAAGAATGTTCTCGTAGCCGTCGTAGCAACAGGTCGCATCGAGGCAGCAGTCATTGAACTCGATGGCCACGCTGCCTTGACTCTCGCTGCCGGCTTGGCTCATCTGGGCGCTTCCACCCGCTGTGCAGATAGACGCACTCATGTCTTGGGTTGCGAGGACTCGCCGGGCCGAGGCCTGCGAGCCACCGAGGTTGGTTTGACTCACCCGCTCGAATTCGGACGCCACCGGACCGACCGTGGTCGAACTCACGGTCCCGGTGGGAGATTCGAGCGTCGAGGCCATGGCGTCGAAGCTTGGTCCCTTACTGCCGTTTTGGTCATCACTGCTACACCCCGCCATCCCGGCACCGAGGCCGAGCAAGGTCGCAAGAAGAGCATTCACGGTTGTCCGATTGGTCATGTTCACTTCTTTCCTCCACGTTGCATTCGTTCCGAGTCGGCCTCGGAAAGCCTTGTCGCGTATGGGGCCCGCTCGCCGAGTGACCAGTCCCCCCGATGAACAAATCGACCCAATCCCGACGCCGGGGCATGGGAGGCTCGGCCGCAGCAGGCCGACACGGGTCAGGCCTGAGCGGTAGAGAGCCTTGTCGGCCCAGCCGGTGGCACCACGAGTTGACTGCCGGGCCGCTCCACATTAGAGGCTGAGGGCCATGACATCCTTAGCTCCTCCTCCGTCCCCCGAGCCTCAGAGCCCTGAACCCACGGAGGGCGTTGCCCCCAACCCACCGGAGAGAGGCAACTTGGCTGCTGCGAGTCCACCGGTTGCACACCGTGAACTCTCGGCCCTGACCACACCGCTCTTGGCCCTCTTCGCGATCGTCTTCTTCGCCTGGCTACTCTTCGCGATCGCAGGCTACCGTGAGCGCTACGCTCAAGCGCCCGACTACTTCGCGCGCGGGACCACCCGCACTGTGGAGTTGACCTTGGTTGCAGCGGATGAGACGAATCTGGCCTGCGCCTCAGACCTCAACGTCGATGGCCTTTCGTGTGAGTTTCGAAAGAACCATCAACCGTTCGGCGCTGGCAAGCCCGATGAGGCACTGCGACTTCGTCCCTACAACACGGTCGACAACGTCCTCATCCTCGGCGCCGGGCTTTGGAGCTCCCCGCGACTCAAGCGTCCCCTGCCACAGCGGCGTTTTACGGTGGTCTGTGAGTTCAAGATGCTGCAGGCCGTGCGCACGGCGCAGATCCGATTCTCCCCGAAAGGAAACTTCTCGAACCTGAAGCACAGCGTGCCCACAGGAACGCTCTCCAACTGTGAGATCCCCCTGTGACGCCCACCATCATCTACCGAACCCTTGCAGAGTCCCTCGAGCTCACCGTGGCTCAGCTCCGTTTAGGGTGGCGAGGCCTCTCGCGTCCCACCCGCCTGTCGACCGTGGTGATGCTGGTGATGCTGGTCGGAGGTGTGGTGTTCCGCGTCCAAGGGATCGCAGCTCCGCATCATCTCACCTTTGACGAGCAGTTCTATGCTCCAACTGCCCACCATTACCTGGTGGGGGTCCCGGATCTGCACGACCACCACCCACCGCTCGGCAAGCTGCTCGGGATGATCGGTCTCTTGCTGTTCGGGTACGGTCCAGTGGGCTGGCGCTTCATGTACCTGTGCATCGGCCTACTCAACATACTGATGGGCTTTCTCTTGGCCCGTGAGCTGTTCAAGAGCAGCCGGACCGGGCTCTTCGCCGCTGCCTTGATCGCGGCAGACGGTTTCTTCCTTTCCTACTCCCGTGCGGCTCTGATCGATCCGATCCTCACCTGCCTCATCCTTTGGAGCATGCTGGCGGCGGTGATGGCACGCACTTGGCGCGGAATGCTGCTCACGGCAATCCTATTCGGTCTGGCTACCTCGGTGAAATGGAGTGGGGCTATGGCGGCGATCCCGATCGCCGTCACCTGGCTAACCCTGCAGCGTTTCCACTTCACCAGACTGCTCTGGTTCGGAGTTACACCGGTCGTCCATCTCCTGGTTTGGTTCGTTGGACTGTGGGTGATGGGCCACGCGACCGATCCGGAGAGCATCTATCGAGTGCTCAAGACGGCATTTGTCAGCCTCGAAGCGACGGGACGCTACTCGAACCCTCTGGCCTCGGCCTGGTGGTCTTGGCCGCTGCTCTGGCACCCGATCGTCATCAAGCTCTCCCACTCGGGCATCACCAGCACCTATGCCTCCAGCGCCGGCAACGTAGTGTTCTTCTATCCGGTCACGCTGCTGGTCGTGACCATTCCGCTCTTTTTTGCCGGCTCATGGCTGCGCCGGAGTTGGCGGGCTACCTACAATCGACTGCTCGATCGGGAGTTCTCCCACCGAGCTCTCCTCTTGGTGCTGGGCTGGGCCGCGATGATCTCGATGTGGAGCATCGTGCTTGGAAAGCACATGTTTTTCTACCACTACATGCCTTCCTACGGCTTCGGCATCATCCTCCTGTCTGGGGTGGTGGCGCGTCTCGAGCGGCGCTTTCCCTGGGTTGTCTACGGGTTTCTCTTGCTCGGCCTCTCCGTCGCGATCTTCTACCTCCCAGTCTGGGCCGAATTCCCGATCGGTGAGCGGTATGCGAACCTGCGGCTGTTTCCAATGCCCTGGCGTCCCTGATCCTGAAAACACTGAGAGCCGGTGCCGCGTCCCACGCCGCATCGGCTCTCCATGTTCGAGCAAGGTGGCCTAGAAGGCGGCCACCGTTCCCGCTCTCAGGCGATCAGTTGGTGGCCCAGTTTATCCAAGCGCCGTTCAACCAATCCGCATCCTCGGCAAAAGCCCCGACGCCGGAATCCGTGACCGCGCTGTTCGGCCCCGAGTTCGCCGTGCAATCACCCACGTCGAAAGACGGCGCAGCCGTGGTGTTGCCATCGGCAGTCGCGAACCAGTCGTCTTCGTCAATCGGATCGGTGCCGGTGCCCAGCTCGGCGTCCGCATCGTCAGGATTGCCGACATCTTCAACCACGCCGTCGAACATGATGGAGTCGGCAATGCTGACGTCGGTGCTGGCGTCACGCAGATCGACACCGAAGTCGAAACCGGTCACCACCACCTGCTCGAAGTCTCCGGTGAGGCCCTCGCGCAGAACCATGCCATAGGCAACGCTAGCCCCAATCTCCCCGGTGCCGCACATGGTCGCGTTGTTCACCGTCACGTTGCTCACCGGCTCGTCCCCATCCACATCGCTATCCATCTCGAAGCCATTCGGGTTGTCACTCCGCGGCTCCACATGACGCCCAAACAGATTGGTGAGGGTACCGCGGTATCCCTGATCCGCATCGAACATGTCATCGCCACAGTTGTTCGCCACCAGATTCTTGGCGTTCACCGTGCCGCCGAACCACTCGAAACAATCGTCCAGGGTGGTGTTGACCATGACGTTCTCAATCACGGTGCCGCTCCCCACGCTCCCCATGGTAAGCCCGTTGATCTCGTTGTCGGTAGCAAGCTCGATGCCACCGAACTCGATCAAGACGTGGCGAAGCACACCGCTCGAATCATCGGGATCATCCCCACCGTACATGCTGTCAGTGGTGGCCGCGAGGCCCTCGATGGCCACGTCCTCGCCCTTGAAGTTAGGAGCTCGACCGAGCAGGACCAGCCCACCCCAGTCTCCGGCTCCCCGGCGTGTCTCGTCGGCGGCGCTGGTGAACACGATGGGCTCCTCAGCAGAGCCATCCGCGTCGATCTGCGCTCCACGCTGGATGACCAGCGTTCCGCGCTCGGAGCCCTCAATCTTCGTGCAGGGCTCGATCGTAAGCACCGTCCCACTCGTCACGTAAGCGACGTCGCTCAACGTCCAGCCCCGGTCACGGCTGAGCGTCATGTCTTCGTCGATGGTAAGCGGGATGGCTTCGCGGTCCAGATCCGCCGTCCCTTCAACGCTGAGGTCGCAGCTCGGAGTCGCCGTGCTACCGCCAGCGCCGGAGTCCGGCTCACCGCCTTCCCCTTCGTCGTCCGCGCCGGCGCTGCCGCCGGTTCCGGTCTCAACATCATCGGGTGTGTCGTCGTCATCGCTCGCACAGCTCGCCCCCATGGTGGTGGCGAGGCCCAGAGACAGAATATAGAAGAATCTGTTGATCTTGATCATGAGGTATCTCCACTCGTGCGCTCGGAGCATGGGGGTGGTGGGTGTCGCCAGGGTGAGCCGAGCGCAACTTCGCTGTGTCATTTCTCGAACATTTTGGTGCGCGGTCAGTAATTGTAACTCGCCTGTATCGCGATCCGTGTTCCGTCGGAGTACCGGCGCACCACATTCTGGTCACGGTTCTGCTTCCCTTGCGTCACCACGTAACTCGCGTTCACGATATCCGACACCGTCCCGCGCAGCGACACGTGCTCTGTCAGCTGCTTGGACACCATGAGATCGAGCATGTGCCGGGGCTGCAGATAGCGATCGTCCAAACCCTCGGTACCGACCTCCACCAGGCTCCGCCCCGTCACGTTGTAGAGCAGCCGCGACTCGATTCCGAGCGGCTCATGGCTGTAGTCGAGAGCCAGATTCATCACCCACGGCGCCTGGTTCACCAGCGGACGTTTCAGGTTAGTGATGTAGTCCACGCCGGTCTGATCCACGGTGATCCGCGACCAGGCGACGGTGAGGTTGGCCATGGCACTGAAGTTGTCGAGCGCAGGGTGTACGAGGCCGAGGCCCGCGCGCGACTCGAGCTCGGCACCGAGCAGCCGAGCGCTCTCAGAATTCCTGTAGGTCACGATCCCGTGCTCACCACCTCCGGGCAGGATCACAGGCTCGATAGGGTCGCTGAAGTGCTTTCCAAACACGCTGACCGCAAACACCTCGCGGAGTGAGGGGAAGTACTCCCAACGCAGATCGGCGTTGGTGATGTGGGTCAGCTGAAGGTCGGGATAGCCCTGTTCTTCGTGACCACCGAAGTAGTTGGTGTAGGTGAAGGGAGCCAGTTCGCGAAGCTGAGGGCGAGCCAGCGTCTTCGACACGGTGCTGCGAAGACTCTGTTTGTCCGTGAGGCGATAGATAGCAGTGACGGCCGGGAGAAGATCAGTGCTGTGCAGGCTGGCATCCTCGACTTCCTCCGCAATTCCAAGTGGATTGGCCGGCAGAACCTCCTGCCGAGTCACCTCCAACCGTCCACCGATTATCCCCCGCAGCCGTGTGGTCACGGGAAGCTCTGCCATCGCGTAGCCCGCGTACACATCCAAGCCCGCGTCGTAACTGTCGCTCCCGCGGGTGAACTCGCTGAACCACAAGAGACCCGTGTCGCTGAACTCGCTGTCGATACGGCTCGTCCGAAAGAGCCCGTCCACGCACCGCGGATCGAGGCTCTCACCGGTGCAGACCTGTCCTGCGCGAGTGGCCGGAAGAGTCGGGCGAAGCGCGAACCGTCGAGCCCTGAACTTCCGATCCTTGGAGTTGAGCAGGCCACCAAGCTTCAGCTTCGGGCCATCCTCGGACCGAGTGAGCGGCTGGGAGTAATCGAGTCCTCCACCCCGAACCAACTCGGACTGGTCTGCCCAGAAATGCTTACCACTGTCTGAACCGTCCACATACCCCCACCAGTTTCTGACGGCGTTGTATTGGTAAACAGTATCGCGGGTGTCGGGCTCGTAGCGTCCTGCCGTCGAGACATTGAGGTTCCAGGTGAGCTGTCCACGGTTTGCCTCGGGCAGCTCGTGGGTACCCCGGAGTTGACCGTACCAGAGACTGCGGCTCACGAAGCGCAAGCGCGTAGCCGAAATACTGGTCGCACGATAGCGGTTGAATCCACCGTAGTTTACCGCATCATCGTCGGACAACTGGCTGGCAAGAGCCGTCAACTGCAGGGTGTGGCGTGGCGAGAATTGGTAGGCCAAGCTCCCGTAGGCCCCGGCACGCACCGATTCTCGCCCCAGCTCCGAGTCGTAGTCGACCATCGCGACCTTGCCGTCCGACTCTTCCGCGCTGGCCGTAAAATCCCTACGCACCTCGTCTCGGATCAGGAAACTGCGAGAGTAATGGAGGGCCAAGACCGCTCCGATGCGCCGCTGGTTGCCCAAATCCCAGCCGTTGCCCACCACCAGGCTGAGGCCATGGTCGGGAGGAGCGATCGAGTCCGTGGTGGTCATGTAGGTGTTCATGGCGCGGCCCGCCGCCACTCGCTCTTCGATGGTCACACCTTCACCATCTGGTCGCGAGCTGGTTCGCCCAAGGCTGTAGTCTCCGGGGAGGCTGCGTGGCAGTGCGCGCAGCCCGTTGTCAAACCCAAGAAAATCAGTCGCGCTACCCCGGTAGTTGAGGCGCTCGTGAAAGGTTGTGCCCACTCGGTAGCCGCCCGTGACCGACGCTCCAAACAGAAACTTGTCCGGGATGGTCCGGGTCACGATGTTCACGGAACCGCCCGCGAAGTCGGCGGGCATGTCCGGCGTGAAGGTCTTGCTGATCGACACTGATTCAAGCACGAGCGAAGGGAAGAGATCGAGAGGAACCGCAGCACGATCGGGCTCCGGGCTCGGAACCGGCGACCCATTGAGCAAACCGTTGGTGTACCGCTCCCCGAGCCCACGCACGTATACGAAGCGGCCATCCACGATATTCGCGCCGACCACACGTTGAGCGGCCTGAGCGGCATTGGCCGCCGGGCTCTTCGCGATCTCGGCGCGACCAATGGCGTCCTTGGCTTGCACCGAGCGTTGTCGCTCGAGGATCTGGCCCTCTACACTGGATTGAGCCAGCTCAGCCTCCACCACGAACTCCTCCTCAGCGGCTTGCTCTGTGTCGGTCTCGAGAGAGAGCGGCAGGTTAGTGATGGCACCACGCACGACCACGACCTGGTCCATCCGCACCGGTCGGTAGCCGTCGACGAACGCGCGTAGCGTAACTTTCCCTGGGGGCAGATCGGCCCGGTAACGCCCCTCCAGATCGCTCACCACCTCCACCTTCTTGCCCTTCGCATCCGTGATCGTGACAGCAACCTCCATCAGTGGTTCGGAGGTTACCGGATCGAGGATAATCCCCGCGACGGCACCCATCCCACGTGCAGGCGGCCGGGTGATGTCGACTTCCTCCTCGTCACCCGCAAGACCCTCGTCTGCATCGTCCGCCTCGACTTCTTCATCGTTGGCCAGCGCGGCGCTGTCTTCTGGGTCGTCGGTCGACTCGACGGGTATCGTGACCGTCTCCGCGTCCTGGTCGTCCTCGGTGGTCACTTCACCCTCATCTGCACCCCCTGGCGTCCCCGCACCAGCCTCGGGAACCACGGGCGCGGACGGCGGCACAGGTGCCGGTTGGCTCGGTACCGACGGTTCTGGAGCCCCAGGCGCGGACGGCGGCACAGGTGCCGGTTGGCTCGGTACCGACGGTTCTGGAGCCCCAGGCGCGGACGGCGGTGCGGGAGGTTGAGAAGGCGCTTCGCCCTCGGCAGGGGGTTGCGTGGGGGATGAGGGCTCGGCTGGCGGAGCTGTCGGGGCTTCTTGCCCATTGGCGAAGGAGGAGATGCACAAGGCACCGAGCCAGACGCTGATCGATTTGCGGTGTCGCATGGATAGACTTTTCGCTTCTGAAGCGAGCATGGGCCGCTCGAGCCACAAGCTCATTCCCAAGGGGCAACCAAATGTGAGGAGACGAACTAGGGCAACTCAGTAGGCGATACGCTGCGTCGCGATCGCGATCGATTTCGCCCCCGCGCGCCGCGCGGCGTCCAGTGTTGCAACCGCACTACCGTAAGGAGTCCCGTCCTCCGCATCGAAAAACAGGACCTTCTGACTGGCGGCCGCCAGCATGCGCGGCAAGCGGTCAGGGAGGTCGGTTTGGGACACCACGACCCGATTGATGCGAATCTCTCCAGAACGCGCCAGAGTCATGACCAAAGGGTGCTCTTTCTCGAAGCCCTCGTTTAGCTCCGCACTCCGATCCGGATCAGGCTTCTTCGGGAGGTGAATCGAGAAGGTTTTCAGCATCATCGGGGTTACGACCATGAAGATGATGAGCACCACCAGGGCCACATCGACCAGCGGTGTGATGTTGATCTGAGGACGTGCAGGCGGGTGCTTCTTGCCTCCGCCGCACGCCCCAACGTTCATTCCCATATCGACCTCGGTTCCTGCTTGCTATAAGCTCAGTCGCGCTTCTTCTCATTGACCTTCAGTGACACATTCCGGATCCCAATCCGCTCCACCAGAGCCAGGGTATCCCGAACTCGTTGGTACGGAACGCTCTCATCTGACTTGAGCAAGAGCGGACGTTTTGGATCCCGCGCATGCTCCTCGCGCAGGCGCGCTTCAAGGTCCGCCGGGGTGATGGTAACCTTGTCCAAAAGCACGTTACCATTGGCCACCAGCCCCACGTCGATGGCGTTGTTCGCCTTGGATTTGGCGTCAGCGCTCTCGACCATGGGCAGGGTTATCTGGTCGCCCTCAGCTAGTGCGGGCGTGATGACCATGAAGATGATGAGTAGAACCAGCACCACGTCGACCAGCGGCGTGATATTGATCTCTGGCTCAGGCAGCTTCACGCGACTGTTCGGCTTCTGCCTTGTCCTCATCGTGATTCTCCATTTCATCCAAGAGTTCTCCGACCGCGGTGCTGAGCGCGAATTGAATCGCGTTGACCCGAGTCGAGAGCCAGTTGAAGAGCAACACGGCTGGGATCGCGACCAGAAGACCGAGGGCGGTCTCGATCAATGCCTCGGCGATGCCAGCGGACACAGCTGCCAAGCCACCCGAGCCAGAGGTCGAGATCCCCTGAAAGGCTCCGATGATACCAACTACGGTACCGAGCAGGCGCCACCGAGCCCACACTGGCCAAGACACCGAGACCGCGGCGCAAGTCGTTGTCGGAGCGCTCCTTCTGCCGCTCCGCCTCGTTACGAGCCAGCTCAGATGGGAGGAGCTTGCCTCGGGCCTCCGTGCGAGCCTTCAGGTAGCGCTCGATGATGGGCGCGAACACCTTCGCCAGATCCGAGTGCTTCTCGGGGCGCGCCTTCTCCAGCACCTGCGCGAGCTTCCACTCGTCTAGCAGAGGCGCGATGCTGGCAGCGAACCTTCGTGAATCTCGCTTGGAGCGCATGAACACGATCACGCGCTCGAACACCACGGCCACCGAAGCGAGAGCCATTAGCACCAAGAACCCCGCTACGATCTTGGCGAGCGGGCCCATGGTGACCCAGATATGCATCATACTGAACGACATTTGGTTGACCTTCCGTGCTTGGGGGCGCGGGCTACCGCACCTTGATTTTGAAGGGAATCCTGAAACGCTTGGTGACGGACACCGCGGTCTGATCGGCGGACAGAGCGGGTGTGCATTTAGCTCGAGCCAGCGCGTCCTTCACTGCCTGATGAAATTCGGGGGGGCCCTTCAGGATCGTGATCTCGCTCACGGCCCCGGTGGCTGACACAGTGACCTTGGCCACCACCACTCCCTCCACACCCGCCGCCTTCTGGGCGCTCGGATACTCGACGTGGAACGTGCACTTGGGCGGCGTCATCTCCTCCGTGATCCTGACCGGAGCTTCGCTCGGCTTCGGCACTACCCGAGGCTTTGGGGCTGGCGGTGCCGGGGGGGCTTGCGCCACGCTCGGTGGCTTCTCCGGCTCCGCTGGCCCCGGCTCCGCGTCTTCAAAGGGATCGGGCGCATTCTTGTCGAGATCTGGGACGGGTTCGGCCTCCGGCGGAGGAACGTTGCTGATCTCAACGGGCTGCGCGAGCATGGCGCGGGGCTTCGGCTTGGGACGGGCCTCGGGCAGAGGGGCTTTCTGCTCGACCACGTCCGGTTCCGGCTCGACCTCTGCGGCCAGAGTGACATCCAGCACGTCCTCTCGCGATGCGGCCTCTACTCCGCGACTCGAAAGGCCGATACCAAGACCCGCCAGGCCAACAACGATCACACCCACACCATAGCCGGCGACCAGGCGTCGTCTGCGCAGCGGATCCGACTCAGGCGAGGTCCAGTTCTCGAGGTGCATAGGCAGACCGAAACCTGGCGACCCTGGGTGTCAGATCTGTGGCTTCCCCAATGACTTCTTGTGAAGACTTCGCGACAACTCCGTCATCGTGAGGCAGCACGATCTTCGGCCAGGACGGCTCGGCCGGGTGACAGCAAGGTCACGCAGTCACCTCCGCCCGAGTCGGGTTCTGCCACAAACGACAGGTGGCACGGCGGCGCGAAGGCTGCCATGCCACTTCTGTCACCACCGTATGGGTCGCTGTTTCAGTACTTGAACTGCCCCGCCAACACCACTTCCTGCAGAGCGTCGATCCCGCTGGCCTGATAACCCGTGTGGGCATAGGCGAGCTGAAGCTTCACGGTGTCCTTCAGCACGAAGGCGTTGATACCACCTTCCACGGTGGTGGCTGCGTCGTCATCGGTGTCGAGATCGAGATCGAGCTGCCCCACCCGCACCACCGGCTGTATCACTTTGCCGATCGTGTAACCAAGCGCTGCGTACCAGCCGTGGCCCTCCACCCGCTCACCACTCGGGCCGTTCCAACCGTGGATATACTCGCCCTGGACATGCAGATCACCGACATCGAGCGCCACATCTGCCTCGAGACGGTCCTTGGTGCTCGCCTGGCTGGCTCGTTGCCCAAGGCTCGTGTACCCAGCACCGGCGATGGTAAGCTCCTTGCTCGGGTAGACCTCGACCCTCAAGGCTACGTCTTTCTGCACGTTGTCGTCGATCCGATTGAGCCCGGCGCCATTGAAGGCACCCGCCACGAACCTAACGTACTCGAGCTTCTTCTCGAGCTTCAGGCCCACGTCGCGCTGCTCGCCATATGCTCGAACCACCGCTGCTCGCTCGGGCAAGAGGAGTTTGGACGATGAAGTAGCGCTCTCATACGAGATGGGGGTCTTGAATTGACCCGCCGTCACGTCGAACCAGGGCCCATGATAGGTGATGGTGGCATCCTGAAGGAGCGAGTTGTCGCGAGCCGGCGTCATCACGTTGGTCGTTCCGGTTTCGGTTTCTCCCTCCTCGGGAGGAGTGACCACGGTAGCGGACCCAAAACGCGGGGTCTTGGCCGCATCAATCATGACGCCGAAACTGAATTTCTTCGGCACCAGATCTCCAGACACCTTGAGTTCCACGCGCCTGAGCCGCGCCGTCGAGGCATTGTCGCGAGGCGCAGCGATGTCTTCCTGGTGCTGAAACACCCCCCAGACCTGGACCAATCCCGAGAGCTTCAGGCTGCCGTCCTTACCCGTCACCAGAGCCGGGGCCGGCTGCACCTTCTCCTGTGTCGGCTCGGATTTCTGCTCTGTGGCCGCAGCCGATGCGGCACCCACGGCCACTGGCGCCGGTTCCACGCTCGAAGCGCTGCCGACCTGGCCAACAGCCGAGGTTGGGTTGGACTGGTCCGCCGTCTCTGAGGTTGGGGCCGGTTCAGCCGAACCGGCGCCGGTTGACTCCGGAGTAGCGGGCGCCGCGGCGCCTTCAGCCACACCTCCGGGCGGAACCGCCTGTGCGAAGGCAATGCCCGAGAGAGTGGCGGACAAGAACGCCAACCGAGATTGCAACAGATACGATCGGATTTTTGATGATTTCGTCATGGTTGTGACCTGGCCAGCACGAAACCACCCTTCGGTGACGAGCAGGTGACGTTACGGTGCAGAGTGTGTGGAATGTGACATCACGTCGCCCGGAGTGTGAACGAAAACTTGGTACCGACACCCAGCGTGCTGTCCACGGTCACCCGACTGCCCATCGCCTCGCAAAGATGCTTGACGATCGCGAGCCCGAGCCCCGTACCCCCCTGCTCTCGCGATCGTCCGGTGTCGATACGGTAGAACCGCTCGAAGATCCTGGGCAGATGGCTCTCTCCAATCCCAATCCCGGTGTCTTCGATCATCACCTTCACCTCCTGGTCCCCCGCCACCGCGACCACACGGACCACCGCGCCGTTGCCAGCATATTTCACGGCGTTGTCGATCAGGTTCATGAGCACCCGATCCAGCGCCCTCGGGTCAGCAAGCACTCGCGGGAGCACGGGTGGCACGTCCAGGCACAGAGTCTGCTGTTGTCGCTCTATCCGCTCTTCAAAGAGATCGGCCGCCTGCTCGAGAGCAGCGCGAACATCGACAGGCTGCATGGTGACGCGAAACTCCCGCGATTCGATCCGAGAGAGTTCGAGCAGATCATCGATCAAGAGCCCAAGGCGCTCAGCGTGCCTAACGATGATGTCCGCAAACCCGGGCAGTGCCGCAGTGTCGTTTTGTGCCACGTCGCGGATGGTCTCCGCCGCCGACCTGATAGATGCGACGGGAGTCCTGAGTTCATGGGACACGTTGGCAGCAAACTCACGACGCATCGACTCCAGGCGACGCATCTCGGTCAAGTCGAGAACCACGGCGAACACAGCTCGATCTGCCCCCAAAGGCGCCGCCCGCACCAGCAGCTGACGGGGGCGTAGTCCTCCAATCTCGATCTCTTCGCTCGCTGCAGCATCCGTGGCCACGACCTGTTCCACCAACCGCTTGAGCGGCGCCGTACGAATGGTCTCAAGCAGCGGCTTTCCCACCACATCCGCACTGATCATCAGCATATCACACAGGGCCGGATTGACCATCTGGATCCGCTGCTCGCCGTCCAAGAGAAGCACCCCCTCGCGCATCTTCGAGAGCACGCCGCCCATCCAATCCCGCTCGGTCCTGAGTTCACCGAGCACGATCGACAACCTTCTTGCCAACTGTTCCAAAGCCCGGCTCATTTCCGCAAGATCAGGCTGATCCATGGCTGGAGCCCTCACCTCGAGATCCCCATCGGTCATCCTACGCGCCATCGCGATGAGTTCGCGCGTGCCGCGCGATGCCCAGGCCAGCGAGAGCGCCGCCACCACCAAGATAACCAGGAGCGCTGCGCTCATACCGAGCGCCACGCGCTCCTCGAAACGCTCGACGGCTTCATTGACCGCACTGAGTTCGATCGCCATCCGCAGCACGCCAACGGGTTCCTTGGGTGCACCAAACGGCACGGCCATGTACAGGAGCTCCCGCCCAACGGTGTGACTGTGCCGCCGCGCAACGCCGACGCCGCCACGGAGTGCGGTCTGTACCTCGGGTCGCAGCCGGTGATTTCTGGCCTGTGGCACCTCACCACTGGAAAGATCAGAATCACCCAACAGCTGACCGTCACGGCGGATTATGGTCACCCTCGCGGCCGATGCTCGGGCAAGTTCCAGCGCAACCGACTGCCACACTCCACCCACTGCTAGAACCTCAGGCCAGCTTACGCTTCCCACCAGACCCAACTGGAGGCGCCGATTGAGGTCGGCCTCCGTCGACCTCACCACTGAAGACTCGATCTCGTGCCGCACCATGAAGAAACCCAGTGCGGTCGGGAGGATCACCAACCCAAGCGACACAAGCACGATCCGCATCCTCAGCCCGAGCTTCATGGCTCACCTTCCTCGGGTGAGGACACGAACCGATAGCCAACCCCACGCACGGTCTCGATATAGCCTCGAGCCCTCCCGAGGTTGTCCCGCAGCCTCTTGACGTGCGTATCAACCGTGCGACTCGTCCCGTCGGTGCGCGCCCCCCACACCCGGTTCAGAAGTCCGGAGCGGGTCTGGACCCGGCCACGAGACTCGTAGAGCGTCACCAACAACCGAAACTCGAGTGCCGTGAACCCGACCTCGTTACCATCGACCCACACTCGGTGCGCGGCTCGATCCATACGCAAGACTCCGAACTCAACCAGTGGCTCGAGTTGCTCCTCCGCTGGCTCCGTGTTCCGCCTCCTCAACACCACCGCGATCCGGAGCAACAGCTCACGCATACTGAACGGCTTGACTACATAGTCATCCGCCCCAATCTCGAAGCCCACCACGCGATCAATCTCATCGCCACGTGCCGTGACCATCACCACCGGAATCGCGCTGGTTGCCGGTGTCCCCTTCAATACTCTACAAATCTGGGTTCCGGGCATATCTGGGAGCATCAGGTCGAGCAAGACAACGTCCGGCTTCTGCTCCTGCACCAACCTCAATCCTTCGACGCCTCGAGCACACCCCGTCACGGCGTGACCGGCCTGCTCCAGGTTGTACTCAAGGACCTTGCGGAAGTCCGCCTCGTCTTCGATCACAATGATGTGGGCCATGCTCACTTCGCTCGCTCGTCAGTTCCCGAGCACTCGTCCGCACTCTGGGCGCAGCTCGACGCCTAGAGCTTTCGGTCTGTGGCATCGGGTTTCGCTCCGTCCCAAGACTGGTGCCGAACGTCCTTGCCCTGCACCATGAAGATCACCGTCTCTGCGATGTTGGTCGCGTGGTCCGCGATGCGTTCGATACACTTTCCAATGGACTGTTGGCGCATGGCGGACTCGGCATGACTGCGACTGCTCACCATCTGCGCAATCAGCTCTGGAAAGAGTTGCGCATACAGAGAATCCACGTTGGCATCCCGCTCGGTAACCAGCTCGGCCTGGCGAATGTTCTTGGACACGAAGGCATCCAACGCGTCGTGAAGCTGGCCCAACGCGAGCTCTGCCATGTGAATCAGGTTCTGACTGGTGGGAAGCGAGTTCACCTCATGGCTCAACTCACTGACCCGCTCCGCCACATTGACAGAGAGATCCGCGGTCCGCTCCAGGTCGATGACCAGCCGCAGAGTACTGGTGATGAAGCGAAGATCCGAGGCCAGCGGCTGGCGACGCGCCAGAACTCTCAAGCAGTACTCGTCAATCTCGAGCTGGAGCTGGTCGATCTCGGCATCCGCGTCGATAACCCTCTGGCTCAACTGAGGATCGAGTTTCCGTAGCGCTTGAATCGACAGCTCGAACTGCCGCTCGACTTCCGCACCCATGAACAGGATACGTTCCTTCAGTCGACTGAGTTCCGCCTCGTACTCGCGATCAGTGTGCAACATAAACTTGACCTTTCACCCGAACCGTCCGGTGATGTACTCTTCCGTACGTTGCTCGCGAGGTCGCGTGAAGAGAGTGTCAGTGTCGCCATATTCGACCAACTCTCCCATGTAGATGAACGCCGTGGTGTTGGCGACACGGGCGGCCTGCTGCATATTGTGCGTGACAATCGCAATCGTGTACTCGTGCCTGAGTTCGTGGATCAGCTCTTCGACCCGAGCGGTGGCGATCGGATCGAGCGCCGAACACGGCTCATCCATCAGCAGCACCTCCGGCTCCATGGAGAGAGCCCGGGCAATGCAGAGCCGTTGTTGCTGCCCACCCGAGAGGCTCATGCCAGACCGACCCAGGCTATCCTTGACCTCATCCCAGAGCGCCACTTGTCGCAAGCGCTGCTCCACGATTTGATCGGGGTGGTCAATGGACATCCCATTCAAACGCAAGCCAGCCAGCACGTTGTCCCGGATGCTCATGGTGGGGAACGGATTCGGCTTCTGGAACACCATACCCACACGGCGCCGAACCAAGACCGGGTCCACTCCTCGCCGCAGCACATCCACACCATCCAGCAGGATCTGCCCGGTGCTGTAGGCACCCGGCACCACCTCGTGCATACGATTCAAACAACGGATGAAGGTCGATTTGCCGCACCCAGAAGGCCCAATGATGGCGGTCACCTGGTTTTTGATGATGGGGAGGCTGAACCCACGCAGGATCTCGCTCTGTCCGAAGCCCGCACGCAAATCCACCACTTCCATCTTCGGCTCACCCGCCACTTCTCGCTCTACTGCACCGGTGGTGCGGGTAGCGATCCGCATCGGTTCGATCGATTGTCGCTTGGGGGCGTTTTCCTTCTTCGGGTTCGGCACGCTTCCCTGCGCGCGGTGAACCACGGCGTCGGACATCATGAGAATCTTCCCTTCCGGTAGACGATGATTCGGGCCAACAGGTTCAGGACGAGCACCACGGACACCAGTACGAACGCCGCCGTCCAGGCCTGCCGATGCCAGTCTTCATAGGGCGACACGGCATAGGTGTAGATCTGAACTGGCAACGAGGCGGTGGGCTGATTGATGCTCTCGGCCCAGAAGCGATTACCAAATGCGGTAAACAAGAGTGGGGCGGTCTCGCCCGCGACTCGCGCCAGGGCCAACATGACGCCAGTCGTGATCCCAGGCAGTGCCGTGCGCACCACGATGAACAGCGTGGCACGGTACCGGGGCACCCCGAGACCAAGCGCCGCTTCCCGCAGGGACTCTGGGACCAGTTTCAGTAGCTCTTCCGTAGTTCGGGTAACGGTTGGTAGCATGATGATGGCAAGCGCAACGGCCCCAGCCAACGCTGAGAAGTGCTTCACTTGCATCACGATCAAGGTGTAGACAAACAAGCCAACAGTGATCGATGGAATCCCACTCATGACATCAGCCGCGAAACGCACGGCTCGACCCAAGGGCTGTGCGCCGTGCTCGGAGAGGTAGATCCCCGCCATGATCCCGGGTGGGATCCCGAACAGCGCCGAGAGCCCGAGGAGCTGGAGGGTTCCCACCAGGGCGTTGCCCATGCCCCCACCCTGTTCGCCTACCGGCTTCGGGAGTTCGGTGAAAAAGGCCCAATCGAGACCACCAATCCCCTTCATGGTTACGTACGAGAGGATCAGGCCGAGCGGTATCACCGCGATGATCAGCATCACGACGGTACCGAAACGGATCGCGCGGTCGACCACGCTGCGGACGAGGTATCGGGATTGAGGCTTGATCATTTCAGCACCGACTGGCTGCGCCACACCAGAAGACGCGCCAGAACATTCAGGACCAAGGTCACAAAGAAGAGCAGCAGCCCAATCTCCGCCAGCGCGGCCAGGTAGAGGTCTGAGGTGGCCTCGGTGAACTCGTTGGCGATCACGCTGGCCATGCTGTACGAAGGAGCAAACAAGGAAGCGCTGATCTCTGCGCGGTTTCCGATCACCATGGTAACCGCCATGGTCTCGCCGAGCGCGCGCCCGAGGCCAAGAATGACCGCTCCTACCAACCCCGATTTGGCTGTAGGAAGCACGGCAGTCTTCACGGTCTCCCAGCGTGTCGCCCCGAGCGCGAGCGCGCCCTCCCGGAGCACATGCGGCACAGCCCGCATCACCTCGCGACTTACCGAGGCGATGGTTGGGATGATCATGATCGCCAGAATGATCCCTCCCGCAAGCAACCCGAAGCCCTGATGCGGCCCCTGAAACAAGGGGAGAAAGCCCAGGGTTCGGGCCAACGCCGGCTCGACGACCTCGCGCAGCACTGGGGCAAGCACGAAGATCCCCCACAGACCGTAGATGACACTTGGCACCGCCGCCAAGAGTTCAACCAGAAAGCCGAGCGGGCCTCGAAGCCAGGCGGGCGCCCATTCCGCGAGGTAGATGGCCACGCCAAGCGAGATGGGCACGGCCAGCGCTAGCGCCAGCATCGAGGAGGCTACGGTGCCGAAGATGAAGGGAAGTGCGCCAAACTGCTCACGGACAGGATCCCAGTCCGTACCCGTCAGAAATCCCCAACCGAAAGTTCTAATGCTGGGCCAAGCTGAGACCGTGGCCTGGAGAGCCATGCCAAGTATGAGCACGATCACGGTCGCCGCGGCCCCCGCCATCAACACCCGAAACCAGGTATCTGGCTTCATCAGGCGCCGCTTCTCATCGAGCACCGGGGGCCTTCGGTCGGCTTCTGCGACTTGGTTCACACTGGTCATGGCTCGCATCCAGATGGTTTACTGATCGCCAAGTGGTGGTGTTCTGCGCGCCCTACTTGATGGTGAGCGCTGGTTTGTCGCCAACGCGAAGCTTCTTCAGCTGAGCTTCGGCCTGCGCCACCACCTTGGCCGGTAGCTGCGCATAGCCGAGCGGCTCACAATGGGCCTGCCCATCGTGGAGCGCCCACCACAAAAAGTCAGCCAAGGCCGGTCCCTTCACCGGATCGATCAGGTCTTCGAAGACCAGGATATAGGTGTAGGCGGCGATCGGATAGGCGTCTTCTGCAGCTGAGTTCGTCACCGAAACGTGGAGAGTCTCGGGCAGCGCGACACCTGCAGCAGCCGCAGTGGTCGCAGCGATGCTCGGCCCCGTGAACTTGCCCGCAGCGTTCTTGAGCAATGCCATGGGCATCTTGTTCTGTGTTGCGTAGGCATATTCAACGTAGCCGATGGTGTTCGGCGTGGTCTTCACCTGCCCGGTGACACCCTCGTTGCCCTTGGCCCCGAGGCCCACCGGCCACTTGACGCTCTTGCCCTCGCCCACCTTCTCCTTGAACTCTGGCGACACCTTGGCCAGGTAGTCCGTGAAGACCGCGGTGGTACCACTGCCGTCTGAGCGATACACAACCGCGATGTCCTTGGCTGGCAGTTTCTGGTCGGGGTTCTCAGAAGTGATCTTGACGTCATTCCACTTCTTGATCTTGCCGAGGTAAATTTGAGAGAGCGCCTCAGAAGTCAGCTTGAGCGGGCTGCTCACTCCCTCGACGTTGTAAGTCAGCACCACCGAACCGAGGGTTGTGGGCAGGTGAAACGCCTTACGCGGCAACTTCTTCAACTCATCTTCGCTCATGGGCGCGTCCGTCGCACCAAAGTCGACGGTTCCAGCCGTGAACTGCCGAATTCCCCCTCCCGACCCGATCGACTGGTAGTTGATCCGGATTTCGGGTCGGAGCTGGTTGTAGTCGGCCATCCACTTGGAATACAAGGGGAAGGGGAAGGTAGCGCCGGCGCCATTGAGCGCGATGGTCTGTGGCTTGGGAGCCGCGCTCGGCCCAGCCGAGTTCTCGGTCGCACCGGGCTCGGTCTTCTTGCTGCAGCCCGCAACAACGGGAAAGAGGAGTGACAGAGAGAGCAATGTAATGAGTCTGTGTGCCATGTCGGTGTGAGGCACTCTAGCAAGGTCGCTCCGGTGGCACGGGACGAGTCCGCAACAGTTTGGTGACGTTCTGATGAACTCGTCTCCTTAGGCCTCCGCCCTTTGCTCTGTGTCCGCCTTCTCGACACGTCGAGTTTGCTTGGTTGCCCCCTCGGCGTCTGAGGCCCGTCACCCAAAAATACCAGGCTAAGCCGCATGAAATCCCATCAAGTCATGGTGCGTCTGGATGACGCGCAGCGGAGCGCCGCACTCGAGATTTTCGTTCCCCATCGCCAGGCGCCACTGCGTGGATTGGTGCCGACGCTGCTCGACCTTTCCCTCACACCGCAGCGAATCGTCGAGTACTCCACCTCACGCTTCCGCGTGACCTACGCCAGACTCACGGACCGTTTCGACCAGAGGCTCGACACCGGGCGATTGATGCAGATCCTGTGTTCTGTCGAGCACTTGCTGGCGACCGATGAGTCCGCGGCCCTCGACTCTCCTCTTTGCTCCGTCACAGGAGGCACATCAACGGCCGTCGAACAGAAACCCGAACTGCTCGGTGTAGTCGGTGATCCGAGGATCCCAGGTTTTGGCCTCCGCGAATGCCGCCAGCAGCACGAAAACCCAGAAGCTGAGACCGATCAGTTGCAGGGCGCCGAGCCCGAGTTCCTTCACACTGATGGGCGATCGCCGGTTCATGGGTCACGATTATCGGGTCTATCCCGGTTCCCCCAGCATGCCCACCCCGCGTGACAGATTGGTGTCGCGCAAGGATCTTGATCGTGACACTCGGGTCACGTTCTGTGACTTATCTGTGACATTGACGCCATCGCGATGTTCTGGACACGCCGTGGTGGGTTCTCTGCCCAACGGCCTGGTCCCCCCCCCGGTCTTTTCACGAGAACGTCACACCGGCGCCGAACCTCCGTCACGACGGGGCTCGATACTGGAGTTCATGAACGCCATGAAGATCATCGTGCGCCTCGAGGCAGAGCAGCGCATCGCGGAGCTGGAGCTGTTGGCTTCGCACGGAGAGACGATGGGAGTTGACACAGCTTCGGCTCTGGAGCGGCTTGGATTCGCCATCCTTCAGAACAGCGACTACACGACCCCACGGCACCGGATCACGCGGATCGTCTTCCAGGAGCGCAACCACCAGCGACTGGAACACGCGAGGATTGCCGAAGCGCTCTCCGAGTTGCGCCGTTCACCGTCCAACCTCCGACCTTGCGCCGTAGAACTCGCGGCCTGATCCAACGCTCGTATTCACCAAGGCTTTTTGGTCACGCTCCGCTCCCGAGTTCCTCCGCTCCACCAGGGTGACTGCGCCAAGGGAGTTCAGGGACGCAGATACACGCTATCCTCGGTGAGCCCATCGTGGCAACGCCCACAATCGTCGGTGGTCAAATGGCCGTTGGTGAGGGAGCAGAGCCGTGAGGTGGGACACTTGCTGACGCAGACCGTGTAGGGCGCGGTCAAGGTTTGGGTCGTGACCTCGAGGCCGTTGGTTCCGAGGAAGAACATCCCATCGGGTCCCGTTACGGTGCTGATGGTCGGTCCGCTTGCAGGGATGATCTCGACCGTGGCCCCCGCGACCGTGGTGCGGCTCGTCGGGCCGTCGTAGAGAAACCCTCCCAAGTAGAGGGGATCGGCGTGACAGTTCACACAGGGCTGGTTCGCCACGGCGCTGGTCGTGTTCTCCGCGTGCACGTACGGCCCACCCGGCGTTGGAGGCACACAATCTACCCCGGTTGCGGCGCCACCGGTGCCGGTGAGCTCAGGGGCGGTCACGTAGATGCGTTGGGTGGGCTGTGCGTGGCAGCCGGGTGCCAGACAATCCGTGCTGACATGCGGCGTCAGGTTGCAGTCCGTACTCGGGCAGCGGCTCACGCAAACCTTGTACGGCGACGAGATCACCACCTCAGGCCCGAAGTTGAAGAAGCCGTCCTCGGCTGCGCTGGTCACCGCCGTGGTGCCATCCAGGTTGGTGATGGTGATGGTGGCACCAGGCACCCAGGGATACCCAAACCGGCTGGCGTAGATCCATCCGCCCACCTCGCCCTCATGACAATCCGGCAGGTTGCACGACATGTTGTCGTAATTGCCGACGGGGTGACTGGTTGGGCCAATCACCTCGGCACTGCAGCCTCCCGTGTCGCCACCAAAGCCGGTGGCCCCAGCCTGGCTGGTCGTGCCACCTGCTCCCGTCGAGGTGCCACCCTCGCCCCCTGCCAAGCCTCCGCCCTGCCCAACAGGATCACCGGCAGCACCACCCGTCGCGGACTCATCCCCACTGCCCCCCGAGCTGCAAGCCATGCTCAACGCGATGAGCGCGCTCAGAAACGCTGTGGACGGGACGGAGGAAATCCTGAAATAGGTCGAGTTCATGCTGTTCGCTTGGCCATGATGTCGTCGATGGTGGAGATCCCTTCACCATCATAGGAGTAGTCCGTGGCTTCAGTGACCCAACCTGGGAAAGAAAGCGACATCGCCTTCAGGATCTGACGCTGCTGCCAGGGTGCTACGGTGAAGGCTGGTCCCTTGTCGCTGTCATCAAGATCGTCGCCGAAGTGCCGGATGATGGCCAGGCCCGTCACGTCAGCCAAGATGGCGTCCTTGGTCGCGGCCACGATGCCCGAGTCCCGCATGGTGCCACGCTGCGGACCACCGGTGACCATGCACTCGGTGGCGTCGAGCACGACGAAGCTCTCCTGCTTCACCAGGTGGGCCTCCGCGCATTTGTCGTGCAGGTTGCCGCTGCCGTGCAAGTCCCCTGGTCGCCGCACGCTGCCAAACCAAGCCTTGAGCGCCATGCTGAAGTTGGTGCTCCCATGGCATTTGCAGCGCGGCACATTGATCACGTAGTCAGCCTCGTACACCGTGTCGTAGAAGTCGAGCCCTCCGCCCCAGTTTCCGGCTCCAGCCGGAGCATGGTTGGTGGTGGCAGTTCCGGAGAGATCGAGGGTGGTAGCACCCTCCTCCGCACACACGGCGACGACACCATTGGTCTGCATGTTCGAGCCCGCAGGAGAGGCGAAGGCGTCTTCCGCGACCACGATCGACCCAACGGGACCTGACAGGCACGCGCGGTTCACGGCCTGGATCACTCCACGGATCACCTCGGTGTTGGTCACACCGTCACCGGTGTCGATCTGATTCGGACGGATCACCACATTCTGCCCGGAGAGATTGGGGAGCCCGATCCTCTCGATGGCCGCCACGGTCGCCGCCGCGATCCCGGAACTCGTGCTGCGCAGCGCGACCGCCACCTCGGTCTGTGATGTGCTGCCGCCTTCACCTCCAGAGCCACCGGCTTCGGGGCTCCCACCTTCACCGCTGGTGCTCGCGCCACCTTGGCCGTCTCCGCCTTGGCCGTCTCCGCCTTGGCCCGCACCGCCCTGACCCGCACCGCCCTGACCCGCACCGCCCTGACCCGCACCGCCCTGACCCGCGCCGCCTTGGCCCGCACCGCCTTGACCCGCGCCGCCTTGACCCGCGCCGCCTTGGCCCGCACCGCCTTGACCCGCGCCGCCTTGGCCCGCACCGCCTTGACCCGCACCACCTTGACCCGCGCCGCCTTGACCCGCACCACCTTGACCCGCACCACCTTGACCCGCACCACCTTGACCCGGTCCACCACTCGCACCCGTCCCGCCTCCAGTTCCGGAACCACCTACACCAGCTTCTTGACCGGTTCCGCTTTCGCTGCTGCAGGCCACCCCAATCCCGGCCAGCACGGTAGTGCTGAGCGATACTCCGAGAAAGTCGCGACGAGACATGCCTTTGGTCTTCTTGTTGGCCACGCATCACCTCCGAGCTGGGGTCACCACCCTGTCGTTACGAACCCTCGGTCTACCACAGGTGAGTCGGTCGGTGAGAGGCGATCCTGTCGACGAGACGGTACGAGATCTGCTTCTGAACGTTCCCACCCCCGCCCACGGACACAATTTCGCACCGTGGCTGCAAGGAAAAGGCCCCCCAAGCCTGCTTACATCACGGCTCCACGATCGGCAGGCTCGCGTTCCCCACCAGCATGAGAGGGATCCGGTCCAGGGGCGCTTCTACCTCGATGGTCTGCCCTCCCTGAAACTGTTCGCCAGTCCATGCCGAACGATAGCTCGTGCCTTTGGGCAGGTAGAGAGAGCGCCGTCGTTGGCCAGCCTCCATCACCGGCGCAACCAGAAGCTCCGGCCCCAGCATGTACTCCGTCTCGACCTCCCAGGCCCGCGCGTCATCGGGAAAGTCGTAGAACAGTGGTCGCATGACGGGAGTCCCCCGCTCGTGGGCTTCGCGCATCAACCGACGCAGGTAGGGGCGCAGGCGTTCCCTGAGGAAGAGATACTGGCACAAGATCGGATACGCCTCCTCGCCAAAGCTCCACACTTCATTCTCTGCCCCCGAACCAAACTGCAGGATGTCGTTGCGGCGCGGAACCGGCGGGGGTCGGTACGGCACCCGATCGCCGTGCAGCCGGAACACGGGACAGAAGCAGCCCCACTCGAACCAGCGCACCAGAAGCTCACGAAACTCGGGGGAGGTGGGATCACCACCGATGAAACCACCGATGTCGGTGGTCCACCATGGGATCCCGGCGAGCCCCATCGAGAGCCCCGCCGCCAGTTGATCTCGAAGGGAGCGAAAGCTCGAGTGGATGTCCCCCGACCACACCAGCGCGCCGAAGCGCTGACTCCCAGCCCAGGCCGCCCGCACCAGGCACATCGGGTGCTCGACCCCGGCCTCTCGGAGGCCATCGTAGAAGCCTTCGGCGTAGGCGGCGGGATAGATGTTGGAAACGGCCAGCGCGGGCCCGGCGAAGAAACGGAAGATGTCGAAATCGTACAGACCAAACTCGGGCTCGGCCTCATCCAGCCAGAAGGTACGGATCCCCTTGTCGAAGTAGTTCTGCTTTGCCTTCTCCCACACGAAGCTTCGGGCCTCGGGGTTGGTGGCGTCGAAGAATACCGTTTCTCCCATCCAATTCATGTTCATGCGTGGACCCCGATCGACGCCGATCAAGAGCCCGCGCTCCTCCATCTCGCGCCGGTTCTCGGAGCGTGTGTCGATGGTCGGCCAGATCGATACCATCAGCTCCACGCCGTACTCCCGGAGTTCGCGCACCATGCCCTCGACGTCCGGCCAATCCTCGGCATCGAACCGGAAATCCCCCTGGATGGTCCAGTGGAAGAAGTCCGCCACCACCATGTCGAGAGGCAACCCCCGCCGCTTGTGCTCGCGCACCACGCCCATCAGCTCGGCTTGGGTCCGGTAGCGCATCTTGCACTGGGTGAAGCCGAGCCCATGCTCCGGCATCAGCGGCACTCGCCCAGTCACCGCCGTGTACTGTTCCTCGAGCATGGCTGGGGTGTCCCCAGCGCAGAGCCAGTAGTCGATCTCGAAGGTCATGGGCGCGGTCCACTCGGTCAGGTTGCGTCCGAAGACCACCTTGCCCACCGCGGGGTTGTTGAAGAGAAAGCCGTAGCCCCGGTTCGAGAGCACGAAGGGCACGCTCGACTGTGTGTTGCGGTGGGCGAGTTCGAGCACACAACCCTTCTTGTCCAGGTTGGGCTCCTGATACTGTCCCATCCCGAACAGCTTCTCGCCCTCTTTCGCCTCGAAGCGCAAAGCCAGGGCGTAGCCGTCCGCACCGCAGAGCGGACGCAGCTCCCGTGCCGCGATATTGAGCGGCAGCGCGAAGCGCTCGAGCCTATGGCGATTGCGCCAGTATTCCTCGAGCAGCACCTGACCGCGCTGATTCACGAAGGAGAGCCAGCCCTCGGCGTTGATGCGGCACTCGAGCAGGCCGTGGCGCAAGCTCGCCGTCTGTCCATCCACACGCACCTCGACCTCCCGAGTCTCGGCGGGGAGCAGGGCCCAATCACGACCGGTGAGCGCGGGTCTCCTCGTGGCGCGCACCCGCAGGCCATTTTGCCCCCATGCCTCGATGATCAGGGTTTCCCAGTCGGATTTTCGGATCAGGCGGGTGGGCTCGGCGACGATCTTGGCCATGGGTTGCGCCAGCCTATCCTCCCGAGGCCATCCCCTTCAAGCCCCGAGCGGCTGGCCATCGGCAAGCTCCTCAGGTATCAGGCGGCATGCTTTCGCCCAAGCTTCGGGTGCTCGAGTACCCTGGCTTCTCCACTTTTCTTCTGGCGCGGCTGCTCGGCACGTTGGGCGCACAGATGCAAGGCGTTGCCGTCGGTTGGCAGGTCTACGACCGCACGAACGATGTCCGCAACCTCGGCTACGTCGGGCTCGCGATGTTCTTGCCCTTCCTCCTCTTCATCCTTCCTTCGGGCGGCGTCGCCGATCGGTACAACCGCCGACGGATTCTGGGCACGACCTTGGCTGTGCAAGCCCTGGCCGCGCTCCTCCTCACTTTGCTCTCCGAGAGTGCTGACTTCAACGTGCTTCTGGTGTTCGCAATCCTCGTCTTGGTCGGCAGCGCGCGAGCCTTCTCCATGCCTGCGGGACAAGCCTTGGTCCCCAACCTGGTGCCCCGTGAAGAGCTCGGGCAGGCCGTCGCGCTCTCCACCAGCACGTTTCACGCGGCGGTCATCGCGGGACCCGTGCTCGGTGGGTTCCTCTACCTGTTCGGCCCACAGGTGGTGTACCTCACCGTCGCCGTCCTCGAGCTTTGCGGCTGTGGCCTGCTCTTCGCGGTTTCCTCGAGTCAAGAGCGCCCCACCTCCACATCGAGGAACATGACGGAAGCCCTGGAAGGCTTCCGCTTCGTGTGGTCCCGCCCCGTCATCCTCGGCGCCATCTCCCTCGATCTGTTCGTGGTGCTGTTCGGCGGCGCCACCGCGCTCCTGCCGGCCTTCGCCAAGGATATCCTCCACTCTTCTCCCGCGGCCCTCGGGTTGCTCCGCGCTTCTCCTGCTCTCGGTGCCGTGCTCACGACCGTCATGCTCACCCTCTTTCCCCTGCGGCGCCGGGTGGGTGCCTGGATGTTCGGCGGGGTGGTGCTGTTTGGCTTCGCGACCATCGGATTCGGGCTCTCCCGCAGCCTTCTTCCCGCCGCCTTGTGCCTGATCTTGCTCGGTGCCGGCGACATGGTGAGCGTCTATGTCCGTCACCTCTTGGTCCAAGCCGAGACCCCGGATCCGATCCGCGGTCGCGTCAGCGCCGTCAATTCGATCTTCATCGGTGCCTCGAACGAGCTCGGGGAGTTCGAGTCGGGGATCACCGCCGGATGGTTTGGCCTGGTGCCAGCGATCCTGCTCGGGGGCGCGGCCAGCGTAGGTGTGGCTGGGCTCTGGGCACTCCGATTCCCGGTGCTCTCACGGATGGATCGCTTCCCCCATGAATCCAGCCCCCACAATGGCTGACCCGGATTGCCAAGCCTCACCCACCCTGTCATCCTGACTCTTCGTGGAAGACCAGCTCACCTCCCCACCCGTCGTCCCGATCTTCGTCGTGAGCGGCGGCCCCGGCGCCACCGGCCGCCTGTTGCTCGACACCCTGCTCGCCCAGTTCCCAGGCTGTGAGGTAGCGGTCACCTATTTCAAGGACCTCCGCTCCCCGGAGCAACTGGAGCAGGTGCTGGTCCGCGCCAAGCAAGAGAACGCGCTGGTCATCCACAGCCTGGTCGACACTAGGCTGCGCGCCAAGCTGGCCCAGCGCACCGAGGAGCTGCGCCTGGAAACCCACGACGTGTTTGGGCAGCTCCTCCACCAGCTGGAACGGCGCCTGGGGCGCGAGGCCCTGGCAGCCCCCGGGCGCTACCGCGAGCTCCGCCGCGACTACTACGAGCGCATCGAGGCCATCGAGTTTGCGATCGAGCACGACGACAGCCAGAACCTGCGGCGCCTCCAAGAAGCCGAGATCGTGCTGGTCGGCGTGTCGCGCAGCGGCAAGACCCCACTTTGCATGTATCTGGCGATGCGGGGCTGGAAGGCAGCCAACGTGTCGATCCTGCCCAACATTGCTTGGCCGAGCGAGCTCGAGCAGGTCGAACACGGACGCTTGATCGGGCTTCGGATCGATCGGGAGCGGCTGATGGCTCACAGAAAGCGCCGCTCCGCGGAGGTCGGGCTCTCCGGGAGCACACCGTACAGCAGCGAGGAGTCGCTGTTTCTCGAGCTCGAGGCGCTGCATGAGGCCTTCCGGAAGCATCGCCTGCCGGTGATCGACGTCACCGAGAAATCCATCGAGACCACCGCCCACGAGGTGATCCAGCTCATCACGCGGAACCTCGGGGACCACGCGCGGCAGCGGTGAGCGGGCCCCTCTCGAAAGTGAGCACGCCGCGCGCAGGTCGTTGACGCTCGGCGCCGCCTTCGTGTAATTGTGGCTGTCTTGGGAGAGTGTTTCGGGTTCGCGAGTCGTGGAAGGAGTGGCCGAGATGATGCAGAAGACAGTGAGGATTCTGGCGCTTTGCGGTGCAACATCCTGGTTGGGGTGCGGAGCTGACCATGCCCCCCCCCCGGCCCGATGACCAATTAGCTTCCGCCGCACAGGCTCTGACCGCGCCTTTCGTGGCAACCTTGAACATCACCAGTCAATGGGGCAACGGTTACTGTGCCGAGGTTACTGTCCAGAACGTTGCTGCCACGCCGATCTCGACTTGGAGCGTGTCCGCAGACTTGAATGGCACGGATCCGTACACCGAGTGGAGCGCGACATTCTCGCGAACGGACTCGTCCTACACCGCCACACCCGCTTCCTGGAACGCACACCTTGATCCGGGAGCCATGACCGTGTTCGGGTTCTGCGGCGCGAGCGACAACCCGGGGACACTGCCCTTCATCACGGGTGTGGGCGGAGAACCGATAGTTCCCGTCGACCAGCGCTGGGACTCCGTCGAGCTCTCTCTTCCAGCTGGCATACGCCTCGACTCCCTTGGAGTGCTGGCGTCAGAGAGCGTGGTGGTCAGTGATCGTGCCCGTGTCGTTGAACCGGACGAAACGCCAGGACGGGTGGTGAACACGGGGAGCGGGGTGCTCACCGTCGGGGTAGGGGCGCTGGTGGGCGATTCCTGGACCGGCGGGACGGTGGATTTGCGACCCTATGCCACGGTGGACGGTGTGCTGCGAGCAGCCTCGACCGTGCACTTCGAGCCCGGTGCCGAGGTCACTGGTGCACTCTTCGAACGCACCCCACTCGGCCCGCTCGAGAGCTTTGCATGGCAGCCAGACGTCGTGTCCGAGGTGGGCCACGAGATCTCCCTCGAACCCGAGACGACCCGCACGCTGCAACCCGGGCGATATCTCAACGTATCCGTGAAGCGGGACGCGATCCTCTCACTCGGCTCTGGCACCTATCGCTTCTCCAGTCTCAACCTGGGAGCTGACTCAATCCTGTCACTCACGGCCTCCCAGGAGCCAACCATCCTCTTGGTTGACGGCGGGTTCGTGTTCCAGGGGCGCATCGAAGATCAGAATAACCCCGGCAACCCGAACTTGCCCCTCCTCATCGCGACGCAGAGTAGCGGCACGGTCTCGATCGAGCGCCCGTTCTTGGGCACGCTGCTCGCACCTCACGCCAAAATCGTCGTATCTCCAGGGGTCCACGACGGCGCCTTCGTAGGCAAGGACGTACACTTATCCCCCGACGCGGTGGTTCGGCGTCGGGGCTTCCCCTGGCCGTCCCCATCCGATCCGGGGGTGAATCCGGACACGTCGTGGCACGATTCCCCCGTATCCCTCGTGTCTTGTGTCGACGCGACAGGGACTTCCGAGCCTGACGAAATCAGCCTGGACACGCCGACAGCCTTCACTATTCCTACCCAGCTTCTGGTCTCCACCGGTAACGCAGGCCAGGGGGAGGCTCAGCTGCGGTTCATGACGGAGAGCGGCGCCCAGACCACTTGTACCTATCGTGGCAGAGCCAGCGTGGCCCACCCAACCAGTGATGTCGAACGCATGTTGGGTCGTCGCTATCGCTTCGTGTCGTGCAACGACGGAAAGACTGCGGGGATGGGCGCGGTTGGCAAATGGTTCGAGCTGCGCGTCCTTGGCGGCGACGCAGGAGTCGCTGCGGGACGAACCTGCGTTGAGCTTGCGCTGGGAGACGGTTGCAGCGGCACCATTCCGTCGGTGATCGATCCGGCCATGGTTGCTCAGCTCCGCGAAGCCTTCGATTGGGAGTCGGTGAATGCGCTTCCCGTCTATGACCCTTCCGGCAACCCCGCTCTCTGGCACGGCCTCATCTACGTGGAGAACAAGGCCCAGCTGGCGGCCTTGGACCGCCTCCATATCATGTGGAGCGCCCAACCACTGCTAAAGACCTTTCGGGACCAGATGGCGGGAAAGTGCGGAGTCGTCGAGCATGCCTCGGACGGCCGTGGAGTCGCGGTCTTCGCTGTGTTCCCCGCCTTCATCTTTGACGTCATGCAGATCTTCGCACGTCAGGCGAAGCAGGTGGGCAAGGAGCCACCGTTTCGCTTCATGATCCCGATGCCACCGCTCGATCCGAGTGCCACCAATTCAGACGGCTCGCTCAGCTACCAATCATTGGTCGATTCTGGGTACAGAGAATGGCTCGAGGTCAGTCGCAGCCAGCAACCTTTCATCGGTGCGGTGATTGATGGCTTCGAAGACCTGCGGGACGGGGTCGATGATCTTATTGGGGGGCCGTGGGGGGTGAATCCCGGAGACATCGAGCGTGACCTCATCGACATGTTGATACCCGACGAGTTGGAGGAGCAAGGGGAGGATTGGCTCGAGTACGGCTCTTCCACCTTCGAAGCCATGATCGACTGGGCGGTTGTAGCGGGCGACGATCTCTGGGAGTGGGCCCAGGAGGCGCTTCACAGTCTAGCCCGTCTCGTGTGTGACGATACCGTCGATCTCGACTTGACCTTCCGGGTATTGAACAGGGATCGGATGTTCCGCCCCTATGACAACGCGGCACGGCCAGTCTTGACTCGACTTTGGGGGCCACCGGGTGCGCCTGACATGCTGCCACAACAGAGTCAAGATCGTCGCCCGTTCCTGGTGCCGAGCGGCGCGTCCGTGATGCTCCGACAATGGGGCTGCGGTTTCCTGCCAGTGATGACCGCTGACACCCTGCCGGAAGACGGCCAAGTGCGCCTAGAGCCCCTCCAAGATGCCGACGGACGGGGAGAAGAGGGCGACATCTGCATCGAGCTGCAAACCGACTACGCGATGATGACCACCGACCTCATTCCCCTCGAGGTGTGCAAATTCAACTCCTACGACTACTGGACCTACCAGAGCGACGAAGAGAGCGTCGTGGCGATCGACCAAGAGGACATCTTCGCTTTCACCCAAATCAAGGACTCCTCCGACTACGTGACTCAGCGGATTGGCGTTGAACCCTACCGGATGGAGGTTCTGACGGGCTGGATCGCCAACGACGTCACCACGGCGATGGCGGGCGAACCACGGGCCATGTGCCTTTGTCTCGATTTCCCTTCGATGGGAGCCCGTGAGCTGCGGGACGCCGCAGCCATTGCTGGCGCCACCGTGGGCGGCATTCCCGTCGTGAACGTGGTGGCGTCGCTCACGTCCACGTTCGGCCCAGTAGTCCTCGGCAAGGACCTATGGTGGCCTCGAGCCAATCGCGTCGCGGCCCAGTCTCGTGGGGTCATGACCCACGAATATGGCCACTTCAACATGTGCCAGCTGATGTACGAGGCAGAGGGGCCCTCGGGTCTCAAGGGCCTGCTCGCGCGGGTCTTCGACGGAGAGACGGAGCACAGCTACGTGGCCCAGATGACCGAGACCATCGCCGACAGCTTCGCCCTTCAAGTCGTGGGCGGCACGAACTACACGCCGTACACGCCGGGCGCGGTGTGGCAAGATTCCTCCGGGCGCTTCGGTGGGATGGGCTTCTGCACGGCGAGCCCCTGCATCGACTACAATTACGCTCCGGGGGATTACCACGCCTGGTTCAAGCGGCTCTTCCCCAACGAAGACATGTCACTGTTCAACGATCGCATCGCTGTCTGGACGAGTCTGGTCTACGACGCCTTCGACGTCGCTCCCCTTCTGTCCCGCGATGCCCTGGGCACCGTGAACGCTGATGTGCTCCAACGAAAGCAGATCTCGGGGCACTCGGATTGGAGCTATCTCGGCTATTCCGACACCGGGTACCTCAGCTCGAACATCGATGAGAACGTGGGACTGGCCAGATCCCTTTGGCTCGACTGGATGCAGAACTACCTCGATCGCGGCGCGGAGCCAGACATCGACAACGTGATGGGTGGGCTCGCAGACACCATGCGAGAGACTGGCCATTCCTGGTGTGAGGTGTGCGACGTCTTCGCCGCGCATGACCTTGCCACACCACTCGATGCGCGCATGCTCGATCCGACCTTCGATCCAGCCAACCCGACAGGCACCCTTCTCACCCTCGGGCGCCGGAAGACGCGATGGAACACCTGCATCGACACACCGCGACTGCGGGCGCTCGTCGGGGAGCCGCCCAACGAGCGCGGCAACATCAACTCGTCGTGCCAATCCTGCCCGGAGGGCAGCGCGGCCTATGATGATTCGCAGCCGGGATGGTGCGTGTGGTGCCCTCCAGGGACCGTTGCCCGAAACAACACCTGCGTCCCCTGCTCTCCCGGTCAGATCGCCTCGGACAACGAGTGCGTCGACTGTGGACCGGGGACGATCAGCGCCAATGGCGTCTGCGTTCGGTGTCCGGAGCACTACGGTCCCGACAGGCAGACGAACACCTGTGTTCCCTGCCCCATGGACGCGATCGTGGATTGGTCGCAACTTAGCTCTGGATGTGAGCAGCAAGCTCAGTTCTTCCTCGACGCTACCGGCCTCATCGCCTGGCCCGAACCACAAACCGATGACATCTGCCCGGGTGAATTCTGGCTTCAGGTGGACAACGTGCGGGCGGTCGCCGGCACCGGCTTCTTTGCTGCGCTGATGCAGCTCAACGACACCGCCCAGCAGTTCGACCCCTTCATCGATGTCCTGCCCTGGAATCCAGAGCAGACAGCTGAGTACTGCCAACTCTTTCAATACTCCATCGATGTTTTCGAACCCACCGGTCAGGACTCGACCTGGCAGCTCACCCAGCACCTGGGGCGCTCTGCCACTTGGGACCAGGCCTGGTATGATGGCTGCAGCAACGCTACCGGAGGCTTCTGCCACCGGAGCGCCTGTGACATGTCACTCCGGGGCAGCACCCTGCTCGCGAACCTCGCTCCGTCCACAACCTCCCTCCGGTTCCATCCCCGGGTTTGGACTGACTTCCTGCCACACTGGTCTTTCCCGGGAGTCTTCGGCCTTCGGGCAAACCAATACTCCTGGGAACAGTGGCCAACGCTCTGCGACCGTTTGCGCTGAGCCATGCGAACCATGTCCGACGAACGCAGTAGGAGTTCTGGGCGTCTGAGCCCGGTGGTAGCATTCCTTGCCGCCGGGCTCACGCTTCCCGTCTCGGGCTGCCCCCGCTTCGCGGAGCCCTGTCCCGAGGTCGAGTTCGACGAGGGCGATCGCATCGAGGTGACGGTGGTAGGCCGCCTCGACCCCACCGTACCCTCGTGCGGGGTGCTCGATCTCGAGCCGGGCGCATCGTTCGAGCTAATTCGGGGACCGCTGGGTGAGAGTATCCACACGGGCTGCCCGCTTCGCACTACGCTCGCCATACCCCCACCTCAATTCGCGCCGGTTATGACCTACTGTGCGACCTCACGTTACGGCACGGGAATCGGTCCATGTGACGTGTTCGTGAGCGACTCGTGTCGCGGACAGGGAGGAATCGGCCTGCGAGAGCTTGAAAAGGTTGCCAACGGAGCAGATGAGAGCGCCACGCTTCGCGTCGGCTGGTCAGAGTGGTCCGGTGATTGCGAAGACCGTCCGGCTTGTGTGGATGAATACCGCGTTACGGTTCGTCTCGTGGAGGAATAGAGCAGTATGGATATCGAACTCTGGCGTGACCCGGACTAGCCCATGAAAGCCGCGTACTGCCAGCCAGGCGCGAAGGCGCAGCCCCGAAGCCGAATCGCGGTATTCGTAAGCGGTGGACTCCCAATTGTCCTCTCGGGCTGCCCCCGCTGGACGGAGCCCTGTCCCGAGGTCGAGTTCGACGAGGGCGATCGCATCGAGGTGACGGTGGTAGGCCGCCTCGACCCCACCGTACCCTCGTGCGGGGTGCTCGATCTCGAGCCGGGTGCATCCTTTGAGTTGATTGGGGGGCCGCTGGTGGAGGATCCCCACGCGCGGTGCACCTGGCGCAGTACGCTTCCGATCCCTCCTCCACAGTTCGCGTCAGTCATGACGTACTGCGAGAGTGGCGGTAGCCTTCCCGGAATGGGCCGATGCGAAGTTGTCCTAAGCGACTCATGCCGAGGGATCGGAGGTTTTGGTGTGACAGGTTCGATTCCGGCAGAGCGGGAGTCCAATTCGAGGGCCACACTTCTCGTCGGCTGGTCGGAGTGGTCCGGTGATTGCGAAGACCGTCCGGCTTGTGCGGATGAATACCGCGTTACGGTTCGTCTCGTGGAGGAATAGAGCAGTATGGATATCGAACTCTGGCGTGACCCGGACTAGCCCATGAACGCCGCATACTGCCAGCCAGGCGCGAAGGCGCAGCCCCGAAGCCGGATCGCGGTATTCGCAAGCGGTGGACTCCCAATTGTCCTCTCGGGCTGCCTCCGCTTCGCGGAGCCCTGTCCCGAGGTCACGTTTGACGAGGGTGACCGGATCCAGGTGACCGTAGAGGGCCGCCTCGACCCCACCGTACCCTCGTGCGGCGTGCTCGATCTCGAGCCGGGTGCATCCTTTGAGTTGATTGGGGGGCCGCTGCTCGAAGAGCCCATTTCAATGTGTTCTGTCCGTACGACACTTCCCATCCCACCCCCCCAGTTCGCTCCGGTCATGACGTACTGCGAAATGCCAACTTGGGGCATAGGGATGAGGCTCTGCGATGTTCTCGTGAGCCCAACATGCAAAGGACGAGGAGGAGGAGGAATGGTACTGATAGATCCAGTCGTTCTCACCACCGAAAATGAGGAAAGTGCCACTCTCGTTGTCGGCTGGTCGGAGTGGTCCGACGATTGCGCGGGCCGCCCCTCTTGCGGGGACAGATACCGGGTTACGGTTCGTCTCGTGGAGGAATAGAGCAGTATGGATATCGAACTCCGGCGTAACCTGAACTAGCCCATGAACGCCGCATTCTGCCAGCCAGGCGCGAAGGCGCAGCCCCGAAGCCGAATCGCGGTATTCGTAAGCGGTGGACTCCCAATTGTCCTCTCGGGCTGCCCCCGCTGGACGGAGCCCTGTCCCGAGGTCGAGTTCGACGAGGGCGATCGCATCGAGGTGACAGTGGTAGGCCGCCTCGACCCCACCGTACCCTCGTGCGGCGTGCTCGATCTCGAGCCGGGTGCATCCTTTGAGTTGATTGGGGGGCCGCTGGTGGAGGATTTTCTCACACTGTGCAAGCTCCGCAGCACGCTTCCGATCCCTCCTCCGCAGTTTGCGTCAGTCATGACGTACTGCGAGATGGCTGGCTCGGCTTGGGGCATGGGACTTTGCGAGGTGTTCTGGAGTGATTCGTGTCACGGCCGTGGGGGAATGCGTCTCAGGGAGCTTGTCGATCTCGATAGCGGAAGTGACGGGCATGCGATATTTCGTGTCAGCTGGTCAGAGTGGTCCGGTGATTGCGAAGACCGTCCGGCTTGTGCGGATGAATACCGCGTTACGGTTCGTCTCGTGGAGGAGTAGAGCAGTATGAAGATTCTGATTTCTCTTGGAAAACTCCAGGCACTCGCAGCCACGCTGCTGCTCTCGTGCGGAACCCTCGGCTGCTGGGATGACTCGAAGGAGGATTCTCGCTGCGAGAAGGCCTGTTCCAACGTCTGCCCGGGCGACACGCCGTTGGCGCTCCAATGTAGCGCGCTCGTCTGTGGACCAGGGGAGACCCCAGGGTGTGCCGAGGCTCTCGAGCAAACCACCTGCGAGGAGTACACGAACTATGCGCCCTCCTGGGCCGACGTGTGCCTTCCCCCCTGCGACCAGGAGTACGCGCAATGCATCGGGCACAACATCCAAGCCTGCCTACCTGCCGAGGGCCAGCTTCGGTCTGCCTTGGTGTCGTGCAAGGAGGCTTGTGCAACGAAGGACATGACCTATACCGGAGTCTGCTCCCTGACCTACTCCGGCCATGTCTCTGACTCCGGCCGTGAGCAATGCTGGTGCGACGAAGGTGATTGAGATGTCTTACGAACGTAACATCGTATTCGCACTCGGGCTCCTCCTCGGGTGTTCCGAGGAGTCCGAGGGATGCGGCACGCCGCTCGAGGCCGGGGAGCGGCTACGCTTCACCGTCACTGCTCCTGAGATAGCGCGCGGTGAATTCTGCGCGCCCGTGCCTCTCGTGTTCGAGGTCGGGCAGGCCTTCGAGCTCCGCGTGGGAGATCCCTACGACGGCAGTGGCTGCGAGACGGACTATCGGGCGGCACCGGAGGTGCCCGAGGTACTGGAAGGCGTGGCTTCCGGATGCGAGGGCCGAGATGCGCCACTCGGCCTGACTTGTTGGGGGTTCGAGTTGGAGGGTGACTGCCCAGCTGAACTCCAGTTCTTCGTCGACAACGGGTTCCGACCGGAGAGCGCCGTGGAGCACGACGTACTCTTCAGCCTGGACTGGCGGAACCTCGGCTGTTCGGAGATGGCCTGCTCGCGAGACCACTATCTCGCGGACGTCGAGCGGCTGGATCTCGAGTAGGTTGACCAGGCTAGTTCTGACCCCTTCGCGGCGGGGCTTGCCGGACTGGCTCACCGAGCAGGACTTCCGTGACTCCCTCACAGCGGCTGCTCGCGCGTGGAGCTACCCCGAGGTCGAGTGCACCTCGGTCGAGTTGGTCGTAGGTCCCTCCGAAGGGCGCTGGCGAGTGGGGATGGACGGCGTGAATCTGGTGGTGTTTCGCGGGGAACCGTTCTGCCACAACGACCGCTGTAGCCACACCGGCACCTATCCCCGCCATGCCCTCGCGATGACCAGCGTGTATCCGGAGCATAGTCGGGGTGCAGCCGTGAGAGAGGCAGACATCGAGCTCAATGGGGGTAACCACAGGCTCGACCGCGACACCCTCGGGCCTGTGCTGGTTCACGAGCTCGGCCACCTTCTGGGGCTGCCGGATGCGTGCTCGGACGGGCTCCACCCGAGCGGTCGCCCGCGTCTCGGCGTATGCGGCGAGGCCGAGAGCGCCAGCGTGATGTTCGCTTCGACAGGCAAGACAGCGCCGAGCCAGTGGGACCGCGAAGAACTCTGTCGGCTCCACCCGCGAGTGCCGTCGCGCGACCTCACCGCGCTGGCTGCAGCGCTCCTTTTCGCGGTGGTCCTCGCCGTGATCGTAGCTGGGTGCCGAGTCGTGGCGTCGCGACGGGCTCCGTGAGCTTCCTACCCGGCTCGCCACGCCTTGGCTTACCCGCTCGGTGAGCACATCGAGCCAACTCATCCCTACGGACGACTCATCACGGCTTCACCCAGACAGACTCCTGGTGCGATGGCGAGGCAGCGCACAAATCGCCAACGATTCGTCACAACTCCGGTGAGCTTCGAACAATGGTTCCGTAGCCACGACAATCACCGGTGGTACGCTTCCGCAACAAGCACGATTCGCCAATCGTGCAGGCTCGTGGCTGAGCCCCACCGTTCCCGCAGAGCAACGAGAAAGAGAGTCGATGATGAAAGCTGTCCTTACCTTGTGCGCGCTGACACTCTCCGCGATGGCAGCGGCCTGTTCCGAGGCTGATTCGTCAGGCCCCGAGCAATCGGCGGCGGGGGGCACGGCAGGAGCCTCTGGCTCTTCGAGCGCAACGGGCGGTGCGGTCGGTCAAGGTGGTGCACCCGGTCAAGGTGGTGCACTCGGTCAAGGCGGTGTGCTCGGTCAAGGTGGTGCACTCGGTCAAGGCGGTGTACTCGGTCAAGGCGGTGTGCTCGGTCAAGGTGGTGCACTCGGTCAAGGCGGGGCACTTGGTCAAGGCGGGGCACTCGGTCAAGGTGGTGCACCGGCACAAGGCGGTGCACTCGGTCAAGGTGGTGCACCGGCACAAGGCGGTGCACTCGGCCAAGGCGGCGCACCCGGTCAAGGCGGTGCTGGAGTGGGAGGCATGCTCGGTGAGGGAGGCCTGATCGGAAACGGAGGGAGCGGTGAAGGTGGCGCCGAGCTGGGCGGGAGTCCCGGCGAAGGCGGAGCGCCCGGCGAGGGTGGCGCCGCGCCCCAATGCGACACCTCTTGGGACACCTACCCGAGCAAGAACGATGGCCTCGTGCTGACGCCACCGATGGGATGGAACAGCTGGAACGTGTTCCACGAAAACATCAATGAGCAACAGATCCGCCAGATAGCCGATGCGATGGTGAGCTCCGGCATGCGCGACGCTGGCTACCAGTACCTGAACCTCGACGACCGCTGGATGGACGACGACGGGCGCGACGGAGAAGGGCGGCTGTATGGCGACAGCGTGCGCTTCCCGAGCGGGATCCCGGCGCTGGTCGAGTACGTGCACGATCTGGGTCTGAAGCTCGGCTTGTACGGGGATCGCGGCACCATGACCTGCGCGGGGGTGGCCGAGAGCGGAAGCTACGGCTTCGAGGAGCTCGACGCCGAGACCTTCGCCTCCTGGGGCGTCGACTATCTGAAGTACGACAATTGCAACATCCCGGCTGATCGCAACAGCGAGCAGGCCCAGCGCGAAGACTACGAGCGGATGTCGAACGCTCTCAAGAATTCAGGACGGCCGATCGTGTTTAGCATCTGCGCGTGGGACGCCAAGAGTTGGATGCCGGAGACCGGGCACCTCTGGCGCAGCACCTTCGACATCGGACCCTGTTGGGAGTGCGACGAGTGGTACCGCTCGATCGTGGAGATCATCGACGAGAACAACGAGACGCCCAACTATGCGGGTCCCGGGCACTGGAACGATCCCGACATGCTGGAGGTCGGGAACTCGGGGCTCTCGGAGACCGAGGCCACCGCCCATTTCAGCATGTGGGCGCTGATGGCGGCGCCGCTCATTGCGGGCAATGACCTCCGAAACATGTCGGAGGCCACGCGCAACATCCTGACCAACACCGAGGTGATCGCCGTGAACCAAGATCCGGCGGGGATCCAAGGGACCCGGGTGGTGGACAACGGCGAGCTCGAGGTGTGGATGAAGCCGCTCTGCAACCACGATGGCCCCGAGAAGGCGGTGGCGCTGCTCAACCGGAGCGGTGGGAGCGCCAACATCACGGTCAACTTCAGCGACATCGGCCTGAGTGGGAGGGCAACGGTCCGTGACTTGTGGGCGCACGAGGACCGCGGCGAGCACGACGGCTCGTTCTCGGCCGACGTGCCGTCCCACGGCGTGGTGATGCTGAAGATCGTTGCTCTGGACGGCTGAGGGGGGCTTGACATCGGGTCCCCACACCCCAAAGAATTCCCGGACGATGGCCTACGATGCTCAGACTCTCACCGAGCGCTACCGGCAGCTCCTCGATCCGAAGGGCGACGACTCCGCCCTTCGGTGCAGGTACAGCCGTGACCTGGAGATGAGTACCGAAGAAGAACCCTGCGATAGTGATTGCCGACACTGTTGCCTGGGACTCGTCGAGGTGGTGCGCAGCTTCAGCGAGGAGGCCGCGAAGCTCGAGCAGAAGGCGGCGCGCTATCCGGACACGGCAGCCCGAGCGGCTGAGTTGCGGGGTGGGGGCGACTGAACCGGGGGCCTTCCAGCGGCCGCTTCTCTTGCTACCCGCCGCCTGACCGAACCCGAGGAGGCATTCGGGAATCGACCTCGGGCCGGGATCTGTTCGAATGGGATGATGAAATCCCGCGGCACGCGCATCAACGCTTCATGAAGAAGGGCATGCTCTGTGCGGTGTCGCTGGCACTACTCGTGGCTTGTGGAGGTGAAGAGGGCAACGAGAAGACGATAGGCTCGGCCAGCGGTGGGGCCACACCGGGAGCGGGAGGCAACAGCGGTACCGTCGGCTCGGGCGGCACCCAGGCGCTCGGTGGCGCCCCAGGCCAAGGCGGCGCTCCAGGCCAAGGCGGCGCCCCAGGCCAAGGCGGCGCTCCAGGCCAAGGCGGTACTCCAGGCCAAGGCGGCGCTCCAGGCCAAGGCGGCGCTCCAGGCCAAGGCGGCGCCCCAGGCCAAGGCGGTGCCCCAGGCCAAGGCGGCGCCCCAGGTGAAGGCGGCGCCCCAGGCCAAGGCGGCGCTCCAGGCCAAGGCGGCGCTCCAGGTGAAGGCGGTGCCCCAGGTGAAGGCGGTGCCCCAGGTGAAGGCGGCGCCCCAGGCCAAGGCGGTGCCCCAGGTGAAGGCGGCGCCCCAGGTGAAGGTGGTGCCCCAGGTGAAGGTGGCTCCGGTGGCGAGGGCAACACCACTACCACCGGCGAAATCGCCGTGACCGATCCTGTGCCTGGTTGGGCAAGTCAGGATGGTGGGACGACGGGGGGCGGTACCGAGCTGGGTTCGGCAGTCACCGTGGACACGGCAGCAGATTGGGACGCTGCACTCTCGCGCGGTGGAATCATCCTCGTGGAACCAGGCACCTACGAATTCCCGAGCGAGGACGGACTCAGGCCCGAATCGGACACGACCATCATCGGCACCGCGCCGGGGGTCCACCTCAAGGGCCATATCGAACTCAGAGGGGTGAACAACGTCATCATCCGGAACATCGCGGTGCAGGGCTATCCCTGCTCCACCTTCGATGAATGCCGAGCCGGTGAGGACGCGGTGCAAATCGTGGAGGGAAGTCACCACATCTGGCTCGATCACCTGGATATCTTCGATGGACAGGATGGAAACTGTGATGTGACCAAGGGCTCCGACTTCGTTACCGTGTCATGGTCGCAGTTCCATTACACGAGCTCCACGAAGGAGCACGCGTTCTCGAACCTGATCGCCGGCAGCGATGGCGAGACCGAGAGCCGAGGAAAGCTCCGCATCACCTACATGAACAGCTGGTGGGGGAAGGGAGTGCGAGAGCGCCAGCCCCGGGGTCGCTTCGGCAAGGTGCACGTGTTCAACAACTACTACAGCACCGATCGCACCGACGGGTACCTGATCGGACCCGGCGTCGAGATCGAGATGGTGGTAGAGAACAACTTGATGGAGGTCGGCTCGAGCCTCGAAGCGTTCACCGACTCCTTCGAGGACGAAACGACCGCGTATCGTGCGACAGGCAACGAGGGCACGGCCAGGGGGCTCAACAAGGAGAAGGGTTCAGTGTTCGCGGTGCCCTATCCCTACGACCTCGTTCCGGCCTCTCTGGTGCGCGATCTGGTGACCTCCGAGGACTGCGGGGCCGGAAATCGCTGTATCCTGCGACGTTGAGCCTCGGGCAGCAGCGCCCGAGGCTCATCACGGCGTCACCTCGAGGGTAACGTCGTCGACGAAGAGCGTGGATCCCGCGGGCTCGAGTGCCTTGGCGAGGTTGCCGAGGTACCACTGACCGATCTCGGTGTCGTCAGTCACGATGTCATGCACCTCGAGCAGCAGCACGCCATCCTGAAAGAGACTGACCTGCCCGGTCTCGGTATTGGCGCGCCGCAGCTGGAACTCCACGTGGAACCACGAACCGATGGGGATGGGTACCGTCACTTCGGGAGTGCGGGTGGTGGCGTTCAGGAAATCGTAGAGCTGCAACTGGAGGCTCTGGTCGGAAGCCGTGCCGAGCGACACGTCCCAGAGCCCATGCCAGTCGTCGGGTTCTCCACCTTGGAAGTGGAGGAGGTTCCAGTTGTCGGTGGTGGTTGAAAGCGTCGGAAGGAAGAACCATGCACCGTAGGTGGCGTCGACGGGGAGCACTCCCTGACGCACACAACGGCTCTCCCAACCGTTCTGCGATGAGTCCGTCGTTACCGAGAAGGCCGCTGCATGCCGCCCACTGCGCACGGGCTCGTCGACGATCTGGTAGCTTGCATCCGGATCGGCGTAGCAAAATCCACCAACGCTCGTGAAGTCGCAGAAGTCAGCCTCAAACCCGGTGGACCAAGGGGCCGCGACAGGGTCACGCTCGGCCGCGGGGTCGTAATCTGGAGCGGATTCACAACTCCACGTGCCCACGGTGAGAGTGGGTTCGCAGGCGGGCAAGGCTAGGAACAACAGCCGGGCCACCAGACCCACACCGAGACGTCCACCTTTGTCCCGTGGCATCCGCTAGTTCTGAGCCACCTGCGCTCGAAACGCCACTCGGTTTGCCCGACGAGTGTCAGATCTCAACGCTCGAAAACCCACCTGGACCGACCCGTCGGCTGGTCCTGCAGCCACCCTCGATCGGGCGAGCGCTGACGGAATCATCCACCTGGCGGCACTATTCAAGTGAACCATGACGAGCGAACCTGGCTCCCTGTGCTCAGCGTCGCCCGTCCCACGTGACGAGCTTCGATTGGAGAGTCACCCAGATCAGGTGAAGGCCAGCTTGGTACCGTTCGCGGACATCTATCGGGAGTACTTCGACTTCGTCTGGACGGCAGTTCGCCGTCTTGGAGTGGAGCCGGGCGCAGCCGACGACGTGGTGCAAGAGATCTTCATCGTGATCCATGCGCGCGTCGATACCGTGCAGCATCCGGAGTCGCTGCGAAGCTGGGTGTATGGCGTGATCCGCCGAGTCGTGAGTCACTACCACCGGGCACAGAGAGCCAAGCTAGCCGCAACCGCGTCCTTCGAGGGGGATCCCGACTCCCTGTTCCCTCGCACGCCCTTCGATCAGGGGGAGCAAACCGCCCGGATCCGGATGTTGCGGGAGGTTCTCGAGGAACTCGACACCCCCAAGCGTGAGGTATTCATGATGGCCGAACTCGAGGAGCTGACGGTGCCCGAGATCGCGGAGATCCTAAGAATCCCGCTCAATACGGCATATTCGCGCTTGCGAGCCGCACGACAGCAGTTCGAGGCCGCCGTGTCCACGCGCCTGGGAGGACCAGAGAAGAGGGAGGTGGGGCTTGTCTCATCTAGACGCTGACGCGGAGAAGCTCTTGCGAGAAGGTCGAGCGCTGCTCCGTCCGACCGACGCGGATCGGGTGCGCGTCTTTCAGGCGCTGGCCCTCGAACTCGGTGCCGAAAGGACGGGGCTCCTCCCGTCGACTGCGCCGCAGCTGTCTGCCTCAACCAAGCTCTCGGGCACACTCACGACCAAGGCCCCGTGGCTCACCAAGGCGGTCGTGGCCTTGGTTGGCGTAGGTGCCATCGGAGGTGGCGCGTGGTTGATGCTGCGGGAACCGCCAGCGGTGCCGACGGTGCCGAACCCAGCCACGAACTCTTCGGTGCTGCCCAAAGCTCTGCCCCCCGGCGCTCTGTCGGCCCCGCCCGCGGCGCTCAGTGTTGCGGTTTCGGCTGTTCTATCACCCACCCCCCCTGAGCCGCCCCTCGAGCGAAAAACTCGCACCAAGACTGCGGATCCGGACGATCTGGCCGCGGAGGTCTCCCTTCTGTCCCGCGCCGGCACGGAGCTTCACTCGGGACGACCCGCCGACGCGCTCAGTACCCTCGCTGAGCATCAACGCCGCTTCCCGAGCGGGACGATGACCCTCGAGCGTACCGCAGCCCGGGTTCAGGCACTCTGCGCGCTCAAACGCGTGGAGGAGGCGCGCACTGAGTTCTCCCGTCTCTCGCGGCGCGCACCAGATTCACTGCTAGTCGAGCGAGCAAGGAAAGCCTGTTCCGGCGCGCTTGGCGAGAAGTGAAGCCGGTGCGGGGCGTACCACGCCGGCGGCAAGCTCGCCTCTCTGTCGGAATTTCTTCCGAGTTGTTGACGGAAACACCAGAGTTCGGGGACTGCCGGACTGTGAAAGCGCGCGCCATCTCCTCCGCGATTCTCCTCGGTGGGCTCGTAGTGTCGGGTTGCAGCAGTGACTCGGGCGAGCCAGCGGCCACAGCAACCGGTGGTTCTGGCGGTAATACGGTCGTTTCCGCCTCGGGTGGGACCACGGTTGGAAGCGGTGGCATGACCGAAGGCGGAGGCACGAGCGTGGGAGGCGGGCACTCCGTCGCCGGAACCACAGGACAAGGTGGCGCAACACAGGGTGGCGCAACACAGGGTGGCGCAG
>CAYNEY010000020.1:19613-26258 GCA_964396375.1 uncultured Polyangiaceae bacterium | reverse complement strand
GCCAAGGCGGTGCAGGCCAAGGCGGTGCAGGCCAAGGCGGTGCAGGCCAAGGCGGTGCAGGCCAAGGCGGCGCGGCACAAGGCGGCGCGGCACAAGGCGGCGCGGCACAAGGCGGTGCCCCAGGCCAAGGCGGCGCGGCACAAGGCGGTGCGGCACAAGGCGGCGCGGCACAAGGCGGTGCGGCACAAGGCGGTGCGGCACAAGGCGGTGCAAATGCGACTGGCGGTAGTGGGGAGATCGTGTTCGACCCTAACGAGCAACCCGAAGAGGCACCCGCCGGAACACCCTATGAGCCCTATCCTAACGGGGTAGTCGTCACCAAGGTGATGCACTTCGGTGTCTCTTGCTGGAAGATCGCCGCGGCAGGCGGCACTCTCTACTTCGAAAACGGGGAGACGAGCGGCATGTCGGGCTTCGACAGCGCCTTCGACCAGGTCGGAAACGACTGGATCGGCAACGACGCGGACAAAGGCTACAACACTTCACCCGAGGGGAGCGGCAAGCACGAGTACCGTGGCTGGCCAAACTTCGGCAACGGCAACTTCGATCATCCTCAGCGCTCGAGCGGGACGTCGACGCGCTGGGTCGACGAGAACGGCAATGACGTGGCCTTCGACGCCGAGGGAGTGCTCAAGGGACAGCATCTGCGAATGCGCTCGGAAAACAGCACCTACGAGCTCGAGTACCATTTCTTCCGCAGCCACGCGGCGATCCGGGTCATCCGAGCTGATGATGCCTACGCGTTCCTCTTCGAGGGGCCGATCGGTGGAGAGCAGGAAGGCACCGATGTCGACAAGTGGGTGCTCCAGGATGGCTCCGAGAACGGACGTCTCTGCAGCAACAGTGAGTGCTACTCGCCGTTTATCTACTTCAAGGACAATGATCCGAACGATACGCAGATCTGGTACATCGGAGCCAAAGATACCACGCCCGGCCACGGGGGCGACTCGTACGTGCAATCAGGCAACATGGTGGTCGTGAGCTACGGAAGATACGGCTCTTACCCCAACGACCTGCGGCGCCTGGAAGGAACGGAGTCCAGCTCGGTGTTCGGATTCTACTCGAAAGCCGCGGGTCATGAACAGATCGTAGCCTTCATTCAGGCCAGGCTCGCAGAACCCTTCACTGCTGGGGACGTGACCGCAGTCACACCGTAACCGCACTGCTCAAAGGCTGTCCCACTTGTGGGCCAGCGTGGTGACACAGGCGAGCGGCCTTCGCTGCCAGAAAAGTGCTCGTGGCTGTGACGGAATCGGGATGCAGTCGGGACTGCTGGGATGTGACAAAGTACGTCATCTCCTCCGCACTCTTGCTGAGTGGTCTCATGGTTTCCGGTTGCGGCAGTGACTCCGGTGGTCCCGAAACCACCGAAGCCGGCGGCTCGGGCGGAGGAACCGTCGTGAGTGGCTCCGGCGGTGCTACGGCTGCAAGCGGCAGCAACGCTGGCGGTACCACGTCCGTTGCCGGAGCTACCGGTCAAGGTGGCATCGGTCAAGGTGGCAACCTCGCGCTGGGTGGTGATGGCCAAGGCGGTAGTGGCGCTGGCGCTGATGGCCAAGGCGGCGACAGCCAGGGCGGTGCGGCAGAAGGCGGCACAGGCCAGGGTGGCCAAGGACAAGGCGGTTCCGGTCAAGGTGGCAGCTTTGCCGTCGGTGGTTCCGGTCAAGGCGGTGCGGCAGAAGGCGGCACAGGCCAGGGTGGCCAGGGACAAGGCGGTTCCGGTCAAGGTGGCAGCTTTGCCGTCGGTGGCGAAGGCCAAGGTGGCGCGGCACAAGGCGGTGACGGCACGGGCGGAGCCATCAACCTCGCGCGCTTCCGTGTGATGATGAGCTCGGACTTCCCGCCATTTCCGGTGACCAACAGCGATCCCGACGACGTACAGTCGATGGTTCGCTTCCTGCTCTACACGAATGAGTTCGACGTAGAGGGGCTGATTGCCTCGGCCGGAACCTACGGGATGGTGGCGCGGAAGGCGAACATCCTGGCTGCGCTCGACGAGTACGACAAGGTCGACGAGAACTTGAGGACACGCGATCCTAACTTCCCCACGGCTGACGCGCTGCGCGCCGTGACCTACCAGGGTTTGGGCAATGGGGATGGCATTAGTATCCAGTGGAACTGCACCAACGGCTCTGCCGATGATCTGATCGGGGAGGGCCGCGACAGCGAGGCCTCCGATGCGATCATCGCCGCAGCAGACAAACTCGATCCGCGACCAATCTGGATCGGTGTCTGGGGTGGCCCTCGAGAGATAGCCCAGGCCATCTGGCGCGTGCGGCACGAGCGTACCGAAGAAGAAGCTATGGCGGTGATCCGCAAGCTCCGACTCTTCCTCATCCACTGTCAGGACGCTACGCGGCATTACCTGATGGACATTCCCGAGCTCTTCGTCATCGAGTCGAAGACGACCTATGTGGGATTCGGTTGTCCGGGCTCCGACAACTGCAACTTGGACTGGCTCAATGAGAACGTTCGATTCAACCACGGTCCTCTGGGCGCGATCTACGAGCCCAGGGCCGCCATGGGCGAAGGGGTCCAAGAGGGAGATTCTCCCAGCTTCATGCATCTGATCAGCGCGTACCGCTTGGGACACGATCCTGAGGATCCGACCCAGGAGAGCTGGGGTGGCCAGTATGTCGGCGTGGAAGGCACCCAGCACTGGAAGGACGGTCCCGGTCCAGGAACGATCGGCAAGTGGCGCGCCGACTATCAGGCGGAGTTCGAGGAGCGTGCAGACTGGATGCTACCGTGAATACTCACGCGAGCGGCACCGTGAGGCCACGCGGCCTTCGCTATTTGGTACCGAGAGAGAGGCTTTGGCGAAGAACAAAGTTGGCCCCTGCCGTGACGGAAGTGTGCGCCTCGCGGGACTGCTGGGCTATGCGAAGGCATCTCACTTCCCTCACTCTTCTTCTCGGTGCGCTCGTGGTGTGCGGCTGCGGTAGCGAGGAGGGAACAGCAGGCCCCGGCGCGACGGACGAAGGCGGCGGTGGAACGACGAGCGCTGCGTCTGGCGGGGCCGCGGAAGGCTTGGGTGCAGCATCTTCGGTCGGCGGCAGTGGCGCGGGAGGCGCGACGGGTACCGGCGGCAACACAGTCGCTCAAGGCGGGAGCATCAGCGGCCAGGGCGGCGCCGGTCAGGGCAACGCAGGCCAAGGCGGCACGGTCAGCCAAGGTGGTGCGGCTGGTCAGGGCAACGCAAGCCAAGGCGGTGCAGTTGGTCAAGGTGGCACGGTCAGCCAAGGCGGCACGGTCAGCCAAGGTGGTGCGGCTGGTCAGGGCAACGCAGGCCAAGGCGGTGCAGTTGGTCAAGGTGGCACGGGCCAAGGTGGTGCGGTCGGTGAGGGCGGTGCGGTCGGTGAAGGCGGTGCGGTCGGTGAGGGTGGTGCCGTCGGTGAGGGTGGTGCCGTCGGTGAGGGTGGTGCCATCGGTGAGGGTGGTGCCATCGGTGAGGGTGGTGCCATCGGTGAGGGTGGTGCCATCGGTGAGGGTGGCGCGGACGCCATGGGTGGCCAGAACGGACTTGGGGGGGCAACCGGAGGTGTGAGCTTCAAACCCCGGGTGATCCACACCACGGATCTGAAGGCAGATCCGGACGACGAGATGTCTCTCGTCCGCCAGATGGTGTACGCGGATGTCTTCGAACTCGAAGGGCTGGTGGTGACCTCCGGCTGCTGGCGAAAGACGCAAAACGCTGAGGGCAAAGCGCTGCTCGACAACATCGTCAGCGCGTACGGGCGGGCGTTGTCCAACTTGCGGGCACACAGTCCAGACTTTCCCTCCCTCGAACACATGCAGTCCATCTCGATGATGGGCCAGCTGGGCTACGGAATGGGTGACGTGGGAGAGGGCAAAGACAGTCCGGGCTCAGAACAGATCATCGCGTCCGTGGACCGCGACGATCCACGCCCGGTGTGGGCTACCTGCTGGGGCGGGTGCAACACCATCGCACAGGCGATCTGGAAGGTCCAACACACCCGATCCGCCGATGAGCTCAGCCACTTCCTAAGCCGGCTTCGAGTCTATGACATCCTGGGACAGGACGATGCTGGGGCTTGGATGACCAAAAACTTCCCAGAACTCCTCTTCATCCGAGCGACCCGAGTGTACAGCTGGCAGCCATCCGAGAGTTGGGTCAGCGACAACGTCCAGAGCCACGGAGAACTCGGCCGGGTCTACCCGGACAAGGCTTGGGCCTACGAAGGCGATTCGCCTGCGATCTTCTACCTTATCCCCAACGGTCTGCACGATCCTGATCGGGTCGACCAGGGAAGCTGGGGTGGCCGCTTCAGTCTCGAGAAGAAGTCAGGCATCCGAGGCATGGAGCCAGTGAACAACGAGAGTCAGTACGACCCCTACTATCTGTACAACGAGGCGGAAGAGTCGATCGGGCGGTGGAAAGATGCTCTTCAGAACGACTTCGCAGCACGGATGGATTGGTCCGTCACTGGTGACTACGGGGCCGCCAACCACCAGCCGATCGCCGTCGTGAACGGGGACGACACGCGACAGGTCATGACTGTGTCCGCGTCCCCAGGGGCGAGCGTTGAGCTCAGCTCCGCGGGCTCCAGCGACCCCGATGGAAACAGCCTGAGTCACTCCTGGTGGTACTGGGATAGTCCCAGCACGTACGACGGCTCGGTGACGGTGCAGAACAACACCTCCGCCACCGCCACCGTGCAGGTACCTTCGAACGCCAGCGGCAAGAACATTCATGTGATCTTGGAGCTGAAGGATTCGGGCTCCCCGGCCCTAGTGGCCTATCGGCGGGTGATCATCGACGTGCAGTGAACTCGGCCCCAGTGTGAGCAGTGGTGCCACCACCGCCTGGTGGTAGTATCGGTCGGGTGGCATCCAACCACGGCGACCGCACTCCCCGTCCCAACCGGCCTTGGCAGGGTCGGAGGCTCGAGGCCTGGTGCGACCGGTTCGTCGCGCTGGTTCTGGTTCTCGCGCCCATCGCGGGCTGGTTGACCATCGCCCGACCATCCCGCGCAGAGGTGAACCTCAGTTGGGATGCTCCTCCCGGTTGCTCCACGAAGGAGCAGGTTTTGAGGCGATTGCGCGTATTGGCCGGTGCGGTCCTGGATCAGACGGCCGGGCTCGTCGCAGAAGGTCGGGTGACCCGCGAGGGTGACGGGTACTTGCTCGAGCTTTGGATCCGCGACGGCTCGGCGAGTCAACGACGCACGATGTCCGCGCGCGTGTGCGCCGATCTGGCCGGTGCCGCGGCGGTCACGCTGGCGCTCACGTTGGGAGCGGACGGGCCGCAACTTGCAACTCCAGCTACCGAAGTCACCACCTCGGCCACACCGCTCTCCTCCAGCCCCAGCCCCGTTGCGAGTGGTGCGCCCCCCGAGCCTGTCGCGTCGGCAAGCGCCGCGACAACTGCGACAACTGCGACGAGTGCACCCACCAAGCCAGGCTCGGCTATCTCCACACCCGCCACCTCCGTGTCACAAGCTGCGACCGGGTCGAATTGGTTGCTGGCACTCCGCGCGCCGTCTCTCTTGTTCGATGTGGGGCCCCTGCGTGACCCTAGCATCGGCCTCGGAGCTGCGGCGGGATTGCGACGGGGCAGCTTTCGCGCTCTGGTGGGGGTGCAGTTCTATCCTGAGCAGCACCTCGACATCACGACTCGGGGGGTCGAGGCCGGCACCAGGTTTCACCGCACGACGGCTAGGCTCTCGGCGTGCCACGGTTGGCGGTCCGGCGCCTACGAGCTCACCCCCTGCGGGGAACTGGCGGCTCTGTTCCTGGAAGCCGAGGGTTTCGGTACGGGTGTTTCCCGAGAGACACGGAGGGCAGTCTGGCTCTCCCCGGGTCTCACTGTGACCCCGATCTGGCACCTCTCGGAGTCGCTCGCCCTCTTCGCCAACCTCGGGGCGCTGCTCGAGACCTCCAAACCAAGGATCGTGATCGAAGGGCTTGGTCAGGTGACGCAACTCGAGCCGGTGGTGTGGACTGCAGCGGTAGGAGCGGAGTGGGCAGTCCGTCTGTTCGACTGACAGACCAGCGACCTACTCCGCCAAATCGTCCGCTCAACCCAATCATCAATCGCGATGCTTGGGCGAAACGGATCCGGGAGAGCCATCCCCTCGCCCTGCTGTCCCCGGATCGAAGCGAAGTGATGATTCTGGTCGGCCTCCCGCATCTGACTTTGACCTGACGAGCCTCGCTCGCCTCGACCAACCTCGCGCTCAAGGCCGTTCTGCGCCCAGATCGGCCGGAAAGGGTAGCTGACCGTGCACCGAACGACCCCAGAAAACCGAGATTTCTTCCGCGTTCATTCCCAGAACGTCGGCACCTTCAAGACCGGCATCGCCGTACTTGGGTTGCTCGCTAGCGCTATTGCCTGCGGATCAGGTGAGAACAACAGCGTCTCCTCGGCTTCCTCGGGAGGAACGGCGACAGCAAGCTCGGGCGGTACCGTAGCCACCGGGGGAACAGCAACCAACGGCACGAACGGGGGTGGTGGGGCGCTAACGTTGGGCGGGGAACCTGGTGAAGGCGGCGCTCCTGGTGAAGGCGGCGCTCCTGGTGAAGGCGGCGCTCCTGGTGAAGGTGGCGCTCCAGGTGAAGGTGGCGCTCCAGGTGAAGGTGGCGCTCCAGGCGAAGGCGGCGCTCCAGGCGAAGGTGGCGCTC
>CAYNEY010000020.1:0-19513 GCA_964396375.1 uncultured Polyangiaceae bacterium | reverse complement strand
CAGGCGAAGGCGGCGCTCCAGGCGAAGGCGGCGCTCCAGGCGAAGGCGGCGCTCCAGGCGAAGGCGGCGCTCCGGGACAAGGCGGAACGACATCATCCGGGGCCGGTCCATGTCGCCCGATGGGGTGGGCAACCCGAAACGGAAGGACCGGGGGAGCGGTCGAGGTCACGGGCGGCGGTGACACGACGCCCGTTGTTGTAGCCAGCTTCGGCCAGCTGCAAGACAACGCCTCGGGCAACACACCTCGCGTCATTCACATCGACGGAACACTTGGCGAGGGGTGGTCGGGTCGGGACGGTGATCGCCTCGAGATCGGCTCCAACAAGACCATCGTCGGACTCCGACCGGGCACCTCGCTCCGAGCGCCGATCCACGTCAACGGCTCGAGCAACGTGATCATCCGAAATATCGTGATTCAAGGCCCTGGCTCCAACTCCGAACAGGCCTGGGACAACATCAACATCGAGGGGGGAGCCAAGAACGTTTGGGTGGATCACTGCGAGTTCTGGGACGGCCAGGATGGCAACGCCGATGTGGTGAAGGGTGCTGATAACGTGACCTTCACTTGGAATATCTTCGGCTATCGAACCGGCGGCGGCCACAATTTCTCCAACCTGGTCGGATCGTCGGACAACGAATCCGTGAGCGAAGGCAAGCTGAACATCACACTGATGTTCAATTGGTTTACGGGAGTGGCCCAGCGGCAGCCTCGTTGCCGCTACGGAGACATCCACGTGGTAAATAACCTGTTTTCGAGAGATGGTCAGGAGTCAGACTACGGAATTTCCGCTGGAAAGGACTGCAGGATCCTCACCGAGGCCAATCACTTCATTGGCATCAACTCACCGATCTACACGAGTCACAAGAGTGGCAGCGCGGCCAACCAACTGATCGGTGACAACATCTTCGAGAACACCAGCGGCAACACCACGGGTTACGGCACCGCGTTCACGCCACCGTACGAATACTCGGATCTGCTCGTATCATCGTCTGAGGTAAGAGCATTGGTGGAGGCCCACGTGGGCGCTACCCTCGCCAGCCCAACTGACTGCAACTGACCGGGCCACCTTCCTGACTGCTCTTGGGATTCGGCCGGGACGGCGCTCGTCGTCGTTTCGGCCGAATTTGTTTGTAGTGAACCCTTCCTTGGTGTCTGACCAGGCCCCACCGAGCCCGAGAGCAGACTACTTTCGAGCGCTCTGGCTCGACGCATGGAGCGCCTTTTTGCCGGCCCGATGACGAGCCGTCGCTGCTGGGTTCGCTAGCGGCCGAGGTCGCGCTTGATGATCTCCGCCTCAGTGCGAAGCTCGCCCGCTGGGTACCGCGCCAGATACTCGTCGATGAGCCGCCTCGCGCTCGCCGGCGAGCCGCGGCGCAGCTCGGCACGCGCTCGATCGAGTAGCTCGATCTCCTCCCGGATGGAGTTCGCGCCCTTCGGCTCCGTCACGACACCACCGGCCGAGGCCTCGGTACGCGCGGGAGTTGCGCTCGAACCAGCAGTCCGCGCAGTTCTCGGACCGGAACTATCACGTTTCACGGTTCGCTCGATGGCTGGCGTCGGCAGTGGACGGTCGGTGGGGGTGAGGTCGAAATCCTCCTCGACGACCGGCACGCTCGACCTGGCGTCATCCACGTGTCTTGCCACGCCCGCCCGGCCAGGTTCTTGTACGACGGAAGGCGCAGATTCACCGGGAGCGTGACCCCACGCAAGGTAGGCCGCCGTTGCTCCCACCACACCCCCACCTAGCCCGAGAAACATGGCTGCCTTCGCCAAGCCTGTCTGCCACCAGGCCGCCTCTCCCACCGTGCTTGCCACAGCTCCGCCGGTCGTGCCGACGGTGGTCGCTGTGGCGGTGGGTACCGCGACGGCAAGGAGCCCGAGGGAGGCCAGAGCCCGCCGACGCACGTCAGAGGGGGTCTCTTCCTCGATGCAGGCACGAAGCATCGCCTTCTCCAGCTCGACCTCACTCACCTCGATGAGTCTATCATCAGCCACGCCCCACCTCCGTTTGCGAACCCTCTGCTCTGTACGTTTCGACCGCGGCGCGCACCTGAATGCGTGCGCGCCGCAGCCGCGAGTGCACCGTCCCCTCGGGGATCTCGAGCAGGCTTGCCAATTCCACGCCACTGAATCCCTCGATCTCGTGGAGCACGAAGACCTCACGGAGATCGGGCTTCAATCGATCGAGGATCCGATCGCACAGTTCAACTAGCCGACGCTGACTGAGCAAGGCTTCTGCCTCCGGCTGGAGCGATGGTCTCAGATCTGGCTCCTCCTCAGGCACCTCGCGCCAGCCCCGTCGGCCATGGCTCCGAGCTATCCGAAGCGCCACACCGCACACGAAGGACCGCTCTCGACCGGGAAGGATGTCGTCGAGCCTTTCGGATACGATCAGGTAGGTCTGCTGAAAGGCATCCTCGAGATGAATGCTGGAAACACCGAACCGACGGAGCATCCGCCAACTCACGTCGTGTGTTTCGTCGAAGATCCTTCTCAACCGCAGGGCACTCTCAGCCGCTTTCACTGCCGGATCTGGCTGAGTGGTGGAGGACTTCCGCTGCCAAGGAAGCTTCATCAAATCTATTATGCGCGAGCCGGCGCTATCCATCACATTCGGAACCCAAGGCCAGAATGACCGACCCATCGGCCGCGCTAAAGTGGGAAACTCCCGATTACGGCCACCTCGAGTCGTCCGTTCAGCCGCGAGGTCTCGTGGAAGGTGACGCGAGAGAAAGCGAAGCGCGCCTTGTACAGCGCCGCTTCAACTCCCCCATCAATTCCGATGACAAAACCTGACAAGACGGGGATCTCGAGCAGCACGCCACCTCCAGCGGTGGACCATGGATGGGACTCGCTCCGGTTGGTGTCCGCGTTCCACCCACGGGCTCGCAACACTCCGTAGTTGGCAGTGGCGCATGGACGGACCACCAAGTACGCGCCCGTATGAGCCACAGGACAGGCCTCCAGTGTGAATGAACGGGACTCGAAGGAGGCCTCTTCGTCCCCTTCTCCCACTCCAACGCCCAAGCGTGACAAGTTTCGGAAGCCGATCCGGACGGCCGGAGCCCAGCCATCAGCAGAAGTTCGAAGCGCACCGAAGAACTCGTAACCTGGAAACATCCCGGGCGTGACGCCTGAGACGAGTACGGCGCCCATGCCGGCCCCAAGTCGCCACCTGAGCCCCGGCTGCTCGGCGACCTGCTCGGGCAGCACTGAAGGTGCACGAGGTAAAGGCTCAGGTTCAGCCTCTCTCGGAGACGGAAGCAGCACGGCTACCACCAAGGCCGCGGCTTCCACGACCTCCTCGCAGGTTCGGCCAGCGATGCTGCGAGTCACTGGGGCGGTCTCGGCCCGCCCCAGGGCGACTGTCGCCCGGTAGTCAGACTCTACCCCTGAAACCGCGACGTTGACCGAGATGGCGTCGTTGCCCCCCCAGCCCCAGCGCACAGACTCCGACCGACGCTCCACTTCCTTCACGAAGGCAGCCCGGTCGGGACACCCCGATGGGGCCTGGTAACGGAGCTCGACCAGGGTTGGCTCGGCCGCGTGGATCCCCGCCGGCGGAAGCGACAGGCCAAGCGCCAAAAGGCAGATCTTAGGGACGGCGCGACCCATCATTGGGCGAGAACCTTCACCCAGCAATGCTACCCTTGATGCCGAGGCTCATGCAATGATCGGCGTTCTTCCCATCGACGGCCACCCATGGGGAGCCTCGCGGAAGCCAACACTGCGCGTGCGCCGCTGTCCCGCGCACCCCGGGTCACACCAGACCCGATTCGGGTGCCACGGCCATCACCTGCTAGCTCTGATGCTCGTCGTGCTGGTCGGGTGCCGTGCCTATGACTACGATTTGGGTGCCAACCAGGATGTCGTGAGCTTCGCGGGTGGCTCACGCAGCGGTGGGGACTCGTCGTCGGGTGGTGAAACCTCTCAGTCCGGGTCGAGCGGCAGCGCCGGCGTGGATACCCCGGATCCGACCGAGCTGATCGGTTGGGCTTCGATCACCGAGTGTGGGCCGCGCGGCACGACCGGCGGTGAAGGAGGCCCGGTAGTCCGCCCCACCACACCCGAAGAACTAGATGCTGCCACGCGGGCGGATGGTCCGAGCATCATCGAGATCTCGGGCCGAATGGAGCTCGGAGACCTGGTTCCGATCCTTTCGGGCGACAAGACCTTGCTCGGACGGGACGACGCAGAGTTTCTAGGCGCAGTGCGGGTGCGAGATGCCCGCAACGTGGTCTTGAAGAACATCCGGTTCAACGGCGGAGGTGTCCCGAGCAGTATGGACGCCCTCGAGATCGACAACTCATCCTGCGTTTGGATCCACCATTGCGAGTTCGTAGACGGGGGCGACGACAACCTCGACATCGTCCGCGGTTCCGATCTGATAACCGTGTCGTGGTCCAAGTTCAGCTTCCAGGCCAAGACTGACAGCCACCGGTTGGCGAGCGTCTGCGGCAACTCCAACGACGACTGGCCGGGCAGAATCAACATCACGTTTCACCACAATTGGTGGGGCGAAGGGCTCCTGTCCCACATGCCGAGCGTGCGACATGGCATGGTACATGTCTTCAACAGCTACTTCGATGCCGCCGGAAACGATTTCTGCATTGGGGCTCACCACATGTCAAAGCTCCTGGTGCAGAACAATGTCTTCGAGTCCGTGAACGATCCCATCGTCTTTCAGCTCGACGACGGCACTGCCGAGGTCGTGGAGAGCGGCAATGATTTCTCTCAAGCGACCGGCGAGCACGTGAGCCGCGGCACCTCCTTCGAGCCACCGTATCCCTTCACGCTCGAGGACACTGCCACAGCAAAGACGCGGGTGCTCGCCGAGTCAGGACGCCTGTAGCTCGCGGACCAGGTGACTCGGCGCTCAGAAACACGCCTGGTTCGCCGTCAGCTTGGCCTATTGGGCGAGTTCCCGAATGCCCGGAAGCTCGCCATTCGGATCACGCTCGGCCGCGATGGCCATCTCTGCAGTCACCGACGGGAGTGAAATGAGCTCTCCGATGACTTGGATACCAGACTCCACGTCCAGGCCGTTCCCCCAGGCCCCACAGGCGGTGCAGGTGATCTCCGTGGAGGGGTTGTTGTTCCGATCGAACCCGGTGGACGGATTGTCGAAGGCGAAGCAGTCGACAACGCGATGCGGCAGGCTATTGGCGTTCACGTAGTCCTGGTAGGTGGGATACAAGGACTGCGCGGTCGCGTTCTGGTTGTACCAGTCCTCACGCCTCACCCCTCCCAGCTTGAAGCCATTTCCATCACTGTCGTCGGTAGAGAGCGTCGGATGTCGGGCGGCGAATGACCAGCAGTTCTCCAGGGTGACCACCGCACGCGCGTCGTAGAAATCCCAACCGTCGTCCACGTTGTGCCACGCCCGACATCCGTAGAAGTGATTGCCCGGGCCTATCGCCAACTTGGCAGCGAAGCCGTCGGCATTCTCGGCGGAGGTGTCGGCATTGAGGTACGAGTCACAATTGATCACCCGGTTGTGCGCAGGAGAGAGGCTCGACGTCCCGGAGATTTGGATCCCCGTGTCCCCACAGTGGTGAACGGACACGCGCTCGACCGTGTTGTAGGAGCCCGATACGTTGATGCAGTTGTCCGAGGGATTTTGGATCTCGAGTCCCCGCACGTGCCAGAAGCTGCCGCGGATCTGCAGAGCGCGGATCTCGCTCGAATGATCGACGCCCGCGAAGTCGAGAACAGGGCGTGGACCGGCGGGATCCCCGGCGAGCCGAAACGGCGCATCCGCGGTGCCATCCTTCGCGAGGTTAACCGTGTCGGTGAAGGAATAGGTACCAGACATCATCCAGATGGTCTGTCCCGGAGCCACCCTCTCGATGGCCAGCGTGAGGGACGCGAGAGGGCTCTCCCGAGTTCCTGAGTTGCCGTCGTTGCCGTCCGTGGACACCCAGAGATCGCTGGCTTCTGGCTCGAGGGGCGGCACGGCTCCGCCAACCCCGTCGGCTCCACCGACCCCGACAGCACCGCCGACCCCGACAGCACCGCCGACCCCGACAGCACCGCCGACCCCGTCGGCTCCACCCGTTCCCACCCCTCCACCCTGGGCCAGACCGGTACCGCTGGACGTGGCACCAGCGCGATTCCCCTCAGTGTCCTCGACCGCGTCCCCAACTTGGTCACCCGAGCTCGAACACGCCGAACACCCGAGCACGAGAAGAAGTGCTGCCGAGGAGCTGATTCGATATCGCATGGAACTCACGCAGCCTTTCGCTGCGACCCGACCACCCGGTCAACGGGCACCGTCGTGAGATTCGATGCCTCCCATCGACCGTTTCCATTTGTCTGCGGCGCCGGGTTCGCGCCTTCTTGCCCTGCTCCTCCTGCGTGCCTGCGCTCTTGGCCAGCACCGAAATGGATTCAGCAGCGGCGCGCATGTACCTAGGCCACGCACTCTCCGCCTCTGGCGGCGAGAAGCTCTCATGTCGGGAGATCTCTATGTTCATTCCCACCGCGTTGGGTTCTTCCCATCGGCACGGGGCCATCACAGGAAAGGTGCGATGTTGGCTCGGTAGCAGTCTGCTGCTCGGACCGCTCACCCTTACGGCCGCCTGCTCCTCTTCCCCAGGTGGTGCGGACACTCAGAGTGCCGACGACCCCACAGGCCTTGGCGGACAATCCACCGTCTCTTCGACCGGCGGTAGCCCCAGCGCGATGGGCGGCGTGACCATCGATCTCGGCGCGGGTGGGACATCCGCCTCGGCATGCGGGGATGGGATCCTCACCTCTGACGAGGCCTGCGATGATGCCAACCTCCTCGACGGCGACGGTTGCTCAGCTGACTGCCTCGGTGTCGAGAGCGGCTTTTCGTGCCCGCTCGCAGGCCTGCCCTGTCAGCGAGTGGCTCGCTGCGGTGATGGGGTGGTCGTGCCACCGGAGATCTGCGATGACGGCAACCTCGCCGCGCTCGACGGTTGCGCGACCAACTGCCAGCTGGAGTCTGGCTTCAAGTGTACGGGGAGTCCCAGCGTCTGCACGCCCACCACCTGCGGCGACGGGCTCACCGAGGGCACAGAAGGCTGTGATGACGGCAATCACGTGCCGTTCGACGGGTGTGGCACAAGGTGTCAATCGGAACCTGACTGCACACAGGGTGCCTGCCGCTCCCGCTGTGGCGATGGGCTCACCCTCGGCGAAGCTTGTGACGATGGGAACAACCTCGATGGTGACGGCTGCGCGGCAGACTGCACCATTGAACCAGGCTTCGAATGTGCCGAACAGCTCGCCGACTGCGACACGGTCGGGGGAGCGTGTGTGGTGCGCACCGACGTCATCTACCGCGACTTCGCAGGCGAAGCCGCCAACGAGCATCCAGACTTCCTGGGCTGCGAGGTCCTGCCGGTCACACTGGGGCTCGTGGAGCCACACTTGGATGGCGAGGGTAAGCCGGTGCTCGCCGCGGAATCGTCAACCACCGCCTGCGTTTCCTCCAAGGCTAGCTTCGCTGAGTGGTACCGAACCACCGGCTCGAGCGTCGAGGTGCCCGGAACCCTCGATCTGTTCGACAATGGCTCGGGTGCCTTCGTGAATCGCTACGGCACCAATGGGGAGCCCTGGATCGATGCCGAGGGCAACGCCTACGATGGTTCCCCCCTCTTCTTCCCTCTGGATGGCCTGGGAAGACAGGCCCCCGGCTTTCCGTCGCCCGATGAACCTGCCGAAGCATGCCTCAACAGGAAATACGGCGAGCGCCCAGAAAACTTCGTGGGTGGGACCCACAACTTCCACTTCACCAGCGAGGTCATGCACTGGTTCAAGTACGATACCAGCACCAATGCCCGCCTCGACTTCACGGGTGACGATGACGTCTGGGTGTTCATCAATGGCACTCTCGCCGTCGATCTCGGCGGTGTCCACCATCCCGCTGACGGCAGCGTCACCCTGGACGCAACCACAGGTCCACTCTACGGACTCGTCCCGGGTGGCGTGTACGCCATCAAGGTCTTTCAGGCGGAGCGCAGGATCTGCGGCTCCACCTTCCGGCTCACACTCAGCGGTTTCTCCACAGGTCGGAGCCAGTGCAGACCACTGTGTGGTGACGGCATCGTCTCCCTCGGCGAAGAGTGCGACGATGGCATCAATGACGGCGGCTACAACGAGTGCGGGCCGGATTGCAGGCGCGGAGAATTCTGCGGTGACGGGGTGTTGCAGTCCCTGTTCGAAGACTGCGACGACGGCAACAACATCGATGGCGATGGGTGCGGCTCAGCATGCCGAAGGCTGGTTCCTCCTCGCTAGCTCGGAAGCACTCCTCGGTTTCCCCTTCTCCCATCGCGCCTTCTCTGGTATCCACGCGGACCATGGCTTCGGATTGTGCACCGCGGACCGAGCCGCATGCCCGTCAAGTGGACTGGACTCCGCTGTCGCGAGGCGGCACAAACTTGGCCACGCGCCGTTTGCGGCGCGTCGAGCCGAATCGGTTCGAGTTCCGCTCGGTCGCCATGCGCTCTACGCTGCGCGCCATTCTGCCGCTCTTGCTCGGCGCGACCGTCCTGGTGGTCTGGGCACGAAGCCGCTCGCCCGAGCAGCTCGGCGCGGCCTGGCAGATCCTTGCATTGTTCTTGGGAGCAGCTCTTCTCGCCGGCCTACTGCTCGGGCTCGATGGCGGACGCCCCAGGTTCGATTTCACAAATGGCACCTTCCGCAAGGTTCGCCTGCGTTCAGGCGGGCATCGCTGCGAGAACCCGATTCGGCTCACCGAGATCCGTGCTCTCCAGCTCCTGGCACACGAGCACGACCAGCACATCTCGTACGAGCTGAACCTGGTACTCGGTGACGCAAGCCGCATCCCCGTGGTCGCTCACGGCGGCCTGAAGGCCCTGCGCGAGGACGCAACCGAGCTCGGCCGCCTTCTTGGGGTTCCCCTTTGGGATGGAAGCGAGAGGAGTGGCCCTCCTTCAAGCACTTCTGTGTGACACTCGCGCAGAAGTCACCTGGTGCGTTCCCCGCGGTTGTTGGCTCTGGGGGATCTCTCAGCTCACGCGAAGGAACTCAGGCGAGGCATGAGAGCGCCTGCTCTGCTAGATGTCCCCTGCGAGTTCGTTCAGGAACATCTCGAGATTGGTGTAGCCCACGCCAGACAGGTTGGTGCCGTTTCTGTCCTCTGGATCGGAGGGATCGAGCCCGTGCGCTCGCTCCCACTCGTCGGCCATGCCATCATGATCCGTGTCGTAGTCCTCGGGCCATCTCGACTCCGGGTATTCCTCGAGGCCACCGGCGTCCGCCTCGTTGTCGATCAACCCAGGGTAGCCGGTCTTGCTGCCTGAGTAGGTGTGCGTGCCGGCGCGCGTCTCCTCGATGGTCCGGGCGTCGTGGTCATCGAGCATCGGGCGGTTGGCACCAACATCGTCGAGCACGTCCTCGTAGGCGTCACCGGCGGTCTGCGTCTCCACGTAGGACTCGAAGAAGGGTTCGTCCACCCAGGGGTCGTAGTCGCGCGGCTCGCCCGTCGCGATTCGCCCGTCCTCCTGATTGGACTCATCGAAGTGGCCCGGTCCCGCAAGCACCAAGGAGCAGAGTGGTCGATACGGCTAGAAGCGTGACGGCGAGGGTTGGCTGCACTTTGGCACAGTGCAGCCATCGGCAACGCCGGGTGGAAGAACCTTCGCTCTCGGGCAGCGCGTGCGAGGCAACCGCCCCTCATCGAGCTCACTCGATGGTGAGAATGACGCGCTGGTAGTGGGTCATCGGTGGCGCCCCGTCATCCGTCACCTCGAGGATGATCTGCAGGTTCTTCCCGCGCTGGTCAGGAACCACGAATGAGGCAAGACTCGAGGAGTCATTCTCGATTGCCACCTGACCCGTCGCCGTGTCGGCGTCGTAGTACTGCCACCATTTGAAGCTGAGGTTATCCCCATCCGGATCGGTGGACAGCGAGGCGTCAAGTCTCACCGTCGCGCCCACAGGCACCGTGCGCTGCACTCCGCCGTCCACTCGAGCGATCGGGTTGTGATTGGCGTCGGCGAAGGAACTCGCGACCGCCCAATCCATGCGACCGGCAAAGTCATTCTGCAGAGTGGGGATCCACCGCCAGAACGGCTTGTGTTCATTCCCATCATCGGAGGTTTCCCCTTCGTCGGTCATGTGACCGCTCGTGCCCGAGGTGAACGCGGGACGACCCGCCCAACCTCCCCAGGTGTAGTTCACGTGCTGAAACAGCCCATTGTCGATCAGGTGCAAGAAGGACGGAGTGTCCCCTTCGCTCACATAGTCCTGCGGAGTGTACTCCCCGAGTGCTCCGTGGTCTTCTTTGACATTCTCGTTCAACCAGTCCTCAGTCATGTACTCTTTCACGAAGTCGGGACTCGGACCGGAGAGGCTCTGATAGTCCCAGACGTTGTCCCAGCGATAGGCCTCATGGATGTTGACCCCCGGGACATGATCCTCAATCCACTGTCCACCCGCGTCCTGATACCAAATGCAATAGATCCAGAGCTTGCCAAGCGCTTCAGCAAGCCGCGCGGGTTGCTCCTCTTGGAGTTGGTAGAGAGCCCAAGCGACCGTGTTTGCCCCACCCCAAACCGCGATATGTAGCGGTCGCGGATCGTCGTTCAAGAGCTCATCGATGATCAGCGCGGAGCCCGGCGTCTCCTTCGTCTCCATGTCCGGGGGACTCACCTGCAGATCATCACGGTTCTCGTTGCCCACTCGCACCAAGCTCCGGAGGAAGTCGGCCTCGGGGAATCCAGCATGATGAACGCGAAGATTGGGAAGCGCCTGCTCGTAGAGGTCGAGCTCTCGTTCTACCCACCGGTCGTCGCTGTGCCCGTCCCTCTGGAATCGCGAGTTATTTTGGACGATGCCCACCACGTCGAAGTCGGAGACATACATGAGGAATCGTACGAAGCTGCTCCGATCATCCACCTCACCGTCGGTTGTCACAATCACCCGCGGCCGAGCGTAGTCTGCGTGGGACCCTTCTCCGCCACCAACACCTCCAGAGCCACCGAACACGTCTGCCCCACCTTGGCCTGCCCCACCTTGAGCTGCCCCACCTTGAGCTGCCCCACCTTGAGCTGCCCCGCCTTGAGCTGCCCCCCCCTGAGCTGCCCCACCTTGAGCTGCCCCACCTTGAGCTGCCCCACCTTGAGCTGCCCCACCTTGGCCTGCCCCGCCTTGGCCTGCCCCACCTTGACCTGCTCCACCTTGGCCTGCTCCACCTTGGCCTGCTCCACCTTGAGCCGCTCCACCTTGAGCCGCTCCACCTTGAGCCGCCCCACCTTGAGCCGCCCCACCCTGAGCTGCCCCGCCATTCGGCGCGGCTCCACCCAAGCCCGGACTGACCACGCTTGAGCTCCGCCCACCCGTTGCAGAGACGGTTCCACCCTGACTCAGCTCACCTTCGGGACCGGATGCATCGTCGCTGCTGCAAGCACCCAAACCGAGCGAGAGGATCAGAAGCGGCAGGCCTAGACGGCAAGCGATGGTCATCGTGAGTGTTCCTTGGGAGCGCGGTGGCGGGCCCGCGCTAAGCACAGTGCGAAGTCGCGTGAGGCTGGGTAGTTTCTGAGCAGAAAGGTTCCGCCAGCGCAGGAGAGCGGCGGAATCGGGACTCTTGCCCCTGAGCCTGCTCCTCGGCCGGTACCATCGCCGGGAGGAGCTGTGGTACGAGGGGGGACCCTCGGGGAGGAACCCTGAGTGGTCGCCTCGGAGTCGCACCATGGGGTTGTTTTCGACCAAGAGCGTTCAGTCCCTGACCCAAGAAGCCATGCTCGGGGGGCAGGGTTCCCTGAAGCGGGTGCTCACAGCCACCAACCTGACACTGCTCGGCGTTGGGGGGATCATCGGCGCGGGGATCTTCGTGCTCACGGGCACGGCGGCCGCAAACTACGCTGGGCCGTCAATCGTTCTCTCCTTCGTCCTCGCAGGACTCGGCTGCTTGTTCGCGGGTCTCTGCTACTCAGAACTCGCCGCCATGATCCCGGTCGCCGGGAGCGCCTACACTTACGCCTACGCGACCCTCGGTGAGTTCGTGGCCTGGATCATCGGTTGGGATCTGATCCTCGAGTATCTGTTCGGCGCCGCGACCGTCGCCGTGGGTTGGTCGGGATACACCGTGGCATTTCTGCGGGAGCTCGGGATTGATCTGCCGACGTCGCTGACCCAGGCACCCCTCTCCGTCGTCGGAACTCACACCCTAGTCGTGAACCCGGGCGGGATCTTGAATGTGCCGGCGGTCTTGATCGTGGGCCTGATGACCATCCTGCTGGTGATCGGGATCCACGAGTCGGCGCGGTTCAACAACTTGATCGTGTTCGTCAAGGTCACGATCGTGCTCCTGGTCATCGGCTTTGGCTTCTTCTACGTCAAGCCCGAGAACTGGCAGCCGTTCATCCCTCCCGCCGGCGAAACCTTCGGGCAGTTCGGGTGGTCCGGGATCGTGCGTGGAGCCGGGGTGGTTTTCTTCGCGTATATCGGATTTGACGCGGTGTCCACGGCGGCGCAAGAAGCGAAAAATCCTCAGCGAGACATGCCGATTGGCATCCTCGCCAGCCTCATCGTGTGCACCATCCTCTACGTGCTGATGGCGCTGGTCATGACCGGCATGGCTCACCATAGCGAGCTCAACGTGCCACACCCAGTGTTCGTCGCGATCCAGAAGGCTGGGCCAGCCCTTGGATGGTTGGGCTACTTGGTGAACGTGGCGGCGATCGCGGGACTGGCCTCGGTGGTGCTGGTGCTTCTGATGGGGCAGCCCCGGATCTTCTACTCGATGTCCCGAGATGGCCTCTTGCCCGCAGTCTTCGGTCGGGTGCATCCGCGGTTCCGCACACCCTATGTGACCACCATCATCACCGGCGTGATCTGCATGGCACTGGCTGGCCTCTTCCCGATCGCTCTGCTCGGTGAGCTGGTGAGCATCGGGACGCTCTTCGCCTTCGTGATCGTCTGCGGCGGGGTGTGGGTACTGCGGGTCAGATCCCCGGAGATCCCGCGGACCTTTCGCACGCCGTTCGTGCCGTTGGTGCCAATCCTCGGGATGGTGACCTGCTTCGGAATGATGGCCCTACTGCCCTCCGACACCTGGGTGCGGCTCCTGGTTTGGCTCGGTCTCGGGCTGATCGTCTATTTCGCGTATGGGCGCCGCCGCTCGGTGCTCTCTTCCGTCACGCCTCCACCACCCTCTGCGTGATGCCCGAGCTCCCTGAAGTCGAACTGGTCGCGCGGGCCCTTCGTCCTCTGCTGGTCGGTCGCCGGATCGTACGAGTCGAGACCACTGGTCTCGGTCACTTCTTCCTCTCTCCATCGGCAGTGCTGTGCCGTGAGCTGCCCGGGGAGAGCATCCGCGCCCTCGAACGTCAAGGCAAGTATCTACGGCTCGCCTTTCGGAGCGGCCGGGCGTTGCTCCTTCACTTGGGGATGACTGGACAGCTGTTGGTGGCTGGGACGAACTCACCACGTCGCGTCTTCGGGATCGAACCCCACTCCTTCGAGCCCGATCGCCACACCCATTTGCAGCTTCACTTCGCGGGCCGGCACCCGCCGCTCTTCTTCCGCGACACTCGCAAATTTGGCCGAGTGCGGTTGCTGGAGCCGGGGGCCAGTGATCCCCGCCTCGACAAGCTGGGACCCGACGCGACCCAGGCTTCCGCCGAACATTTGTTCTTGGCCTCGCGAGCACGGTGGGTCGCGGTCAAATCGTGGCTGCTCGATCAGTCGGTGCTGGCCGGGATAGGCAATATCTACGCCGACGAGTCGCTGTTTCTGGCGCGGCTCGCTCCGGAGCGCCCAGCTCGAAGCCTCTCTCTCGCCGAGTGTCGCAGCTTGGCGGAGGCGATCCAGAAGATCCTCGAGCGCGCCATCCGTGCCGGTGGCTCCAGCATCTCGGACTACGTCCACCCAGATGGGAGCGAAGGCGGCTTCCAACAACGATTCGCCGTGTACGGCCGAACCGAGCTCCCCTGTCGCCGCTGCCGGCGCCCGATCCAGCGGCTCGTGCTGGGGCAGCGCTCCAGCCACTTCTGCGCACACTGTCAGAGGTAGGCCGGGGTGGCGAAGGTGGGTGTCGCCCCCCATGTCGTCCAACTGAAACGGCCCCCTCTCCTGTTGCTCAGCCCTTGCGCTTGGCGCTCAAGGTGAGCACATCGAACCGAAAGACCACGGTGCGGGCAAGACCTGCTGCATCAGGGCCGAACGCGGGAGAGTTCCCGCTCTCGAGTGGCCCCCACAGCCGCAGGTAGTGGTCGAGGAGGCAACGCAGACCGAAAAGGCGTTCCGGCTCGTCATGAACGATGCTGGCGCGGCCAGTTGCGAACACCGAGGCGTACCTCATGCCCCACCCGCAACCGAGGGGGTGTTTCACGGGTTCATGGTCGAGATCGAGCTCCAGGCACGCTTCGGAGTGGTTCCGGATCAGCTCGAGCTTGCGACCGCTGACTGCGCCGTGAAAATAGAAGGTCCCGCCGAGCCCATCCTGCCCGCCGGGTAGGTAGCCGTAGTTGAGAGCCACCACGTACGGCCGCGGCACCTCACCGCTTACGTCGACCAACCCCAGACGGCAACTGTCCGCGGCCTCGATCAAATGAAGGATTTCTTTGGGATCGCTGAGGGCGCGGTCGCCCCGGCGCATGGGATAGGGAGGCGGTGAGTCGAGCATGGTCGTCAAAGGGTCGATAGCACAGGGAAGCTCCGTGCACCTCGGTCCCCCGACCTTGGCTCACGAAGCAGCCTGCACGCTCGGGAGACAGCGACCACACTCGACGGTCTGCGACCGCACCCGACGCTTCAGATGAGCTCTCGAGTCAGGCACCAGCGATTCGTGACGCGGGACACCTGAGCATCTCCGATCAGGGACACGGTCTTTCGGGGGCCATCAGCAACGCTACGTCGTCGATGGCAAAGTCGACGGTGGTGCCGAGCGACTGGAACGTGATGGAGTCGATGGCCGACGCTTCAAAGGCTACCGAAGAGCCTCCGTAGCGCTGGGCTAGGAAGCTGTCGTCGAAGAGAAGCTCGAAACTCTGCCACTCCTCGGTCAACGCGAGACTCTTCCCGTGAGTGTTGTAGTCGCTGGCCGCGAGCATCTCCGTCATGCGAACGCTCACCCAGAGCCACCCCGAACCACGCGCCCGAAACCTGATTCCAGCGTAACTCGAGAGATCACCGTTCGCCCTGGTGCTAAGACCAATCTGCGCGTAGGTCCCAGCCGTGCCAGTTAGCCCGAGGGCATGGTTGCTGCCACCGGTCCCGCCATCGATCGTGGCCAGGGGCTCGGGAATCACCGTCGAATCCTCGCTGAAAGCCGACCACCAACCGGCAAACAGCACATGGGATGAGCCCAGATCTCCATCCTCGAAATCGTCGACGAGTTCAGCCGTGTACACGATCTCCGAGACAGGATCCGTCTCCGGATAGTCCCCGGGACTGGGCAAGCCGGTCCAGTCTGGTTCCGCCTGGAGCGCGCCCGCCGTCCACAGCTCGCCCCCCGACTCGAAGGCCCCGAGATCAGGCGCCGTCCCCAAGAAGCCGTCGGTGATGGGTTCGGCGACGATGCCCTGGTCGATGGCACAATCGGTGGTCGGAACGTAGTCATCTCCCAGGGGGCAGTCAGCGTTGGCAGCCAGGGTGGGATCCCCGTCAGGTGAACTGATGCGAAACTCTCCGCCCGTGCGCACGGAAAAACGCAGCGTGCTATACTCGGTGAGATCTAGCCCCGTCGCGGAAAGGGTCACGGCTGCCCAACCGCCAGGAACCAGCTCGCCGTTCAAGTGCAGTGCCTGGCTGCCGGTGGTCGGATCGACCTCGACCGTGGTCGTGGCGGATGCCTCCTCACCAGCACCACCCCACCAGTCTGTACCAGCCAGTTCACTCTCGGTGTCACTGTCCGTGAAGCGATCGATGACGAACTCGTTCAGCCCGTCATCGCTCACCAGCACGATGTCGTCCAACCAAATATCGAACGCACCGTCGAGAGATGCAGGTGTGAACACGAGCGCCGACAGTGCGCTCTGGTCGAACACCGCCCTAGGATGCTCGTGACTCGCCTGCACCAAAGAGTCGATGGCTACCTCGTGGCTCTGGCTCTCGACTGAGCCTTGAATGAGGGTCTGGAAACGCCCTTCCGGCGAGTCCGAAGCACCTTGCACGAACTGCACGAACAGCCCAGGGACCTGCGACAACAGGTTGTTGGCCACGGATATCGAAGAGAGATCAGTGTTCTCCTCCGCCACAGTCCAAGGTGGAGCTTTCATATAAGCGATCGGAGCCCTGCCACCCGGCAGGATGGTGTTGTTGAAGACATCACTCGGCCCTTTGATCATGATCCCAGTAAACCCCTGGCTCAGAACCAGGTTGTGGTGCACCACGAAGCCCTCGGTGACGTCGTCGAGGTAGATCCCACTCGACAGATCTTGGCCTGGAGGGGCCGCCGCGACATTGTGATGGATCTCCGTTCCGGCTCCATTAGTGTACGCCGCGTACATCGCGCCACAGTCAGGGACTGAGATGCACACATCACTCACGTCATTGAAAGACAGTTCGCCCTCGGTCAGTCCGTCGAAACGGATCCCGAACGAACCGCTCCGACGGATTGTATTCCGAGTCAGTACGTTTCCGGTGGTGGTGGAGTGGAGCGTGTGTATCCCCGCGCTCATGGCGGCGGAGTAAACAACATCGGTGAAGACAGAGTTCTGGATCACGTTATCGTGGCCCACCACGACCAGCCCGCTGTGGGAACTCTGAGTGACGCTCCCGTTCTGGAAGCTGCTGGCCGTTCCAAGTCGGACACTTCCAGCATCGGGGAGTGACTGCCCGTCGGTGAAAAGCTGATGCACCGGGTAGCGGACGTGGACACCGTCGACCGTGACGTGGCTCGAGCGCGCACCGTCGAGCCCGGCAGAGAACACGCGAAACCCCGCCAGTACGAGGTAACTCCGTGGCCCGAGGTCGAATCCGAGGGCCCGTGCTCGACTCTCGATTTCTAGCTGGTTGGGATCGGTTCCGGCCGGGGGAATCAGATACAGGCGGCTCTCAATCGGGTCATAGAACCACTCGCCCTCGCTATCCAGGAGAGCCAATGACCCGTAGACGAAGTATTCGTCATCGGGCTCGAACTGGAGCGGCAGCTCTGAATTGGGATCCTCGAGCGGGGCATCGAGCGTCGCGGTGCGAGACACCGGATCATACTCCGCGATCTGGCGCGTGTACGAGTACCAGCCGCTCCCCGCCAGCGCGTTGACGTACGCTCCCGTGAGATCGCCATCCGGCAGCTCCTCGTCCACCAGGGCCTGCGGCGTGGTCCCCACGCCTGCATGCGCTCTGGGCGCGTCCACCAGGTGGTCGGGCACCGCGTTGGGAAACCGGGCATCCACCATCGCCTGTCCGTTGACGAACAGCTGCGTCACTGGTGTGATGACCGACGCGACCCAGATCCCCTCTCCGGCTTCTTCCCACGAAACATCGAGGTAGTCGGCCCCGGACACGACCACCACCTCTCCATCGGCCGCCTGAAAGCGAATGGGCGCCTGCTCGGTGCCCGACGTACGCATCGTGACCGTCTCGCGGTAGATCCCGCCCGCCACTTCAACCACATCCCCGGGACGTACCACCTCTGCCACCCTTTGGATGGTACGAAACGGCAGGTCTTGGGTACCCGGGTTGTCGTCACTTCCCGTGATGGACACGAAGTAGGGGCCAACCAGAAGAGGGCACTCGGTACTACCAGCGGCACCCGCCTCGGCCCCAGCACTTCCCGCGTCGCCCGAGGCTCCGCCGCTCTCGGGCTCTCCTCCACCACCACTGGTTCCACCTTCGTCGCCCGTGCCTCCTTCGGCCGTAGCTCCGCTGGAACCTGCAGTGCTCGTGGCTCCGCCCATGCCGGTGGTTCCCGCCTCGGACGTCGCCCCGGCCTCAGCAGTATCGCCCCCAACCGTTGATTCCATGCCTCCTGAGGCGGCCCCACCCAAGCCCGTCACACCACCCAATCCGGTGGCACCGCCAGCTTCGGCTGCACCGCCCGCTGCAGTGACACCACCGCGCCCCACAGAACCACCGGCGCCCACCTTGCCACCCACAGCCTCACTCAAGGCACCACCCTGAGCTGCCGAGACACCGCCAGCCGAAGCGTCCTCGGAACCGCCGCCATTCGACGAGTTGCCACAGGCGGCAAATAGCAAACACAACGCGATTCCTGCGATTGTGGACTGGCTAGACATGTCTTCTTCCTTCCCCTCCGAGCACACTCGGATAGCACAGGCACTTGCTGTCGAGGAGCCTATTCGGTTAGGGAAGGGATGAGAACGATGCTCGTGCCGATCCTCTGGACCTTTTGCGCGCTGTCGAAACTCGCGCCCCGCGCTCGACGTGAGCTGACCTTCCGAGGACGGCGTTGCATGGCAAGAGCAAGCCACATCCTACCGGTTTGGGTGGCACTGGTGGTGAGTTGCGGGGCGAGGACACCTGCGCCAGTGCCTGAGCCCGCACGGGAGTGCCGAGAACCGAACCAACCTGGTTGCGCGCGGTGCTGCGAAGAGGAGTGGGGCGGACCGTCCGGCAACCATCCCGGATGCATCATTCGGAGCGTGGACGGTACCCAGCGCAGCACGCCCGGGTACAATCGCGTCGAGGGCCGATGGCAACGCTGTCCCACGGACTGCCCTCCCTGCGCCGATTGCACGGCGGACGAGGAGTGGCAATACCGACGCCTCCTCGCGTCAGGTTGCGATTGCTTCACGCCCAAGGAGCCGAGTATCGATCCCTGTTACTCCGCCGGTTGCGCCTGCACCTGCAGTAGTTTTGCTGCACTGGCCAGTTGTCACGACCTGGTCCAGTGACCGACGGCGGGAGCTGCGCGGTATCCAGATCCTCCTCATACTCGAGCGCTTCGGCGGCTCGGCTGCTTGGGAAACATCGCAGATGTCAGAAGTCCCGGTGAGTCCGTCTCGGGACTCCAACAGATCGTCGGATGCCAACGCACGGGCAGGGAGGTCGCCCCGTTCTTCCTGCTCGTGGTGGCGATGAACGTTCGGGGTGCACCCTGGGCAGCACCAGCCAGAATCGGCGTCGCGCCGCGGTATCGAGGTAAGCTGTGGCTGCAGAAGGCTGGGCCAATCCCGCTCCAACACCAGCAAGATCTGGACCGAGAGAAGAAGTCGTCGATTCTCGCGAGCCCGCTACTGATGACGATGGTGGTTCACATTCCTGCTTCTCAGCTCTCATGCGTGCGTCAGCGAGGGTTGTTGGGGTATCGAAGAAAGTGCGGTAGAGTGGTGGCTACCGGTCACCGGAGGATAGCCATGACCCTTGCTCGGCTCGTTGGCGTTGCGTTGCCCGTATTGATGTTGGTGTGGGCCTGTGGAGGGGAAGACTCATCAAAGGAATCGATGAGCAGCACAGGTGGAGAAGGAGCGGGCACGTCGGTGGGCGGCAATAGCGCCACGAGCACAACCGGCGGCGGTGACCCTGGCGTTGGCGGCAGTAACCCCGGCGTGGGCGGCAGTAACCCCGGCGTGGGCGGCAGTAACCCCGGCGTGGGCGGCAGTAACC
>CAYNEY010000019.1:103900-105307 GCA_964396375.1 uncultured Polyangiaceae bacterium | reverse complement strand
GGCGGGAAGCCGGACGTTAGCCCGGGGCGCCGTCCTGTCAAGGACAGCCAGTTTCCAGGCAGCTTCACCCGCGTTTGGTGTCCTGAGTCGCCGCTCGGTCGCTACTCGAGCGACTCGAAGAACGCCCAAATTGCCTGCGACGAAAAGCTCGGGATGGTGTGCTCCCCGTTCCACTCGCACCACACCACCGGATGGCCAGCGTCGCAGTCCTGGTACTCTACACAAGGACTCGGCTCCACCGGCAAGGTCGCCGTGTCGCAGTGGTTCCGCGACAAGAAGCGGTTGAGGGCATCCTGCCCGTCGCTCAGGGGCACCGTGTCATCGGAGTTTCCATGCGCTCCCCACACCGCGATCGGGGAGGCTCCTTCGCTGCAGCCACTGTACAGGGCTCCCGCCATCGGCGCGATGGCGCGAAACTCATGGGCCAGGCTGCACCCGACTGCGAACGACATCATCCCGCCGTAACTGAAGCCGGTGGAGAAGATGCGTCGCTCGTTGATGCAGAGATGGCTCTTGAAGTGCGCCAACATCGCCTCGGTGAAGGCGATGTCTCGCCCGCCGGTGTTGGCCCACCCTTGGTCGATCCCCTCCGGGGCTACGAAGATCGCCGAGTTGCCCGCCAGTTCCTTCAGGCCGTAGTAGCCTCCGCCAAAGAAGCCGTTTGCCACATCGTTCGCGTATCCGTCACGCCAGTGCCACCCGAAGATCAAGGCATAGGCATGGTTGGGATCGTAGTCCGCGGGAACGTCGAGGATGTAGGACCGCGAGGTTCCATTGACGTCGATATCGTACGTGCCACTCACCAAGTCCGTCGGCATGTTGCAGCCACTGCTGCTCGTGGCTCCTGCTGCGCTGGTCGAGTCGCCTTCACCGGTCGCGCCACCCAACCCGTCGAGTCCGCCTTGACCCATTGCGCCGCCTTGACCCATTGCGCCGCTTTGACCCATTGCGCCGCCCAGGCTGGCGTTGCCACCAACTGCCGAGAGGGTGCCTCCAGCAGTGTTGGAGGTTGTACCGTCAGGTGACGACGAGGAGCACCCGAGCGCGGTTGTGACGGCGATCGACCAGGGGAAGAGGGATGAGGCGCGTCGACGAGGCATGAGTCCTCCGCAACGTGGCAGGCTGCGGAGAATCTCCCAGAAGACTGCAGGTCTGTGGAGACGACAGAATTGTCGCCCCGATCAGATTGTCGGGAATCGGTCAAACGAAGGGTGGTTTCGCGAAACTCCGTACTAACGACGAGCGGCCGCTTCAGGCGGCCGCTCGTCGTTGGTTCAGTGGTGATTCACTTCGATGCTCTTGCTGGACCGCTACCGCGGTGGCCGCGATGGCCCACGGGTCCAAGGGCGCCGGATTCGTGAGCGGCGCGGAGCTCATCTTGGGTGAGCTTGCCGTCGTTGTTGGCGT
>CAYNEY010000019.1:42400-103800 GCA_964396375.1 uncultured Polyangiaceae bacterium | reverse complement strand
TCTTGTCCTGGGCAGCGAAGCGGGCGGCGGGATCACCCTTTTTGCCTCTGGGGCCCACGGGTCCAAGGGCGCCAGATTCGTGAGCGGCGCGGAGCTCATCTTGGGTGAGCTTGCCGTCGTTGTTGGCGTCGGCTTGCTTCATGCGCTCCCAGCGGGGTTGGGGGACCTCGTCTTCGGTGAGGGTGCCGTCGTTGTTCTTGTCCTGGGCAGCGAAGCGGGCGGCGGGATCACCCTTTTTGCCTCTGGGGCCGAAGTCGCGGTTTCCGGGCGCCTGATCGGCGGTGCTTAGGCTGGCGGCCGATTGGCCATAGACAATCTCATCCCCGCTTTCGGTCGCGCAGGCCACGAGGGGGATGGCTGTCAGAGTGAGGGTCACAATCGCGGTCGAGAGGCGAATTTTTGAGGTCATCAGGGTCTCCTTCTGGGGGGTGGGTGGGTGTCAGCTCACCTGGTCCGACGCAGGAGCCCCCGCCGACCCTACGGGATTTTTCTAACCCCTTTCGCCCGTAGGGTATGGTGCCCCCCGCGCGTCCAAGCTGGTGAACCACACTCCGCGTCTTGTCATGGGAAACGAGTCGGATCTCGAAGAAGCCGCCCATCGCGTGGCGGCAGGAGAAACGGAGGCATTCCGTGTCATCGTCGAGCACACCATTGATTCCCTGCTGCGCCTCGCGACGCGGCTTATGTCGAACCCCACGGATGCCGAGGACGTTGTTCAGGAGGGTTTCGTGCGTGCGTACCGTGCTCTGCTCGACGGTAAGTTCGACGGCCGCTCGAGCGTGCGCACTTGGCTTTATCGCATCGTCAGCAATCTCTCCATCGACCGATTGCGGCGCCCGCGCAGGGAGCAGCCCATGACCGACGCGGTGCTCGAGACCACGGCCTATTCGGGAGGTTCCGCCGAGCTGCGCGTGGCTCTGCGTGAACTCGAGGAGCTGATGGGAGAGCTCGGCGCCGAACAGCGTGTGGCGCTGTCCCTGTCCGTGCTTGAGGGGCTGTCGAACGCCGAGATCGCTTCAGTCCTCGAATGCAGTGAAGGTGCCGTCGAGCAGCGCCTGGTGCGCGCGCGAGCGGCGCTGCGACGTCGGGAGGTGCTGCCATGAACAGAGACGAAACAGCGACGATGGAGAGATTGGAGAGCCTTCGCGTTCGTACCGAGTCGATCGTGGCAAGCGCGAGCCTGCGGGAACGCGTGTTTGTAGCGATCGCGGAGTCGACACCGCCCCGATGGTGGTTTGGTGTGCTGGGTCAGGCGCGCGTTGGGCTTTCGGTGGCGGTCCTTGCGGCGGTGGCCAGCGTGGCGCTGGCGCTCGGTGCCCCCTGGTTCGAGGAAGATGAACAGATCTTGGCCTACGGAGCGGTAGAATTATGGGAGCAATGAAGCCGACCACGAAGAGTCTCCTGATCCTCATCGCAGTCTTCCTGCTCGGTGCCACCTTCGGCGCCGGTTTGACCGTGACCTTGGCGCGTCAGCGTCTGGCTCAGGCGATGGCACCCGACTTCGCGCGACGTGGGGAGGTGGCGTTGGAGATGCTCGCGGACAAGCTTTCGCTCAGCCCCCTGCAGCGCGACAAGATCGCGAAGATCCTTGACGACCAGATGCCCGAGCGCCGCGCACGGATGCAGGACATCATGCAGCGCTGTGGCGATCCGCTCCGTGCGCACAAGCGCCGATTGGACGCGGCGATCCGGGCAGTCCTCGAGCCCGAGCAGCAGAAGCGCTTCGACAAGATCGCGGCTCGCCAGGAGGAACGGCTTTTCTTCGGATCGGGACCGGGACCCGGTTCGGGTCGCGGACACGGACGGGGTCAAGGCGGTCCGCCCCCACCGTTCCCGGCTGAGGATGAGTGAGGGTCAGGAGAGGCTGAGCACGCCGTCCGCGGTGAGTTCCACCAAGAACGCCAGCGTTTCGACCCGTGACAAGGGCGAGATGTCGAGGAACTCTTCGATGGTGACAGGCTCAGTGACTCGCGAGAGAAGATAGGCGTGCTCGGGGGTGATGCGCGTGCTCTTCACGTCCGCGTCCTTCACGAAGGATACGATCGTCGAAAGCTTCCCCAGCTCCGAGAAGAAGAGTGGTTCCAGTAATGCTGAGCTTTCTCGAACCAGCGCGAGTGCGCGAGGGTCGGCAGAGCGCCGGGCCATGCGCAACAGAGTTCGGGCCATGCCCACGGCCCGTTGTTGCTCCCCAAATGCCGCGGCCTGGCGGCAATCCGCGAGCTTTTGTTGGATGTCTTCGTGGCTTGGCTCGGGGATGGGTGAGGGGATGCTCCGCCCCTCGGGCAGGCTTGGGGCAGAGGAGCGTCGCGTGTGGGGAGCTCCCCGCACAACCGGCGATGTGTCAGGGCGCAACACAGGAGCGGTGGAGCGGGCCGCCCGGATCAGCTGTGAGCTGGGGAGGCTAGCCAAGACAGCCCCTTTTACCGTGCTACTGCTGCGGCGTCCGTCTTTTGTGCGTCCCGGAACGCACTGTCCGGCAGCCTGGCTCAAGGCCGACGCAAAATCGGGCACGGACAGGAAGCGATCCTCCGGAGACTTGGACAGCGCTCGCAGGATCACGGACTCCACCGGCAGTGGAACCTGCTTGGTGAACACGGACATGGGTGGCGGAGCTTCGTGGGTCAACCGATGGATGATCTCGGGGATGGAGTCGCCACCGAAGGGTTGTCGACCGGTCAGAAGCTCGTACGCAATTGTCGCCAACGCAAACTCATCGGCTCGATGATCTACGGGAGAGGCAGGAATGGCCTGCTCGGGTGCCATGTAGGCTGGTGTTCCCAGGAGTTCGAACTCGCCTGTGACGTTGGTACCGCCAGTTGTGCGCTTGCTGATCCCGAAATCGAGGAGCTTACAGACGAGCGAGCCACGGTCGACCTGCAAGAGGAAGATATTTTCGGGCTTGAGGTCGCGGTGAATGATCCCAACCTGGTGGGCAGCCGCGAGGGCGCTGGCGATCTGAGTGATGATGGTGAGGATATCGTCGAGTGGAAGGACGCCTTCGCGCTCCAAGCGGACCCGAAGGGTTTCGCCCTCGAGCAGCTCCATGACGATGAAGGGCTCCCCTGCCTCGGTGGTGTCGAAGTCGAGGACATGCACCACATGCGGATGGTGCAACTGACTTATGATCTCAGCCTCCCGCTGGAACCTGAGCAACGCCGCGGGGCTGTGGGCCAGGTGGTGCGCTAGCACCTTAACGGCGATGGGGCGGCGCAGGCGCACATGCTCCGCTCGATACAAGCGACCCATGCCGCCCTCTTCCAGCAGCTCGATGATGCGATAGCTGCCGCCGAGCAGGCTCGGCATGGTGGGAGGCGAGGATGACAGGTAGGGGCTCACACCGCGGTCTCCTGCGGGCGCCGGCACGATATCGGACGCACTACGTTCGTAAGGACAGGTTGGTTCACTACCAATACGAACGCGTTCGACACCCATGCAAGGCTACCTCTCCGAAAGGTATGACACAGCACCACATGGCATTTCAACCTCCCACTGGGCCGCACAGGTGCGGGGAGAGTGGCATAAATCCGTACCACGAGAACGGTAGTTCCAGGCAGGCGGAGGCCGTCAGGCAGAAAGGTCCGTGATCTCGAGATTTTGGGATCGTATGGGGTGTGGTCGGCGGCCTTCTGTCCCTGAGCCCTCCCTGACTTGGGGGAGATGGGCTGCGAGCGGGAGGAATCCGTTCAGACTGTCGAGCGACCACGAACCGTCGCTGAAACAAAGCAGTCCGGATGCTGTCGAAATGATCAAAGCTTCGATGGAGCACCTAGCCTTCCACCGCGCCGTGCTGGTCTCGGTGTTGACCCACGCGGGCATCGTTGGGCTTGTTGCCGGAGGATGGGAGGACCACGGCTCCAAACCTGCGGCAGAGGTGTTGGCTCCCGACGCTTGGCAGGGCGAGACCTTCGAGGTTTCCACCGAGGCGCTCACGCCACCTGGACCCGCCCCAGCCTCTCGGCCACCGCCCGCGCCGGAGGTGGAAGGGAAGACCGAAGCGCGAGTGAACCCCAACGAGCCTGCCGAGACGACCCCACTCCGGTTGAGTACGGAGCCGACCCCGTCCCGTCGAGCCGAGCCATCGCCGGTCACCACGGTAGCGAGTGTCGCCAGCACGGCCACGGCAGCGAGTGTCGTCAGTACAGCCACGGTTGCTGCCGCATCACCACCCTCCCTTACCACCACACTCGGTGCAGTCTCGAGTCAACCAGCTGCTTTGGATCTCGGTGCGGCGATGCGTGCGAGTGCAGCGGGCCCACCAGAGCGCGGCCTGTTTGGCGGGGTGGGGGTAGATCTGCGAGAGCGCAACCTGTTTCGGGCGCTGGTCCGCGCAGTTCCCGTGGCCGTTCGCGGTGAGGAGCGGTGGTGGGACAAGCACACGGGATACCGGGCGGAGGTGCGATTCCTGGTGACTCTCGATGATTCCGGAAAGCTCACTGATGTGGAGTGGCTGGAGCCGCGCTCCTCGCCCTCCAGTTTCGACCTCGTGCGCCGTCTGAGCGGCCTCCTCCGTGCGGGTCAGTTTGCTCTTATCGGTGAGCGCGAGCAGAAGAACCGGCAAGCATTTCGCCTGGTGCTCGAAATGCAGCATCAGCCTTCCCCTGATTCGGAGTCTGATGAGCCTGGAAACGTGGTGGAGATGGGCTTCGAAGCTCCCCTCGACGCCGCGCGGGGGACGGCGTTCCTCCGTGATGCGAGTGGAAGGCGGCTGGTTGGGACCTTGTGGCGCATTACGACGCAACTCGCCGCTCCGGTGGCCGAAGAGCAGGTGACGACCTCGACGACCTTGACGACCTCGACCGTACCTGCCCTGTCCTCTCCTGCCTCAACCGCGCACCCCTGAGCCTCCTGGCTTGCCGGAGCCGGGTGCCTTCGCCATTGTAGGGACAACTATGCTCCGCGCCGTGCTCATGGTGACCTGCTTCGCTTTCCTTGCCTGCGATCTCGATCGGAGGGTGGTGCGCGCCGAGACGCCGCGAGCACGCGCCGCCACGGCGCAGCCATCGCCCATCGAGGGCCCCCTCATGGTGCCTCGGGCGCGACAGCAGGCTGCCGCAGCACCCGTCGAAACGTCCCCGTCGCGCACCACAGCAACGCGCTCGGTTTTCGACTCCCGGGAGGTCTGCGAGGATCTGGTCCGCAATGGACAGCGTCTTTTCCACGGACCCAACACGGCCCGCTTTGGTGCCTACAATATCCGCTGGTTCCCGGATGGTGTTCCCGGATCGACGCCGAAGCCGAGCCGGGCCATCGACGTACCGTGGCTCGCCTGTGTGTTGGCCTGGCTCGGACTCGACGCCGTGGCGCTCGCCGAGATCAAACCGCGTGCACGCTCCGAGGCTGCGCTCGGCGTGCTGGTCTCTACGCTCGATGCCTGGACTGGTGGGCGCCACCGGGTCTTTCTCGACGATTGCCCGGAGTCGAATGGACAACACGTGGGATGGTTGATCGACGAAACCCGAGTCAAGGCGAGCTACCCGACCACCCACGCCACACTCAACCCGCATGAGGAGGCCTGCGCTGGGCAATTGCGCCCAGGATTCGGCCTCGATCTCAAGTTCTCGGGCGGGCTCGATCTGCACGCCATCGCCGTGCATCTCAAGAGTGGTACAGCGCCACGCGATGGTGAACTCCGTCGCCGTACCATCGAAGCCTTGCCGGGTGTGGTTGAGTCAGTGATAACACGGAGCGGCGATTTCGATGTCCTGGTGGCCGGTGACTTCAACACCATGGGCTGCCGTAGCTGCCGTGAGCCTGTGGGTGCTTTGGGCGAGGCCAGTTCGCTCGACGGGTACCTGGCCCGGCATCCCCGCCCGTTGCGCCGAGTGGGCAGCGATCTCGGCTGCTCGCACTTCTACCAGGGGCGCCCGAGTCTTCTCGATCACTTCCTGATAACGACCAGCACCAAGGAGGCCGAACCACAGAGCCTGACGCGCGTGGAAGGAGAGTGTCGCCGTGCCTGGTGCGAATCGGTGAGCCGTACACCAACCGAAGCGCAGAAGCACCTCAGTGACCATTGTCCGATCGTGCTCGAGCTGGCTGACCGGGATGACGACCAGTAGGCTTCTCTGGTCGAGTTACTCCAAGGCAGCCACCGGCTCCCCCGGCGGCGCACCAGGGCGGGACTCATGGATCTCGATCAAGGCTGAAAGAGCCTCGATTTCGCGCTTGGTCTGCACCTCTCGTTGACGGAGGGCTTTCACCGCCGCGTCCAGGCTTCGTGCTTGGGTTTCGAGGTCACGCAGCGACGCTTTGGCACGGTCACGTTCGGTTTTGAGCCATTCCAATTCCACCATCGATCACCTCCACGACCCCACAGCCATAGCACGAAACGTGGCTAGCCATAAACCACGCGGTTTCTCCCGCCCCGCTTGGCTGCGTAGAGGCGTGCGTCAGCCGTAGCAAAGAGCTGTTCGGGGGTCTGGTCAGGGAGTTCGGAGAGGGATGCGCAGCCCAGGCTGATGGTGATCCGCACCGAGGCTGCCTCCAGCGTCGTCGTTACCTGTTCTACAGCCGCCCGTAATCGCTCAGCGAGGCGACTCGCGCCGAGGACACCCACGCCGCGGAGCACCACCGCGAACTCCTCTCCTCCCACGCGAGCCAGCACGTCTTCGGTTCGGAGTTGCTGTCCAAGTACCTGTGAAGTCCGCTTCAGTACCTGATCGCCCATCACGTGACCGTAGGTATCGTTGACCTGCTTGAAATGATCGACGTCGACCAAGATCAGCGCTACCTCGGTGCCGTGGCGGCGCGCGAAGGCCAGCTCGGACTTCAGCCGGTCGTCGAAGTGTCTCCGATTGAACACGCCGGTCAGCGCGTCACGGGTGCTCGAGCGATACAGCTGACGCAACAGGCTCTCCTGCCTGGCGTCGACCACGGTGTAGCGAAAGCCGACTCGGTTTCCGATCTGGATCAGACAGCCATCGTCGAGAGGACGCCGGCTGATCCGAGTCCCGTCGATGAAGGTGCCGTTGCGGGAGTCGAAATCCTCGAGCACCAACCGTTCTTGGTCGGCGATGATCCGCGCGTGCTTTCGGCTCACCCCCGCGTCGTCGACCATCACCGTGCAGGAAGGGTGCCGTCCGATCACGCAGGGGAGGATACCCAGGGAGACCACCTCGCCGGCTTGTACGCCGTCCAGACGGAGCAGGATCGGTCGATCGACGGGTTGGGCGGAGAACCCCGGTTGTGAGAGCGTGGCTCGGGAGGTCGGAGGATCGGTGCTAGCGGTCGAGTACTCTTCCTCGTTGAACTCCTGAGTGAGCAGGTACACGGCGCGCAGCCGATCGGCCGGATTGAGCGACGAGCGGGAATCCGGCGCGTCATCGGCATCGGGAGGTTGATTGCCGCGTGTCACGGGGGCCATGTCACCTCGGGGAAAGCCGGTCCCGGCTGGGCAAACAGAAAACCTTGGAGCAAATCGCACTCGAGGTCGACGAGTGCATCAGACTCCTCCCTGGTCTCCACGCCCTCCGCCACCACGCGCATCCCCATTTCGCGACAGAGCGTGGCCATCGATCGTACGATCCTTTGCTTGGTCGTGCTGCTGTCCACCCCCCGCACCAACGACATGTCCAGTTTGACGAAGTCCGGCTCGAGGAGGGCGAAGCTCGTCAGCCCCGAGTATCCAGCTCCCAGGTCGTCGACGGCGATCTGGAACCCCATCTCCCGGAGCGCCGAAATCCGTGCGCGCACATCCGCCACGCTGTCCAGTGAGGCTCGCTCGGTGATCTCCAGCACCACCTGGTCCGCGAGCTGAGAGAGCGCGGATGACGGCGACAGGAGCTGTGGATCGAGCAGATCCGTGACGTGCAAGTTGACGAACAGAAGCTCCGGTCGTGTCACGGCCAAGAACGGGGCGGCGGCCCGATCGCGGATGGTTCGTCCCAGGGTCTCGAGCTGACCGAGACGTTCAGCGGCGTCCAGCACCGCCCCCGGATGGGGAAGGCTGGGCTCGCGGCTGCGCAGCAGCGCTTCGTAGCCGGCAACCACTTGCTGCTTTACATCGACAATCGGATGAAAGGCCATGAAGAGCGACTCAAGGCACCGACGGAAACTTGTTTCCAGCCCCACCCGGTCCGCGGCGTGAGCGGTGGCTTGCCCAAGCAGCTCTGAGGCACGCTGGCGCAGGCGCGCCATCCGGCGGAGGTGCACGGCTTTGTCGAGGGCGTGCTCCAGGGTGTCCATGTGGACCGGCTTGGTGAGGTAATGCAGGGCCCCATGCTCGAGTGCCATCACCGCAGTGTCGACGGTTGGTCTTCCGGTGAGCAAGATCACCGGTACGTGCAGATCGTGGTCCCGCACCCGACGCAGAAGCTCGATGCCGTCCATATCAGGCATGTTGATGTCTGACAGGATCACGTCGAAGTCTGCCTGGGTTACCAGCTCCACGGCGTGGAGCGCATTGGTGGTCGTGGTCACCAAATAGCCGCGGGCCCGCAGTACGCGCCCTAGTGACCGGACCACGTCCGCGTCGTCATCCACGAGGAGCACGTGCCGGGGACGGGAGAACTCGAAACTGGAAGAGGGGGAGGACGAAGGCACGGCGGGTGTTGCGCGGGCGAAAGAAGCACTTGCGGAGGTTTCTAACACCGGGTTCGAGGAGGCGGGACGAGAGAAGTCAGCGCCACCTGCCGCCTGCCGAGACTGGCGAGGAGCCATGGCCTCTGGAACGGCCAGTCCAGGGAAGAAAGAAGCCCCTCCCAGACTCGGCGCCGCATCTCCGCCATCCTACCTGGATTTTGTTGGGATCGGCGCGACTTCCACCAGGCTTCCGGACCGGTCCACGAGAAGACGTCGGCGGGAGAGCCGCTCACCTCGACTGGCGGTTCGTCCAGACAGATAGTCGAGGGTCGAGGCTAGCGGTCGCGAGTCCGGCTCGCGTCTCACCCGCTCCAGAACAGTGCCCACGGCAAGTTCCATCGTGATCTCGATCGCCGAGATCACGCCCGGATGGCGAGGGAGCGGAGTGCACTTGGTTCCAGGCAGCCTTCGTGGATCGAGAAGAACGTCACCATTGACGATGAAGGTGCGCTCTCGGCGCGTACCGCGCCGCACCACCAGTTCACGATCGATCCAGCTCACGCGGACCCTATGCTCTCCCGTGGGATCGGCCTGCTGGGGAGGGGGCGTCACTGCGCGTAAATGGGGTTGTTGGGGGGAGGGACCGTGGCGTCGGGTTCAGTGGGTTGAACCGGAGCTGCACCCGTGGGCTCGCCGGTGGCCGTGGGTTCGGTGGTGTCAGTCGTCGAGCCCGCTTTCGATGCGCCGCCGGTGCTTGCCGGACCATGAAACGGCGATCGGCGCGAGGGGGCTCTGGTGACCACGAAGCGTGGGGGACGTCCCGAGTTGCAGCCCGGGCCAAAACCGGTCGAGTCGAACTCGGTAACGAAGGAGTCCGTCTCTTCCTTGCCGTCCGGCAGCGCCACCTTCACGGTGATTTTGAGTTCGCGCGAGCCAGCGCGGGACGGCGAGCAGTAGGAGATGAGGTAGTAGCGTCCGATGAGCTTGGTGGTGGCGGTTGCAGACTCCTCGAATGCGATGGGGAGAGTCTCCTCCGACTGTGCTTCGAGACGTCCTCCTGTGGAGAGCCGCGCCTCGGCCTCGTCGTTCGAATCGCCGGTGACGCTGACGAGGATGGTCTGGTGTCCGGATGCATCGAGTTGCTCTTCGAAATCCGAACTGCTGATGCGCCCAGCGAGATCTGGTCCTCGCGTGAAAAGAACGAGCGTTCCGAGTTTCACCGGTCGCTGGCTCCCGGAGAGACGGGTGTCGAGCAGCTGCAGGGCCTTGTTCACCGCCCCACGAAGGTTCCGTGAACGATCAGAAGGGAGCATGAAGACTAGGGAGTCCACCTGTTCGGGACCGGTTGCGTTGGGATCGAGCGGGTACTCGCCGAGCATGCGGATGTGCGGAGAGCCATCGAAACCGAGCACCGTGACCGATTGACCACGTCGCACGCGCTGCACGAAGAGCCCCGCCGCCCGCGCCAGTTCGCGCCGCCTGGCCTCACTTGTGCCATGGCCCAAGTCGAGCAGAAGCACGGTGTGGAATGCCGCCACCAAGCCGGGTTCGAGGAGCCGTGCATCGGCGCTCCCGACTTCGATGGGTTGCCCGTCTTCTTCGATGGTGAAAGATGAGAGGGGGAGTCCACTCACCGCTTGGTCATCCCGAGTGACGGCGACCAGCGCGGCGACGTTGCTGGGTTTGCCCGAGGCGCTGGCGATTGGCTGTAGGGTGGTAGAAGTGAAGAAGTGGCACCCAACTGAGACCAGTGCGACGAGCAGGGAACTGAGCCAACGCATGACGACCATCACTCTCCTTTCTCTCACGACCTCGGGCTTGGCTCAACCCGCCCGAGTGAATTGGGCAGATTTCGAGGTTATTCCCAGTGAATGCGCCCCGAGCGAGCACCGGCCAGCATGTCGGTCATCCCATGAGCCAGGGAGCTTGGGAGCTGCGCCTCCTCAAACAGCGCAACGCCGCGGATCTCGAGGGGATTAGCGGGCGGGCGCCGCGGCTCGGTGACCGTCACGCCGACCAATACGGTGACCGCATGAAAGCGGAGGTCACGCCTGGGGTTGGAATAGACTCCGAGCAGGCCACCGAAGCGCAACACCTCGACCCCTGCTTCTTCCAAGAGTTCGCGCTCGATTCCGTGCTGTAACGTCTCGCCCCACTCGAGCGTGCCTCCCGGGAGCGCCCACTCGCCGGAGATACCGCGGCGAATCAACACCCAACGGCCGTCTTCGGTGCGCGCGGCTGCTGCCACGCCGACCACCGGGCGGCGCAGCAGATGGCGTGCCACTTCCTTCGTGATGGCAGAGAGTCCGCGGAGCCACATGGGGGCCCGAGTCTAGTCGAGGTGGGCGCGATCCACCAGCATTCAGGCGGAGACGGTGGGGTTCCTGGCGCTTCACCTCGCTCGGAAGCTGCGGCGCGATCCACCAGCATTCAGGTGGGGACGGTGGGGTTCCTGGCGCTTCACCTCGCTCGGAAGCTGCGGCGCGATCCACCAGCATTCAGGCGGGGACGGTCGGGCCGAGAACATTGGAACGGCCCTCCAGTACTCCGCCGTCGACCGAGAGTACGAGGAGGTGCCCAAGCTCGGCATGGATCTCGATGAAGGGGCTCTGCCATCGCGGTTCATGCCAAACCCGGTCGATCTGGCCGCGTGGGGACCGGTACCAAATGCTTCCCATACTCCCCATCCAAATCTGACCTGCGCCGTCCATGGTCAGGGTCGAGAGATCTGGGCAGGAATCAAGCTTCTCGCGACGGGCTCGCCCATCCTCGAAGACCAGCAGCATGCCCTCGGCTCCGGCAGCGACCGCGAGTTTCCGCGAACGACGTCCGGCCACCGATACCAGGGCTCGTCCCAGTTCGAGATCGAGCGGATCGAGACGGCACTTGAGTGGTGAGAAGAGGCTGGACCAAGCCCGCCCCTCCGCGCTTCTCCCCACCACCAGCCACACCGCGTCGTCGATTCGGGCGACCCCGGAGAGGGAAAGCACGTTGGGGACCGGGTGGGCACGGAGCCAGCGCCCAGCCACGCGCGTGCAGAGGCAGAAGTCTCCGGTCCTGGTTCGCCCGATGAACACGCAGAGATCGTCGAGGTCGCCGTCGTGGGCCACCAAGTCGATCCCAGGCTCGTCGAATTCTCCGAGTAGCCGTGTCCCTTCGCGAGCCACTTCGAGGATTCGGCCGCCCTCGGTCGTCACGAGCCAGGTGGTGGGAGTGAGCCGGCGCACCGAAAGCGGGCGACGTTGGAGGAGCTGCTCGATATCGCGGGCGGAGGTCCACTGGGTACCGTCGAAGTAAGCGAGACCGGTGGTGGTGACGGCCAGGCAATGGCCAGCAGAGCTCCAGGCGCCCGACAAGATGACCTGACCCGGGACGCTTCCGTGGCGCACCAGCCAATCATGCCCGAGTTGCTCGGGGGAACTCGGGCTAGCGGACTCCCAACCGACGAACGAACCTCCACCGTGGAACTCGAGCTGACAGGGTAGGTCCTTCAGCCATGGGAAGAGTCCCTCGGCGAACAGTCGGGCGCTGGAAGGACGCTCGCTGGGCGAAAGGGCGGTGGCTTGCCCGAGCCAAGCATCGAGACCCGCTACTGCGGCGGGCTTCTGGCGCAGGCTCGGGCAAAGGTTGCGGGTCTCGCCGAGGCTCCGGCGCGTGGGGCTCGCGATTTCGCGGAATGACTCCGTGACCGCCCGACCCTGGAAGTAGTGCTCGCCGCTCAAGATGCCGAACACGATCGCGGCGAACGCGAAGACGTCACTGGCGGGACCGACTACCCCGAGCGCGCTATCGATCTGCTCCGGGGCGATGTAGCCAGCGGTGCCGATGATCCGATCGCCGAAGGTGGCCTTCAGCCCCACCGGGCGTGCGATCCCAAAGTCTGAGACCTTGAAGATTTCGTTGTCGCCGCTCCCTGAACACAAGATGTTGCTCGGAGTAAGGTCGCGATGCACCACGCCGACCGCGTGGATCTCCTCGAGACCAGCGGCCAAGGCCAGGATGGCGCGGGCGGCGCGCCGCGGCGAGAAGGCGAAGCCGGTAGAGCGGACCGCATGGCGGATCCGCTCGTCGAGGCAGGTGCCGGTTGGTCCACCATTGACGTACTCGAGCGCGAGCCACGGTAGTGCCATCACCTGCGCGCCGACTGGGAACGCGACCGATCCGGTATCGACCAGGCGCACCACATAGGGGCTACGGGGAACACGCTCGTCGAGACGTCCCAGCGCCACCGCCTCCTTTTTGATCAGAAAGCTCGCCGTGTCGCCGAAGTCACGGAGTACGTCCGGTCTGATGATCTTCATCACGACCGGGCAAAGCCCTTCTTTGGACTCTCGCAGCGCGTAGTAAGCACGTGCCGTGCTGCCCTCACCGAGCAGCCGCTCGATGCGATACTGGACGTCGGAACGAAACTCGGACGCGATGGTGCGTGAGAGGAACGGATCCGGACGGTCCTCTTGGGGAACGCGTGCCGCCATGGTCAGGTGACCTGGAAGGAGGTTAGCAAAAGGCAGGGGCAAGAGGTCAAAATCCCCCGAGGCTCCCATCGGATTTGCCAACTCGGTGGAGTTTTGCCATCGTCCGGGTCCATCATGCGAGCTGTCGTCGTCACCAGTTTTGGAGGACCGGAGAATCTAGCGCTCGAGACCGTGCCCGATCCGGTCCCGGGTCCTGGACAAGTGGTGGTCGATGTGGTGGCCACTGCACTCAACCGCGCGGATCTCCTGCAGCGTCGGGGCAAGTATCCCCCACCCAAGGGAGAGACCGAGATCCTTGGTCTCGAGTGTTCTGGGTTCGTTGCCGAGCTCGGCCCCGGGTGTCAGCACCGACGCCAGGGTGAACGGGTCATGGCGCTGCTCGCAGGTGGTGGCTACGCCGAGCGGGTGGTGATCGACGAGCGGATGGCGCTTCCTCTACCCGAGGGGCTCTCGCTGATCGAGGCCGCCGCGGTTCCCGAGGCGTTCCTTACCGCCCAGGAGGCGCTGTTCTCCCTCGGGCGGCTCGAGAGTGGGGAGACAGTCCTCGTTCATGCCGCGGCCGGCGGGGTCGGCTCGGCGGCGCTGCAGCTGGCGCGGTTGGCGGGGGCACGTGTCATAGCCACAGCCAGCGCCCAGAAGCTCGATTTCGTGACAGCGCTGGGTGCCGAGGTGGTGGTCGACTCGCGGAGTGAAAACTTCGTGGAGTTGGTCCTCGGACCAACCGAGCAGCGTGGTGTGGACGTGGTCCTGGACGTGATAGGCGCGTCGCTCTGGGAGAAGCACGTTGCATGCATGGCGGCGGGTGGTCGCTGCGTGGTGGTGGGGGTGATGGGGGGCATCGAGGTTCGCGTCAACCTGGCTACTCTCCTCTTCAAGCGCCACCAGTTGCTTGGCTTGGTGATGCGCAGCCGCTCGCTCGCCGACAAGATCCGGTTCACGGAGGCGTTTGCGACCCGGTTCTTGCCGGCCTTCGGGACCGGAGCGCTCAAACCGGTGGTCGATTCGGTGTATCCGGTCGAACGTGTCCGCGAAGCCCACGAGCGTATGGAGGCCAATCTGAACCGAGGTAAGATCATCCTTGCGCTCCGACAAGAGTAGAAACGAACTTTCTTGTGCCGGAGCGTCCTCCGGACAAAAAAGGAAACCCAGGACGAGTAAGCTGCCGAGGTCACGTGAAGCCGAAGAGTGAGCGCACCACCGAATTTCTCCGACAGTTGCCGGAGCGGTACCGGACCAGCTTCGACCTTGCCACCATCGAAGAGCACGCCGTGGCATGGGCGGAGCGGGGTCACAAGGCCTGTCGGATCACAGCCTGCCGTTCGGAGAGGTTTCGGGGCCAGTGTTTGGTCGTGCTCGCTGATGATAGGCCTGGCCTGCTTGCGACCATTTGCGCGTGCTTGGTCGGCGAGGGGATGAGCGTGATCGCGGCCGAAGCCTACACCCGGGGGCTCGGCCAGAAACGGCGCGAAGCGGTGGATGTCTTCTGGATGGAGAGCACCGAGCGAGGTCGGTCCCGCCCTTGCACGGGGTCCGAACTGTGCCGCAAGCTCGAAGTTCGTCTCGAGGAGCGGCTCCGCTTGGATCCTGCTGCGGCGCTGCCGAGTGTCTTTCCTCCGGGGTCGCCCGAGAGCGCTGAGGCCACGGTGCGCTTTCTTGAGGATCGGCGCGGGCGGCTCTCCACCCTGGAGGTGGAGGCTACGGACCGCGTGGGACTCCTGCTCTGCCTGGCCAAGGCGCTGTTCAGTGTGCGCGTGCAGATTCTCTCGTCACGGATCCGAACCGAGCAAGGCCGCGTTCGCGACAGTTTTGAGCTCGCTGAGCTCGACGACTCACCGATTTCGCTCGAGCGGCGCTTCGTGATCCAGGCGGCGGTGCTGGGCGCGTTGTCCTAGGGCCGGCCGCGACCCTGCTGGGCTGCAGAAAGAGGGCAGAACGTGGGGGAGTGCTTCGCTCGACCCAAGTCGGCTCGAAGAGTTGCGGCCGGATCTTCGCCGTGTGGCTTGGTTTCGGCACTTCGGGATAGATGATGGTGTATCCTCGAGGCGAGGCTCGAGGCAAGAGGTGTGATGGCAAACCGGAAGGCTTGGTTCATTCTGTACGGATTGTGGCTGATGGTGGGTTGCGGGGGCGATCGAGAGGGCAGCTGCGCAGACGACGAGCGCTACGACTACTCCGCGCGGAGCTCCCGCCCACGCAGCTTCGTCGGAGGCAACGCCCGAGCCTGGTTTTTGGCAGACCATCCCGAGTCTGGTCCTGCGTGGTTCTGGTTCGACGGCGTGGCGGTGGGGCTTCTGAATCAGGGCATCGACGGGACGGAGGAGGCCTTGGCCGTAGGCACGTTCGAGGATAGGACGGTGTTTCTGACGCTCCAGGGGCTCTTTCAGGTGAGCGATGACGATCAACTCACCCGCCTTACGACCTTTGCCGCTCCCTTGGAGTTTCCTTGCTGCCTGGTTCCGGAGGAGCACTTCTTGGTCGAGTTCCAGGGGCGGTTATTCTTTCGCGGAGTAGACGACTCTGCAGGGGAAGAGCTGTGGGCTTTCGAGCCGAGCACAGGCACAATCGAGATCTTTGATCGTATCCCTGGTCACGACAACGCTCGCGAGTCGGCGCCAGCTCATGCCCGCCTCTTCGCTGGAGACCTATGGTTCACCGCCTATGATCCCGAGGATCAGCTGAATCGGGCGTTGTTCCGCTTCGATGGCCAGAGCTTCACGAGGGTGCTGCCCACCGCGAAGTCGACGGTGCTGTTCCAAGATGCGCTCATGGTTGCTACCCGAGACGAACTCGTACGCATCGACCTCGACGGCCGTGTAACCAGTGTGGTCGCGGCCAATCTGGACGCACCCTTGGCCGCTTCGAGCGAGCATCTGTTCTTGATCGATGGTTTCTCGTCGCTGGTCGCCTTCGACGGGGCAAGCATGAGCCCGGCAGTCGAGCTTTGGTGTGAGCAGCCCGCGGATCACACTCTGGTGACCGAAGGTCGCCTCATTTTTACCTGTGATGCCGAGGGTGGACGCGTGCTTGGGAGTTTTGCTCCCAACGACACCGCCCCCGAGCGCCTGCTGACTCTGGCGGCCGGAAGCTTCGACTCTGGCTTGCTCGCCTGGAGGGAAATCCTTATGTTTGCTGGCGCAGCTGAACTCGGCCGGACCACGGAGAAGCCCATCGATTACGCTGCGGATGGCTTGGAGCCCTGGGTTCTGTCCACCTCTGACGGTAAGGGCCGTATGATCGAGGATCTAGCTCCCGGTACCGACATGACCTGCAACGCGTACTAGGTGTGCCGGTGTTTCTAGAAGAGCTGTCGCGTGTCGAGCAAGATGGTTACTGGTCCGTCGTTGACCAGCTCGACCAACATGGTGGCGCGGAACCGTCCGCGCGCCAGAAGGACGCCGTGGGTCTCGACCAGGTGGCATAGCTCGTTGAAGAGTTGCTCGGCGCCCACCGGCTCCATCGCCGAGGTGAAGCTTGGGCGGCGGCCGTGTCGGACGTCTCCGAACAGCGTGAATTGCGAGACCAAGAGCGCCGCGTGACCGGTGTCGCGGAGGCTCAAGTTCATTTTGCCCTGAGCGTCCTCGAAGATCCGCAGCTCCACCAATTTGTCTGCTAGGCGCGCGGCGTCGGAAGACGTGTCGCCGTCACCGACACCGACCAGCACCAGAAGCCCGGCACCGATGGCTCCTGTCACCTGTCCATCGACGGTGACCGCGGCTCGCGTGACTCGTTGGATCACCGCGCGCATGGGGAGTGAGGCAAGTCCCGATTCTAGAGGGTGGTAAGATAGGCGGCGCCGAGCAGTCCTGCGGCGTCACCAAGCTCGCTCACCAGAAGTGGCACCTCGGAGAGCGGTGGGTTGAGGACATGGGTTAGGAGCGCGGCGCGGAGGCTCGGCTCTATCAACGAGAACGAACGGGAGATTCCTCCGGTGAACACGATGGCATCCAAATCGAGCAGGTTCTGGAAGCCAGCCACCGCGATACCGAGAACCTCGCCCATCATCGCGAAGGTGGCGAGCGCGGCCGGCTCCGCTCTCTCTGCAGCCTCCGCGATCGGGAGGATCTCGTCAGCGTGCCCACCGTGCTCAGCGTACTTCCTTAGCAACCCGCGGGTGCCAGCGTACGACTCGACACAACCGAAGAGACCACAGGCGCAGGGCCAGTCGCGATCGCGGCGATTGATGGGAGTATGCCCAGCCTCGCCCGCGAAACCGTGGCGGCCGCGGCGCAGCACCCCGTCGAGCACGAGGCCCCCGCCGATGCCGGTGCCGAGTGTCAGCATCAAGAAGCTTCGGTGGTTCCGCCCGTGTCCAGCGCGGAGCTCGCCCAGCGCCGCGGCGGTGGCGTCGTTTTCGAGCACCACCCGGCAGTTCAGGCGCCGCTCGAGTTCACGCCCCATCGGCACCCCTTCGAAGCCCGGGATGTTCGGCAGCCGCCAACACACGCCGTCAGGGTTGACTCCCCCCGGGATCGCCAAGCCGACCGCCTCCGGATTCGGTTCGAGGCTCCGCACCGCTTGCGCGATCGCATCCAAGACCGCGGTCGGTCCGGCCTCGGCACGGGTCCTCTCTGTGCGCGTCTCGCCAATGCTTCCCTGCTCGACGCGACCGACCTTGATCCGCGTTCCGCCTAAATCCACACCAATCATCGGGCTCTCCGTTCCGGGGGATGCGAGCAGCAGCTGGGCTCCCGGAGTCCCCAGGCAGATTTCCCCGCATTGCGCGGTTCTGTCAAGCCGGGCCTCTCGACCGTTCCGGGGGCCGAACACTGGGGATTGCCCTGGATTGGGGGATGGGCTAATCGAAGGCTTCCACGATAGGCAAGAGACCGGACATGAACCATTCCATTCCCCACGATCTCGGCGAGGACCAGGCAAAGCGCGTTGCGGAAAAGGCGCTCGCCGCCTACGCGGAGCGCTTCGCCGAGTACTCACCCAAGGTGATCTGGAGCGATCCGAAGCGGGCTCAGGTGTCCTTCAGTGTGAAGGGCCTGTCGCTCAGTGGACTGATCCAGATCCAGAGCCGATCGATCGACATCGACCTTGACGTTCCCTTCATGCTGCGACCGTTCAAAGGCAAGGCCATGGAAGTCATCGAGCGCGAGTTCTCGAATTGGATCAACAAAGCCAAGGCCGGAAAAATCTGAGAAAGACCGAAGACTTCGGACCCGCTTGCACAACTCGAGCCCCACCTTTTCCTCTCTCGTCGTCGAGCGCTTCCAGAAGCGGCCTCGAAAGGGCGGTCATCTGCGGTTGAACCGGGCTGGAGCGTGGGAGACCACGAGCTGGAGCGAGTTCGGCAAGCAGGCAGCCTTCTTGGCTGCGGGAATGCGACTACTCGGCCTCCATCCCGGTCACTCCGTGACCGTGATCGGCGCCGGAGGGCAGGAGTGCCTGGTTGGTACCCTAGCTTGTGTATTTCTGGGTGTTCCGGTCGAGTTCTGTACCGAGGAACAGGCGCAGACCCTGACCCCGAGTCATCTGTCCGCACCTTTCATCATGACTGGGTCGCGCGCGGTGGTGTCTGCAGCGCTTGGCCTGGCTGGGCAACGCGAGCGATTTCCACGCCGAATCATCGGTTGGGGTGGCGCTTCATCGGTCCCCTCCGTGCTGCCCTTCGGTCAGATCTGCTTGAAGGGCGCTGACGCCCTTTCGCGTGATCCGCTCACCTTGTTTCGTACCCCGCCTGCGTCCCATCCCGAGGATTGGCTCTTCGGCTTCCCTTTGACCGAGCCAGAAGGTCGAGGCTCAACCCAGCTCCGGCTCTCACAGGACAACTGTCTGTTCGCGAGCCGTGCTCTGTCGCGCTCCCTCGCGCTTACGGCGGAAGACCGCGTGCTCGACCTTCTGCCAGCGGAGTCGTTCCTTGAGCGAACGCTGTGCAGCGCGGCGGTGCTGTACCGAGGTGCCACCGAGATCAGCGTGGAGACCCAGGGTGTCCCGCTCCTCGATGTCTTGCGGGGCAGCTCACCGACGGTGGTGGTCGCGAATGGCCCAATCCTGGACGGGATCATGCGGGAGATCGAGCGAGAGTTTCTGCTCGGTCCGGCGCTCGGCCGCAGTCTCTCAGCGTGGGCGCTGCGGGTTGGAATCGAACTCTCGCGCCGCCGTTTGAGTGGCGTGCCGATCGCTCCTTGGCTGGTGGCGGGGGGCTACCTTGCTGATCGTATCGCGTTGTCGCGGATCCGTTCGGCCTTTGGGGACAGAGTGCGGACGATCTTGATCTGGCCTGGAACGGTCCAGCGCGCCACGCGGTGGTTCTTGGAGGCGGCAGAGCTGAACCCGCTTGGGTTGTTCGGTTGCCCAGAGTCCTCGGGGATCGGTCTGATGGAGCCACTGTTTGGTGCGCGTCCTGGCAGCTACGGACGGCCGATGGATGGCGTGGAGATTGCGCTCGATCCCGAGGGGCGCTTGCGGAGCTCCGGGCCCCACGTGGTGGTTGCCAGCGAGAGCCCGCATCGCCCCGGTTTCAGTTGGGTGGAGCTGGGACTCTCAGCCGAGTTGGACGACGATGGCTATTTCTGGCCGGAGCGCCCGTTCGGAGCCCTTGACGCCCCCAGCATGGCGATGTTGCCGATTTCGGGCTCACGCTCCGATCCTCCGCCCGAGCGGGATAGATCCCGACCCTACCTGTGAGTGCCACGAAGAGCTTAGCCGCCACGACCGAGGAACAGAGAGCATGTCCAATACCGACAAATTCGTTGCGATCCCGAATGAAGAGCTGCCGGTCGATTTCGAGTCCCTGAAGCGCAGCTTCGTCGACCACATTCTTCACACCCAGGGGAAGCATCCCACGGCCGCCACCCTCTTCGACATGTACATGTCGGCGGCGCGGACCGCACGCGATCGAATGGCGGATCGCTGGACGCGGACCTGGCACCAGTGCACAAAGCAGCAGCCGAAGCGGGTCTATTACCTGTCCATGGAGTTCTTGCTCGGCAGGGTGATGGAGGACGGGCTGATCAATCTCGGCATCCTGGAGTCGATGAAGAAGGCGCTCGCTGAGGTGGGTGTCGATATCAGCAAGGTGGTTCAGGAAGAACTCGATCCGGGGCTCGGTAATGGCGGGTTGGGACGATTGGCCGCGTGCTTCATCGACTCGATGGCCACCCTGGGGATCGCGGGAATGGGCTACGGCATCCGCTATGAGTTTGGGATCTTCCGTCAGGACATCGTTGAAGACGTCCAGATCGAGACTCCCGACAACTGGTTGCGTCGCGGAAATCCCTGGGAGATGGCCCGTCCCGAACGGACTTTCCGCGTCCACTTCGGGGGGCGCGTGGTCCATTATTCGGGCCCCTCGGGGCGGATCGAGAGCGACTGGGTCGACACCAGCGAGGTGTTGGCGATGGCCTATGATCTGCCGGTGGTCGGGTATCAGAACGGTGTCGTGAACACGCTCCGGTTGTGGTCAGCCAAAGCTACTCGCGAGTTCGATATTCATCGATTCAACCAAGGGGATTATCTGAGATCGGTCGAGGAACGTAGCTCATCCGAGAATATCTCGCGCGTTCTCTATCCCAACGACTCTACTCCTGCGGGTCAGGAGCTGCGACTGCGGCAAGAATACTTCTTGGTATCTGCCACGCTTCAGGATGCGGTGAGGCGCCACACCGAATCCGGACTCTCCCTCAAGACCCTGCCAGATCACGCGGTGTTTCAGCTGAACGACACGCACCCGGCGCTGGCAATCGCAGAAATGATGCGGCTCTTGTTCGATGAGCACCATATGGACTGGGCCGCCGCCTGGGACGTCACGCGGCGCTGCATGAACTACACCAACCACACCATTCTTCCTGAGGCTCTGGAGTGTTGGCCAGTGGGGCTGATGGAACGCCTACTGCCGCGCCACCTTGAGATCATCTACGAGATCAATCATCAGTTCTTGCTCGAGGTGCGTGCCCAGTTTCCCGGAGACGACGGTCGGGTGCAGCGGATGAGTATCATTTCCGAGGGCGATACCAAGAAGGTGCGGATGGCGAACCTAGCCATCGTGGGCAGCTCACACGTCAATGGGGTATCTGCGCTGCACTCACAGATCCTCAAGGACAAGCTTTTCCGAGACTTCGAGGAGCTGCGACCGGGGCTGGTCATCAACCAGACCAACGGTGTAACCCCGCGCCGGTGGCTGAAGAAGTGCAACCCCGAGCTTGCGCACCTCATCACCAGTCGCATCGGTGACGGGTGGGTGCGCGAACTCGATCGTCTCGTGGAGCTTGTGCCGTTTGCGGACGACGCCAGGTTTCGAGCCGAGTGGCAAGCGGTCAAGTTGGCGAACAAGCAGCGCCTCGCCACCAGTCTGATGCACCATTACGGCATTTCGCTCGACACGGGGCATCTCTTCGATGCCCAGGTGAAGAGGATCCATGAATACAAGCGACAGCTGCTCAATATTCTGCATGTGGTTGCTCTGTACCTCGCCTATCGAGAGCGCACCCCGGAGAACGTAGCGCCGAAGACCTTCTTCGTCGCCGGCAAGGCTGCTCCCGGTTACGACATGGCCAAACGGATCATCAACCTCGCGAACTGCGTGGGCAAAGTGATCAACGCCGATCTGAAGACACGGGACTGGTTGCGTCTGCACTTCATCCCGAACTACAACGTCTCGTTGGCAGAGCTCTTGATCCCCGCCACTGATCTCTCAGAGCAGATCTCGACCGCCGGCACGGAGGCCTCGGGGACTGGAAACATGAAGTTTGCGATGAATGGGGCGCTCACCATCGGCACACTGGATGGTGCCAACATCGAGATAATGGAAGCAGTGGGTCGCGAGAACATGTTCGTGTTCGGTCTGACCACGGAGAACGTGGAGCACACCAAGCGGTTGGGCTACCGCCCCATGGACTACTACCAAGGGGACCGCGAGCTGCGGGGTGCGCTGGATGCGATTGCCTCTGGTATGTTCTCCCCGAGCGACGATCCGGGACGGTTCCGACCCTTGGTCGACAAGCTTCTTTATGAGGATCCCTTCCTGGTCCTGGCGGATTTCCGCAGCTACGTGCGCTGCCATCGGACGGTCGACGGCGCGTATGCGGATCGCGAGGAGTGGACCAGAAAGAGCATCCTCAACGTCGCGCACACTGGGCGGTTCTCCAGTGATGCGACTATCCGTGGCTACGCTCGCGATATCTGGGCAGTACCTACGGCCCGGGCTGTCTCGTCGACCTAGAGCCAGACGCTCCTCCCCAGAGCTCGGCTCGAAGCTACCCCTTGTCCGAGATCTGGATGAAGGCGGTGATTTTCCATGTCACGCGATCTCAACGAATGCGGTGTCAGCCAGGCAGACCTGAATTGGTTGAGGTGGGGTGGTTGCTGGTCCTCTGGTGCGATGGCCCCGGCCAGGATCCGGCAGTGTCCGGAGCTCGCGCTCTTGCGCGGACCTGCCCCATGGAGGATCCTAGGCCCGCGCGAGAAATAGCCCTAGGCGGGGCATCTCGGCGTCTCTCAACCACACAACGTCAGACGAGGAACAAGACACGTCATGGGAAAGACCTACAAGCTTGCGATGCTCGGCGGTGATGGCACCGGACCCGAGGTGGCTCGCGAATCAAAGAAGGTTCTGGACGTAGCCGCCAAGCGCTTCGGTTTCACGCTCGATTGGACCGAGTTCGATTGGGGGGGTGACCGGTACCTTCGTACCAACGAGGTGCTGCCGCCGTCGGCCGCCGACACCCTGCGGCAGTTCGACGCCGTGCTGCTCGGGGCGATCGGTCATCCCGATGTGAAGCCCGGAATTCTCGAGAAGGGGATTTTGCTCAAGCTCCGTTTCGAACTCCAGCAGTACATCAACCTTCGCCCGGTGCGCCTGTATCCTGGCGTGTGGACTCCGCTCAAGGACAAAGGGCCTGAGCACATCGATTTCGTGGTGGTTCGAGAGAACAACGAGGGTCTGTACACCGGTTCCGGGGGCTTTTTGAAGCAGGGCACGCCTGAAGAGGTGGCACTCCAGGCGTCGCTGCAGTCGCGTGTCGGGTGCGATCGTTGCCTCAAGTTTGCCTTTGAGGTCGCACGTGCCCGCAACAAGACCAAGACACTTACCCTGGTCGGTAAGACCAACGTGCTCACCTACGAATTCGACCTCTGGGAACGTGCATTCCACGAGATGGGTGAGAAGAGCTACCCTGACATCAAGCGGGACTACAATCACGTGGACGCTTGTTGCATGTGGTTCGTGAAGAATCCGGAGTGGTATGATGTCATTGTCACCAATAATCTGTTCGGTGACATCATCACCGATCTTGGCGCGATGATTCAGGGTGGAATGGGGATCGCCGCGGGTGGCAACATCAATCCCGAGGGGGTCAGTATGTACGAGCCAATTGGCGGGTCAGCACCGAAATACACTGGAAAGAATGTGATCAATCCGTTGGCAGCCATCGGTGCCGGCGCGCTCCTGCTCGAGCACAGTTTGAAGGAGAAGGCTGCAGCTGACTCTATCGAGCGAGCCATCATGAAGGCCACGGCCGAGAAACTCACCAGTATGGCTGCAGGAAAGATGGGGATGGGGACCACGCAGGTGGGTGATCTGGTCGCCCAGTACGTTGCGGACGGTGTCTGACCGCACACAGGTGCCCATCCGAGGCGGGACCAGGCTTGTTCCACGAGCCTGGTCCTGTCCGGTTCGCGTTACCGACTCGCATGCCACCCCAAGGATCCTGCTGAAAAGGGGATCACTTGGGCGCCCAATCGATGAGCTCAGACCGAGTCGCGGTGTCGCAAGATGATAAGGATGGCCAGCAGCTGAGCGAGCAACATTCCTCCCAATACAGCGAAGGGAACCCAGAGCTGTCCGAAGGTAGTAAACCCCCAGGCGCCGTTCAGATCCGTGGAGGCCACTTGGGCAAGTGCGCACTCGAACTTGCCTCCGGAGATGAAGCTATCCGCGCTTTCAAGGCTGGCCTCGCCGACCTTGGTGACCCATGCGGGCTCACCCGCGATTGCGACGCGCTCCTGAGCCACCACACCCTCGAAACCCCAGCGGGCTGGCATGAGCATCATCGGCCACTTGAGGTAAGGATTGGTGGTCATCGGGACCATCAAGCCGCCCAGAATAACCTGTGGAATCAGGGCGATGGGCGTGAGCGACATCGCTGCCTCACTCGAGGTGACCATGGTACTGAGTAGGAGTCCGGTCGCCGTCGATGCCATCGAGGTGATGATCAAGACAGCCAGCTCAATCCCGAACGCCCGCAGACCACCGTTGAATCCCAGCGCGAAGAACGCGATTCCAAGCAGAATCGCGCACTGAACGACGCAGACTAAGCTCAGGAACAGAAACTTCGAAAAGACGTAGTTCACCAGACGGAGGTTGACCATCCGTTCCCTGAGGTAGATGGCGCGTTCGGCCACGATCTCCCGGGCTGCGTTGCTGGTGCCAAACCACACCGCCGCCACCACCAAGAAGAAGAGTGGCGCAGAATTGTCGGTGGTGGTGGGCATACGGCTCAGAACCTCGTCGCCTGCCGTGGCTCCGCCTGCTCGCCGCGCCAGCTCCTGAAGAGCACCGAGGCACCAATACGGGATGGCCTCGGTCTGGCCCCCGAACACCAGTGCCAGGATCAAGCCGATGATCGGTGCCTGAAGCAGCATGATTGACGTTCCGCTCGCATCGCGCAGCTTGATCTTGCCGTAGCGGCTGAGCAGAAGCCCGAGTTGACCGCGGATCGCTCCGCGGCGGGGCGGGATCCCTGGGTTGCTGGTGCCGGCTCCGACAGCACGACGCCCTGAGTACATCTGTTGGAATACGGGATTGGTAGGGGCGAAGAATTCTGCGTTCCATTCCCGTGCCGACTGCTGGCGTGCCGCGAAGCGCGAGGCCGCCGGATCAGCTGCCCGCATCGCTTCAAAGAGTGGCCGCTCCCGTTGGTTCAGCATATCGAACATGTCACGCGGATTGTCGACGGTGTTCGGTTTGCCTTGGCGCTCCAGCCACGAACCGAAGAACCGATATCCGTCGCGGGTCGGTCCAAAGTAGATCGGTATCCCGCCTGCGCCCATGATCAGTGCCAGGTTGAATTTCTCGTACTCGTGCCTGGCGGGTTGGTGAATGGTGGTGATGATTGTCTTGCCGGTCTGCCGAGCCAGGTCCGACAAGAGCTGAACCAGCGCTGTGGTGTCGTCTGCAGCCAGCCCACTGGTTGGCTCGTCGAGAAAGAGCAGCACCGGATCGGTGACGAGTTCCATCGCGATATTGACGCGCTTGCGCTGGCCCCCCGAGAGGATCTTCTTCTCGGGCCGCCCGATCATCAGATGGGCGACGCTCTCGAGTCCAAGTTGGGCCAGGGTGGTTTGCACCCGCCGATCGATTTCCTCATCCGAGTAGTCGGGGGGGAGGCGCATCTTAGCGCTGTAGCGCACTGCCTCCCAGACTGTCAGCTCTGGGTGAACGATGTCATCTTGAGGAACATAACCGATACTGCCGCGCAGAGCATCGTAGATGGAATAAAGATCCTCGCCGTTGATCCGCACCTGGCCCGCGGTCGGTGGAGTGTAGCCGTTCAAGGTCAGAAGCAGCGTGGTCTTGCCTGCACCGCTCGGGCCCATCAAGGCGATCAGATCTCCAGGCAGGGCCTTGAAGCTTACGTGATCGAGTAGGGTTCGTGTCACGCCAGGGTTGTCACGGTCCGGAACCTCCATCACCAGGTCCCAGGCTTCGATCTCGTAGAGGGGACGCCCCTCCCACTGCGCGGCATCCTCGAGGACGACCGCCACTTCACCGTGCTCCACCTGGAGGAGCAGGGGCATGGGGCCGATGAAGACCTTCTCCCCATTCTGCACCGGTACCCGCTGTCCCCCGGGGATCCGCTGGCCACGCACGTAGGTTCCGTTCGCGCTCCCTCGGTCCTCGAGGAACAACTGATCGCCGATCCGATGCAGGAGGGCATGCCGGCTTGAGACCTGCGGATGCGCGATTGGGATGTCGTTGTCTGGGGTGCGCCCGATGCTCTTGACCGAGAGCTTCGCGCCGTCGGGGGGGCCGAAGCTAACCTGCCCGATCACCGTCTTGTGCTTGCGGCGGGGCGCATCCGGGGCGTCGCCACCCTCGCGTTCCGGGGTGGGGCCGAGCGGGGGGGGAGGCGCGGGTGCTGGGACACCGGAGAACTGGTTCTTGTGTAGCGCGAGCTCGCGCAGTGACGAGACAAGTAGTGGGATCGGGCCGAGATTGACCGTGCCTTGTGGATCGAGGGCGACGGGTTGCTGCGGTGCCAAACGCACACCGCTGAGGTAGGTCCCCGCGGTGGAGCCATGGTCGACGATGGCCAAGGGCTCGAGGTTCAGCGTGGCGTGCAGACCCGAGACATTGGGATGGATCAGCACCAGATGCACGCGGTCAGGATCGCGTCCCAACACCAGTTGGCCCGGGGCAGGTGGTAGGCGCCCTGGGCGCATCAGCATGGCACTCACCGCCGGGTGGGCGTTCGGAACCGGCGCGTGACCGACCACGAACTGGGTCACGAAATCAAAGGGGATCGGGGTCTTCGGCACGACCGGCGCCTGATTGGCCTGACTCGGGCCTGAACCGAGGTCAACGAAGAACAACTGCCCCGAAGTCTCTGCGACGATCTGGGCGTGGTGTGGCGCGACCCCCGCCCCGCCGAGGCGGATCTCACAGTCGGGACTCGAGCCGATGGTAACCGTGGACTTTCCGAAACCAGGGATCATGACTCTCTGCTCGTAACAGACCAGCTTGCCGAGGGGAACCCCGTGGTCTGTGTGCGGGGGGGATGAGAGCGGCATTGCCGCAGGAAGATCAGCGTGAGCGCCGCGATCAGGACCAGGGCGAAGAGCCAAACCCGGCCACGCCACTCGCCCGGTCGCGCTCGCTTGGTTTCGGGCGAGGCAGGGAGAGGTCCGCCGAGCGCCGACGCTGGCTCCTGGCCCGGTGGCATAGGCATCCGTATGGTTGCTGGTCCAAGCTCGTCGTCGATCATCGTGGGTGACTGACCGAACTCAGGAAGGAGTTGAGTGGGCGCGGATTCCGAGAGTGCCACGACATGGGCGACCAGCGCCGTCACATTGTCGTGCCCGCCCCGAGCGTTCGCCAGCGCGACCAGATTGCGCGCGAGCTCGTCGGGGGATTCGGGACCACACAGGGCGCTCGAGAGCTCGGCGTCGCTCACCAGATCCGACAGGCCATCGCTGCAGAGTAGGAATCGATCCGCAGGCTCTAGATCAGTGAGGACGAGGATCTCGGGTTCGACGTCAACCATGATCCCGAGGGCGCGCGTGACCTGGTGCGCGTCGGGATGTCCAGTCATCTGTTCTGAGGTGAGAAGTCCCCGTTCCATCAGCTCGCGCACCACGGTGTGGTCCGAGGTCAAGGGGGTCAGTTGTCCGTGCCGAACTCGATAGGCCCGACTGTCTCCCACATGCGCGACCACCACAGAATGGCCTTCGAAGAGCAGCGCCACGCAAGTTGTTCCGGGACGGCAGGTGGCGTCGCGGTCGGCGCACGCCTGGACCAGCACACGGTTCGCGGTCCGCACCGCGTCGCGGAGTGCCGCATCCAGTGGCACTCGCGCGAATCGACGCTCGAGCTCCGCGACGATGGTCGTGGTGGCGGTCTGGCTCGCCCACTGTCCCCCCGCATGGCCGCCCATGCCATCGCAGACCAGCGCCAGGTGAAGGCCACCCGGCAAAGCACGAAAGACACCAGTGTCTTCGTTGATCTGCTTGTCCGGGGCGCGGCCCGGGTCGGTGACGATCGCGCCGCGCACGCCGAGAGACCAGGCTAGGGTCACTCCGCTCCTATTCCGTCCGGACACTGAGTTCGATGGGGCCGAATCGGAGCAGTGAGCCATTCACGACCGCGACCCACACGCCAGGATCGATGCGGCCTCCGTTGACGTAGGTGCCGTTGTTGCTGCTCTCATCGCGAACCAGCAGCTGTCCTTGCTCGATCCTGAGCGAGGCGTGAACGCCACTCACTCGAGGCTCGGAGAGGAGGATTTCGCAGCGACTGCCGTCCCGACCGACGTGGAGTTCCGTCCCGGGTACGACGGTGAACACGCCGCTCGCACCCTGAAGGATGGCTCGGTTCACCAGCGCGGGTCCATATCCGAATCCTTGCTGTGGGACGGGAGCTGCGGCGGCGCCATAGAGGAATTCGGGATTGACACCGCCCACCGCAGGCGCGGGCATGCCGGGCGCAGCAGGCGCGGGCATGCCGGGGCCGGCAGCAGGCGCGGGCATGCCGGGGCCGGCAGCAGGTGCGGGCATGCCGGGCGCAGCAGCAGGTGCGGGCATGCCGCCGGGGGTCATGAACGGTCGCACAATCGCCCCAGAGGCCACTACAGGCGCGGGGGGAGGAGCGGCAGCGCGGCGGTTGCCGCCACGCAGGAGCAGCAGCAAAAGCAGCGCGATCACCACCAGACCGAGCGCTCCTCCCAACACTGGGATCAGGGGGAATGGTGTGGTTGTGCCTTTCAACTGGATCACGCTGTCGCTGGTTACTCCGCTGGTCCGCTTGGCCTGGTTGTCGTAGATGACCAGCCTCACCACGGCCTGATCACCCGAGCCGTGAAGGATCTTGTCCTTGTCTGGTGCCTCGAACTCGACGAAGGTGTCAGTGGCCGAGATCGCGGTGCCGCGCATCCCCATCTCGATCAGCTGTTGCTGCGCTTCTTGCGCCTTGGCGAGATCGGCACCTCCCAGTGCAGCCGGTAGCTGTTGTCCCGCAGGAAGGAAATACACTTCGGCGCGCTGGTGGTTTCCGCCCCAGCAGAAGGTGCCGTAGACCTTGAAGCGACCCTTTGGGTACACCCCTCCATCCGCCTTCGCCGAATCCTGGGTGCGTCGCATGTCCACGTCGATTGGCCAGGTGGTGGGATCTATGCCAACGGGCACATCCTTGAACGTGCTGTCCCCTGCGATGGGGGGAGTGACGTTCTGGAACACCAGCTCGAAGCTCTGGGTGACCGAGCGATTCACACACGCCACTCGCCACTTCACGATGTACATCTTGGAGAAGCGGGTGCGCACCGCGTTCACGATGGTCGCGGCACGCGCGCGCTGGCCCTCCTGCATGACCGTGAAGTACCCTCCAATCTCCGGGTTTGCGAGGTTCTGCATGAACTCGGAGGCGCTGATTCGGTACTCCTCGACGATTCCCTTGGGCGGAAAATAGACGCTGATGATCGGGACCGGAGCTTTGGGAAGGGCGGTGTTGTTCTCGGGGAACCGCCCCCCAGTCATGTATTGTTGGAGCGAGAGAGCGCCAGGACCGGTGGTCATCGCGTCCGCGCCGCCGTAGCCGCTGGAAAGCACCACCATCGCCTGGTGCAGCGGGATCGTGATCTCCTTTTCCGTGGAGTTTCCGAGCGACTTCCAGGCGTCGGTGGCTGCCCCCTTGATGATGGTAAAGAGACTGCGATTGCGCCCTTGAGACTTGAAAGTGCCAGTCACCGACTGCAAGAAGGCTGTCGCTTTGGCCTTCTGTGACGCGCCGAGCCACTTGGAGTCCCCCGCAACCATCCGGTCGTTGACGAAGGTGATGTTCACGATGTCGTTCGGACCCATGCCCGCGATGAACCGGTTGGCGACCTCCTTCGCGTCTTCGAAGCTCGAGCCCATGCGTGCGTCGGCGTCGATGATGAGCAACCACGCGGTACCAACCCCAGGCTGCTGCTGGCTCTCGCCCCAACGAGCCTGGCTCTCCAGCTTCGCGAGCACGTCCCCAGTGTCGGTCTTCACGGTCAGAAGCGCGTTGGCACCGGGGAACGGGAATGCGGTGTAGAGCTGGGTTCTGTCGATCTGGTCTCCCATGCAGGCGAGCTGGGCGGAGCCAGTCAGCGATGCACAGGGCAGAAGGATGTCGCTGACGCGCTTGTTCTCAACCACCTCGATCACGGAGGTGAGGATTGGGCTGCCGTTCTGCTGCGCGGCACGGGGGTCGATGCGCAGGATATGGGCTTCAGGCGCAGCACGCAGATCGCCCGGTAAACCCAGCGACAAGCACGCGAAGAGTGCGATGAGCAGCAGATGGAAAACGCGAACCAACATGCGAATTGTCTCCCAGTTCACGGACGTGAAACGCGCCAATCATGCGCGAATCAGAGCATGACCAACACAAACGAGATGCCACCAAAGCGGACGGTGTCGCCCAAAGAGAGCGACTGTCGCTGGCTCGGCTCGAGTCGACGATCGTTCACGTACGTGCCATTGGTGCTCGAGAGATCTTCGAGCTTGATGCGGGTGGGGCGAGCGGCGACGAAAAAACGAGCGTGGCGCGAAGAGGTCGTCGGGTGATCGATGGGAACGTCGACAGTTTCACCGGCGTCCTTACGCCCCACCACGGTCACCCCTTGGCGCAGCGGGTAGAAGGTTCCTCGCTCGTCCCCTTCGAAGGTGACCAAGAACGCTGCGAGGATCCTCGGCGCATCGGGTGCCACCAGATCGGCGTCGAGGGTTGGAAACACCGCCGAAGCGGCGGTTGGCAAGAGGGCGGCAGCGGGGGGCCCAAACGGACCGGGCGCTCCCATTTGGGCGCCGAAACCAGGGGCGGGACCCCCACCTACCATCGGTGGAGCAACGACCGGTTGCACCATCGGTGGAGGCATGGCCACAGGCGGGGCTGGGGCGACAGCCGCAGATGGTGAATAAGCGGCTCCTGGTGGCGGCCAGGCAGGGCCTGCCGGTGCTGCAGGGAAGCCCGGAGCGCCTGGTGCCCACGGTGGTCCTGCGGGGGCTTGCAGCCCCGGCGCGGGAACGCCTGGTCCTCCCCAAACCGGTGGTCCCGGAGGACCGCCAAACTGATGGGGCCCGGCGGGGCCTTGAGCCATTCCCCCCGCGCCGGCAGCCGGTCGATTCGGCGCCCCGCAGGCCGCGCAGAACTTCGCGGCGGGATCATTTTTGTATCCACAGCGACCACAATCCAACATCTTGCGCCTCCGAGGCAGGGCTTCCCGACGTCAACCGGTCAGGACCGATGTGACCGAAGGAGCATACTCGGATCGGGCTCGACCGGAACCCCAAATTGTGGCTGAAGCGCAGGCAGAGTCCGAGCCTCGAGGGGCAGCTCAGCTATCTTTCTCGTCGCGGACGCGGGCGGCCTTGCCACGCAGCTCGCGGAGGTAGAAGAGCTTGGCGCGGCGGACCACACCTCGCGACACCACCTCAATCTTGTCGATCCGCGGACTGTGGAGCATGAAAATCCGCTCCACACCGACGTGGAAGCTCACTTTGCGGACCGTGAATGTGCTGCCAAGTGCGGCGCGGTGACGCTTGATGACCACGCCCTTGAACACCTGCACGCGGAGCTTGTCGCCCTCCACGATCTTGTAATGGACCGCCACCGTGTCCCCGACGCGGAATGCCGGCAAATCGGTACGGATGGAGGCGTTTTCGAGGTCGGCAATCTTGGTGACGTTCATCGACATGGCAGCTACCAGGCCCTGTGTGGGGTTCGAGGCCGGGCATTATGCACCGGCTTTCCCGACCGTCAACGACCCCACCCAACTTTCGCCGAATCACCAACTCAAAGCTCGCCCTGAATCAGGCTGGCCAGCCAGACTGTTCAGCGAGCAGCGGTGTGCGCCTTGACGAAATATCGCCTCCAAGCTATCCCCCGCACCCCGACGGTGGGAGCACGAACCAACCCCCAGCCCAGGTGAGAGACGAGGAGCGAGAGCGATGAATCAGTATCCCGGCGTCATTGGCAAGAAGCTCGGCATGACCCAGATCTTCGCCGATGACGGTACCGCGCTGCCGTGCACGGTCATCGAGGCGCGCTCGGTCGTCGTGGGGAAGCGTACCAAGGAAAAGGACGGCTACGACGCGCTGATCCTTGCAGCGGGCGAGACCCGCGAGAAGCTACTTTCGAAGCCGCAGCTCGGCCAGTGGAAGAAACTCGACATGGCTCCACTGCGGACCCTCCGAGAATTCCGATGCTCGGCGGAGACGGTCGCCAAGTTCGAAGTAAAGCAGGTGGTCAGGCTCGATGAGCTGTTCGAGGTGGGACAGTTCGTCGACGTAACTGGTACCAGCCGTGGACGAGGATTTGGCGGCGTGATGGCTCGTCACAACTTCAAGGGCAATGTCCGCACACACGGCACCCACGAGTATGAGCGCCACGGTGGCTCCATTGGCACCAACATGACTCCGGGTCGCACCTGGCCAGGCAAGAGCATGCCGGGGCAGTTCGGCAATGCCCGTTGCACCGTCTCCTCACAGCGGATCGTGAAGATCGACCCAGACCAAGATCTGATCGTTGTGCGCGGCGCGATTCCCGGTGCTGCTAACGGCTTGGTGACCGTGCGTTGGGCGACCAGGAAGCGCGGCGGCGGCAAGAAGTCGGCGTAAGGTTGGCGTTCGAGCCGCTCGAGGTGGCCTGGCCCGAACGACGGGTGGCGTTGCTCGATCAACGGTTGTTGGTGGTCGACAAGCCAGTTGGGCTCCCGATCCATGGCGGTAATGTGGATGTCGCCGATGTGGTGACGCGTCTCGCTCGAGCCCTGCGCGAGCGGGGCGAGCCTGATCGTCTGTCGGTACACAGCCGGCTCGATCGTGAGGTTTCGGGTTTGGTGATGTTCGTGCGCGACACGAACCTTGACCCGGAGGTGGCTCGCCTGGTGAAAAGACACGCGATCGTTCGTGGGTACCGCGCGATCGTGGAGCGCTGCGATTTTCCTCAGTGCTTCGTCATGGAAGATCGATTGATCTGTCCCGAGAAGGGACCCACCCGTCGCGTCGGGTCAGGCGGCGTCGTGGCCAGGACTCGGGTCCAGCGCATCGGCGATCGAGGGACGCTGTCGTGGCTTGCCCTCTACCCGGAGACGGGGCGCCGGCACCAGATCCGTGCCCAACTGGCGGCGCGGGGTGCCCCAATTTTGGGGGACTTTGCCTACGGAGGCGCTGCCGCACCGCGTCTCATGCTCCACTCTGCCGAGCTCAGATGTCCAGAGCTTGGACTCGATTTGTTGTGCGCGCCGCCGCCGCAGATGAGGTTCGATGAAGGAGACGTCGCCCCCGGTTCCGAAGAACTCGAGCGACTGGTCTTTGATGCGGCGTGGCGCCGCTCCGGGCTCGAGCGACGGACGGAAGCGTACCGCTTGGCCAACGGGAGTGGGGACGAACTAGAGGGACTGGTGCTCGACCGTTTTGGTGACTACGCGGTGCTCGAGTTCTCCCGCGACTCTGCATGGCAACACCGAGCCGAGTTGGTGCGCGCGGTGGTGGCTCTTGGGCCCCGGGCGGTCTACGTGAAGCGTCGTGTGCGCGCCGATCTCCGACGCCGCGACGCCGCGGAGCTGGCGCCCGCGCTCCCCGAGTTTGGGGAGCCTGCGCCCGCGCCTCTGCTCGTAGACGAGAACGGGATGCGTTTCGCGGTCGATCTCGCCGATGGTTTCGACACGGGCCTCTACCTCGATCAGCGGGAGAATCGAGCTCGGGTGCGCGGCGTCGCGCGAGATCGCGATGTGCTCAACTTGTTCGGATACACCGGGAGCTTCAGTGTCGCGGCGGCGCTCGGTGGCGCTCGGTCCACCACTACCGTTGACCTCTCGCATCGTGCCCTCGATCGCGCTCGGAGGAACCTCGAGCTAAATCACATCACGCCCAGTTCTCAGCACCGCCTGCTGCGGGCCGAGGTAACCGACTGGCTGCGCCGCGCGCTCACGCGCGAGCGGCGCTACACGTTGGTGATCCTCGATCCACCGAGCTTTTCTACCATCACTCGGGGGGGGGTATTTCGCTTGGCACAGTCGTGGACCAACCTGCTTGTCTCGGTGGTCCGACTGCTCGATGATGGAGGAGAGCTGCTGGTCGTGAGCCACGAGCAGGAGCGGACACACGCGAAGCTGAGGAGCCTGCTGCACGACGCCGTGAGCTGTGCCGGGCGCAGTATCGAGGCACTGGTCGATCTTCCGAGCGGCTGCGATTGTCCGAGCTTCGGGGGGCGGCCGTCACCGAGCCTGTCCGTCTGGTTGCGGGTCGGGTCCAGAGCGGCATCGCGAGGTAGCGAGTGAGCCGGAAGAATCCCTATGTGGCAGATCCGCGTACGCGTGCCGCCAAGGCCAGGGGTTACCCGGCGCGCAGCGTCTTCAAACTCGAGGAGATCGATCGTCGTCTTGGCTTGTTTCGAAACGTTCGGTGTGTCCTCGATCTTGGGGCCGCCCCGGGTTCGTGGACACTCTATGCGGCAGAGCGCGTGGGCCGTGAGGGCAAGGTGCTAGCGGTCGATCTTGCGCCAATTGCCCAGTCATTCCCGTCGCAGGTCGAGGTTATCCTGGGGGATGCCCTGGCATTGTCGAACCAGGCCCTCGGTCAATTTGCTCCCTACGATCTGATCTTGAGCGACATGGCTCCAAAGACCTGTGGCCAGAAGGCCATTGACCAGGCACAGAGCTTTGAGCTGTTCGAGCGTGCGGTCGAGGTGGCGGTTACCCATGGCCGCCCGGGTTCATCCTTCGTGGGCAAGCTCTTCATGAGTGACAGCTTCACGACGGCCCGCGCCCGGTTGCGGGAGCGCTACGAGCAGGTGAGCGTGCTCCGACCCGAGGGGACCCGGCGGGTGAGTTCGGAACTCTTCTTGGTGGGCCAGAAGCGCCGGGCCTGAGCCATTGGCCGAGGTCAGAGTCGTCCGTTACAGCTGCAGTGATGCAGTGCCAACCTCTGGCGCAAACTGACCGTAATCTGGGGGTAATCGGCCACATGGCTCTGCGGCCTCCTGGCCTTTCTGAGGAAAAGTGTGGGGTTGGTAGCTGTATGTGCTTGACGGGAACCCTGCGACAGGGTTTACGTGTGCGCCACGGGGAATCAGGCCCGTCGGGCGCATGGCGCCAGGGAGTCCAAGATGCAGACACCGAAGAAGCCAACCATGAAGGGTTTGGTCCTCTGCGGAACTACCGTGCTGGGGGTCGCACTCGGCCTCGCCGGTTGCGGAGGCCAGATCCAGTTCCAGGGCAACAGTGCCCTTTCAGTAGTCGGCGAGCTACCACCGCCGCCACCACCACCAGAACCCGTCAAGGCAGAGGCTCCCAAGCCGCCGCCCCGGGTCGAGCTGAAGGACAACGCGATCGTCATTCGCGAGAAGATTCAGTTCGAGTACGCCAAGGCGACGATCAAGAGTGAGTCCTTCGGACTGCTCGACGAGATCGCCGGCGTGATCAAGCAGAATGGCCACATCAAGAAGATCCAGATCGAGGGTCACGCGAGTTCGGACGGCGACGACGCTTACAACATGAAGTTGAGCGACGACCGGGCCAAGTCAGTCCGTAAGTACCTGCTTGACAAGGGTATTGCGGCTGAGAAGCTGGTTGCGAAGGGCTTCGGCGAGACCAAGCCGATCGCCGACAACGCGACCGAAGAGGGCAAGGAGAAGAATCGCCGCGTCGAGTTCAACGTGATTGAGCAGGACGTGACGAAGAAGAAGGTCGAGATCGATCCGGCCACCGGCAAGGAAAAGGTTCTCGAGGAGAGCAAGAGCACCATCAAGGCTCCTGAGGCTGATGCTGCTTCGGCGGCCAAGGGCGCAGGTGCTGCGAAGGCCGCCAAGGCTGCAGCGGATGCGTCCGCCAAGGCGTCGACCACCGCTCAGAAACCCGCCGCTGCCCCGAAGGCGGCCACACCCAAGCCCGCAACGTCTGCCACCCCGGCGGCGAAGTGAGCCCCAGGCCTCGATTCGAAGGAGATAACACCATGAAGAAATCTTCGATTTCGCTCGTTCTGGTCTCGCTCGCGGCCATCCTTGCGGGTTGTTCGTTCGCGGCACGCGACGCGAACACCTATGCCAAGGACACCCAGGCCGTGCTCGAGACGCGGAGCGCAGACATCAAGAAGTGCTACGACGAGACGCTGAAGAGCAATCCGACGGCGGCGGGTCAAGTGACCGTCACCTTTACGGTCCGGGTGGAAACCGGAAACCTGGAAGAGTTGGCCGTGGATCCTGCCCGCACGACGGCTCCGGAAGCATTGTCGGGTTGTGTGGTCAGTTCGCTGCAGGGACTGAAGCTGCAACCCGCTGATCAGGCAGAAGGCAAGGCAACTTTCACCTGGGATTTCCAGGTTGGTGCTACCCCGGCCGCGGCTCCAGCCGCTGCACAGTAAGCCAGTCGAAGCGTCTGCGGGCGGTATGCTTGCAGGTGCTCCGCCATCGCCCTCCGTTGGCTCCTTTCGAGTCGGCGGGGGGTTGGTGTTTTGTGGCGACCATTGATGCCGCGTCGGTGCCTGACGGTGAAGGTGACGCTAGAGGTCAGCTCCGGTGCATTGAAGAAAGTAGGGCATTGGTTCGGGAGCTGTCCCTACCATCCCGTTTCTTGCAGGAAATTGGCTTGGGGTGAGGGGATTCTGATACGCGGAAGAGGTGTCTCTTGGCTATTCCCGAGACTCGCGTGGAGGCTGGCTCGGTCGGTGTCTGCCTGTCCTCATAGTAGTGACCCTGCTTTTCGTCCCATCCCGCTCTGTCGAGTTTCCCCTCTCTTCGGCAGCGCCGCATGTGGAGCCGGCCCATCCTCCCCTCGTCATCGAGCCCTCCCAGGCGGGCCCACTCACACAAGAATGGTTGCCCGACGACAGCCTCGACGTATTCGGGGGCTTGGCACCGGTTTCAGAGTCCCCTGAGATTCAGCTCCGCCCTGTCAACGGCCACGGGCTTGAGCCCGTGGCCGACCGAACAGTAGAGGAGGAGCCGGAGATTGAGGCAAGAGGCGTGGATGGGCGAACACGGGAAGCCGGCGCCAGCCCTAGCGCTGGGATGCTAGGGGGATCCCCAACCATCTGGGCGATCGCTCAGAAGACCTGGATCGCACGGGAGCCGCGGCCAGGAAGTGGCCACATCGGTTATCTTCGCTTTGGGGCTGTGGTTCGCCGGGAGCCAGTGCCGGCGGCCATGGGTGACTGCCGGGGCGGATGGTTTCGGGTCTTTCCCGAAGGCTATCTGTGCAACAACGGACGGAGCGCAACCACGGATGCGGCTCATCCCTTGCGCGCTGTTCCGGTGGCACAGGCCGACCGTGATCGTGTCCTTCCCTACCGCTACGTGCGGGCCAAAACGGCTGGTCCGACACTCTTCGCTCGTTTCCCCGATCGAGCCCCCACCTCGAACCCGCGGCTCGCACGTAGCCTCGAGGATCTGGTGGGAGTCGGGGTCACCGACCTATTTTCGCGCGGAGTCTACGACGTTCTTGGCTTACCTCGTGCGCGCAATGAGAGCGAAATCAGGGATACTCCGCCTCGGAGTGGCTTCGCTGTCGTGGAGCGCTTTGAGAATTCGGGACGATGGTTCCTAAGTACCCCGGACCTCGAGCTTGTCGACGCGGCGTGGGTCGACGCCGTTGCGCCGAGCGACTTTCGTGGCCAGAGCCTCGACCAAAATCTCACGCTTCCGGTGGCTTTTGCCATGAACCACCACACACGGCTCTATGCCCGTGACCAGACCAACGGAGCGCTGAGGTTGATCCGGACGCTGGGATATCGCGAGGCCGAGGGTATCACCGGAGTCGAGCAGAAGGTGGGCGCCCTCCGACTCATGGAAACGCAGCGAGGCGAGTGGCTCTTGGCGGACAATCTGAGGGTGGTGAGCAAGCGCACCAATTTGCCGAAGGTTGACGACACGACGCCCTGGGTCGACGTCTCGATCGGAGAGCAGAGCTTGGTGGCCTATGAAGGACATCGGCCAATCTACGTGACGCTGGTGTCGACTGGAGTTCCGCGCGAGGGCGAGTCGGGCTCTTCGACCAGGCAGGGTGAGTTCGTAATCCAGTCGAAGCATGTGTCAGCGACCATGGCCAGCCTCGATCCTGAAGATCCCTACGAGATGCGTGAGGTCCCATGGGTCCAGTACTTCAGTGATGACTTCGCCTTGCACGGTGTCTACTGGCACGACGGCTTCGGAAGCCCCCGTTCTCACGGTTGTGTCAACCTCTCGCCGATCGACGCGCGATTTCTCTTCCACTTCACCAACCCCGGTGTGCCACGCGCCTGGCATGGTGTGGTCGCGCCCGGCGGTCAAAGCTCGCGGGTGATCGTACGGCCGTGAGTTGAGGCAGAATGGGCTGCCTCGTGGCATTGATCGCGGTGCTCTGCCAGGGGAGTGTAGGTGGCGAAGCGTCGACGCCTCAGTGCCAGATTCCGATGCTGGCGCTGAAACCCGTATAGCGCTCCGAGAGATCGACGGCCGACTGCACCCGCCATGGACTGTCCTTGTCGTAGAGGCCGAATGCCGACCAATTGAGCAGTTTCTGCTCGAAGCCAAAGGTGCCGTGAAAGCGGGGTGCAGCGCGAGAGTTCGCGAAGCGTGTAGGCTCTCCGTAGCAGCCGAGTCGCAATTTGAGCCAGTGCGGGACCACCTCGGACTCCATGCCGAGCCTGGGAGACACGACCGTGCGCGCCCCCGAGCGATCCACCACCCGTTGCAGGAAAGATTCGATGCCTACCGCGTCCGGAGTTGGCCCCATGATCACTACCGACGAGGATACCAGAAGGTAGAAGCGCTCCATGTACGCGGCGCGCTGTTTCAGTAGCCCTTTGACTCGGGCAGCCTCCAGCGCCAGCTCCTCACGCTCCAGCGCTTCGAGACGAGTGTTTTCGGCTTCTGCGGCGAAGAGTAGGGCAGATTCATCTTCGCCGCGGTTCCGTGCCACTGCGAGGCGTTGGGCAGTTGCGCGCGACCGCGCCGCTCGTCGTTGAGCGATGGCGGAGCGGGTGGGAGCCAGGAGTTCCGAGGGATTGAGCCACTCGGGATTGAATCGACGTGCCCCGAACTGCACGGCCAAGCCGAGGTTGAGGTCCCAGGGCAGGCTCACCCGGTCCGGAAGGTACATCTCATCCGCGGTTCCTGGGGCGAGGATCCGGTTGTTCGCGGTGTCCGTGAAGACGGAACTCGAAGGGGTGGCTCGGCTGTCGACGGCTGTCCGGAGCACCGCGCCCACCCGCACCATGCCCCTATTCGGACGCAATAGCATGCCGATCTGGTATCCGAGGCCTCCGGTCCCAAACAAGGTCCGACTCTGGTCTGGGCGCGGATTGTTGTTGCTCACCGAGAGTCCGACCAGACGCACCCCGAATCCGAACAGGAGCTGACCTGAGAAGGCCGCGTGTGCGGCGTGAAGATAGCCAACGAGGAACTGGGCTCGCAGCTGGTCGATCCAGGCATCGCTTACCGTACCCACATAGCGTCGGAGCCCGTAGCTCTGGAGGGAGAACGCCGAGCCGATGCCGTAGGAGCCCCATTGTAGCTGTCCCTCGGCATCGAAGAACACGAATTCCTTCGGGTTGCTGGTCGAGAGGTTGGTGCGATCGGAGCCGGAGTTGAAGAAGTCGGAGCGCTGCAGCGTATTGGGGAAGGTGAGACCGAGACCAACGTCGTAGTCTAGGGTGGAGAGTGACCACGGTTGACGTACGGCCGGGGCTACTGGGTTCACGAAGTTGCCTTCCGCACCCTCGGCGATCGCGACGTAGGCACCGGCCATCCCGATGACTCGAGTGCTGGTGACGACTGAGCCCTGACTGATGTCGACCGCGTAACGGCTGGTCGTGAGCGGGGCACCGTTCTGACCCAGCTGTGCGTTCGCGAGCTGTGTGCCTGCGGGCCAAAGCTCTGGGCCTTGCGTCAGAAGCAAAGCTGCCACCACTGTGGCGAAGAGAGGCCGGAGACAGCCCGAACGCTGCGTCTGGCTGAGTCGTGACGAGGCCAATGTCATGGTTTCGCGGAGATGGGCGGAGGACGGGTCCCGTTGCGCCACATGCGATACTCCGTCTTGAGGACCGCGCCGAGCAGACCGACGGCAGCGATCGCGAATACCAGAAGTGCCAGGTGAATGATGCCAAGCAGCGCACAGAGCCAGGTGATCAAGACGAAGCTGTCACGCTTGAAAAGCGGAGCGATGAAGCCAAAGAGACCACGGCGCTCGGTGGTCGATTGCGATAGTGGGTATTTGAGCAAGTCGCCGGAACGGATCCGAACCAGGTATGCGTATTCGATCGCGCTGCCTAGACCTCCGGCCAAGGCAGTGACCAGCCCCGCCGCGAAAAAGAGGTTGTTGGAAGTGGCTTCGGACAGACCCACGCCGGCGCCCAGAAAGAAGGCGTAGTTCGTGAGATCGTCTCCGATGGTATCCAGCCACTCACCGAGATATGAGCCGCGGAAGGTCACACGACTCAACTCGCCGTCACAGCCATCGAGGATGCTCTGGAGTTGAAACAAGGTGGCGCCAAGCAGAAGAGATGCGTACGTTCCAATGCTGGCGATGAACGCGCCAGCCAGACCCACACCGAGGATAAGGAGTGAGAGTTGGTTCGGAGTGATCGGGATCCCAGTCAGGTACCGAGAAACGAACAGGGAGACATAACGGTTGAGGTACCGAGAGGTCCAGCCATCCGCGCCCTTGCGCAGGCTCCGAAACAGTGCGCGCTCCGCGCGGCGGCGGCTGGGTTCGTCGACCACCTCGAGGGGCGCAAAATAGTACGGATCATCAGGGGCAGCCGCGGGGTGGAGGGGACTCTGGATTCCCGGTGGCAACTCCATCGCGGCGGAAATCCGAAAGTCCAAACGGTGCACTACGGCTGAGCAGGAAACTGCGAGTCCCGCGGCCTCGGCGGGCAACTGTGCGACCAGTGGCAACGTGAGACGTCGGTCCTCAAGCAGTGCCCGTGCGACCGGCCCCGACGGAGGAACGACGATGCCCGAGAAGCCATTTCTTTGAGCTTCGAGAGCGAGGCGCAACGCGAGATTGAGACCCGCCACGCGCCGCGATGGGTCGTGGCCCGTGTCGGTGAACACAAGGTACTTCGGGAGAACCATGGCTGCCCCAGCCTAGCTCGAGAGAGTCCTGCAACGGCAGGTTGATGGTGGTTGGCCGCTCGCCCTATCGAACTGCCGCTCGGGGGAATGCGCCATCCTCAGACTTGTCGCTGTGCTCGCATAGGCTCGAAGGCCAAAAACGGCGTATTCGTGCACCCCGAAAGGCCACCTGTGCTCCATCCCTGGGCTATAGTCCGCCCGTGGCCTACAAAGCTTGGTTTCAGTGTATCTCTGGTTGTCCCGGTCAATACCCGGTGACCGACGCTCTCTATCGCTGCACGACGTGTGGCGGTTTGCTTGAGGTCGCCCACGACATGCAGGCTCTGCGAGATCGGAGCGCCGTTGGTTGGATGCGGCTCTTCGAGGAGCGATACCGTGGACATGTCTGGCCGTTCGGTTCTGGTGTCTGGGGCAAGAAGGAGTGGGTGATGCCCGAGATGCCCGACGACTGCGTCGTGAGCATGTACGAGGGCGCGACCAACCTGTTTTGGGCGGAGCGCTACGGAAAGACCCTGGGCATGAAGGACCTTTGGGTCAAACACTGTGGCAATAGCCACTCTGGTTCCTTCAAGGATCTAGGCATGACTGTGCTGGTCAGCGTGGTGCGCTGGGCGATGCGTACCGGAACGCCGGTTCGAGCCATCGCGTGTGCCTCCACCGGTGACACCAGCGCGTCGCTCGCGGCGTATGGAGCTGCCTCAGGTTTGCCGGTGGTCGTTCTTCTTCCACGCGGCAAGATATCGACAGCGCAGCTGGTCCAGCCGATCGCGCACGGCGCACTTGTGCTCGGCCTCGACACCGACTTTGATGGGTGTATGGCGATCGTGCAGGATCTTGCCAAGCTTGGCCTGATCTATCTCGCCAATTCGATGAATCCGCTGCGGATCGAGGGACAGAAGACGGTGGGGATCGAGATTGTGCAGCAGTTTGACTGGCAGGTCCCCGATTGGATCGTGCTGCCGAGCGGCAATCTTGGCAATGTGTCGGCGCTCTACGCGGGGTTCAAGATGTTGCGTGAGCTCGGGCTGATCGATCGGCTGCCTCGTGTCGCCGTGGCGCAAGCCGAGAACGCCAATCCCATGTATCGCGCCTACATGGCTGGGCAGAGCGAGATTCAGCCGGTGACGGCCAAACCGACCTTGGCGAGTGCCATCCAGATCGGCAATCCGGTGAGCGCTCCCCGGGCCATGATCGCGCTCCGGGAGATGAACGGCGTGGTCGAGCAGGCGAGCGAACAGGAACTCTGCGAAGCGGCTGCGCGCGCTGACGCCACCGGGCTCTACACCTGCCCGCACACCGCGGTGGCGCTCGCTTGCATGACTAAGCTGGTGAACAGAGGCGTGATCGACCCCAGCGCTCGGGTGGTGGTGGTCTCTACGGCTGCCGGGTTGAAGTTCACGGAGTTCAAGGTCAACTACCACGAGGGCAATATCGGAGGAGTGGCGAGCCAACTGGCTAACCCTCCCGTCATGCTGGACGCCGATTTGGGGCAGGTCGTCGACGCAATCAAGAAGCGCTTCGTCTAGACCCGCGAGCGCTTCGGGGGGATGCCTACTCGCGCAGTCCGACCACGCCTTCAGCGGTGTTTCGAGGCTGAAACGCAGATGAGCCCGGTGTTGAACCACCGGGCTCATCTGGTTTGGAAGCTCGCCTCAGAACGAGAGCAGCGCGCCAGCTCCGGCGACTGTGGGAGCCACGAATGGCGCCACCACCAGCTTCGGGGCGGTTCTCGCGATGGTTCGCGTCTTGGCTGCCGTTGCTGTCGTTGGGTTGCCTTCGTCGGGAGCGGTGAGGAGGACGATTCCGGTGACGCCCAAGGTGATCGCAACCCCGAACGCCATGTCAGCGATCAGGGCGTTGTTCTCCACGTCGTCGGCCTTCGAGGTGGTCGGATGGTCCTCGAAGTCGCTCTTTGCCGAAAGCGCGCGGATCCCAAAGTATGTGCCGGTTCCGGCTGCGACGGTGGCGATCCCCAGCGTCACGTAAGCCGGAACCAAACTGCGGGGCTCCGGCGGAGGTGGGGGGGGTGGGGGCTGCGGCGCCGGCTCGACAGGGGGCGGGGGAGGTGGGGGGGGCGGGGGAGGTGGCAGTTCGACCAGATTGACGGTCGAGGTGGTCGCTTTGCCAGCTTCCACCTTGATTTGGAGCTCTTGTTGCTCGTAGCCGTCCCGGGTCACCACCAGAACATGCTCGGTGGGCGCGAGATTGGTGAGACTGAGGCGGCCTTCAGTGAGCGGCTGGTCGGTACCGTCGAGCGTGAGCCGAGCATCGGCGGGCACCACGGTCACCACCAGCTCTCCGGGAACCGTGGCGGATAAGACGTTGAATCGCGCCTTCACCTCATCGCGCTGCGCTGCAGCCATGGCGCCTACCTCGGGATGCGCCAAGAGCGACTGGTAGGCCGCCAGTGCCTCTACCGAGCGCCCCAACTTGTCCAGACTGGTGGCGATGAAGTACTGGTTCTCGACGGCAGGCACGAGCGATTCTGCCTCAAGATAGTGTAGTCGAGAATCTTCGAACTTGCTGGCCTTGAAGGCTGCTGCACCCTTGTCACGGGCCCGTTTGGCGGCTGCGCGTGTCTTTGCATCCACAGGCTTGGGCGGAGGTGGAGCTGTGATCGGAGCGGTTGCTGCGGTGGGCGGGGCTTGAACCGTCGGGCTGTTCGGAGCCGGTGGCGTAGCTGTGGCAGGGGGCGCCATGGCGGCCGAGCCGGACCCGGATTGGCTTGCCGGTGCGGTAGGGGCCGGTGCGGTAGGGGCCGGCGCGGTCGGAGCTACCAGGTTACTGCTCGCCACGGGCACGGAGCCGGACGGGGCCGGCGCTGGGGTGGGGGCGGCTGGCTGGGCCGCTGCGGTGGAAATGAGCACCGTTCCTGCCAGCAGTTGGGCCGCGAGCCCAGCCGCGGTTCGAACGAAGGATTTGAGTTCCAAGGGTCGCATCGAGACCTCCGCCGCTGCTGATGAGTCGAGCGGCAGCCCAAGGCTAGTCCCGACCGGGGGGTGGCGACAAGCCCGACGATGCGATTTGGGGGCTTGCCATCGACGAAGAAGAAGGGCTTTTCTTCACACTGTCTTGCCTGATGATGGCAACATCTGGAGACCGGGGCCCAAAAACCTCGACCAGCCGCCGCTCCCCGCCTTAGCGTCCATGCCAGCCGTCCTTTCTGCGCCGTCGATCTCGTCATTGGACGAGGCCTTGGGGCCCGATGGAGAGCTCCCACGATCGTCGGGATTGCCGCGGCAGCTGGGGAGGAGGGCGGAGCGAGCTGCCCTGATGGTGCGCATCCACCGCGCACGGAGCGAGGGTGACCTGGCCGAGGCGGCGCGTGCTGAAGGCGAGCTCGCGCGTCGCTGGCACAAGACTGGTTTTGAGCTTCGCGAGGCGGTGCGGGCCGCGATAGCTTCCACCTCCGTCGTACCCGATCGCGTACTCGTGGAGCTGTGCTCGTCCTGGCTTGAGGGCATGGGCCGCTGGGAGGAAGCGGCTTCCCTGCTCGAGTTACTGCTTGGGTCCTTGGAGGGTGTGCCGCAGGCAAAGCTGCACCATCGGGTCGCGGAGCTGTGCTGGCGAGCCGGCAACGCTGCTCGTGCCGCTCACCATCTAGCGGAGGAGGCGCGCCTCGATCCACTCTCGCATGATGCGCTGGAGGCCCTGGCAGCACTCTCGGAGTGGGCGAGCGACACGGTGCTCCGCGACCGTGCCGTCTTGGCTTGGCACGAATCGGCACGTCGACTGTCTCTGCGCGGTGACCGCTTGGGCGCGTTTGATGCTTTGCTTCGCGCATTCGACCTCGACCCCTCCTCGCTGCTCGCCACGCAGAATCTGGCGATTGAGCTCATCAAGATGGGTCGTCCAGAGGCGGCAGATGAGGTCCAACGGCTCTCGGCGCGCGCGGCTGGGGATCGAGAGCGACACTACCAACGTGCCGTCCACGCGAGGCAGAAGGGGCACAGTGTGCGCGCGCTTGCCGCCCTGCTCGACGGCGGGTTCGACGTTGAATTCGACCTCGAGTCCATCATTGTCGGGGTCGAGCGGCTGCTGGTTCCGTCGAGTGGAGAATCGCCCACCTCCTTCGACAACGTGTTGGCCGAACTCGGAATGGGGGAGTGGCTGGCAGCGCGATTGGAGCTCACGCTCTTGCAGGATCCGGCGCTCGCGACCGCTCAGGGCCACATGAGCCTGGCGCGCCTCGAGTCGGTCGGGCTTCTGCGTCACGACCAGGCCCGCGAAGCGTTGGTGCGCGCCGTCCTTGTCGAGTGGGATCATCCTGAGGCACGCGCGGCACTGGCGGCTACCGCCCAGCTGACGGATGATGGTGCTGCGCCCATCCCGCGGGCGCTGACCCAGGCGGCGCGCGTGGTTGCCTCGGTCGAGGATCGGCGTCGCCTGGCGCAACAGCTCGAAGCGTTGGCGCAAGCTGGTGAGGGCTCGGCTCGGATGCTGCTGTGGGCCCTCGAGCACCAGACAGCGCCGATCGACGATTCGTTGCGGAGAGCCGTCGACGCAGAGCTGGCGCGGCGTTCGGAGATCGAACAGCAGCTGGTTCAGGCCTCGGGCGAGCAGCGACTGATGCTGCTCGAGCAGCTGGAGCGTCAGCTGGCGTTCGATCCTGCAGCGCTGTTCGAGCACCTTGCCGTTACCACCGCGCTGCTCGAGATCGCTCCCAATGATCGGCGTTGGGGGTCACGACTGATCGAACTCATCGACGTGGTGGCCCAGCAGGCCGAGGGCAGTCAGGATGACCCGCGCGTGGCTTCAGCGCTCGAGACAGCTTCACGTAAGCTGGGGGAGCGTGGTCAGCTCGCCCAGGCGCGATTCTGGCTCCGTCGCGGCAAACCAAGGGCGGCGCTTCTCACCCTCTCACCGGTCGCCAATCAAGACCAAGGGGCGACCTCGAGCCTCGCCCTGTTCTTCCTAGCTCGGCGTCATGGTGAAACAGCGCTTGCGGCACGGGCGCTCGCCCGCGCAGCATCCTTCAGATCCGAGCCAGTGCGGGGCTTGCTCGAGGCCGTGGCTGCTGAGTTGTTCGTGGAGGCAGAGGAGCACGAGCTGGCACTTCCGATTCTGCGCAGCGTGATTCGCAGCCCTGCGAATCACGCTCGCCTCGGTACCCTCGAGGTCACGCTTGCGGGTTGGGTTGAGCCGCGTTCCACGACGGAAATTGTCGAGCGAACACTGGGAGTGGTCCCGCCAACGACCCAGCTCGCTGCAGCGCTCGCTCGTGCTCACTTCTCGCTCGGTGAGCCCGATCTTGGCCTTACCTGGGCCCAACGCGCCGTGACCCTCCGACCAGGTCAAGCGACGCTGCGCTGCGAGTTGCTAGAGGCGGTACTCGGACTTGGGGATAGCGCTCGCGTGGTTGAGCAGCTCCAAAGACTTCCGGAGGCTCCAATCCCCGTTGCCAGTTGGATCGCCTCGGCGGCTTCAGCGCTGGCCTGGCTGGGTTCGGTCGATGCTCCACGTGCGCTCGAGGTGGCGCGATGGCTGCTCGATCGGGTTGGTGCGCGTGACGTGAGCTTTCGTGCTGCTCTACTCGAGACGGCGCGTGTGGTTCACGATGACGCGTTCGCTCTAGACGTTTTGGAGCGCGCTTCGGCGGTGGCGCGAGACCCCAATGAGATCGATCATGTGATCATGGAGCGCCGATGGCGGCAGAACGATGTAGAGGGAGCCATCCACGTGGCGCTCCGCGCCGTGCGAGCCGGAGGTGCTCCGGAGCAGTGGACGTACCTGGCCCTGGCACAGAAGCAGCCGTTCTCTCCGGACGCCGAGCTGGAGCGCCTGGAATTGCTGGTGAACACGCTCCGCGAGCCCTCCGCGATTGGCGACCGGATCCGCGCGTTGCGTGAGTTCGGAGTGGCTCGGTTTGATCTAGCCCAAGACACAGAGGGTGCCGTGGCAGTCTGGGAACAGGCGGCTGCACTGGAACCGAGGCGTGGTATCGCCGTCTTGGCACGGGATCTCAATGACGTATTGGGGAGCCGTGCCACAATCGCCTGGCTCTCGGACGCTTCAGCGCGCCTCGGTACGGTGAAGGAGGCAGCCAAGGCACTGGGCTATGCGGCGCAGCTTGCGCTTGAGATTTTCGACCGACCGCTGGTGCTCGCATTGGTTGAGCGAGCTCTGGACATCGATCCCACGCGGGCGGATCTCCTGCGGTTGGCGGAGCGCGCACTGGATGGACCAGCCGGGTTCGAGGGTCTGGAGCGACTCTACCAACACGCGTCGCGAGGCGTGTTTGGCGTGTTTGGTGAGCGCGCGCTCAACTACCGGGCGGCTCGGACCTTCGACAGGCTTGGGGATCACGCGCGGGCGCTCGAGCACGCGCAGGTGGCTTTTGAGGCCGTGCCGGCGCAAGGAGCTACACTGTCACTCCTTCGACACCTCAGCGCGGCTACCCGGAGACCAGAGGTTTTCATCGACTCGGTGCTGCGCGTGGCTGAGCGCTCGGCGACGCGTGGAGAAGCGGCTCAATGGCTCAGTTGCGCGAAGGAACAGTTGGGGACGACCGAGGAGGAGGTGCGCCTCAAGTTCAACATCGGTCTTCGGCAGCTTCGGGCCCTCCCCGGGCGAGTGGCGCTGGCAGCAGTCGCGGCTGAACTCGCGACCATGCAAGCCGAGGGGCATGCACACCAGAGGGCAGCGGAGCAGGAACTTGGTCTTGTGCTCGAGGAGCTGCTCAGTGACGCCGATGGACCCGACGGTGCTCGTCTCGCCATCGCCGTGGCGGGGGTTGCTCTCGGTAGCCTTCGAGATCCCGTGCTGGCTCGGCGTGCTGTGCTGCAAGCGCTGGTGGCCGATGCGGACGTGGAGGAGTTCGGTGAGCTGGCTGCCTCGGCCGAGAAATGGTCTGCTGCTCGAGAGGCAGGTCGCGTCCTGGTTGACGAGGCCGTAAAGGTCCTGGTCCGTCCATACGCCAACCCTGCTGCGCCGGCTCTCAGAGCCATCGTCGGCGTGGCTGCTGCCGTCGGCGCCAACGAGGAGTTGGCGGCGCTCGAACCAGTGCTCGAACGCCTCGGCTTCTCGAGCTTGGAAGATCTGCGAGCCGAGAGAGCCGAAGTGCGGGTGGTCGAGACGAGCCAGACGCACATGCTCGTTCAGCGTGTCGAGGAGTGCCTTGCCACTTCCGAGTGGTCGACGTGTCTGGATCAGCTTCGCGAGCTTCTCGTGGTGGAGGAGCGCTGCCGTCGCCAGGGTGCGGCCGATCTCGAGCCGTTGGTTCTGGATGACGGCTCGCTCGAACACCCGCACTTCGAGCTTCTAGTGCGGGTGTTCGAGCGCATGGTGGCCGAGCAGGGTGTGGAGCGCGCTCGAGCGGCGCTCTCCGACCTGCGGCCGTCCTTGAGTCCGGTCGTGACGCTCGATCTTGCAGTAGTCCTCGAGCAAGCAGGGCATCAGACGGTCGAGCTGTGTCGAGCTCTCGCGCATCGGGCTCTGCTCGAGGGCACTCCCAAAGATCGGAGCGTAGCCTGCTTGCACCAGGCGGCCGTGTTGGCGCAATCCGAGGGGGATCTCTCCGGCGCCCTTGGCTACTTCCGTGCGGCACGCGCGCTAGCCCCGGAAGATGTCCCACTCCTCATCGGTCAAGAGCGGCTCAGGTATACCCTGGAGGGCTTTGCCGCTGATGAGGAGACGCATCGTACCGCCGAATTGCTTGAGCAAGTGAGTTGGGATTCCAATGCTCCTCTGCCAAGTCTGCGCCAATACCTGCTGGTCCGTGCGCACCAGGCACTTGGCCACACCCAGGTGGTTGAGGAAATGCTCGACGAGTTCGAGCGAGGTGGCGATGTTGAGCCATTGTTGGCCGTGTTGCTGGCCGAGCGGGCGGAGGTGACTCGCGATCGGCGGGCGCTCGAGCTGTACGCACGGGCCCTGACGCAAGAACTCACGCCGCTGCATCCTCGCTCTTCCTTGGCTCTGGTCGCCGCCCAGGCTGCAGCCTCCTTTGGGGAGCACGCTTTGGCGCGGGATTGGGTCGCCCTCGCCACAGAGGATCCACTGACCCGGCCTCGAGCGCTCACGCTCGCCGCTGAACTCAATGGAGCGATCGACGCCGAGTACGCGGGGGCGTCGCCAGGAGTCATGGGCGAAGCAGACACCAGTCGCGAGGTTGCCGAGGCGCCGCGGATGAGGGAAGCTGGCTCGCCTGTCGCGGCCTGCCCTACGCAGGCCCAAGCTCCCGAACCGACACAAACCGTGCCGCAGCAGACCGAGCTTGCGGGGTTGGGGTCGGTGCCGGAATCACCGCAAGATGCCGGATTGCTCGCTGCAGAACGTGAGATGTCGGCAGGTGCCTCAGTCGTGCTGCCGACGGACATGATGCTGGCTCAGGGACTCCCTCTGCCGTCGGTCGTGATAGTGGGCGGAGAGCCTGATGATCTTCGCGCTGCGATTGCACTCTCGGAGGCCGCGCTGTCCGAGCCCGAGCGCATCCACGAGTGGTTGCCGGATGGCCGTAGGTGGTTGCGACGTTGGCCGATGTCGGTCTCTTTGTGTCGACTGGTGCGCGATGCCGCCCGCTTCGAACAGCATATGAGTCATGTCGCGGCGCTCGAGCACGTTCTCGCGGTGCTTGCCGATGAGAGTCACTCCGTCGCACCTCCGGAACTTTCTCTGCAACGGCTCGACGTTGACGCCACGAGAGCGCTGCTCTTTCGAGATCTGCTGTTGCCCGCCAATGAGGCTCTGGCTCTGCTCTGGGATGGGGCACCTGGGGCTTTCCGTCGAGAGCTTGGCGACTATGGCGTGACCGGAATGGAACGGGTTACGGCCGGTTCGAGCGCCGCTCTGGCCCGGTGGTTTGGGGAGGCGAGTGCTCGACTCGGTGCGAATCGCACTGCGCTCTTCGCGCGGGCAGCACGTTCACCGCTCCGGGCAACGCTCGGTGTGACCCAGCCACCCAGCGTGATCTTGGAGGGGGAGTTCTCGATTTCCGAGGCGAGTCTGGCGTGTCTGATTGGCAATGTGTCACTGGCGACCCTGCCTGAGTACATCCTTCTGTTTGGCCTTCTGCCGGAGGAGGCCGAGCATGTCCTCGAAGCCTTGCGGGTGGCCTTTGGCCCGCCCATTCCCTCAGCGAGTATCAAGGAAGGCGCGCTGCGGCTGGCTGAGGTTCTGTGGGAGAGTATTCGCGCCAGTACTCAGCGTCGTCTCCGAGAGCTCTGTGAAGCTCCCTTCGTATTGGCTGATGTCATGATGAATGCGCGCCAGGCCTTGTGTCGGGCAGGCCTTTACGTGTCGGGTGATCTCAGCGCCGCTTTGGAGCAGTTCGATCTTGCGTCGAGTGACCTGCAATCATTGGTTGAATCGAGGAACTTCTCCGAGCTTTGTGCGCGCCACGAAGGGGTTCTGGATCTGTTTCGGCTGGCGACCAGCGCCGAGTACGCAGACATCCGCTTTGGCGTGTCCCGAGGCGCCGCCACCCAGTCCCATGCACGCGGGTGGTCGGGATGAGTCCGCGTTCCTTTGAGGGTGAGAGGCCCGAGAGTGTGACAAGTATGTCATACCCGGGCGGGCTATGTGGTCCTGCTCGAGCCGGTTTCCCTGGTGTGGCACGGCGGTCGCTAACCGCTCTCGGTATGTCACTCGTCGCCGCCGGCTGTCTGTATCCGGATCTGCCGGCCTACGAAACCCCCGAACAGACCCCTCCCATCCTCTTTGCGCCGCTGCCACCTGCAACCGAGGTCCTTTCGGTCACGAGCGGAGATGTGGTCAACATCAACGTCCAGCTACGCTCGGAGGATGCCGGCGAAGGACTGATGGGCGTTCTTTACCTGAATTACCAAGTGCAGGGACGGGAGAAATGGAAGGTCGGATTCACGCTCCTGTCTCCGGGCAGCTTCGAGGAGGAGCGTACCGTTGCCATCGACTGGCTGGTGCCTGAGCGGAGTGCCGCGGGGAGCTGTGAGCAGTTGACGCTCCTTGTCACCCACCTCTCGAACCTCGCCAACAACGAGCCCGTGGATGATGCCGATGTTTCTACCGTGACCTGGTGGGTGAGCATCAATGAGGTAGCGTTGCCAATCTCCGAGTGTCCTGGGACACCGCCTGGGGTTTCATGAACCGCGCGATTGGCTTGGTCGTGTGGGCCTTCATGTGTGGTTGCGCGACCGCAGCGTCGGATGCCGGCTCTGCTGGGGGTGTCAAGGGGTGCGTGTCTGACCGCGACTGCAATGAGGGCGTTTGCGTAGACGGTTTCTGTTCGGCCACCGAGAACCGAATCCAGGCACTGCTCCTCGAGGCGACCGTCCCGAGTACTCTGTCGAGCGGTGACTACGCGAACCTTCGGTTCTTGTTCCCGGCGACCCTGGGCGCAGGGGGACATCTGGACGTGGCCGTGGGGTTGATCTCCAGGCTGGAGGTGAAGATATCTCCGCCGGCGTTGGAGTGTGAGAATGCACCGATCGACGCAGACGGCCGCGTACCACTTCGCGTGAGTGTGATTCAGGACCCGAGGCTGGCGGGAATCCTCCCGCAAAGCTACGGCGCTGACTCAGATACCGCCAGCCAGGATTTCAGCGTCGCGGTGGCGGTGCCGCCAGGCGAGGTCGATCTCTACTTTGAGCCGATCGAAGGCAATGCACTCGTGAACTCGTCGCTGACGGCCTGTCGCATGCCGCCGCTCTTGGTGCGAGGGCAATTGGTGGAGGCGGGACGGGTACTGATCGAGCAGCGCTTACCTTTGCCGCAGGTGCTCACCGTCGACGTTCGGTTCCCGCGCGCCGCGGCAGACGACGGTGAGACAAGCCCACTTCTGGGTTGGACTCTGGATGTCGTCGAGCCGGTGGGGGGACGTCGCATATCCACCCGAGCCGACCTGCTCGCGGACGACTCGGACGATCCTGAGAGTTTCCATCACGTGGTCGAGGTGGCCTTCAATCCGGTTTCCGGGAAGGGCGCTGAGGCGATCCTCGGGACCGAGCTGGTTCGACTGTCACCGCCTGAGGGTGTGGTCGCTCCCACGTTCACGGTATCTCGCTCGGCCCTCGATCTGTTCGGCACGGGCCAAAATGTTCTGGATCAGATCAGTCGGCTGCCGCCGGTGATTGTTGTGGAGGGGCGGGTGGAGGGAGAAGACGACAGTACCCCCTTCCGGGCTGACGTCTCGGTGTTGGCGGAAGAGCTGGATGCCGGGCCGTCGGGGGTGTTTGCTACTTTCCGGACACTCGGGCACACGGATCTCAACGGGTCCTTCTCTATTCCAGTGGTCGCCGGTCGTCATCGGGTCGTCGCCGTGCCCGTGTCCGATGCGTCCCGGGCGGTGGGTGTGACCCAATGGGTGATTGCTGACAGTCCATCGACTCAGGCTGGAAAGCTGGTGGAGCTGCCCGAGGCTTCGACGCTTCGGGGGGCGGTGCGGGACGCCGCGGCAGGGGTTGACCTGGTGGGTTCCACCGTGACCGTGCTGCCCTCCCGAACCGAGCGCTCTGCCACCTACCTAGGCGAGGTGCTTGGAGATCCGGTGGTCGCTGCGTTGCGCTCCGGAACAGCGGTGGTCGACGAAGGCGGCGCCTTTTCGGTTCAGCTAGATCAAGGGACGTTTGACGTCAGTCTCCGCCCGCCCGAGAATCGGCTGGTGCCCTGGGCTGTGCGTTCCCGCGTCGAGGTGGGCAAAGGAACTACCGATCTTGGGCAGATCTCGATGCCGCTTTCCGTGGTCTATGACGGCACTGTGACGGTACCCGGCTCGAGTGACGCGGGAGGCACCATGGTGCTTCCTGGAGTTCTGCTGAGAGCGTACGCTGTGCTGGACGCGACCGGAGCACTGGCGACCGCACCCGAAGAGGGAGTGGGGGTAGTGAGCATCGGTCAAGCCCGAGCCGACAGCAATGGGTCGTTTTTGCTCGTTCTTCCCGACCGGCTCGAGTAAACTCACGGCCCGGATGTCCCGACGGTCCACCCAGCAATTTTTGGAATCGACTCGTCGCGTCGAGTGGTAGCCATGAGTATCACGTCTTCGGATTCGGGGGGAGGGCATGGCGAGGCCGGTCCCTCGGGGACGCTGCACGAAGTGTCGAACGTGCTCACGGTGGTCATGGGTTGGCTGGAGGTTGCGCTCGGGTTGTCGTCGGAGGCGCCTGTTCAAGATGCCCTGGAAGTCGCACTTTCCCATGCCCGTTTCGGCTATCGCGTAGCGCGCCGAACCATCGGAGCCAGCGCCGAGGCGGATACCTCAGTCAGACCCGCTCGCGAGGTGCTCGAGGATGTGGAGCGCGGATTGCTTCCGCTCGCGCGGCGAAAACAGGTGACGATTACCGTCGATTGGCGTGGATTACCGGGTGACCTGGCGGAGATCGAGTCGCCCGACGCTGCCCAACAGATCTTGGTCAACTTGTTGTTGAATGCGCTGTCGTTCACGCCAGACGGAAGCCGCATTCTGGTTCTGGCGGAGACGAACCCCAATGAGCTGATCGTGCGCGTCACCGATCAGGGGCCAGGGATCGAGGCCTCACGCGCAGAGACCATCCTCACGGCTCCATCGTCGACCCGCTCCGGCGGAGCGGGGATAGGTTTGGTCCACGCGAGTTCCCTGGCCCACCAGCATGGTGGTGAGCTGCGACTGGTGCGTTTCTCACCGAATGCAACCTTCGAGTTGTCCTGGCCGCGTACGGGTGTTGAATCGCCTCTCCGGAGCAGTCCATCCTTCGCTCCGCCTACCTATCTTCCGAGCAAGCTGGAGTCACCGCTTTTTTCGGACTTCCCCGACCTCAACGTGCTCCTTCTGGAGGACGACGCTGCGGTCTGCACTCTGGTGGAGGTGGCCTTCTCGGCTCGTGGCGCCAACGTGATCTCCGCGCGCTCCCTCGAAGATGTGGAGAGGCTCGGTTCGGGGGCGGACGTGGACGCCGTGCTTGTGGATCTGAGCCCGCTGCGCGGCCGTGTCGAGGAAGGGCTCGGGCTCCTCAGGCGCTGCGCGAAGGGGGCGCCGCTTGTCCTCATCACTGGCTCTGCCTCGGGGTTCCCAGAGAAGCTGGCAGCCGAGTTCACTTCCTGGGTGCGGAAGCCCTTCGAGCCTGGAGAGCTCTTTGAAGCCATTCAGCGTGTGGTCCCGAGGCGCTGAGTGGCCGACCAGTTCAGGGTGTGGGCCAGATGGCCGAGGTGGCCGAGGTGGTCCAAAGGGCTTGCGCGAGTCCCGGGGCATGAGCTAAAGAGCGTCTCCCTTGCGAGCCCGGAGTCGGTGTGACCGGGCAGGGTTCGGAGAGGGGCCATTGCGAAGATGGCGGAACTGGCAGACGCGCTAGCTTGAGGTGCTAGTGGGGTAACTCCCGTGGAGGTTCAAGTCCTCTTCTTCGCACCCCGCGGTTCGGCTTCTCGGAGCCGGACCGCTTAACCGATGGGTTGATGACTCGATGAGCGGCCATTCCAAGTGGGCGACGATCAAACGTAAGAAGGGCGCCACGGACGCTGCTCGTGGCAAGATCTTCACCAAGCTGACGCGAGAAATCGTCACCGCGGCGCGGTTGGGTGGTGGGGACATCAACAACAACTCGCGCCTCCGCAAAGCTATCTCGGACGCGCGGGGGCAGCAGATGCCCAACGACAGCATCAAGCGGGCCATTCAACGCGGCACCGGCGAGATCGATGGAGCCGCTTACGAAGAGGTGGTTTACGAGGGTTCGGGACCGGGAGGTACGCTGTTCGTTGTCGAGGGTATGACGGACAATCGCAACCGGACGGCCGCGGAGATCCGGAAACTCTTCGAGAAGTATAATGGCGCGTTGGGGGCACCAGGCTCAGCGCAGTGGGCCTTCGATCGCCTCGGTGTGATCGCTGTCGACAAGACCGCCGTTACCGAAGACCAGCTGATGGATGTCGCCCTGGGTGCTGGGGCGGAGGATTACCGCGACGACGGGGATACCTGGATGGTCACGACGCCGGTGTCCGATCTGGATCGGGTCAGCGCTGCCTTTGAGACCGCGAAGATATCGGTTGTTTCCGCCAAGCCCGCGTACGTTCCCAAGACGAAGAAGAGCGTGGCGGGGAGGGATGCTGAGGTGTGTCTCAATTTCGCCGAGGCGCTCGACGACAACGAGGACGTTCAGAACGTGCATTCTGATTTCGATGTCAGCGACGAGGAGCTGGCGCGCATGGATGCAAGCTGAAAGAGTGGGGAGGGTGCCGAGTGATCCGAACACCCGCCTGCGATTGCCAAGCTGTTGGCTGCGACCGGGAGCCTTCTTGCAGAGGCGGTTGAGTCGGCGTGGCTGGTCATTCCCGGCTGGTTCCGCGGGCGCCCACTCACTTCGGTTCCGCTGATTTCCTATCGGTGCTCCAACCTGTCGGTGCTCTAGAGTCCTGGGCGGAATTGAATCACGGTGAAGTGCGCGAAGATCGCGTGGGCCAGCATGGCTGGTACGGCGCGATCGGTCAGCCGCGTCACTTGTCCTAGCAGCAGGCCGACGACCAGAGCGACCGCTGCGACCAACGGATTCGGTCCAACCGTGGGATCGGCGAGGAGGACCACCGAGGGCAGAGTGGTCGAGGCATAGGCGAGGGAGGTGAAGATGAACCCACGAATCGGGCCGAAGCGCTCGCACAGGCCGTGCTGCACCCAGCCACGCCAGATCAGCTCGACGAAGCCAGCGGAGAAGAGGAGTGATACGTGCACCCACCAGAGTCGCTCCAACACCAGAGGATCACCGAGCTGAAGGTAGAGTCGGAGCAGCCAGGCCTGACGGGGGCTAGCGGTGGGTGCGAGCAGGGCACGACCACCCCAGGTAGCCAGCAGCAGCACCACTGCAGCCACGGCCCCCAGTGTGATATCGCCCCGTCGCGGCAGGAGCCGCACCAGCGCTCTCTTCCGGTGAAGGACGAACAATGCGAGCAGCACCAGCGGTAGCTGGGCGAGCGAGAACCAGACGAAGAGCCGAGGGTCGGCGGTGAGCCGCGAGCTGGATGCCAAGGCACAAGTGATGGTGGAGAAGAGCCAAGCCAAGAGTAACCACGGCATCAAGACCGACTCCCCAACCGCTCAGCCAGAAGCTCCATGAGCCTGCTCGCCACCTGATCCTTGCTTCCCGAGAGCGACAGCGGTGGATGGTGAGCATCAATGACGAAAACTCGATTCGTATCGAGGCCCATGGATTCCGAGGCATGGTTGGCCACGATCAGATCGACGCCCTTCTTCTCGCGCTTCTTTCGGGCGCGTTCCAGAAGCTCCGTCTCTGTACCGGTCTCGAGCGCAAACCCAATCAGGAGCGGACCCGACTCACCTCGACGCGCGCCGATTTCGGCCAAGATGTCCGGGTTCGGAACCAGGGTCAGCGAGAGAGCCTCGCTGCCTCGCGCGAGCTTGGCTAACGCCACTGTTGGTGGCCTGAAGTCGCCCACCGCGGCTGCCATGAACACGGCGTCGCAACCCGTGAGGTTTGGACCCAACGCGTCCCAGAGCGCAGCTCTGAGGTCCAGGGCAGACCGTACGTTGACCCGCGTGACGCCCGGTGGGGTTGGCAGCTCGACGGGGCCTGCGAGCAACGTTACCGCTGCCCCGTTCTCCGCTGCTGCTCGCGCCAGCGCGAAGCCCATCTTGCCCGAAGAACGATTAGTCAGCATCCGCACCGGGTCGATGTCTTCAACGGTGGGACCTGCGGTGACCACGATCTTTCGCCCCACGAGTGAACGAACCGAGTGTTCGAGGAGTCGCGTTGCCTCCTCGGCGATCCGCTCCGGATCGCTCATCCTTCCGCGCCCCGATTCTCCGGAGGCCACCTCACCCTCCTCCGGTCCAACCAACACCACCCGCCCATCTCCCATGAGGGTGGCAAGGTTGCGGCAGGTGGCAGGATGAGACCACATCCGCGGGTGCATGGCCGGTGCTACCAACACCGGACAGCTCGAGCAGAGCACGGTGGCTGTCACCAAGTCATCACAGCGCCCTGCGGCCATGCGGGCGAGTGTGTCGGCGGTGGCAGGCGCGACCACCACCAGATCGGTACGGCCGGAAATGGTCACATGGGATTCACCGCCGCTGGTCCCGTCGAACATCTCGACATGGGTGGGGCGCCCGGTGATGGCGGAGAAGGTGAGCGGTCCGACGAACCGAGTTGCGGCTCGAGTGAGCACGGCATCGACTAGAACTCCCTGCTTGCGGAGGAGTCGGGCCAGGCTGACCGCTTTGTAGGCGGCAATGCTGCCCGTGACGCACAGGGTGACATGGCGAGAGGGGGAGAGGGTGGGGGACGCGGACACAGCAGGGGGAGCGTATCGGAAGATGGGGGAGAAGGCGACAAAAGGCCGCAACCTGCCTCGCTTGGTGGCAGGAGGGCGCCTTGACAGGCTTTGATAAGATGAATACGGTCCGCCCAATCCAGGGTTCGGCTCCGCGCTCGGGGTCACCTGCTTTCCCGTGCGCATCTTCATCGACGCTCTCATCACTTTTGTCAGCTGGTGTCTCGGCATGTTGGTGCCGAAGTCACCGGCGGTCATCGTGGTTGGAGGACGGCAGTTCGGTGGCAACACCCGACCGGTACTCGAGCGCGCATCGGAGTTTGGTCTGCGTGCAGTCTGGTTGACACAACGTCCCGAGATCCTAGCGCTCGGTCGATCGGATGTGCTCTCCACGCGCTCGCTGCGCGGTCTGTGGCTGGCCAGTCGTGCCAAAGCAGTGTTATTGACACATTCGCTTGGGGATCTCGCGCCGTTGCGGTTTCCGCGTTCCGACACCTTCCTGTTCAACCTGTGGCACGGCATGCCGATCAAGCGTATCTCGGCTGCCGATCCTGGGTTTCTGCAACGTGAGTACGCTCGCTCAAATTTGCGCGAGATGAAACGGTACGCGGCTATGCTGGCAACCTCACCGCGGATGGCTGAACTCTTCGCGCAGACCTTCGGGTTGTCCCGCGAACGAATCGTGGTGACGGGACAGCCTCGAACCGACGTGATCTTGGGCAGTTCTGTGCCGTCACTCGCTCAGCTCTTCGATCCACCGCTGATGCCGTTTCGAAAGGCCATCCTCTACTGTCCGACCTGGCGCGAGGGGGAGGCGGTTCGGCTCTTCCCTTTCGAGCAACCGGATCTGGAGAGGCTGGAGAGGCGACTCGAAGAGCTTGATGCCATCCTGTTCGTGCGCACTCACCCCAATGACGCGGGCCGACTTACGCATGCGAGTCGGCGCGTGGTGCCCCTCCAGAGCGATCTTGTGCCCGAAATCACGGATGTGCTTTCGGCTTTCGACGTGCTGGTGACCGACTATTCCAGTATCTACTACGACTTCTTGCTACTCGACCGCCCGATCGTCTTCATTCCGTACGATCTCGAGTCCTACGCTCACTCTCCAGGATTCTATGTTCCGTTCCACGAGATTGCCGCGGGTCCAAGTGTTGGCACGCAGAGAGAGTTCGAGGATGAACTCACGACCGCGATCCGAGAGCCTGAGCGCGATCGGGAAGCTCGAATGCGGGTATGCGCGATGGTGTACTCCCACGTCGATGCAGAGGCGACGACGCGTGTGCTCCGGTTCGTTGCCGCTCGCTGCGGCGTGGCAGATGGCGCATTCCGGGTGGAATAGCCTTTGAGTTGGGGTGGGTTGAGAGCTTGAGGTGATGAGGATGAGTGCCGTGACACGTCGTGACTGGCTTGGTGAGATCCCTTTCTCCTTCTTGTCATGGTGGGGGTGCCTCTGTGGTACTTTCGCCCTTGCGCTCCTGGTCGAATTGACCACCGTTACCAATGGGAGGTCGATCGGGTTGGGTGGGCTCACCTATCTTCTGGTGCTCGGGATTTGGTCGACCCTGCCCGCGGCTGTCGTACTGGGCGTTGGAGAGCTCTTGGCGCGGGTGGCTCCGCGTGTGTCGCGATGGCTCTGGCCCGTCCTGCTTGGGGCGCTCGGTGTCGCAGTCATCCATCCGGCAGCGCTCGAGCTGGCCTCGGGCGACGGGGTGGTGACACGTGGCCTCGGCAGCACCGTGTACGGGGGTACACTCACGGTGCTGGTGGGCATGATGGTTGTGATTGGGGTGCTCGCGATGCGCGGTCGGAGGACTTGGGGGTGGTGGTCGTGCGTAGGGCTTGGCTTCACAGTGAGCGCTTCTGCATGGATGGTGCTCGTGGGTACCGCGTACGGCTTTCTGATCCCGATTGCGGTGGGGATGACTACGGTCACCAGCGCGACGCTGTTGCTGCGCGGATTGGACGGGTACGCCGCGGTGCGTGCGCCGCAGGCTCTGGCTTTGCTGATGTGTGGGCTCGCGGTGATGATATCGCGTTCGGCTCACCTCGAAGTCGGGCGGGGAGCAGTACTGCGAGCGGAGACCAGTGCGCGACTCTTCGAGGTGATGGTGGGAGAACCCGGACCTGCGGCGCGCCGCCTCGCCTTTTCCATCCCGGAGATGCATGCCGACGTGTGTGCCGTCTCGCCGCGTGCAGCGTGGGGATCAGTACCACCCGAGCTCACTTTTGAACGGCGGCGCAACGTGATCATGATTTCGCTCGATGGTCTGCGCGCGGACGTGGTTGGCGCAACTGAGGGGGGGCGCCCGGTGATGCCCGAGCTCACTCGCATCGCTGCACAGGGGTTGGTTCCGGAGCGCGCGTACTCACCTTATCCTGCCACGTTGCTCGCCATGGGCAGTGCGCTCACTGGGCTTCTGCCAAGGCGTATCCTGTTGGCGCCGACCCGCCCAGCGACGCTCTTCGAGCAGATCGGGGCTCGGGTGGGTCAGATCCGCGCTATCCTTCCTGATGACAAGTGGTACCGTCTGGAGGGATTTCGCCGGTATGTTCTGAGCGGCGCCGAGGTTACCTTTCATCGTGGAGCCGATCATGCCGTCGGGTTGGCTCGCGAACAATTGCAGAGCTGGCGGGTCGGCGGCAAAACCGGGTGTTTGTGGCTGCATCTGGCGGATGCCCACACCCCGTACAAAAAGCATTCCGGCTTCGATTTTGGTGACAGTCGCAGGCAGAAATATCTGAGTGGTGCGGCGTTGATGGATGCCCGTCTAGGACAAATCTTTCGTGAGCTCGAGACCACAGGATGGCTGGAGGACTCCCTGATTTTCATCTTCGCCGATCATGGTGAGGCTCTCGGTGAGCGTGGATACTTCGGACATCACGTGTACTTGGATTCTTTCCTCACTGATATCCCGTTTGTGATGCTAGTTCCGGGAAGTAGGGGAAGACGCGTACCGGGTACCGTGCAGCTCGCCGACATCACGCCCACCGTGCTCCACTTTCTGGGTCTCGAGCAGACGGAACGGCTGTTGACTGGAGTGAGCCTCCTCCCCCAGATCCCGCCTGTGTCACGGACGGTGGTTGCTGAGGCCTTCTCGCTTCGGGGAGAGACCATCTACAAGCACGCGACCGAGCCGGTACGGAACGAGGCGGAGCTGCGGGCTCGCGCAGCCTTGGTCGAGCGAGCGGCACCGCGCTACGAGCCGAAGACAGCGCTGATTGGTGAGCACTACCGGCTGATTGTCCACCGCAGCACGGGCACGACCGAGCTTACGGCGCTTCGGGATTCGGGGCGCCGTGAGCTCTCGGCACAGCTTCCTCAGGTGGTTGACAGCATGTTGGAGGAACTTGGTGTGTGGCAAGCGAGCACGGCTGCCGACTGCCTGTGTGAGCTCCGGGAAGCCAAGCTTCGCTAGGGGAATTCATTCGAGGCAGCTCAGCGAGTTGCCCTCGCCCAACCACCCTTCCCACGCCAAACAAGCCAGCTTGGCTTGTCCTTCAACCGAGGGATGAAAGCAATCCACACTCGAGAGATCGTCAGGTGCGAAGCGATAGGAGCCGACCGAAGAGTCGTAGGAGAGGGTGAGCGTTCGGTCTCGAGCCAGGCCGTCCGCGACCTTGTGTGTGGTGGCCTCAAGCGCAGAATTGACCTCTGCAATTCGATTCGCGATGGCCTCCGTCACGTCGGCGGACTCGGCCTGCGTGGCGATTGGGCATATATCGTACTCAGACCAGATTTCGACGCAGTTGGCATCAGTCTTCGCGCGCCCGGCCGAGGTCAAGAGATCGAGCCTGGGGATGGAGAGGACGTGGATCGCCGCGTCGCGGGACAGATCACACGAACTCGAGGTGAGAAGCAAGAGGGCCTCCTCCAACGCGCTGGAGAGCTCGTCGGCGCCGGGTAGATCCTCGAGGGTCGAGGCACCGCACAGATCGTTCGCGCCGAGCAGAACCACGACATGGGTTGGGGATACTGCTGTGTCGCAGAGCCTTCTTGCTTGAGCCAGCGCGTTGTTGCGGCCCCCGACCATCTCGGCACCTGACACCGATACGAAGGTGCTCGGAGGGCTCCCGAGGCGCGAGAGCAAGGAGTTGACTTCAGGAGTTGTGCCCTGGGCGAACGAATACTCGGGCTGATCGAAGCAGATCGGGGCGTTGCAGGGGGTGGCGTCGAAGCCCTGCATGATGCTGTCACCGATCCCCGCCAGATGGATTCCTTCCGCGGAGTTTTCGCCGGCCAGCTCGGAATCCGAGCAACCAACCGTGAGGAGAAGGAGGAGGGGAAGATGTCGCATGATGTGCGGATCATGCGGGGGCGATGGGAGTCCAGCAAGGCCGATTTGTCACCCACGGTTGGACCCGGTGTGTAGAATCGAGGAGCATGAGCAAGTGGCTGCTTTTTGGTGTCGGCGTCCTCTGGGCCTGCGGTGGTAACGCGGTCGAACCAAATGGCGGCGTGGGGCAAGGCGGCGCGGGGCAAGGCGGCGTGGGGCAAGGCGGCGTGG
>CAYNEY010000019.1:0-42300 GCA_964396375.1 uncultured Polyangiaceae bacterium | reverse complement strand
GGGGCAAGGCGGCGTGGGGCAAGGCGGCGTGGGGCAAGGCGGCGCGGGGCAAGGCGGCGTGGGTGTCGGAGGACGGACGGGTGTGATGGTGGACGGCCATCAGCTTCTGGTGGACGGCTTACCGTTTCACATACGCGGCGTGTGCTGGAACCCGATTCCGAAGGGGGGAAATCACCCCGCCGATCTCGATTTCGCGGCGGCCACAGCGATTGACATCCCCTTGATGCAGGCCGCTCGGATCAACGCTGTTCGCACCTACGAGCCTGTTCTCGATTCAACCGTCCTCGACCTGCTCCTCGAGGCCGAAATCCGAGTACTTCCGACGGTACACTACGGAGGGGTGCCAGATGTGGATACGATTCGTTCTCGGGTTGAGGCGCTGCGTGGCCATCGAGCGGTGCTGATGTGGTTGATAGGCAATGAGTGGAATTACGGCGCTGTCGAGGACCAAGAGTCGGCTCTCACGCATATGAACGAGGCGGCCGCGTTGATCCGCGAGATCGACACATCGCTCCCGATCGCCACTGTCTATGGCGAACTGCCTCCCGCCGAGGTGATCGCCAATATGCCGCTGATCGACGTTTGGGGAGTCAACGTCTACAGTGGCATATCCTTCGGAGAGCGCTTCGCGGAGTTCAAGGAACTGAGTTCTAAGCCCTTTTTCTTCGCAGAGTATGGAGCCGACGCCTACAACACCTTGCTTGGACGCGAAGATCCGGAAAGCCAGGCCGAGGCGGTGCTCGCGCTGACCGAGGAGATCCTCAGTCAGTCCTCGGCGCTTACACCCAATGGTAACTGTCTCGGAGGAACACTGTTCGAGTGGAGCGACGAGTGGTGGAAGGCAGGCTCCCCAACCAGCCATGATGTTGGTGGCGTCGCCCCCGGTGGTGGACCGTACCCAGATCTGACCTTCAACGAGGAGTGGTGGGGTCTGGTCGACGTCGACCGGGTGCCTCGACCCGCTTACGACGCGCTGGCGGCGCTATATCGCCGGTTCGACTAGCTCCGGATCGTCGGGCATCCGGAGCGGATGAGCGTGGTGTAGTGGTCCATGGCCCCGGCCGAAGCCCGGTGCGGTGAGGATGGCCTGCCGCAGGTAGCTCTCGGCTCGCATGATACTGTCTCGCAGCCTGAGGCCATCCGCGATCCCGAAGGCGATGGCCGAGGCCAAGGTGCACCCCGTGCCGTGTGTCGAGCTGGTTGCGATCCGACTGTGGGTGAACCGTTGTTCCTCACCGTCAGCGGTGCGTAAGATGTCGACGATCTCGTCGCCCGGAAGATGCGCGCCTTTCAGGAGAACGGCGCCGGCACCGAGCTCGAGGAGGGCGTCGAGCACATCAGACGCGTCCGCCAAGGATTCCAGTGGGAGACCCGTGAGCGCGGCGGCCTCGGGGGCATTGGGAGTAAGGAGGGCAGCGCGCGGGAGAAGTCGTGACTTCAGTGTGAACAGCGCGGTGGGATCCAGCAGCGAAGCGCCGCCCTTCGCGATCATCACCGGATCGACGACGAGAGGGGTGCTGGGCGCGAAGCGTTCGAGAGTACGCACCACGATCTCTATGGTCTCGGCTGAGTTCAACATTCCAGTTTTGATCGCGTCAGCGCCAACGTCAGTCAACACCATCTCGAGCTGCTGGGCGACGAACCTCGGCTCGATGGGCAAGATCCCAGCCACCCCGGTGGTGTTCTGGGCGGTGAGCGCAGTGATGGCGGTAGCAGCGTAGCCGCCAAGGGCTGTCACCGTCTTGATGTCGGCCTGGATGCCTGCTCCACCCGACGAGTCCGAGCCAGCGATGCAAAGAACGCGCGGAATCATGATTCGGCCATAGCAAACCGGGCGCGCGGTGCCAGAGTTCCCTTTTGGGGAGGAGGGTACTTCGGGTAGACTTCTGCGATGCGGATCTTGAGGCTCCTCTGCCCCCATTGCGGCGCACCCTTGGCGCCTCCCAGCGGTGCCACCGAGCTCACCTGCCAGTACTGCACCCAGATGTTTCGGGTAGCGGAAGCGCGGGAGCAGCAGGCCCGAGCGCCCCATTCCCTGGGGATAGTGCTACTCGTGGTAGGATCTGTGGTCGGCCTGGTGGTGTTGGCTGTGGTTCTCTTGGCGGTGATATGGGCCTACAAGGTGGACCCGGTGGGGTCATCTCGAGACACTCAGCCAAGGCCACCCGCTTCCGGAACCACGGTCGATCTCGAGACACTCATCGCCAAGTCGAAACCGACGCCCGCCGCGGCTGAGGGTGCAGCCAAGGTTACCTTCACGCTCGACGAGAAGCATGTTTCGAGCATCGGAGCGCTGTGGTTCTATGGCAGAGTGAAGAATGAGTCTTCGGTTGTGGTTGGAAAGCCTCAAGTGCGTGCGGTGCTGCTTGACGACCAGGGGGAGGAGTTGGGCTCGCATCTGGGCTATCCGCATAGAAGTGATCTTGGTCCCGGAGAGACCGCACCCATGACGGTGCTGGTCACCAAGCCCCCCAGCTATGCGTCGGTGAAGTTCGAGGCCAAGGCGCGGGCCCTCGATGGCTTCGCGAGTCCCGATCTCCGCGCGATTGTCGTGGAGGCGATGAAACCTCGGAAGGAGGAGTATTCGGGGTGGCAGTTCGAGGGCAAGCTCAGGAACCGGGAGCTGGTGTCGGTGAGCTTCCCGCAGGTCGAGATCGTCCTCTCCTCTGCGTCGGGTAAGGTTATGGGGCTTTGCCATACCTACGCGGAGGATCGAGAGCTTCCTCCAGGTGCTGCCTCCCGGTTTCAGACGAGCTGCACCCCGATCGGAGAGTTCGTGAAGACTACCTACCGGGGCTGGGCCCGACCGAAGTGATGGTTGGGGTCCTTGCCCGCCGCCGGGTCGAAGACGCACCCGGTGCTGGCTTTTGCCAAACTGCTACCCGCGGCAGCTGAGATCGGCTAAGGAGCTTGGATTCTGAGCGCTTCGGCCGATTGGCCATGCTGGCAGTTCCACAATTGTCCGAGGATGGCCCCGACGAACCTGCCTTTACCCCCCACGGTTGACGACGAACCAGCATCGAAACAGCTCCCACGGCCCCTTGGCGGAATGGCAGACGCGGGGGATTTAGAAAGCAACGGCCGGTCGGGCGAGCCCGTAAGTACGCGAACACAGACGCCAAAAGTGTGTGATTTGGAGCACAGTGTGTCGCCAGCGGGGCAATGGCGGCCCCGTTGAGTTCGCCCTCGCGCGTGCGATCGAAGGCGCGACGATGGCCGGCGAGTGGTCGACCGTAGCACTGTTGGCCAGTGAGCTCGAGGCACGCCGGACCGCCCGCGTGGGGGTGGTGAGTCTCGACGTCGAGCGCACGCGCCGGACCGAGGGGGAGCGGTCATGAGCGCCCAGCACCTACCGGTAAACCTCGCGACGGTGGGCAACACCCAGAACGACCATTTGGCCGCGCGCGTTGTCGAGGGCGAAACGGACGCGGTAGTCACCGACCCGAAGCCGATACTCTCCGGACGTTCCACGCAGATGCTTGGCGTCGCCGAAACCCTCGGTCGCGTACCGATGGATCGCGACAATGACCCGACCGCGAACCTGCACGTCGAGTCCCTGCATTTCCCGCCGCGCCGGCTTCGTGAATTCGACCGTCCAGCTCACAGCTTGATACCGAATTCGCGGGCGAGGTCTTCAAGGGACACCGTCGGCTCTCCTCGTCGAAGGGACTCCCTCGATTCCTCCACCATGCGGTGCTCCTCCTCCGTCTCCTCTTCGTCGTCTTCCGGCGCGTTGAGGAGCGAGAGGGTTACCGGGTCGAGCTTCGGAGCCGTGGGAGGCATGGCCGATCAATTGTGGATCGGGTCCACTGAAGGCGCCAATTCGGCCAGGGGGTGAGCGATGAATGCCCCGGCAATCAGACTCGATTTGTTGAACGCTCGACTGCGCGTGTTGAAGCGGTCGAGCGAGGTGCCTCGGGCGACCAAAGCGAAGCGCCCGAAGAAGACCTCACACCCCGAGGCGGTTCGGAAACACCAAGAACGCCTTTGACGGCGGTCCGAGCAGGAAGGGGGACCCAGTGCCAACCCGTGACTACGTGCTGTTTCAGGGACGGCCCGTCGCCGTGATTGTTGACCCCGGCGTGCCCCTCGATGCGATTCAAGCCGAGGTCGCTCGTCTCTACGGTGGGCGCTGGAACGTGGGACGGTTTGTGCGGACAGGCCGGCGCCGTCGCGTGGAGTTCGAGGAGCGGGGGAGGAGAAGAACCGCGGCCCTGGATTGGTGGGCGTCGCCATGAGCACCTCGGCAAACTCGCCCGCTTCCATTGGCCCAACGAAAGGAGCACCATCTTCCCATGCCTCGACCGCACTGCACTTGTCGATTCGGCTGCATGAAATGCATGATCATGGAGTGCAACCTGCCGGGCACGACACCCGCGGAGCGTCGGAGAGTCAGGGCCAGCCTGCTTGCACGGTGGAGGATCTGTTGCGGACTACCGGAGAACCTACCCACATGGGGAAGGCTGCGAGGCGAGCGGATTCGGCTCGCCCCGAAGTTCTGGGACAACGCATCCGACGGCGACCTCAACCAGGTGACGATCGAGCGGGATGGGGTGGTGGTAAGGCCCTTCGAGATCACCACGCGGTACAGACCGACGCACAAACCCCAGAGGGCGTCAAATCCGGGCCGGAAATAGTTGAGTCGGAATCGAGCATAAATCCGGATCGACCGTTTGGCCGCGGAAGCAAAGTAGCCTGGGCGGGGCTGAGATGCCGACACGACGCCGGCATCCTCCACGCATGGCACGCACCGCTGACAACCTCCCGTCTGATCAGCTCCGCGAAATCTCCGTCATCGCACAATGCGACCCGCGCACAGTCGCGCGAAGACTGCGCGGTGACCGTGTCCTCGGTCTAACGGCGGCTCGCATCGACCGAGCGATCTCTGCGTACTTGGCCAGCCGCAAGGCTACTCCACCCACCGCCAAAGCGTGATTTCGACGCGCCCAGGGGCCCCCATATGGGGGCGCCCCACCGAGACCACCACCTATCGGCAGAGCGCAGGAGAAACAACCGTGAAAGATCCTAACGCAAAGGAGCCGAAGCGCAACCACGAGTCACCGCCCGTGACCACTGCGATGGTCTCCCAGGCGAACTCTCTCGCTGTGCTCGGCGTCCCGCCGAAGAGGTGGCCTGACCTCGTGCGTGCTCGAGGCATCCCCCATCGTCGCGTCGGGCAGCTCACGCTAGCGTCAGCGGGAGACCCCCCGGCTTTGCCCTGTCTCTTGATCTCAGATCAGTCGCTCCCCTGGGCCAGGGTCCAACCCTCGACCAGGCTGTCCAGCTTGGCCCAACCTCGCCAGAGAGTCTGCCAGCCAATGCGGCCTGTTCGCTTGGTGTCGCGCCAACCTGCGAGCTTCGCTAGGGCCGAGAAGGCCCATGCGACAGTCGGGGGACGCCTCGGAACGGGATGGTCCGGTTCCAGTTTCGCGAACAGACAGCTCCACTGGGCCTCGCTGAAAGCAACGGTGCATGGCCTTTCCGGATCCAAACGCGATAGCGTGCGTAACGTCAGTATTCGCACAAATATGTGGGCCGTGACGGCCATGATCCGTTCGAGATTGTCTACCGACTGGAAGCGCCGTTGTTCGATGCGGTATCCCGTCTTCCAGCATTCATGAAGTTCCTCGATGAGCTAACGGTGCTCGTAATGGCGAATCACCTGTTCGAACTGTCTCCGCGTCGACATCCGCTCGGTCGTGATGACGTTGTCGGTGGATTCCAACCGTTCGCACATGGCCTTGGTTGCTTGCTCCCACTTGATGCTCTCCTTGTCCTCGTAGGCGCGTTTCTTGTGCTGTCCTTCGACCTTCTGGCGTTTGGGCGCGCTGCCAGCGGGAGTGGGTGGCCTGGTGCAACGTTGCTGCGCGAGCAGTCCCAACGGTTCGCTACTCTGCGCCTCGACCATGAGGGTGGAATGCACCAGCATTCCGGATACCGCATGCTCCTTCACGCCGCCGACCTTTCCCAGGTGCTCTGCGACCGAGTGCTGATACACAAGCGTAGTCATGTCTTGGATCGCGAGAACTAGCTCGCGGTTGCGACACTCATCGGCAGTTGTTCGGAATGGTCCTTCATCTACCGCCATCGGGTCGATTTCGTGATTCCTGAGCCATCGGTAGGTTGCTTCCGCCACTGCATCGTCCCCTCCGCACACCGTGTGGTGTGGATGCTTCCGGTTGCGCCGCTTGACGAGCAGCATAGTCGACCAAACGCCGAGTTCTTCTCGTGTCCCCTAATTGACACTGGCCGAACTGCTGCGCTGCTCGCAGCTCACCCGCGACGAGGTGGAAAGGCGTGCGGAGGTTCTCGCCAAGCTTGCCCGCCAGTTCCGGCGAGCGGGCATGGCCGCAGCCCCCATGGTGCCGAAGCTCCTCGACATGGCGGCCGCCTCGGCGCCGTCGATGCTGCCCGGGGTTCTGCAGACGGCCTTCGAGCTCCTCGGTGGGGAGCTGGTCGATGGTGCGGAGGTCGACGAGGTGCCCACCTTCCGCGAGGTGGCCCGAATGTGGACGTCGGGGGAGCTCCACGACCAGTATCCCGACCACGTGAAGGCGATGGACTCGGAGGCGGACGAGGCCCGGTTCCGCGTGCTCTTCGAGACCGACCTCGGGGGCTCGACGCTCGGCGACACTCCGCTCGACCGCTTCACCCTCGACTACGCCGAGCGGGCCATGAGGAAGCTACCGGACCGCGCCCGAAGGGCGGGGACCCGGCGGCACCACGCCCAGCTCATCTCCCGGGTGCTCGCGCTTGCCGTCTACCCGTTGCGCCTCATCGACCGGAACCCTCTCCCCAAGGGCTTCCTTCCCAAGATCGGGAAGCCACCGACCTTCCCCTTCCTCCACCCCGCCGAAGATGCGGCGCTCCTCGCGTGCGGCGCGGTGCCCTTCGACGACCACTTGCTCTATGGCTTCCTCGCCCGCGAGGGCATGAGGGCGGGGGAGGCGGCCGCCCTGCAGTGGAAGGATCTCTACCTCGAGCTCGGGAGCATTTCCCTCGACGAGAACAAGACTGACGACGCTCGGACATAGGCCCTCGATGCCGGGGTTGTTCGATTGTTGCGGGATCTGTTCAACAAGCGTCAACCGCAGCCGACCGATCTGGTCTTCCCCGAGATCTGGGTTGCGGACCGGACGGGGCACCGGTCGAGCGCCATGGTTAACCGCTACCGACGGCAGGCGAGATCGGCTAAAGAGCTTGGGCTCGGGGCTCTCCGGCCGATTGACCATGTTATCAATTCTGACGATTGCCCCGCGATTGCCCCGACGGACACACAGTCACCTCACACGGTCGAGCACGAACCAGCATCATCTCAGCACCCACGGCCCCTTGGCGGAATGGCAGACGCGGGGGATTTAAAATCCTTTGCCTTCGGGCATCCCGGTTCGAGTCCGGGAGGGGCCACCCCAATCGCTAGTTTTTCTGGGCGAAACATCCCAAGAAACATCCGGAAACAATTCTCGCCGTATCCGTTCTTCTAGGCGCGTCGATTGACGCGACAGCGAAGGAGAACCGATCATGTGGCGATGGCTTGTTCCGTTGTTGTTTCTGCTGGTGGCGTTGGGCCCAGGATTCTCGGTGGGCACGGCTGCGGCCAATCCGGAGCAGCACGCCGCTGTTGCCGCCGTTGATGCAGTGACGTTGAAATCCATCGAGGGTCGATTGGGAGACCTCGAGGCGTATGTCAACAACGGTGCGCGGGTGAGTGAGGTGTCCAAAGTTGGGGGTGCCGGCCCGGGTCACAACGGCTGGATGATGGTGTGCGCGGCCCTCGTGTTGTTCATGACGCTGCCGGGTCTCGCCCTGTTCTACGGCGGGCTGGTTCGGTCCAAGAACGTCCTTAGCATTATGGCCCAATGTCTTGGCTTGGCAGGAGTCGTCACGATCCTGTGGTGGGCCGTCGGCTATAGCCTGGTGTTTGCACCTGGCACCCCCTTCTTGGGTTCGTTGAAGTTCGCGTTCTTGAAGGGTGTCGACGCCGCACCGAACGGCGACTACTCAGCTTGGGTATCGGAGAATGTCTTCGCGATGTACCAACTGATGTTTGCCATCATCACCCCCGCCTTGATTATCGGTGCCATCGCTGAGCGCGTCAAATTCTCAGCCTTGATGCTGTTCATGGTGGCCTGGATGCTGGTTGTCTACTTCCCGCTCGCTCACATGGTGTGGGGTGTGGACGGGTTCATGAATGGCGTGTGGAACGCCAAGGCGGGCATCAAGGCCATTGACTTCGCCGGCGGAACGGTCGTGCATATGTCCTCGGGCTGGTCGGCCATCGTGCTGGCGTTGATAGTAGGAAAACGCCGTGGATTTGGCCGAATTTTGCTCGCCCCACACAGCCTCGTGCTGACCATGGTCGGGACTGGGATGCTCTGGGTTGGGTGGTACGGGTTCAACGCGGGGAGCGCGGTTGCAGCCGACGCAATCGCCGCGAACGCCTTTGCCACTACGACACTGGCCGCAGCCGTTGCAGCTGCAGCGTGGCCAGCTACGGAGTGGCTCACCGGAGGCAAGCCGAGCGTCCTCGGCTTCTGTTCGGGTGCGGTCGGTGGCTTGGTGGTCATCACGCCCGGAGCTGGTTTCGTCTCACTGTCGAGTGCGGTCTTGATCGGTATCTTGGCTGGTGTCATCCCCTACCTGGCATGCACGAAACTCAAGAACTGGCTCGGATACGACGACGCGCTCGACACCTTCGGTGTCCATGCGGTAGGTGGCACCCTCGGTGCGCTCTTGACCGGGTTCTTGGCCTCGGCTGAGAGCAACCCGAACCTCCTTTTGAACCTGAAGGATCTGGTGGGCAAGACCCTCTGGCTCGAGCAATTGAAGGCTATGGGCTTGACTCTGGTGCTGTCGGTTGCCGTGACTGCGATCCTTGGGTACCTGCTCAAGGCCACCATCGGGCTTCGCCCGAGCGTCGAGGACGAGGAAGTGGGGCTCGATCTTACGGACCATGGGGAGCGTGGCTACCACATGGAAGAAGCTCGCTGAGCTTCGGCCCTGGCGCGGGTGAGGTGGGGTCTGCTCCGAAAGGAGGAGGCCCCATTTGCTCTTTCCGTGCTCGAAGAGCCCTTCGGTTGGCAGGCCTGATCGAGGGCTCCAGCGTTCAGCCTCAATATTTGGCGGGGACTGCCGTCAAGAAGATGGTGTTCCCCCAAAAGGCCTCAGCTGTCCCGGCAACTCTGCCGCTGGCGGTGGAACTGCGTTCTCTCGATGTGGGTGAGACCTTGGCTGCGATGCGGGCGATCGTGCCGGACGCTCTGGTAGCAGTCTCCTTCGACGCCGTGGCAGAGTTCCCAGCTCGTGTTGGGGTTGACCCGTTGTTGCAGCCGCTCCCCGACGACGGCTATTCGCTCGAGCTTAGGTTGGCGTCTTGGTTGCTGGCCGTGGACACTCCGGTGGTGTGCGTGGTGCCCACCTATCTGAACTCGTGGCTCTCGGTTGAACGCGCCCTCGTGCTGCCGATCGTCTACGACGGGGTGCACCGCGGGGCGTTGATTGTCGAGGTGGGGAGGCTTTCTCGTGGCCGAGTTCGGGCGCTGGAGGAACTGCGCGATAGCTTGGCAAGAGAGATTGAGTCGCTGGAACTCCAGTGGCACAGCAGCATTCCGGCGAGTTCTGGAGCTCAATCAGCCTCGTTGTGGCGGATCCGAACCTCGCGCTAGCCATGGCGCGTTGACGGTGGATGAGCTTGCTGCCAATTGCGTTGGCACAGCGCTCCCAGATAATCTCGAGAAAAACGCTGGTTCGTGTCGTGCAGGGTGTGGTTCTCGCGGTTGGCGGCGTGACAGCGCCGGAAAAGGAGAATCTGCCATGACATCGACACTTCAAAGTGCGGGATGGGTGAGGTGTACCGGGCGGTCGGGGCTCCCTCGATCGAGCGTGGTTCTTGGGTTCATTGCGCTCACGAGCTGCATCGACAGACCCGTGGGTACGAGTCAACCCGAGACCAGCAACATCTTTGTGACACAGACCCAGACCAGTGTCGTTGACAAGATTGACGTGCTGATGGTGGTCGACAATTCCCTTTCCATGGGTGACAAACAACAGGTGCTGGCCGCGGCGGTGCCGCAGCTGTTGACTCGACTCACCAATCCTGATTGCGTCGACCAGAACGACGCTGCCGTGTTGCCCGTGGTTCGGTCGAGCCCGAGCGAGGCGTGCCCCACGGGGATGGCACCCGAATTCGCGCCCGTCAACGACATCCACATTGGTGTCATCACCAGCAGCTTGGGAGCCAATGGGGGTGACTACTGTGTGCCCGAACCCTCGAGCCCTGCGACCGCAGCTCTCGATGATCATGCGTGGTTGGTGGGAGCGCTCGATCCTGCCCGGACGGGCCTCCAGGCACCCGACGAGTTTCTGGACTGGTCGGCCGAGGACGCTCGGGACACTGCCCATCAGCTCCCGCTCCACACCGAGGCTTTTCGTAGTCTGATCGTCGCCGCCGGCGAGGTGGGTTGTGGGTTGGAGATGCCACTCGAAGCTTGGCTTCGCTTTCTCGTCGATCCGTCACCGCCGAAGAGTGTTGGGCATGCCGATCCCAACAGTATGAACTCGTTCACGGTGCGAAGTAACCTGGTTGATCCACAGGGGGGAGTGGACACCGAGCTGCTACGGCAGCGCGCTCTGTTTCTACGCCCCGACTCTCTGCTCGCGATCGTGATGCTCTCCGATGAGAATGATTGCTCGCTCCAGGACCACGGCAACGCGTTTTGGCCCGCCAGCAAGGCGACCATGTATCGCGCCAGCGCAGCCTGTGCGTCGGATCCGAACGGCTCCTGTTGCTACAGCTGCTTGTTGGAGAAGCAGGGCGCGCCACCCGAAGGCTGCACTCCGGATCCGGTCTGCGCTGCACCCGGCTGGGGGGCAATCCCGTTGAGTGAGGATACGAGCCAACTCCGCTGCTTCGATCAGAAGCGTCGCTTTGGCTTTGATTTCCTGATGCCGACGGTTCGGTACGTGAACGCCCTCACGCAAGATGAGCTGTGCTGGGATCGCGACGACCTGCACTGCTTCTCGGCTGAGGAAGGGCCGGCTCTGCGCGATGCCCAGGCAGCGTGGCGGACCAGGAACCCGCTGTTCATACCGGACGACCCGTCGCTCGCGGTGACCGGAGCGATGCGGACCAGCCCCGATTTGGTCTTTCTCACGGGGATTGTCGGGGTGCCGTGGCAGGATATCGCGACGGCGACCAGCATCGTGCCTGGCGCTGACCTCGAGTATCAGCGCGCGAGCGAAATCGACTGGGGGTTGCTGCTGCCGACCGAGCCGGGGGATCTTGCAGACGATCCACTGATGCAGGAGAGCACGCTCCCGCGCTCGGGAAACAACCCACGGACACTCGAGGCGCTGGCTCCTGTCGACGCAGGACGGGGTGCGAACTCGATCAACATGCATGAGTGGAACACGGAGGGGCAAGACCTTCAGTTCGCCTGCACCTTTGATCTCTCGCAGCCGCTCGCCGCGGGGCAGAGTTCGGAGGGGCTCCCCGGCGCAGCCCGCGACTGCGGGGATGATTGCGCGGGTGATCCAGCGTGCGAGGCGAGGGTCCAAAGTTGCGATTGTCGCAGCGGCGATCATCCCGAGCTCCGCAAATCCCCGTTGTGCCAGAACCCCATCGACGATAGCTACGGAACCATCCAGTACGCAGCCAAGGCCTACCCTGGCGTACGCCAGCTCATGGTGCTGCGAGGATTCTTCGAGGCAACGCGGGCTGCGTTCACGGGGAACAATGCGGTGGTGGCCTCGATCTGTCCGAAGAACCTCGACTGGCAATCCAGTGCGAGTCGAGGATATGGTTACAATCCTGCGGTGGCCGCGTTGGTAGACCGGCTCAAGGTGAAGCTCGGTGGCACATGCCTGCCGCGTCCGATCGAGCCCGACCAGGATGGTAAGCTGCCCTGTGCTGTGGTTGAGGCGATTGGCCCCAGTCAGTCCCGCTGGTGCGATTGCGTTGCGCACGGTCGGAGAACGGTTTCCGAGGAGCTTTCCGAGAGCGTGCTTGGCCACGTGCGGCAGTCACTTCTGTGTGACGTCGACGGACGACCCGACTGCGCCGCGATGTGTCTGTGCGAACTGCCCCAGCTGGATGAGCCAAACTGTCTGAACGTCCCGGGCATCGAGAAGAGTTCCCCTCAGCCTGGGTACTGCTACGTGGACCCGGCAGAGGGCTTGGGCCGAGCCGAGGTGGTGGCAGCCTGCCCGCCAAGCCACAAGCGCATGCTTCGGATCGTGGGGGACGGACAAGAACTGGCAGCACCGGCCCCAGGCAGTGCTGTCTTCACAGCCTGCGTGGGCGCGGCTCATGATCGATGAACGGAAGGTTCAGTGCAAGAGTTCGAGTTCTGCCAGCTTGCCACGAGCATCGTTGATGTAGGCGCTCTTCGGGAACCGCCGCACGAATGACCGCAAGGTGGTCTTTGCGTCGTTCCAGGCCTGGATATCGATCTGCAGTTGAGCCAAAAGCAGCGTAGCGTCATCCATGACCTCCCGATCTGCGGAGGCCTCGGAGAGCTGCATCAGTTGAGGAATGGCGAGACGCTGCTGGCCGAGTGCGCGCAGGGCCATCGCCAACTGATACGTAGCTTGGGAGGAGTGGGAGGCGTTGGGCTTCAGGCGCAGCGCCTCCTCGAAGTCGCTCTGGGCCTCCTGCCAGCGTCCCATCTTTGCGCGTTCGAGCCCGGTCTGATAGGCGACCAGGGAGAGTTCGTCCCGGGCACGCTCGGCGGCCGCATCGAACACCGCTCGCTCGGTGCGAGTCAAGTTGAGGCGGGTAATCTCTGGATACTTCTCCAGGATCTGCGGGCGCTTGTTGCTGGCGACCAGATCGTAGAACTCGGCGGCGGCGCGGGCGCTCCGTGTGTTCGCGTCCTCGCGAGCCTGGATGGTCTTCAGATCCTTTTCGAGTTGCACGACCCGATCGCGGGCGTCCTTGCCCTCGGCACGCACCGCTTCCAGCTTGGCGTCCCAGGCGAACTTGAGTAGAAGCAAGAGCACACCGATGGTCACCACGTACGCGGCCGCGCTGTTGACGAAGAAGCGGCGCTCATAGCCCTGCTGGCGGCGCGCGATACTCTTCAGATCGGCCGCGAGGGCATTGATGAGGTTGTTGGTCTTGATGGTGAGCGACCGGCTCTCCACGATCTCGCGCTTGACCTCTTCGAGCTCATACTCATCCATGACGGTCCACCTGCGCCCCTCGCCAGCGGTCCCCGAGGTGCGCCAGCGATGTAGCAAACCAGCTTATCCTCCGCGACGATGGAAATCTCGACCGGTTGATGGTCCGGATGTCGGACCTGGCCACAGGTGGGTAATTACCCGATGTTACGTGATGGGTGGATCACACCCTTGGCGCAGTTGGCCGAACCCGTGACTCCCTCCGGTCGAATCCGCCTTGCTGCTCGCCGGAAGCGAAGCTAGAGCCCGGTCGCGCCGCAGCGAAGGGTTGCGGAAGAACGAGCGATCGAGGCTTATGGACACGAGTGATATCCGCAAGGGATTGAAGATGATGTACGAGGGGCAACCCTACATCGTCGTCGAGTTCCAGTTCGTCAAGCCCGGAAAAGGGCAGGCGTTCACCCGAACCAAGATGAAGAACCTGCTAACCGGTGGGATCCTCGAGCGCAATATCCGATCGGGTGAGAAATTCGACCCAGCTGACGTTGAGGATCGGAGCATGCAGTTCATCTACCCGGACGGGGACGGGTACTGCTTCATGAGTTCCCTTTCCGGAGAGCAGCTCACTGTGCACCGGGAGATAGTTGGGGAGGATGCTGACTTCTTGATTGATGGGATCGACGTTACGGTCACCCTGTACAAGGGTAATCCCGTCAGTGTCACGTTGCCGCCGCACGTCGTGGTCCAGGTGGTGGAAACAGAGCCGGGAGTGCGCGGCGATACCGCGACCAACGTTACCAAGCCGGCGAAGGTGTCGTCGGGTGCGATGGTTCCTGTTCCCCTCTTCATCAACGAGAACGACTGGATCAAGGTCGACACGCGTACGCGCTCTTATCTGGAGCGCACCCGTCAACCGTAGCCTCTCAGTTTGAGGATGCCGGAGCACTCCCCGGCTTGAGCGCTAGGCCGCCGTCCAAAACGAGCGCTTGGCCGGGATCCTGAGCCGGTGGTGGCGTGCCGCTGTCCGGCACTTCTGCTCTCGGCACCAGTTCGCGAGTGACGAAGAGCACCCGGTCGTTGCGGACACAGGCGAGCGCCTTCGCTCCATTTGCTACCACGCAGTCGGTGAGGAGCGCGGTGTCGCCGAGTACTTCGCCACGCCATCGCTCGGTCTTCAAGCCTCGGTGTACGAGAAGGCCGATCGGAGTCAGCGCTACCATGCTCTGCCCGTCCGGCGAGCGCGGAGAGCCTGGTTTGGCTGTGCCCAGTGATTTCGAATCGGTACAGAATCCGGGATCGCTTGGGTGCGTGCAGCGGCCGTTGGCGAGCCCTACGGGCACCTCCCCCAACCACTCGAGAGGGGAGAAGTGGACTTCGACGACTCCCCCTCGACAGGAACCTGGGCGGGGCGCGAGCAGTCCGGTGGGGATGGGAGGGAGCAGCGCCATGCGTTGCTCACCGCCGACCACGAACAGCAACTCGGAGCGATCGCAACCAGGGAGGAGTCGAAGGAGCTTCTTTCCCACGCCATCGGTCACCGAGAGGTTGGTGCGGAGCGCATTCGGCTCCTCGAGCGGCGTCTCGAGACCGTTTGGTGCCACGCGGATCGCGGAGCCTTGGTCGGTCTGGATCAGGAGCCGACCCTCCGTATCGAAGGCGAGCGGACTGTAACGCGCCATTCCGAGACGCTTTGCAGGACGAGGGGTGACCTCGGCGCGCCCCCGGGGAGTGATCTCGACCAAGTTTGATTCTACACTCTTCCTCAGCGACTCGCGATCGCCAGCCGAGAGGCCACCGAACCACACGAGGCCATCGCCGAAGGCTCCGGCCGCAGCCAGCCGGTCACCGCGGTTCAAAGCTCCTCTTATGTCGAGCTGAGCGAGGCGTAGGGCGATCCGGTCGAGTTCCGGACAGGCTATCTCTCTTCCGTCCCAGTCCCAGACTCGGGTAGTGGCGCTCTGTTGACAGACGGACGTCAGGAGTCGGCGCAGGTGGGCGACACGAGCGGTAAGCTCTCGAGATCGGGCTCGATCCCGGGAGAGCCCTTCCAGCTCTCCGAGGCGCCGCGTCAGCGATTCGACGAAGAGGGACGGCTCGTAGGCGAAGCCAGCAGCACGATCGAGCCATCCGAGGCTCAAGGTTTCGGTCGCTCCGTCCACCAGCAGTTTGACATCGAATGCGAGATCACGCCGTCCGTCACCATCACGATCAGCCATCGATGCGCGCACCTCGAGCGCCTCGGAGGCAGCCGGTTCCGCGAGTCGTAGTCCAAGCAGGACGCGCGTAGCTGGCGGCCGCTCGAGCAGAGCAAGGAAGCGTGTCGGAACCCGTTCCGGCAACCGGGGTTCGCAGTGCGCGTGAACATCCAGCATGATCAAGCGGCCGTCAAACACGGCGAGCTTGGTTGCTTGTGTGCAAGATGGAGCCGTGGGCACCCATCCTGGCAACGCGAAGATGGGTTTCGCGTCGTCACCGTCAGGGAAGAACCAGAGCTCACGCCGTGGCTGGGATGGCGGCGCGCTTGGAAGCGCTTGGAGCAGGAGCAGCGCGTCCGTGCGCTGGTCGCCGTTCAAGTCTCGCTCCACCAGCAGCTCCGCGGCACGGTGAGCTGGCACCTCAAAGCTTCGTCCGAGGGCGGTCACGGTGCGCGTCGGGGGCTCGAGCCGGGCGCCTGCGACGATCTCTGCGGTAGGTGGGGGCGTCACGGAGCCGGACGGATTCGGTGGGGCAGGGGCACTGGGCGCGGCCGGGACAGTAGCGTCCAGAACATACGGCGTGAAGGGGCGCTCTTCCCTGCAGCCGCGGCAGCCGGAAAGGGTGGGCCCAAGGGTCGCAAGGAGTGCAAGCCGGACAAACCAGGGCGCGAGTGATGGACGGGATCCCGCGAACCGTGGGCACGGACGGGCTGTGCGGCTGCTCATGCGTGGCGAGTTAGCCGTTCGGCCAGGTCTCGGCAACCGGCCGGCTACGATAGGAATCTGAAGGCCACCGAACCCACGGGCCGACCCCAGGGCGGGGATGCTCGTTATTGGCGGCCTCGTGCTTGTGTCGCCGCCACCGGCCGGTCTACCCTCGCACAGCGGCTCTCGTCACGGGGCCGGCAGTCTTGAACTCGGCAGGAACGGGTGGACGATGAACACCGAAAGAATCATGAATCTCCTCGGACAGTTGCAAGCGGATCCGGATGCCAGTGCCTCGTGGGACGCGCTCACGGAGGTTCTCACCGCTCCGTCCGCATCGCTTCCTCCAGCCGAGACTCTGGCTGCCCTGGAGCGGGCCAGCGAAGCGCACCGTAGCCGTGGCGAGTATGCGGCGGTAGCTCGTTTGATAGAGCTTGGCTTGAGCATCGTGACGGACGCTGGGGCTCGGAGCCTCGCGATGCGCGCGCTCGCTAGTGTGCTTCGCGATCACCTCTTCGAGGAGCACAAGGCGATGGAGCTGCTTGGGCAGCTTGCGCTTGCCGGTGACACAAGTGCCGCTTCTAGCCTTGCCGAGTCCACTGAGCGAAAGGCCCGTTGGGAAGAGTTGGCCGAGAGCTACGCGAGCGAGGTCGAGTCCGCGACCGACGACGTGTACCGCGGGTCGATGCTGATGCGCTCCGCAGAGATGGAGCTGCGCTACGCTCCCACGCCAAACCTCGACCGGGTGATTGAGCGCCTGGAGCAGGCGGTACGCCTGGACGCCAGCAACGTCCAAGCCGGTTTGATGCTCGAGCAATGCTACCGAAAGACCGAGAGTTGGGAGGAGGTCGTTCGTTGTCTCGAGCGGCTCACCGCACGTGGGCCAGATGTCACCTCTAGGGTTCAATCCGGGCTGCGACTTGCCCGAATATGTCGTTATCGGTTGGAGGACACGCCCCGCACGGTCGCCGCGTACGAGCGACTGCTTCGCGACGCACCGGGACACACCGAAGCGCTCCAGTATCTCTCCACTCTCTACACCACCGAGCAGCGCTGGGATGAGTTGGTCGCGCTGTATGAGCGCGAGGTGAAGCAGCGAGACCTGGCCAACCCAGAGAGCATCGAGCAGCTCTTGCAGATCGCCGAGCTGCATAGAAAAGAGCGTGGTCACTCGGAGGATGCAGAGCCCTGGTTCGAGCGGATCCGCAAACTTGCACCGGCGCACGAACTCACGCTCGATTTCTTTCGAGAGTACTGCCGGACTTTGGATGACGAGTCGCGGCTGATCGACGTACTGCAGGCCGCCACCAACGTCATGGTTGATGGAGCCAAGAAGGCAGCAATTGCCACTGAGATCGCCCAACTGTTGGAGAAGCAACAGAATGCTCAGCGCGCCATCGAGCAGTACAAGGCGATTCTGCGCCAGGATCCCGACAACGAGACTGCCCGTGAGTCCCTGAAGCGCTTGTACAAGTCGACCTCGGGTTTCACGGCGCTGGTCGAACTGCTCCGTCAGCAACTGGAGCGTACTCCTGCCGACCAGTACCAGAAGCGCCTAGAAATTCTGCGTGAAGTAGCTACCGTTTACCGCACCTACGTACGCAGCGACACCTCGCTCGTGACCGTGCTCCACCAGATCGTTCAGTTGGATGAGCGATTGGATGAGAACGATGTGGAGGAGCTCCGCGAGCTGGTGCGCTTGTATGACGTTCTGGGTCGCCACCGAGAGTTGCTCACCTACCAGACCAAGCTGGCTCAGGTCACGCCGAACGCAGAAGAGAAGACCTCGCTATTCCGGAGTGTGGCCCGACGTTGGTTGGAGCAGTTCACCAACTTTCAGAACGCCACGGAGGCCTATGAGAGCCTGCTCGCGATCGCCCCCGGCGATCCGGAGGCGACCGAAAAACTGAACGACCTGTACCGTCGCCGCCGAGCGTGGGAGCCACTCTTTGGCCTGCTCTCGCAGCAGGCGGAGCGTGCAAGCGGTGCGGAACGGGTGGGGCTCCTCAGGGAAATGGCGGAGATCGCCGCGGATAAGCTGCACAAGGTGCCCGACGCGCTCAAGCTCTACAAACAAATTCTCGACGAGGATGCTTCGCGAGCGGACGTGTTAGACGCTCTTGAGAAGCACGCCGAGCGACACCGTGATTTCGAGACGTTGGCATTTTCCCTGGAGAAGAGGGTTGCCGCCAGTGCTGACGACGCCAGCAAATCCACATTTCTTCAGCGGCTCGGTACCGTCTACGCGGAGCACCTTGGCGACACTGAAGCCAGCATCAAGACTTGGCGGCGGGTGCTCGAACTCACGCCAGGGCACGCGCGAGCCCTGCGGGTGCTGCGTGATGCCTACTTGCAGAAGGGTGACTACGACGCGTTGACCGAGCTCTACGCGGCCCAGAGCGATTGGGAGGGGTTGGCCGAGGTATTGAGCAACGCCGCTGACCGAACCAGCAGCGGTGAACTCAAGGTCGAACTCTCGCAGAGGGCGGCCCGTGTCTTCGAAGACAACTTGGGTCAGCCGGAACGCGCCATGCGCTCCTACGAGCGCATGTTGACCGTGGATCCCTCGGATATGCGCGCGGTTCAGAAGCTGATCCCAATCTACGAGGCCGAGGAGAAGTGGGTGCGGCTTCCTCCGCTGTACGAACTGGTGATCGCAGCGAGCGACAGTGATGAAGATAAGCTTGGTGTGCTGTTTCGCTTGATTGATGTGCTCGGGCAGCGACTGCTCGACAAGAAGAACGCGGCACTGGCAGCACGTCGTGCCTTTGAGCTTTCCCCCACCAACGAGCGGGTTGCCTTTGCTTTCGAGAGCACGACCCGTGCCGCCGGAACTTGGGACGCGTTCGTCGAAGCCTATCAGACACGGCTCCAGACCTTGGGTGAGGAGTCGGTCGCCCCGCCGCCAGTGGTTTCAGCAACACCGAGTGAGGTGGAGGAGGGGCGCGGTAAGAAGAAGGGAAAGAAGAAGGGTAAGCGCGCCGAGCCGGAGGCTCAGTCCGAGACGACAGTGGCCGCCGAGGGTGCTGATTCTGATGAGCGTCGCAAGCTCGAGCTCACGCTGGCGCGCGTTCAAGCCAACGAGCTTCTCCAGGTCGACGCAGCCATCGCCACCTACCAGAGAATCTTGTCGCGCCTGCCGCGGGAGCGCGAGGCTGAACAGGCCCTGTTGCTCCTCCTCATCCAGCATGACCGACGCAACGAGCAGCGGTCTCTGCTCGCGCATCGGATCGAGCACGCCGAGGATCTCGCGACCCAGGTGGCACTTCTGTCTGAGTTTGCTGAGCGGGAGGAGCAGATTCACGCCGAGCCGGAGCGCGCCATTGAGGTGTGGACCAAGTTGCTCGAACTCGTTCCGGACCATCGTCAGGCACTCACCGCCTTGTCGCGACTGCTGCTTGCATCGGAACAAACCGAGCGTGCGGTCGCGATTATGGAACGCGAGCGAGACCTCTTGGCGGGCGAGGAGCGTAACAATCTGGAGTTGCACCTGGCGGAGCTCTACCTCTCGGCTCTCGACCGTCCGAAGGACGCCCTGGCCGCGGCGGTGCGGGTGCTCGACGGCGTGGGCAGCGAGCCGCGCGCGCTGTCGATCGTCGAACGGCTACTCGACAACCAGGCAGTGCGCTTTGCAGCAGCAGAGGTTCTGGCTGGACGCTTCGCGTCGATGGGTGAACCGCGTCGTGAGGCCCAAGCGCTTGGCGTAATGCTGTCTCGCGCAGAAGATCGCGAGACCAAGCTGCTCCTGGTGGGGCGTTTGTGCGACCTGCATGCGGATCGGCTGGGGGAGCGGAGCGCAGCGCTCGACTACGCACTGCGCGCTCTCGCTGAATTCCCAGAGCAGTCCGAGCTTTGGGAGCGAGCAGAATCACTGGCCGTCGCGGCTGGGCGCCCCACCGATCTAGCCGACGCGCTTCGTTTGGTCTTGGCTCAGCCGTTGCCGCACGAGATTGAGCTTGGCTTGTGCGAGCGTGCGGCACACCTTCATGAGGAGAGGTTAGGCGACCCGGTTGGAGCGACACCCTACCTCGAACGGCTGTTGGTGTTGGCGCCCTCGAACCAGCGGGCTTTCGAGCGGCTCAAGGATATCCTCACGGCCGCGGAGCGTTGGGGGGAGCTGGAGGCGATGTACGGGCGTGCGATCGAGCGTATCGAGGACAGCACGCGGCGGATCGAAATGCTCTCGGAGGTGGCGCTGATCGCCGAAGAGATCGTGGGCGATCCGGTCAAGGCGATTGCGTACTTCGAACGGATCCTGGAGATTGATCCGCTCTTCTCGCAGGCACTCGAGACGTTGGACCGGCTGTATTCGCGCTACGAGCGACACGAGCCGCTCGCGCAGCTCCTTACACGACGCTTGGAGATCACGGAGGGTGAGGCCGCTGTGGAGCTGAAGCGGCGGCTGGCGGTGCTCTTCTTGGACAAGCTTCACCGACCCGAGGACGCCATCGGCTACGTGGAGGACGTGCTCGAAGGCGACGTCAATGACTTCGATGCTCGAGCACTTGGCGAACGTATCCTTGGCATCGTCGCTCTCAGACCGAGAATGGCGCGGGCACTCGAGTCGGTGTACTTGGAGCGCGACGAGATTCGGGATCTGGTGAGGATTCTGGAGGTCCGACTGGAGTGCCTGGAAGCCACCACGGGAGAGGACATCGCGGTTCTGCAAAGTGAGCTACTGCGACGGATCGCCACCCTGCGAGACGAGCGACTGCGAGACGACCGAGGAGCCTTTGAGGTGCTGGCTCGTTACGTGCCCAAGTGTCCCGCCGACGACGAGGCGCGAACCCGCATGATCGAGATCGGCCGTCGGTTGGGAGATCCGCAGCAGATCGCGCGCGTGCTCCACCAGACGTTCGATGTGGCTCCGGGGTTGTCGGAACGAGCCGCCGTGGGCATGCAGCTCGCGCATGTCGAGGAGAGCCTGCTCTCGGACATAGACGCTGCGGAGAAGACCTATAAGCGTGTGACCAGTCTCGACCCAAGGGATGCCGTGCTCACCTTGCCCGCGGCCGAGGCCCTGGAGCGCATCTACACGCAGACGCGGCAGATGTCCGAGTTGGCAGAGGTTCTGACTTTGGAGGTCGGCCTAGTCGAAAGCTCCCACGAGCGCAGAGAGATTCAGCGCCGGCTCGGTCAGATTCACCGGGACGAACTCGCGGATGGCGACGCGGCGATCGCTGCATATGTCGCGTGTCTCGAGGAAAGTGATGATGACACCGACGCGCTTTCTGCTCTCGATGCCCTGTACCTGGCGAAGGAGCGGTACGCGGATCTTTCGGCAATCTTGGCGAGGCGGTATCAGCACGAGACCAACTCTGAGCTTCGTCGGGTGCTGCTGACGCGTCGGGCCGAGCTGCTGGCGGATAAGTTGGGTGAGGTGGATGAGGCGATTGCGGTTTGGCAGGCGGTGATCGACGAGTTCGGTCCAGAAGACGTGGCGTTGCGGGCGCTCGAGCGGCTCTTTGAACGGAAATCCTCTTGGCAAGAGCTGGCATCGTGTCTGGAACGACACATCGAGGTGACCACCGACGGTGCGGAGCGTCTCGATCTCTTCGCACGCCTTGGTGAGGTGCGCTGTCAGCGGCTAGCTGATCCGAACGGTGCCCTGGCGGTTTACCGGGATGCTCTGGAGGTCGATCCGCGGCATGAGGCGACGCGGCAAGCGTTGCTCAGCCTCTTGGAGGACGCGGAACCGGCCGTGCGGCGTGAGGCGGCGAGGATCCTGCGGCCGGTCTTCGAGCAAGAGGAGAACGGCGAGCTGTTGCTTCGAGTGCTCGCTATCGAGGTGGAGTTCGAGGACGATCCGATGGAGCGGCAGCAGCTGTTCCGCATGGCTACTTCGGTCGCGGAGACACGTCTTGAGAACCCGGTCCGCGCCTTCGAATACGCGAGCCGCGGAGCGCGCGAGTCTCTGGGGAGCGGCGAGCTGGAGGGTTGGCTCGCTCACCTCGACCGTCTGGCACGGGCGGGCAAGCTCTCGCGGGAGTTGGTAGCGCTGATGCGGGATATCGTCGGCGAAATCCTGGACGGCGCAGTGCAGCTCGACGTGACCTTGAGGATCGCAGCGATGGCGCGCGATGACCTCAGCGACCTCACGCTCGCGCGTGAGTACTACGAGAAGGCGCTCGAGATTCGGCCTGACGAACTCTCGGCGCTGGTAGCGCTCGAGCGGCTGCACGAAGAGTCGGGTGACGCCTCGCGATTGCTCGAGATCCTGGTGCGACGCGCTGAAGTTGCGGACAATGAGGCGGAGCAGAAAGCGCTGTTGTTTCGGCAGGCGCACCTGCTGGAGGATAGGCTTGGTGAGCCAGCCCGGGCCGTTGAGGTCTATGAGCGTCTTGTCGACATCGACTTCGATCCGAAGGCGATTTCCGCTTTGGATCGCCTGTACCGGAAACTCGAGCGCTTCGAGACTCTGATTGTGCTGCTCCAGAGGCGTCTCGATCGTGCCAGTGATGACAAAGCTGACCTCCTGGCGCTGACGGCACAGATCTATGCGGACCACGTGGGCGATCTGCCGCGCGCGCTCGACGAGTTGGAGCAGGCACTCCTGCTTGACGCTGCACACGCTTCGTCGGTTGCGCTCCTCGAGCAACTTCTCGCGAATGCCAAGGAGCCAGAGGAACGGGCACGGGCCGCCTCATTGTTGGAGCCAGTCTATGTGAGTCGCGGCGAGCATACTCGCGTGCTGTCGACGCAGAAGGCTCGACTCGACGCCACGTCGATGCCCGAGGAGCGCCGTGACCTTCTGCTTCGGATGGCTCAGATTGAGGAGGAGCAGCTGGAGGACTTTCCGGCTGCACTCGAGACCATGGCCAGGCTCTTCCACGAGGATTGCACGGATGGGCATGCCCGTGAGGAGCTGGAACGGCTGGCCAAGGTGGCCGGTGCCGAGCGCCGCCTCGCTGAGATTTACGAAAGTGAGCTCGAGCAAATCACCACCGACGATCCATCCTCCGCCTCACTTGCTGTACGAGCTGGTGAGCTGTTCGCCTTGCAGGGCGAGATGGAACGTTCGCTCATCCACTACCGGCGGGCGTTGCGCGTCCATCCCGATAACGCCCAGCTCTTCGCTGCCATCGACGCCATCCTGTACGGTCTTTCGCGTCACCAGGACCGGGTAGAGTTGTACCGCGATTCGCTGGCCTACCGGTTCGATGCCGAGGATCGCTTGAACGCTCTTCACGTGGTGGTGGCTCTGCAGCGCTATCAGCTCGCGCAGCCGGCGGAGGCCATCGCTTCCCTGTGTGAGGCCATGGAAATCGATGACATGCATCCGCCGACGCTGGATGCTCTCATGGATCTGTACCGGAGTGAGGCAAAGTGGCCGAAGCTAGCCGAGCTGCTCCTACACCGTGCCGATCGCGCTGATGATGTGACCGTGGCGGCGGCCTTCCGGGTGACACTGGCCGATCTGTGGGAGAGTGAACTCGGGTCACCGGATCGTGCCATCGATCAGCTGGAAGAAGTCACCCGTCAGCTCCCGAACCATCCCGAGGCGCTCCAGCGTCTGGAACAGCTGAGAGAGCGTCCCGATTGCAAGCGCCGAGCCGTGGAGATCCTGAGGCCTCTCTATGAGAGTGCCGACGACTGGCAGAGCATCATTCGGCTCAATCGAGATCGGTTGGAGCTGGCCGAAGACGCTACAGATCGCGTGGCCGTCCTCCGCGAAACAGCGGAACTCTATGAACAGCGTGCGGGTGATGTCGAACAGGCTCGGAGAGCGCTGGTGCTGGCGCTCGAGGCGGAACCCTCCGACCTGTCAGTGCGCGCTGAGTTTGAGCGCTTGAGCGAAATCACAGGCGAGTTCTCCGAGCTGGTACGGGTGTACAGTGAGCTGCTTGAGGCATCCCCGGACCTGGCGGCACGTCGCGACCTCTTGGCAGTCGTTGCGCAGACCTACGATGCAAGGCTAGACGATCCACGGCGTGCGCTCTCGAGCTTTGGTGCTCTCCACGAGTTGGAGCCAGAGGATCTCGCGACGTTGGAGCAAATGGAACGTCTGGCGACCTTGCTCAGCGATTGGCCTACCCTGGTGAAGGTCCTGGTAAAGAAGGCCGATCTTGTGCTCGGTGACGATGACCGCGCCTCCTGTCTGCGCCGAGTTGGTGAGGTGCGACGTGACATGTTGGAGGATCCAGAGGGAGCGATCGAAGCCTATGAGAAGGCGTTGGATCTGGAGCCCGATAGCACGTTCACCGTGGACTGCCTGATTGGGCTGTTGAGCAATGGCTCGCGGCGACGGCGGTTGATCGAGCTGCTGATCCGACGCGTCGAGCTGGCCGATCCGGAAGAGAACGACCTCAAATTCGAGCATCTTCTGACTGCCGCTGGTCTGATCGAGGTGGAGCCCGGGGAGAGTCAGCGGGCGATAGATCTGCTGGCTTCGGCACTCGAACTCCGTGCGAATGACCTGGACGTGATGAAGCGGCTGGCGCGCCTCTACGAGAGCGAACGTCAATGGCCGGAGCTGCTCGAGAACCTCAGGGTTCAGGCTTCGCTGGAGAGTGCGCCGACCCAGAGGGCAGTCCTGCGGGCGAGGAGCGCTGAGGTGCTGGCCGCGGAGCTGAGCGACTTTGACGAAGCACTTGAGTGTTACCGAGCTGTGCTCGAGGATGTACCGGGTGACGAGAAGGCGCAGCACGCCGTGTTCGTGATCGGTCGCGATCACGAGGAGCATCGGGAGAAGGTCGCAGAGATCTTGGTCCCGGTGTTGACGGTGAGCGGCGCACACCGTCGTTTGGTCGACGTGCTGGAGCTGCGGCTGACGGTGCTTCACGATCCGTTCGCGAGAGCCGAGACTCTCCGTGAAATCAAGCAGATCTGGGAGACTCAACTCTCCTTTCCCAAGGAGGCGCTCGACGCTCTGTTGCGCGCGGTGACCGAGCTACCAGGTGATGTGGCGCTGTTCGACGAGATCAACAGGCTCGCGGCGGTTACCGATGGGTACGCCAAAGTGGCTGATGTGCTTGATGAGCGTGCACGGGCAACCTTTGATCCAGAGTTGGTCTGCGATCTGTGTGTGAGACTGGGGCAGATCGCTGAAGATCAACTCAAGAACCCGGCCCGAGCGGTTGATGCTTACCGACGCGCTGTGGACCAGACTGGAGATCGGGGTGATCTTCTCCAGGCACTGGATCGGCTGTTGGTTACGTTGGGCGACGCCGAATCTCTGGTTGACGTGCTGGAGCGGCGCGCAGCAGTGGAGTCAGACGACACCACGGTGGCGGAACTCTACTATCGGCTGGCCGTGCTCCAACTCGAACATTTCAAGCAGGCGGCCCAGGCCATCGGTACCCTGCGAATGGCCCTCGATCGAGTTACCGACCACTCGAGTTCGATCGAGCTGCTCGAGTCGCTCAGCGATCAGGTGGCGCTCTTTGACGATGTTGCAGATGTGTTGGAGCCGGTATACCGCAGCACGGGACGCTGTGACCGTTTGGCTGCGCTGTTCGAGAAACGCGTCCGGTTCGCCCGGGGTGACTCGGAGCGACTGGACATGCGTCGCCAATTGGCTCAGGTGTTGGAGGAGGAGTGTCATGACCAGGTACGCGCCGCGCAGGTGTTGTTGGAGGGATTGAAGGAGGACCTGTCTGACGGACTACTGCTGGATGAGATCGAGCGTTTGGGCCTCGCAACCAATACCTTGGCGGCGAGCGCGGATGCCTTGGTGGAACTCCTGGAGGCCGACACGGCGTTGCCCCAGGATCTTCTGCGTGACATCTGGCTGCGTCTCGCTGGCTGGTACGAGCAACACCTGAAGGTGCCGCCGCAAGCCGAGAAATGCCTGTTGTGTGCGGCGCGGCTCGACCCGGCAAACGAGGAGATTCTGGGGCAACTCGAGACGCTATACCGGAGCTGCGATCAGCGACGAGAACTCTTCGATGTCTTGCGTCAGCGGGCCCGGCTGGTGTTGGATGAGGCGGACCGTGAACGGTTGATCCGGGAGGCGGCGGAGTTGGCGAAGGGCCTCGACGACACCGCGCTTCACGAGGCTGTGGTTCGCGAACTCTTGTCGTCGGCCGATGGAAACCTTTGGGCCTTGCGAGAACTTTCCGAACTCAGGCGCAAGGCCCTGGATTACCAAGAACTCTTCCAGCTGCTCGAGAAGCAGATCGAGCTCGAAGTGGAGCCTCGCACGCTGTTTGGGTTGCGACATGAGGCCGCGCGAATCGCGCGAGATCACCTGGGTCGACTCGACCGAGCGATCGAGCTGCTCTGGGTGCTCTTCGAGGACGAACCCTCCGATCAGGTGGCGGCAGCTGGGTTGAGTGAGCTTCTGACCAAGACGGAGCGCTATGAGGAGCTCTGCCGAGTGCTCGACCGTCAGCTGGAGCTGGCGACGAGCACCGGTGAGCGCAAGGTCGTTCGACTGGAGACGGCAAGGATTCGCGAGAAGCTTGGAGACAGCATGGCGGCCATGGAGAGTCTCCGGGCGATCCTTGACGAGGAACCCAATGAGGCCGAAGCTGTGCTTCTCCTTTCTGGCTTGTTGGAGCAAACGGGGCAGAACCAAGAGTTGGCAGAGCTGCTTGAACGCCAGATTGACAGTGCGCGTGAGCGTCAGGATGGTGATGCGGAGGTACGGCTGATGACGCGTCTGGCCGAGGTGTGTGAAGTGCAGCTCGATGACCGGGAGCGCGCGGTGGCAACCTACCGCACTCTCCTCGGGCGCTACGCACGGCACGTGCCCTCGCTTCTCGCGCTGCTCGAACTGCACACGAAGAGCAACGATCATCATGAGATGGCGGGGGTTCTCGAGGAGCTGCTTCAGGTCTTTGAGGGCTCTGAGCGTGGCCAATACGCGGCGCAGCTAGCAGATGTGCGGCAGCGGTTGGGTGATACGGAGCGCGAAGCAGAGGCGGTCGCAATCGCTCTTTCGATCGACGAGAATGATACGAAGCTCCGAGCCAGGCTGCTCAGCTTGTACGATCAGATGCAAAGGTACCCGGAGGTGTGTCAGTTGATCTGCCGTCAGGCTGAGCTGACCGCGGAGCGGCCTCGCCAAATCGAGCTTTATCGTGAGGCTGCGGAGGTTTATCGGAACAAGCTCAGTGACGCTGCGGGCGCGGCCACCGTGCTGGAGCGTGCGAGCCAGTTGGTGCCCGAGAATCGGGAGCTTCTGCTCGAACTCTGCGATGCCTACAACGACAGTGGTCGGAGTGATCTTGCGGCTGAGGCGCTGGAGCGGATCGTGGCTTCCTACGGCGGACGCCGCAGCCGCGAACTCGCGGACATCCACCGTCGGCTGGGCGAGGCGTACTTGACGTTGGGCCATCCGGAGCGGGCTCGGGAGGAGTACGAGAAGGCCTTCCGGATCGAGCCTGGTAACGTGACAGTGATCGTGCGGTTGGCAGAGGTAAGCATGAAGATCGGTGATGCCAAGCGCGCCCAGCAGCTGTACGGGTCGTTGATGATCCAGGTCCAGAAACTGGAGCCTGGTGGGCCGATCACCAAGGCACTGATCTATGCACGGCGCGGTGAAGCGAGCCTGGTGCTTGGCGAGATGGAAAAGGCAAAAACCGACTTCGAGCGTGCCCTCCAGGCTGATCCGAGCCTCGGGTGGGTGAAAGAGAAGCTGGTTCAACTCAAGGGTTGAAGTACGACCGAGAGGATCCGACGGGGACCTGCCCGATACTGAACGCCGGGCAGGTCAACCCGGAGAACAGGCACGATGTCGACTGTTGTTGCGATTGACGGACAGCTCCACCAACCGGCACAGGCGACCATCAGTGTGTTCGATCGCGGGTTGCTCTACGGAGACTCTGTGTTCGAGACGTTGGGCACCTATGGCGGTCGTCCTTTTCGACTGGACCAGCACCTGGCGCGATTGGCTCGGAGTGCTGAGCTGGTGTTCATCGAGTTGCCAGTGTCGCTTGCGGTGCTGCGAGAAGAGATCCTCGAAGCGCTGGCCGCTGCGAACAACAGTGAGAGCTATGTCCGGGTGATCGTCACGCGTGGTGGTGGTGAGCTCGGTCTCGATCCAGGTTTGGCGCACGGACCCAGACGTATCGTGTTGGTGACTGAGCTCCACCGACCTGTTGAATCGAGCTATCGGAATGGGGTGCATGCGATCAGTTATGCGACTCAACGCACTCACGAAGCTACGGAGGCGGCCGGCGCGAAGATTGGCAACTATCTCATCGCGGTGCTCGCGATGCGCCGTGCTGGTCAGTGTGGTGCGAATGAGGCGCTCATTCTGGATGCCCAGCAACGTGTTCTCGAGGGAGCAACCTCCAATGTGTTTCTGGTGCATGGGGGAGAACTCTCCACTCCGCCGCTTGCGACCGGGATTCTGGCGGGAATCACCCGTGAAGTGGTGCTCGAGGCGGCGCACAATCTGGGGGTACCATTGCGGCAGGGGGTGCACACCCTGGCCGAGGCCTACGCGGCAGACGAACTCTTCGTCACTTCGAGTATTCGACAAATGCTGGCAGTGATCGCGCTTGACGAGCGGAGGATCGGTGAGGGGCGACCGGGGCCCATCTATCGGCAACTGTTCGCGGAATTTCGGCGCATCGTCGAGCGAGAGCCCAACTAGCGGCGTTCAGGTGAGGGGCGACCGGGGCCCATCTATCGGCAACTGTTCGCGGAATTTCGGCGCATCGTCGAGCGAGAGCCCAACTAGCGGCGTTCAGGTGCGATCCGACGGTTGCTCCCAACCGTTCTCCTCGGGGAGCTCTACGCCAGCAGATATGGTGCTGGGAGTCGAGAGGAGTGACTGGGAATCGAGCCCATGTGTGCTCTCGCCGTCCTGTGCCGGCTCGGCTGCCCCTGTCGGGGCTACCGCCGGCCGCCGTACGGGGATCTTCAAGCTCCCTTTGCCCTGACTGAGGAGAATGGCTACGGCCTTGTCGAAGAAGGCACGCAGAAATCCCACTTCATGAGGGGGATTAGTGATGAGCCCGGCGGCGCGAATCGCTTGCATGGCTCCCACCACGCGGCGCGCTCTAGCCTCGCCTTCGCGGGTCAAGACGGACAGGGCGCTGTCCCGCATGGTCTCAACCAGATGCTCACGCGCTTGGGGTGAGAACAGCCGATCGGTGGCGGCCTGGACGGCACCCTCGAGCAACGCGCCCATCTCAGCCTGGGATGGCTGTTGGTCGGGATTCACATGCTCTCCGATGGCTGCCAGCATCTGGTCCACGGCACCCCGCGGTGGTAACCAGCCCCGAAACTCCGGGAGGCGGTGCAGTTCCCCCGACTGGCGCGCGAGGTCGGCCTGCTCCTCGGAGGTGAACGAGAAGCGGTCCAGAGAGAGTGGGTGAGGGGGCGGCATCTCCGGAACTGGTCCAAGCAAGGCGGCTGCCGTCATCAATCCAAGTGGAGGAGGATGTCCGAGTTCTTGGTGACGCTTGCGCGCCGCCGCCACGCGATAGCGCGCCCATTCGACCGGCACGCTCACCGGACTGAGCCCGCTGCCAGGGATCAGTCGGGCCATGGCCTCCCTCAGCTGATGCTGGCTCTGCTCCCCGGATTCGACGCGTTGGATCCCAAGCCCGTCATGGAGATAGATGAAGGCGGTGCGATACCGTCGTGTCGGCGCTCGCTGAGCGAGCACCATAACCACACCGCCGCGTGCATCCGGTGCCATCATCCAGGCTTCGGCGGTAAGCTGCGTGCGCGTGCCGAGGCCGGGTGGGGTGAGCCGGGTGGCCTCTGGGATGGCTATCCCGCGGGAGCGCAGCACGCTCAGCCCACGGCGCGCCATCTTTCGAATTGGCGCAGATGAATGGTCGGAGACTGCGACCAGGGCGGCGACGTTGCTGCGTGCGATCCATTGTTCCACAAGCGCGATCACGTGATCGCCAGCCGAAACCAGAGCGCTCGGAGCCTCGGCCGCCGAAGCGTCGAGAAGAGCAGCCGAAAACTTGGGTAAGGTGGGGTCGTCAGTCATGCAGGCTCTTCTCCCAATCGTTCTGCCGTGGCCTCCGGTGGCAGGCAGGCAATGGCTTCAATCTCAATGCGGGCACCGCGCGGGAGTGCTGCCACAGCGACCGTAGAACGTGCGGGCACCGAGCCCGTGAAGAACTCCGCATAGACTTGGTTCATTTCCGCCAAGTCGGCGATGTCGGAGAGATAGATGGTGGTTTTCACCACATCATCGAGGCTTGCCCCAGCAGCGCCAAGGACGGCGCTCAGATTCAACAATGCCTGACGGGTTGCCGAGGCGATGTCATGATTGACGAGTTCGTTCTTGTCCGGCAAAAGCGGGATCTGTCCGCTCGTGTAGAGCATCCTACCGACGATTGCCGCTTGCGAGTAGGGGCCAACCGCGGCAGGTGCAAGGCTAGTTTCAACGATACGCTTCATGACAGAGCCTCCTCACCATATCCGAAGAGCGGAGTTCTTGCGCGAGTCTTTGCCCGAGGCAACACAAGAGGGCGGAATCCATCGGCTTCCCCCGTGGCCGGGGTACGGATTGGCCAGACGGAAGAAAAGATGGCTCTAGGGCCGCTCGCTCACGCCACGCCGGCCTGCGATGGCGCGTCCGAGCGTTACTTGGTCGGCAAATTCAAGATCCCCACCGTGAGGCACACCGCTCGCGATTCGCGAGATCACCACCTCGAGGGGAGCAAGCTCGCGAGCCAGGAGCAGGGCTGTCGCTTCGCCTTCGACCGAGGGTGGTGTTGCCAAGATGACCTCGGCGATCTGCTGCTCGCGAACCCGAGCAAACAGCTGTTCGATGGGGAGTTCATCGGGCCCGATCCCATCGAGCGGCGAGAGCAAGCGTCCGAGCACGAAGTATCGGCCGCGCATGGCCCCGCTGCGCTCGATCGCGAGCAGATCCTGCACGCGGTGCACCACGCAGAGCAGTTTCGAGTCACGCCGCGAATCGGTGCAGAGCGTGCACAAGGTCTGGCCGTTCTCGCCAAGCTGAGCGATGTTTCCGCACAAGGTGCAGGGTCGAAGCTCGCGGTCGAGCAGCAAGAGTTCACGACCCAGATCACTGGCCAGGCCTGAGGTCTGCGTCGCCAGCGCGAGCGCAAATCGCTGTGCGGTTTTTTCCCCGACGCCTGGGAGCTTGGCGAACAAGGCGATCACGCGGGAGAGTCGCTCAGGGAGCACAGGTTCACCCCTTCACGCGGACGTCGCGAAGCCGGCCCCCAAGGACGTCAATCACGTCACGAACACTGGCATGATTGCGGATCTCCTGAACCCGTGCCCGATACCTGCGCGCTCGCTCCGCTGTCTCCCGCTCAGCGAGGGTCTGTCGGCCCGCGGCACGTGGATCGTCGTCGAGGATCGAGACCAAGCGAGGCTTCTGGTTACGGCGTTCGGCGTCGGCACAGCGGATCAAGTCGGCGAGCGCGGACTCCGGGAACTGCGCACGAAACACGCTATCTTTCGGCCATCCTAGCTCGAGCAGGCGCGGGTCCGATGACAGAAGTACCGCGTGCTCGAGCACTGCACCGACCTCGGGTCGCTCCCGCGCGATCGATTCCACCAGTTCCTGCCACTCTGCCAAGAGCTCTGGTTCCGATTGCGGAACCTCCTCGGGATGATCGTCGGCGTTGGCCGCGGGGGGAACCAGAGAGTCTCGCGCGGGGTGACCCAAGCGGGTTGTCCCCGGACGTCCCGTTCCGGGCTTGGGCCGTCGGGAACCAGAGATAGGGATCACCGCGGCGTGACCCGCGGGTGCACCCGAGTCACGCAACGACCCTGGGTCGAGATTGCCGGCCGGCGGTGTACCTTCGGTCCTTTCGGTGCGCGGGCGCGAGGGAGCCGGGATCTGTGGTCTCCCGCTCGAGTGAGCCGCCCCGGATGGGGCGGCGAAGGGGTCACCTTCGCTGACCGGCCGGGCTGCACGGGGTGCACCGCCACTTGTCGAACTCCCACCACCTTGAGCCAACCGCCGCTCTAGACCTGCCAGGCGCCCAAGGAGATCGTCGATGGGGAGCAGGGGGGGGCGGCGTGCCAACCGCACCAGCAGCATCTCGAGGGCAGCGCGCGGTTGACCACTCCGCACCACCTCGTCGAAGCCAGCCGAAAAGCCGTGATGAAGGCGTAAGAGATCGTCAAGGTTTGCCGTCTCCGCCAGACGGACCACGTCCTTCTTCTCTTCGAGGGGGAGATCGAGGAGTTGATCGGCGTCGGGGCAGACCCGACCCACCACCAGGTCGCGGAGTAACGCCAGGATATCCCGCGCCACGTGGGGGATGTCGAAACCCTGCTGGCAGATCCCGTCCATGATATGCAGGCACCCAGCGGCATTGCCCTCGAGCAATGCTGCCAACAACTCGTAGAGAACGCGCCGTGACGCAACGCCGAGCACCCGTGCCACGGACTCTCCATCCAGCCGCGAATCGTTCCAGGCGATCACCTGATCGAGCAGGCTCATCGCGTCGCGCATGCTCCCAGCAGCCTGGCGGGCGATGATCGACAAGGCTGCTTCCTCGGCTGAGATGTGCTCGCCGTCGAGCACTTGGCGGAGGCGTTGGATGATCTGGCGGGCCGAGATCAGCTTGAAGTCGAAACGCTGGACGCGGCTCAGGATGGTGACTGGGACCTTGTGCACCTCAGTGGTGGCGAAGATGAATTTGACGTGGGGAGGGGGCTCCTCCAGGGTCTTCAAGAAAGCGTTCCACGCGCTCGCCGTGAGCATGTGGACCTCGTCGATGATGAAGACCTTGTAGCGGTCGCGGCTTGGTCGATAAGGGATGCTTTCCTGAAGCTTTCGTACCTCGTCGACGCCGTTGTAGCTCGCGCCGTCGATCTCCCGCACGTCGACGTCAGAACCCGCTGTGATTTCACGGCAGGCCGCACACTTGAGACAAGGGCGGGCGGTTGGACCCGGATCTACCCCGGGGGTCTGAGTGTCGGGATCGCCGAGACAATTCAAGGAGCGAGCGAGGAGCCGAGCGCTGGTAGTCTTTCCCACTCCGCGGACTCCGGTGAACAAAAAGGCGTGGGCGAGCCTGCCGGACGCGATCGCGTTCTCCAGCGTCGTTGCCACGTGCTCCTGACCTACCAGGTCGGCGAAATGGACCGGGCGCCACTTGCGCGCCAAGACGACGTAGCTCATAGACGTTAGAGGTGCGGTAGCATCAGTTCTGCTCTCGCGCGAGTCGGTCGAACGGCGTCGGACCGCCGCTGTGATTCAATATCACGAGAGCCAGCCCAGTCAGGTTGCGGGGCCGGTTTCGGAGTGGTCGTGTTGGGGGCACCGGATGGTGGAGCGGTCCGAGGTGCCGGTGTAAGGTCGGCTACTCCGTAGCTACGGATTGGTCGCATAGCGTGTCCTCTCATCCCGTCTCGATCACGGCTGGAATCGGAATTGCTGAGGCGCTGACTCAGATCGGGCTTGGTGTGTACTTCGCGCTGGCGTTCGCGTTGGTCCAGAGGCATCGCGAGTACCTGTCATTCGCCCTTCTTTGCGTGGGGGTGGCGCTGATCTCCGCTGGCGTGGCGGTCTCGGCGTTGATGGGCGTTGATGGCAGCGCCGTCTCCGACCGGGTCGCCTATCAGGGCGCAATCCTAGCTGTCTTTTCTCACTTCAGCTTCATCGTCCTTTTGGTCGATGCTCCCCACGCGCGCCTCGGGCAGCGAGTCATGGCGGGAGTCGCGGTGCTGTTCTCCGTGGGGTTGTGGTTCGGTCCTTTCTTCAGCGGAGAGCAGGAGCTCCGGCTCTTCAACCAGGTTGTGGTGGCACGGTCTGGAGCCTTCCCGACGAGTCTTGGGCCGCTCGGATTGTCGTTTCATGTGCTGGTCCTCATGACCCTGCTGTACACCGCTGGATTGGTGCTCCGAGCAGGGAACCTGCGACGCTTCGAGGTCGGTCTCACCCTGGCTGGCACGGTGTTGGCAACTCTGGCCGCGCTCAGCGACTCACTCGTGATGCTCGGGTGGTACGCATTTCCCGTACTCACTGGGCACCTGTTCTCGACCTACGCGTTCGCAACTGCCCTTGGCCTCGTGCTCAGGTACAGATCGGTGGCGACCAGCCTGGTCGACACCACCTCCAGTCTCGCGGAGAAGACCAATGCTTTGCGGGAGTCGAGCCAGGTTTTGCATCGGATGAAGCGCGAACTCGGCCGCAAGCAGCAGCTTGCGGCGGTGGGGGAGCTTGCGGCATCAATCGCCCATGAGGTGAGGAACCCACTTGCCATCATCGTCAACGCGGTGGCGGGTCTACGGCGACCAACGCTGGCCGACCAGGACCGGACGACCCTGCTCGGGATCCTAGACGAAGAGAGCGCCCGGCTGAATCGGCTGGTCACCGACCTTCTTCGCTTCGCGCGCCCCGTCAAGCTTCAAGGGGCTTGGGTCAGTGTGGCCGAGCTGGTCAAGCGTGCCGAGAATCGCGTTGGACCGCCCCATCGGTTGGTGGTCGAACCGGTCAATGAGGAGAAGATCCCCCGGATCTGGGCGGATGCAAACCTGCTGCGCCTGGTGTTCGACAACGTGATCGCCAATGCCCGGGCCGCCATGCCCGACGGTGGCGTGCTGACCGTGCGCGCCTCTTCGACCATCCACGAGGACCGTGAGCATGTAAGCATCGACGTGATTGACACGGGTCATGGGATGGATGGCCATATCCTGGCGCGCGCCACCGACCCCTTCTTCACGACTCGACCAAGCGGCACGGGTCTCGGGTTGCCGATTGTTCAGCGGATCCTCGAGGCACATCGAGGCTCGCTCCGGATTGAGAGCACGGTTGGGTCGGGTACCCAGGTCAGCATGCTATTGCCGGTTGAGCATCCTGACGATCAGGAGGTCACTGAGGCATGAACGAAGACGATGCCGCCCGCCGTCGACTGATCGAGCTCGACAAGCGCACCTTGTGGCACCCGTACACGGAGATGAGCCGCTATATCGCGGACGAGCAGCCGCTCGTGATCGCGCGTGCGGAGGGCTCGCGGTTGTTTGAGCTCAATGGTCGCTCCTTCATCGACGGCAATGCGTCCTGGTGGACCTCGCTTCTGGGACATGGTCACCCGCGTCTGCTCCAGGTGCTCTCGCGGCAGGCAGCGACTCTGGCTCACGTGCCGCTCGCCGGTATTGTTCACGAGCCTGCGGCCGAACTCGGGGAGGCACTGATCGCTGTCGCACCCCCCGGATTGACCCGCGTGTTCTTCAGTGACGACGGCTCGACGTCTGTTGAGGTTGCTCTCAAGCTGTCCGTTCAGTATTTCCATCAGAACGGGCAGCCCGAGCGCCACAAGGTCATCGCCTTCTCGGAAGCTTTTCATGGAGAAACCCTGGGTTGCACGGCCATTTCTGGGGTGGCAGCCTTCAAAGCCCCGTTCAATCGGATTCTGATGCAGGTCCTTTCCGTTCCATCACCGGCCGATGGAGTGAAGGAGTGCTGGGAGGCTCTTCAGGCGCTGCTTGCGCGGGAGAAAGACCAAGTGGCAGCGCTCGTCATTGAACCGCTCGTTCAAGGTGCAGGGGGCATGCGCCTCTACCCTGCGACCTTCCTTCCGCGATTGCGGCAGCTGTGCGATGAGATTGGTGCGTTTCTCATATTCGACGAGGTGTTCTCCGGCTATGGTCGGACTGGCACGATGTGGGCATCCGAGCCAAGTCGTGTCAGCCCGGATGTCATGTGCCTGGCCAAAGGTTTCTCCGGGGGGCTGCTGCCAATGGCTGCAACCTTGGTGACCGACCAGATCTTTGAGGGATTCTGTGGAGATCGTTCGAGGGCGTTTTATTACGGCCACACCTTCTGCGGCAATCCGCTCGGCGCCGCGATCGCGCGGGAGGTTCTCGATATTTACCGTGATGAGAAGATCGTGCAGAACACGGAGCCGAAGGCCAGGCGTATCGCCGCAGCCTTCGAACGGATGGGCCGGCTTCCAAACGTGGTCCACGCGCGCAGCCTTGGGATGCTGGGGGCGCTCGATCTGGTCGGTGACTCCGGATACCTGGCGCGAGCTGGCTGGCTCGTGTACGAGGAGGCTCTCCGGCGCGGAGCCTACCTGCGTCCGCTCGGCAATGTGGTGTATACAGTGCCCGCGTTGAACATCCCGGACGCCGATCTGGATGAACTGCTTGCGATCATCGAGGATTCAGTGAGAGCCGTCGTTGGCTAGGTTGCTCGCCTGCTCGGAGGTTTCGGCGTAGAACCGTGACCCGGTCATGATCGAACACCGCCTTCCCGCGCTCGAACGTCGTGTCTTCTGCAATCGCACCCTGAACATGCGCTCGATCCGCGCGGTGGGGTTCGACATGGACTACACGTTGATTCGCTACCGGACCGATCTTTGGGAGGAACGAGCCTTTGAGGTGGGACGGGCTCGGCTGGCCGAGCAGGGGTGGCCGGTAGAGACGCTGCGCTTTCGGCGAGAGTTGGTGGTGCCAGGACTCGTTGTGGATACCGAGCTTGGAAATCTGGTCAAGCTGAACCGGTTTGGACATGTGCGTCGAGCGTGCCACGGAACTTGCATGTTGGACTTCCGGCAAGCCAAGGAAGTCTACACGAGTCAACCGGTGGATCTTGCCAGTGCCCGTTGGCAGTTTCTCGATACGATGTTCTCCCTGTCCGAGTCTTGCCTCTACGTTCAGCTCATCGATCTCTTCGACGCTCAACGTCTTCCTTCTGGCTTGGACCCGCGAGTCTTGGCGCGGATGGCGCGCGCCGCGATCGATGCTGCACATCTGGAAGGTGCCGTCAAAGCGGAGGTGATGGCCGAGCCGGAGCGCTATGTGGTGGACGATCCAGAGATGGTCGAGACTCTGCGTGACCTAGCGGACGCCAACAAGGCGCTGCTGCTCGTCACCAATTCAGAGTGGGAGTACACCCACGCGATGCTAAGCTACGCGATCGATCGACATCTGCCTCGAGGACAGACCTACCGAGATCTGTTCAGTATCGTGGTGGTTCAGGCGCGGAAGCCAAGCTTCTTCTCGGGGGACGCTCCCGCCTTCACGTTGGTTGATTCCACAGGGCTCTTTCGTCCGCATCGGGGTCCGCTCGTGCCCAAACAGGTGTACGCGGGCGGAAACGCCCGGCTGCTGGAGGCTGGGCTCGAGCTGGCGGGAGATGAGGTGCTCTATGTGGGAGACCACATTTATGCTGATGTTCACGCATCCGGTAACGTTCTGCGTTGGCGCACGGCGCTGATTGTGCCGGAGCTCGAGGCTGAGCTGATGGCGCTCGCAGAGTTTGAGACGGTCCAGCAGGAGATCGACGGAATGATGGGGCAGAAGACCGCATGGGAGCACGAGCTGTCGCAGCTGCGCCTCCGGGTCCAGCGGCATCGGATGGGAAGGACTCCGGTCTCCCGTACCGAGCTCGAGCAACTGAGGCACCGAGAGGAGGGTTTGCGACAGCAACTGATCGAGCTGGATGCACGGATCGCTCCGCTGGTCGAACGCTCGGGGTCCTTGGTCAGTGCTCGCTGGGGTCAGTTGTTGCGTTGCGGGGCCGACAAAAGCTTCCTCGCGCGCCAGATTGAGCGCTACGCCGATCTCTACACCTCACGTGTTTCCAACCTTCTTCACTACACGCCATTCGTGTATCTCCGCGCACCGCGCGTGAGTCTGCCACACGACGCGGATGTGGGCACTGATTGGTGAGTTCTGAGCAGAGGCGGGCCTCACTCTGTGGTTGGTGGTGTGGGCAGAGTTGGCTCGTCCCCGCTCATCAGCGCGTTCACGCCGGTCGCGTCGAGGGCAACATCGTACATTCGCAGCGACGCAACTGAGCCTGAGAAGTGTTCTTCGACGTCGAGCGCGCCCGAATCGGCCAGGATCACCGCGCCGCCCTGCCACACCTGCAGATTCTTCTGTTCCTGATTGTTCAGCGTTCCGTCGACGTAGACGCGCTCGACCTGGCCATCGAAGACCAACGCGATATGGTGCCATGCCCCCGCGCTCGGCACGCCGCGATAGGGCATGTCCATGGCGTCCCAGTGCGCGGATGCGCCGAACGCGCCACTCGTACCGTACATCATCGAGGCGTAGGCTGCTTGCGGTCCACCCCGGTCGGCCCAGGAGAGCAGGCATTCCCGCTCGCCCACCGCTGGGTTCAGAAACCAACCTGCCACCGTGTAGGGGCTGTTCCAGGAAATGGAGGCCGGTGCTGGGAAGCTCGCGCGCATGCGGTTGCTTCCGCTGAAGGTTACGGCAGTACGCCCCGAGACCTCCCCGACCGTTGGGCTGCCGCCTTCGGCGGTGAAGCTTCCTCCCAGAGTGCCTTGGTTGGTCCAACTCGACAGGCTGCCGGTGGCAACGGTGCTCGCGTCGAGGTCGATGAGCAGTTGGCCGCGATCCGGCGCCGGTTCCGCTGCGGAGGCTGGATTGACATCGCTCGGATCGAAACCCGTGATCTCGGCAAAGGCTCGGATATTGAAGATCGCCGCGTACATGCCTGGTTTCTCGACGCCGGTGATGCGGATACGCAGGTAGCGTGCGCAGGCCGTGCCCTTGTCGACCATCGGGCTACCCGGGATTCTGTTGTCGGTGCGATCAGCGTATGTCACGTAGTTCGAGCCATCCTCGGAGACCTCGAGCAGGTATTGGTAGTAGTACATCGGGTACTCGAACTGGGTCATCACCGTCGCGATTGGCTGTACCCCACCGAGATCAATGGTAAGCGCGTGCCCCATGAAGGAGTCGCCGGCCTTCCACAGTGTGCCGTTGTTGTCGTCTACCGCATATTCTGGCAAAAAGTCGAAGTCCCGAGCGGTGTCCGTGTAGCTCGAGGAAGCGGTGGCGGTTCGTCCGAAGGCCATGTCACAGGTGGGGTTCTGGTCCGGTCCGAGATAGCCCACACCTGTGTGCGTGGGCGTGACGACGTCGATATTGCCGCTCCCGTCGAAGGTCATGCGATCGGCCGCCTGCTGGCGAAACATGCCCCCTGTGCTGTGGGGGTTGTCGTGCCGATGGTAGACGATCGTGTAGTTGGTTCCATCGTTGATCACGCTGTGGTGACCAGGGCCGTTCACGGAGTCGTCGGCGCTGGTGGAGAGGATGGTACGCGCAAAGGTAAATGGGCCAGTGGGGGAGTCACCGACGGAGTAGCGCACCTGGTAGCTTGCATCAAAACAGCTGCCGTTCGACATCATGAAGTAGTAGCGATCATTAGCCTTCATGACGAAGGGGCCTTCGCCGATCGAAAGGCCAGCCCCAAGCTGGGCATTGTCGATGAGTCCGCTTTGAGAGAACGAGCGCATGTCGGAGTTGAACCGCGCCCAGCCGCAGCCACTGTTGCTCGCAGCCCAGGTGCAGAAATAGATGTACTGAGTGCCGTCGCTATCGGTGAACGTCTGACCGTCGAGCGTCAGTACGCCCGAGACGTACTGGTTTGGCATGATCGACCCGAGGGAGGTGAAGGGGCCGGTGGGCGTCGGGGAGCTTGCAGCGAACACACGGAGCGAGTTGTTCGAATGGTAGTAGTAATACGTGCCGTCAGGCCCGATGGTGACGTCCGGCGCCCACCAAGCCCACCCATCGCCTGGACCACCTTGGCTTCCGGTCGGGATGGTGACCGTGAGAGCGTACCAGTTCACGAAGTCGTGGCTCACCCAGATCACAGGCGGTCCAGCGGCGTTTTTTACGCCGTCGCTGGTTGCGTAAAGATAGAAGGTGTCGCCAAACTTCTTGACCGTTCCGTCGGCGAAGTAACCCGGAACAAAGGGGTTCTTGTTGCCTGGGGCGGTCCAGTCGTCGCCGCCCGAAGCGGGGGGATTACAAACCGGCTCGTCGCCGCAGGTGCCAGCGCCTGCTTCCGCTCCTCCGATGCCGGTTCCACCAGTTGCAGCTCCGCCGCTCGTGGTGCCTGCAGTCGCCTCGGTACCGCCCAGGCCGGTCTCGAAGCCGCCGACGGCATCCATCCCGCCCTGGGCGCTGCCACCGACGGTCTCCGTGCCGCCCGCAGCGCCACCCCCGGTGGCACTTCCACCCTGGTTCATTCCCCCATTGGTGACGGCACCACCCGCATTGCCGCCTTGGCCCAGCATCTCACCGCCCGCACCGGGGTTGGTGCCACCCGAGCTCGAACCACCTCCGAGACCAACCGTGGTGCCTCCTCCGCTCGGGCTGCCTCCAACGCTCAATCCGCCCTGCCCAACACCACCCGTTGCTGTGGCCGCACCACCCTCGGCCGGACTGGTTGCTCCTCCCAGCGGAGTGCTTCCTCCAACGGCACCAGAGCCACCCTGGTTCATTGTGGTTGAGCCCCCCGCACCCACGGAACCAGCCGAGTCGGTCATGGCTCCTCCCGTTCCGGTCGCACCGCCCAGGTTGCCCGTGTCACCGATAACTGGGCTATCTTGCTCACTCCCACAGCCAAGGAGCAGTAGAGCGAGAGCGGAATAGTCGAACCAACGTGGAGTTTTCATGAATCCTCGAAACGGCGCCAGGCGGATGGTCGCGTCAGCACCCACGAATCAGGCACGATTGACGTGTGAGATGACACCGACTGGGGCTGTATTGGGGGGTGGGGCCGTGCTCACCGGAACTGCCATGCCCGATCCTCAGAGCCCCGTCCTGTTCGCTGACGCTGAGCCGAGAAGCCTCTCATGGCGATGGCCGAATCACGGGCCTGGTTGAGCGAGCTGCGGAAACCCCAGGGCCAGCTTCGTGCGTCCTCGCGACTAGGCATCCCGCGATGCAGGTCACTCGACGCCATTCGAGCGCGCCCTTGCACAGCCTGGTCTGCCCACCTGTCCTTCAGATCACGCCTGGCGCCCACGGAAGGCTCGCCTGAGACAACGCGACCGACCGTCCCACGCCGTGGCTCTAGCGTAAGGTACGGGAGAGGTAGCGACCGGTTCGTCCGAGCCAGGCAAGCCCAGTCCAGTCGTCCTCTCCCAGCTGATTCGGTGGCGCGAGCAGACGATTCTCGAGGAAGGCAACGAGCCGTTGCGCGCGCGCGTCCCAGGTCAGCTCGGTGCTGTCGCGGAGCGCTCCTTCAACCACGCGATGCCAGCGCTCGGACGAACCGAGGAGGTCCATGAGTTCCGCGACCTGCTCCTCGACGCGATCCGCCGGGACCAGGACAGCGTTCTCGTCATGGCGCAATAGCTCCGCCGTGTCGGGTGCGCGCGGTGCGACCACCGCGCGGCCACTCGCGAGATACTGGAAGAGCTTCATTGGCAGCACTGTGTTTCCGTACTGCTCGAGGGGTGACAGCGTTGGCGGGATGATCAGCACATCGGCCGCATACAAGTACTTGATCGTGAGATCGAAGGGCTGCCATGGTCGAACGCTCACATTGGAGAGCAGTGATGCACGGCGTTCGATCTCGCCGATGCCTTCCGAGCCCACGAGCACGAATCCCACCTGGGGCAGGCGTTCGGCCAGGGAGAGGACCGACAATAGGCCTTTTTTTGTGCTGATTCGACCGGTGTAGATCACCAGTGGTCCATGTTCAGGGAGACTGAGGACCTTCCGCGCCTCGGCGCGCTCCAGCCGCGGTAGCATACGGCGAGGGTCGTAGCCGTTGTGGATGGTGATGAGCTTCTCGGCGGGAACGCCGATGCGCGCGTAGGATTGCTCGGCATGCCGCGAGTGACAGATCACGCCGAGTAAGTGCGGGTGGCGCAGCATGGCTCGCAGCCAAGGTTCGAGGGGAGGGTGTTGGTCGGGCCAGGGCCGATAGTGCTCGAACACCACGCGATGTCCAGCCTTCAGGGCCGCCTGAAGGATCGGTAGATTGCGCGTGTAGACCAAGTCGGTGTCCCCGATGGCACCAACCCCTCGCCAGGCATGGACGAGCTTCTCGAGGGGCCTCACACGGGAAAGAGCGGCTGGAACCTGGCGCACACGAAAGGCTCCCTCGAGTTGATAGTAGTTGGCGAGGCGCTCCGGCGTGACGGGCTCGGATTTGGCGCGCCGCGGCACAATCAGTTCGACGTCAACCCCCAACCGAGCCAGAGCAGAGGCGGTGTTATTGACCTGTTCCGTGTCGGTGGCGGTCGAGGGGAGGTGTTCGTCGTAGACGTAGGTGAGCCGCATACGGGCCTTCTCTTAGCGACTGGACGCCGAGAAGACCAGCCACCGGCCATGCGGTGCGGATTTGTGGTCAGGAGCGCGGTTGAGAGCGGAACTCTTCCCGGAGGCGCGAGCTAGGGATCCGCGTCGGACGACGTGTTCTCGATGCGGTTGGCGTAGCCGCCGTAGATCCCATAGGCCCCGCCGACGAGGGGGTAGCCGCCGTCGCCGTTGATGCCGCCTTGATTGTCGACCCCGCCCTCACCGTCGATACCACCCTCACCGTCGATGCCGCCTTGATTGTCGATACCACCCTCGCCGTCGATACCACCCACTCCAGGATAGCCGCCGTAGATCCCATAGGCCCCGCCGACGAGGGGGTAGCCGCCGTCGCCGT